>JBMONC010000057.1:57885-81237 GCA_049324875.1 Bacillota bacterium
GGTCGGCCGGCAGGAGCGCCAGCTGGGCCCCCCTGCCCGCCGCCCACCGGATCAGAGGCTCATAGCCGGTCAGTACCTGGTGGGGATCGGCCCCCGGCCCCAGCGCAGGGTGTGCGATGGCGGCTATGCGGAGGGGTCTGTTCATGGCAGGCCCCCCCTAGACCGCCACGCCCAGCCGGTCTACCTCCTCCCGCATCCGCAGGCGGGCGCGGTGCAGGCGAGACTTGACGGTGCCGATTGAGACGCCCATGCTCGCGGCCACGTCGGCCAGGCTGCGCCCCTCCAGGTGGCAGTGAACGAAGACCTGCCGGTACCTGTCGGGCAGGCGGGAGAGCAGGTCGGTGACAAGCAGGCCCGAATCCTGCTCCACCAACTCCGGCGCGGTGACCGGGTCCGGGGTCTGGGAGACCCAGCGGATCAGCGCCTCCGCCCGCTTCCGCCGCCGCCGGAGCAGATCGATCGCCCGGTTCCGTGTCACCTGATACAGCCAGGTGGAGAAGCGGCTCCGGCTCTCAAAACCGCCCAGGTTGCCGTAGACCTTCACCCAGACATCCTGGGCCACATCCATGGCGTCGTCCTTGTTGCCGACAAACCGCAGCGCGATGCGGAAGACCATCCGTTCGTAGGCCTCATATAGCGCTGTAAAGGCTTCGGGGTTCCCCTGGGCCGCCAGGGCCAGCATCCGGGCATCGGTGGTCATGATTGCCTGCCTCCCTTCCTCTGTGGCCGTGCCACTGAGGCAAGGATACCGAATCCGGCGGAAAGGGCCATCTGCCATGTCCCCTAACTTTCTTTTGCGGCTCGGGGCCTCCCTAGGGAGGTTCCCCTAGGCCAGATAGGAGAACTCTCTACGACATGAGGGGAGGGAACCCGCCCGATGAGCGTGACGCTCGAAGTGATTGCGGTCACCGTGAATGACGCCGCAGCCGCCGAGGAGGGGGGCGCCGACCGGCTGGAGGTGGTCGCGAACCTGACCGAGGGGGGCGTCACCCCCAGCGCCGGGGTGATCGCCGCGATCCGCCGTGCCACGCGGCTGCCGATCTACGTCATGATCCGCCCCCGAGGCGGCCCGTTTCAGTTCACACCCGCCGAGGTCGATGCCATGGTCACCGACGCCCGCGTGGCCCGGGAGCTGGGCGCCGACGGGCTGGTGGTGGGAGCGCTCAATCCCGACGGCAGTATCGATCAAGAGGCCCTGATGCGCATCCTGGAGGCCGGGCAGCTCCCAGCAACCTTCCACCGCGCCTTCGAGGCGCTGAGGGACCCCGTCGGGGCGCTGGACCAGCTCGCCGGGCTGCCGCGGATCGAGCGGGTTCTGACCAGCGGCGGACGTGAGAACCCGGCGGATGCGGCTGCGGGGCTCCGGCGGCTGGTCCGCCATGACTTCGGCCGGATTGAGGTGATGGTCGGGGGCGGCGTCACCCTCGCCAACGCCGCCCACATCCTGCGGGAGACCGGGGCCACCGCCCTCCACACCGCCTCGGCCGTGCGTGAACCCCAGTTGCACACCGCCCGTGTCTCGGCTGACCGGGTCCGGCAGATGCGGCTGATCATCGACCAGGTGGCGGGCGCCCAATGACCGCGAGAACCCCCGCTGCGCTCAGGCAGCGGGGGTCTCTCGTTACAGCGGCGCTGTGAGCCACCGCACCAGGTCCTGAATCTCCTCCGTGCTGATGGAGTGGCCCATGCGGTAGGTCCCCTCGGTCAGATCGGCACCGGCCGACCGGAGTTGGGCCCGCCCCTCGACCGCCAGGTCGAAGGGGATCGCCGGATCCGCCGTGCCGTGCCCCCAGAAAAAGCGGGTCCCCCTCACCGTCTCGGCAGAGAGCCGGACCGACGGGTGGTCGGCCAGGAAGCCGCTCAGGTTGATGCAGTGGGCCACCCTCCCGGGGTTGCGCAGGGCGTAGGCCAGGCTCATGGTCCCGCCCTGGGAGAACCCGCCCAGCGCCAGCGGGCCCGGCTGGACCGGGAGCCGCCCCGGCAGCTCCCGCAGGAACTCCTCCAGGGCCTCCTGGCCGGCGGCAAAGCTCTCCGGCTCGGGGCGGTTGCGGCCAAGGAACCGGTACCATGCCCATCCCGGCCCATACCCCCAGGGCTGGCCCGGGAAGGGGGCCTGGGGAGCCACCAGGATCATCTCCTCCGGCAGGTAGGGCCGGAGGCCCATCAGGTCTCCCATGTGGCTGCCCCGGCCGTGGAGCAGCACCACGACCGGCGCCCCGTCTTGCACCTGGCGTGGCAGCCCGATCTCGTACTGGAGCATTGGCCCGTCCTCCTAACGCAGCGGCTTCAGCCGCGCCTCAATCTCGCCGCGGTGACCCTCCAGCCAGGCGGGCAGCTTCAACTGCTGCCCCAGCCGGCCCGGTTCCTCGTCGACGGCGAAGCCCGGGCCGTCGGTGGCAATCTCCAGCAGCAGGCCGTCGGGTGCCCGGAAGTAGATGCTCCTGAAGTAGGTGCGGTCCATGACCGGCGAGACCTGAAGCCCCATGGAGAGCAGGTGCTCCCGCCAGGCCAGCTGCTCCTCGGCATCCCTCGCCCGGAAGGCGATGTGGTGGGTCTGCCCGGCCCCGCCCTGCGCCGGATGGGCGGCGTTGGGCCAGCCGAAGAGCGTCAGGTCGCTGTGCGGCTTGATCTCCTTGCCGTCGTAACTCCCCCAGAAATAGTGCAGCGTCTCCGGATCATCCTGGTTGACGCTCTTCTTGATCAGCCGGAGCCCCAGCGCCTCCCCGTAAAACTGGTTGGCCCGCTCCACATCGTCGGTGATCCCCGTGATGTGATGAATCCCCTGCAGGGCCATGTCCGGGGTGATTCGCTCCACCGGCTCCGGGTGGGTGAGGCGCTGAATCTCCGCCTCATCCCGGCTCCCACGCAGCTGCCGGGCCGGGGGGATGATCAGCTTCTGCCCCAGCGCCTCCACCGGCTCATCAATGGCGAAGCCGGGCCCCTCTGTGGCGATCTCCAGGATCTGGCCGTCGGGGTCCTGGAAGTAGATCGAGCGGAAGTAGCCGCGGTTGTAGGGGCCGGAGACCGGCACCCCCTTGCCGTTGAGCCAGCGCTTCCACTTGAGCTGCGCCTCCGGCGTGGCCACCCCCAGGGCAAGGTGGTGGATCCCGCCGATGCCCCAGCGCCCCCTTCGGGCCTGCGGCCATTCAAAGAAGGTCAGGATCGTTCCCGGACGCCCCAGCTCATCGCCAAAGTAGAGATGGTAGCTCCCCGGGTCATCATAGTTGACCGTCTGCTTCACCAGCCCAAGCCCCAGCACGTCCCGGTAGAAGATCAGGGTGCGCTGGGCATCCCGGCTGACCATGGTGATATGGTGAAACCCCTGTGTGCTGAACGGGCCCATGAGACCACCTCCATAACCGCTTCGGACCTGGTGGCAAGGCCTCCGCCCCAGCTCGCACACCCCAGGGGAAGTCATCGCCCCATCAAACTAACAAAAAGTAAGTGTACATGGATCATAACAAAGTTTCCCCCAGGCGTCAAGCGCCGATGCGGCCCGAAGACGGAAACCCCCCTCCGCGCCTGAGCACGGAAGGGGGCCCCAGCACACCCGTATGCTACGGCACCGCCGGAGACCCCGACGGTGCCGACTCTTCCGATTCTACCGCTGCTCCTTGGGGTCCCAGGCTTCGCTGGCGCCATCGCCCACGAAGCGGAAGGCCAACACCGTAATCGTAATGAGGATACCCGGGTAGGCCGTTACCCAGGGCGCATTCCGTAGCACGGCGCGGCCGGTGGCCAGCATCTCACCCCAGGTGGGGTAGGGCGGCGGCGCACCGAAGCCCAGGAAGTTCAGGGTGGACTCGAAGATGATGGCGCCGGCAATGCGGAAGCTGGCGCTCACCAGCAGCAGGGCGATCACCTGCGGCATGATGTGTTTGAAGATGATCCGACCGTCCGTGGCGCCCATCGCCTGAGCGGCCTGCACATAGTCACGCTCCCGCAGGGAGAGGAACTGGCCGCGCACCAGCCTGGCCGCACTGGGCCAGGAGGTGAAGCCGATGACCAGCATCACCGTGTAGACGGAGCGGCTGACCACCGAGGAGACCACGATCAGCAGGATCAGGAGCGGAATCGAGTCGATCGCCTCGGCGATGCGCATCAGGGTGACGTCGAGCCAGGAACCGGCCCGGTAACCCGCCAGGGCGCCATAGGCGGCGCCGATCAGAATCGAGACGGTGGCGGCCACGAAGCCGACCGAGAGGGAGATCCGGGAGCCCCAGACCAGACGGCTGAAGACATCACGGCCATATTGGTCCGTGCCGAGCCAGTGCTCCGGTGAGGGGGGCTTGTTCTTGTTGAGCAGATCCAGGTGGTTCCAGGGCTCGTGGGCGATCACGGGAGCCAGAATCGCCACGGTCACCAGCACAACCAGGATGGCGAGCCCCACGAGAGCGGTCTTGTTCCTGGCAAACCGGCGGGCAAAGATGCGGAACTGGCTTTCCTCGCGGGCGGCCATGCCGTGCTCGATGAGCTGTTGAGAAGAGGCCTTCTGTGCACTCAGAGCCAATGCACCTCCACCCTACGAGTACTTGATGCGCGGGTCGACAATGACGTAGACGAAGTCGGTCAGCAGGCTGCTCAGGTTGCCCACGAAGAAGCCGATCAGCAGGAAGGCCATCACCATGGGGTAGTCCTTGGAGTTGACCGCCTTGATCGAGAGGGCGCCGATACCCGGGTAGCCGAAGACGTACTCCAGCACCACGTTGCCGGCGAAGAAGACGCCCAGCAACCCGCTGGAGATCGTGACGATGGGGAGCAGGGCGTTGCGCAGGGTGTGCTTGTAGATGACCACCTTTTCCGCAAGGCCCTTCGCCCGAGCGGTCCGGACATAGTCCTCCTTGAGCACGTCCAACATCGACCTGCGCGTGTAGGCCACAAGACCGGCCATACCGCCGGTGACACCGGTGAGCACCGGGAGCAGCATGTATTTGGCCCGGTCCAGGATCACCGCCAGCAGACCGGCGCTCTCCACCGTGATGTTCGGCGAAGAGAATCCGCTGGTGGGAATCAGGCCGCCGGATGGCAGGGCCACGTAAATGATTAACATGGCACCAACCCAGAAGTTGGGCATCGCATAGCCAAGGAACGAGAAGACGGAGACGACGTAATCGAGCATCGAGTACCGCCGAACGGCCACAATGATGCCGATTGGGATGGAGAGAAGGTAGGTCAGGATGGTGATCGTCAGGGAGAGCTGAAGCGAGGGCAGCCACCGCCCCGCGATCGCCTCCATCACCGGTCTCTGGGTGGAGAAGGAGCGGCCCAGGTCACCCTGCAGCAGATTCCCCAGCCATTTGAAGTACTGAACATGAATGGGGTCATCAAGCCCCCACTGCTTCCGCAACGCCGCGATATCCTCCGGGCGGACGTTCGGGTCCTCACCGGCCAGGAAGATATCCTCCGGGCCGCCTGGAGCCATCTGCATCAGGCCGAACGTCATGAGGGTCACGATGAAGAAGAGTGGGATGAGCTGGAGCAGGCGGCGGGTCATGTAGCGGCGCAAACCGCTCACCTCCGGTGGATTGGACAGGGCGGGGGGCACCCGTTTCAGGGCGCCCCCTTCCCAGTGCGGTCCAGACTACTGCTCGGTGACGTAGTACTGGTCGAGACCGACCAGACCGTAACCGTTCGCCACGGCAACACCCTTGATGTCCTTCTTGATGAAGTCCGTCCAGAGGTTGACGTAGATCGGGTTGACCGGCGCCGCAGCCATGATCAGCTGCTCAGCCTGCTGGTAGATCTTCTTCCGCTCGTTCAGGTCGATGGTGGTCATGCCCTTCTCGAGCAGCGCATCGACCTCCGGGTTGCTGAAGCGGGAGGTGTTGGAACCCTGGTTGACGCCCTTGTCGTCCTTCAGGATCGACTTCGTGTTGAAGGCGTTGAACGAGATGTAGGGATCGACCGAGAAGCCGATGCCGGAGAAGACGATGTTGAAGCCGCCTTCACGCATGTTCTTCAGCACGGTGTTGAAGTCGACCATCTCGAGCTGTACCTCGATGCCGATCGCCTGCCAATCCTTCTGGGAGGCCAGGGCGATGCCCTCGACGATCGGGTTGCCCTTGGTGGCGTAGTAGACGACCTTCAGGGGCTTGCCGTCCTTCTGGTAGAACCCGTTGGCGCCCTTGGTGAAGCCGGCCTTCTGGATCAGCTCCTCGGCCTTCTTCGGATCGTAGTTGTAGGGCTTCAGGTCCTTGTTGAAGATCCAGTGGATCGGCGGCACGAAGCCGGCGGGCAGGCTCGCCTTGTTGTCCATGACGCCCTGGATGATCGCCTGACGGTTCAGGCCGTGGCTGAGGGCCTGGCGGACCTCCAGGATATCGGTCGGGAACTTCTCCAGGTTGAAGGTCTGGTAGCCATAGCCCATGCGATCCCAGTCGTAGCCGACCAGGACATCCTTCTTCTCCGCCTTCAGCCGGTCGACGTTGCCCGGCTCCATCGAGCCGTAGTAGGAGAGCTCACCGGCCTCCAGGGCGGCGATGGCGGTGTTGGTCTCGGGGATCACCCGGATGCGGATCCGGTCGAAGTACGGGCCGACGACGCCCTTCTTCGCCTTGTCGCTGGCCAGGGCGTAGAGCTCACGGTCCTTCGCCCAGTAATCGTCATTCCGCTCCAGCAGGGTGTGCTCGCCGGGCTTCCACTCGACGAACTTCCAGGGACCGGCGCCGATCGGCTTCTTCCAGAACTCGTGGGCAGCCATGTCCTTCACAGGCACGTTGCCCAGGATGTGCTTGGGCAGGGGGGCATAGTAAGGCACGCTGAACATGAACGGAGCGAAGACGGTCTTGGTCTTGAACTCGACGGTGTAGTCATCCAGCGCCTTGACCGATTCCAGCTGGGCGACAGCGCTCTTGGAGCGGCCCTTGTAGTCGTCGCTCATCAGGATCTCGTAGGCAAAGGCGATATCCTGGGCCTTCACCTCGACGCCGTCGTGGTACTTCACGCCCTTGCGGAGCTTGAAGGTGTAGGTCTTGTTGTCAGCGCCGACGGTGGGCATCGCCTCAGCGAGCCAGGGCTCGGGCTGGAGGGTCTGGGCATTCAGCATCAGCAGACCGCCGCCGAAGACCTTATCGGTCACCGTGGTGGTGTAGGCGCTGGAGGCCCAGTAGAAGGCAAAGGTGTCCGGGTCAGAGGGCACGTGGTAGACGTACTCGCCGCCCTTGGCGGGCTTCTTCACCGCCGGGGCCTGGGTCTGGTTGTTCTCCTGGGGCTTGGGGGGATCGGTCTTCTGGGAACCCGAGCTGCAGGCCGAAAGGAACAGGGCCGCGATCACAAAGAGACTCATAAACGAAACAAGCCGTTTCCGAGACAATTGGGCCACCTCCGTGTGTATTCTATCTGTGCCCCGTTCACCAAATTATACGTCCAATTGAGTTTTCCTGCATGTTTCCGATTGTTCCCCGGATAACAAATAAATCCAAAGGTACACCTAGATTAAGTTACGACCTTTGGAAGATAGATTACGCCATTATTTCCTGCGTTCTCTTCAAAAATCAGCAATGATTGGCATGCACAGTTGGGGCGCTTTCGTGCGCGCTGTGCAGGCCACGTCGGGGCAAATAAAGCAAGGCGCCACAGGTGTGGCGCCTCGCTGCATTACGATCCCCTTTATCGGTCACGGACTTTGGCCCAGGTGTCCTTCAGCGTGATCGTCCGGTTGAAGACCAGGGTATCCGGGCTGGAGTCCGGGTCGACGCAGAAGTAACCGTGACGCAGGAACTGGTAGCGGGTGCCGGGTGTCGCCTGTGCCATGCTGGGTTCGACCTTACAGCCCGTAAGCACCTCCAGCGAGTTCGGGTTCAGGTTGGCCATGGCGTCCCCGCCCTCGTTCGGGTTCTCGGTCAGGAACAGGTTCTCGTAGACCCGCACCGTCGCATCCATGGCGTGCTGGGCCGATACCCAGTGGATGGTGCTCTTCACCTTCCGGCCGTCGGGGGCCTCGCCCCCCCGGGTCTCGGGGTCATAGGTGCAGCGGAGCTCCACCACCTGGCCGGTCTGGGGGTCCTTCACCACCTCTTCGCACCGGATGAAGTACGCCCCCTTGAGGCGGACCTCGCGCCCGGGCGCAAGGCGGAAGTACTTGGGCGCCGGGTTCTCCATGAAGTCCTCCTGCTCGATGTAGAGCGTGCGGGAGAACGGGACGAGGCGGCTGCCCGCAGCCGGATCTTCCGGGTTGTTCTCCACGGGAAACTCCTCAACCTGGCCATCCGGGTAGTTGACCAGCACGACCTTCAGCGGCCGGAGCACCGCCATCATCCGGGGGGCCCTGCGGTTCAGGTCCTCCCGGACAAAGTGCTCCAGTTGGGCCAGGCTGACCACGCTGTTGGTCTTGGCGACCCCCACATCGTTCATGAAGTTGCGGATCGCTTCGGGAGTGTAGCCCCGCCGCCGCATCCCCGAGAGGGTCGGCATGCGCGGATCGTCCCAGCCGCTCACATGCCCCTCCTCCACCAGCCGGCGAAGATTCCGCTTGCTGGTGATCGTGTGGGTCAGATTGAGGCGCGCAAACTCGATCTGCTTGGGGGCGTCGGGGATCCGCAGCTGCTCCAGGAGCCAGTTGTAGAGCGGCCGGTGATCCTCAAACTCCAGCGTGCAGAGGGAGTGGGTGATCCCCTCAATCGCATCGGACAGGGGGTGGGCGTAGTCATAGGTCGGATAGATGCACCACTTGTCCCCCGTCTGGTGGTGTGTGGCATGGAGGATCCGGTAGAGGACCGGGTCGCGCATGTTCATGTTGCCGGAGGCCATATCGATCTTGGCCCGCAGCGTCCGGGCGCCGTTGGGGAACTCCCCCTCCTTCATCCGGCGGAAGAGGTCCAGGTTCTCCTCGACCGACCGGTTCCGGTAGGGGCTCTCCCGCCCCGGCTCGGTCAGGGTGCCCCGGTAGGCGCGCACCTCCTCCTGGCTCAGGTCGCAGACATAGGCCTTGCCTTCCTTGATCAGCTGGATGGCCCACTCGTACAGCTGGTCAAAGTAACTGGAGGCATAGTAGCACCGGTCGCCCCAGTCAAAGCCGAGCCAGCGGATATCCTCCTTGATGGACTCGACGTACTCGACGTCCTCGGCGGTCGGGTTGGTATCGTCGAAGCGCAGGTTGCAAAGACCCCCGTTGGCCGCCGCGATGCCGAAGTCCAGGCAGATCGCCTTGGCGTGACCGATGTGGAGGTAGCCGTTGGGTTCCGGCGGGAACCTGGTGTGCACCCGGCCCCCGTAGCGGCCGGCCGCCCGGTCTTCGTTGATGATGTCCTGAATGAAGTTGGCGGCATTGTAGTCCTGTACCGACAAAAGAAACCACCTCTGAATTTCCAGTCTTGCCTGGCCCGGCAGAGACGATGCAGATACCGAACACTCTAAGCATAATCCTGCAGACCCCTGTTGGAAAGGGCCTAATCGGCGGTTCGCTTTGGTGAAACCTAGTGGCAGAGATGTGCGGGTTCGTGATCTGCCCGACAGCCGGGCCCGCCAGACGGTCAGCCCCGACGACCTGCGGGAGACGATCTTCGGAGCCAACTACCAGCGGCGGGGCGAGGGGGTGGTCTGGACAAGAGCAAAGGAGCAGGCAAGGCGCCTGCTCCAGGCGGGTGAAGCGGTTCTGATCGATGCGACCAATGTCTCCAGGGCCGCCCGGTCCCCCTGGGTCCGCATGGCCCGGAACAGCGGCGTCAACGCCTACGCGATCGCGTGCTGGGAGCCCGGGCAGACACCGGTGGAAGAGCTCCTGAGGCGGAATGCAGAGCGGGCGCGCACCGTCCCGGAGGAAAAGCTGCGGGAGATTGCCGCGGCCTGGGTCTCACCGTCCATCACGGAAGGGTTTCAGGCCGTCTGGCCTGTGGTGGGGATGGCCGGCAGGTAAACCGCTAGCGCAACAGCGCGTCGAGATCCCTCAGGTCGTTGGCGTAGAAGATGGTGATCAGGCCTGTCTCCGGCGCTCGGTCGGTGAAGATTCCGGTGGCATACATCTGCCCGGCGATCGCTCTTCGCAGGTAGCGCCACAGGTGCATCATCATGGAGGCGGGGGGCACCCCCTGTCTGCCGCTCGCTGTCGAGCGGAGCAGGTCCTGCAGCGCCCCAAGCCGGCTCATAAAGTAGCCACGGGTGATCTCGCCGACCTGGTGGACGATGGGCATGCACCTGGCCAGTTGCGCCTGTGTCAGCACGTCGGCCTCCGGCCGCCCGTCCCGGACCAGGCCGACCTGTTCAGCCGCCGACCAGAGGGCCGGGTGCTCGGCCTTGCCGCTGATCAACTCAGCGAAGGCATCGGTCAGAAAGGCGTTCAGCTGCCTGGTATACCCCGGTTCGGCGGGCGAGGTGCCGGCGGCCGGGGGCCGGAGGAGATAGCTGACCCCCCCGGGCCCGATGAAGACGGCGGTGTACCGGCTACCCCTGTGCACACCCTTGTTCTGCAGGTCCGGCCCAAGTGCATCGTAGGCGGCACAGACCTCGTTGAAGTCCACCTTGCTGCGCGCGTATTTGCCCCCGTAGCCGGCCCAGTCGACGGCGATCCCCTCACGCCGGAGGAGCTGCCCGAGGCTCTGCCCGATGCCGATGATCCCTACGAGAAAGTTCGTCACAACGGGCGGCTCGTCCCGCATCTCGGCGGCGGCTTCAGCAACGAGGGCGGCCAGTTCGGCACCGATCTCCTGCGCTGCGGCGTTGACCCGGCGGATATCCTCCTCCAGGAAGACCGCTGTGTTCAGGTGGATCAGGCCCCGCTCCTCGCGGAGGACGTGCATGGCCTGCAGCTCGTCGCGGATGCTGCCGTCCAGATCGGCTCGTCCGACCGGCGCCCTCGCTACCCTGGCCACGACTTCAAGGACATCCGCTGTGAGGAACCGGCTGATGGCACCATAGGCCTCTCCCGAGTAGCTGGCGATCACCGGTTTGAGCTGCATCTCATCGCCTCCGTTTTCTGGCCCGCTCGTGCAGGCCGGCCCATGCGGAGTGTACCAGAAGACGGGGCGATTTGTAAGGTTAATTCGAACTACACCACATGGTGCGAACGGCTCCGGTGAGTCCAGGCGCCTCGTTAGACTCCAGTATAAGATTAGACTCGAGTCTAATTTCGGCCAGAGGGTTGATGACAGGCCCCCGGCCACGCTGTGTGACCGGGGGCTTGCCTGTATTGCCTCAAGAGGCGTGGGACGAGAGTGCCTCTGCGTTTCGGATTACCCAGCCGGCCAGGAGCCGGGCCGCTGCACTGTAGAACCGGCTGGGGCTGCCCTCGATCACCTTTTCGGCCAAGCGCCGGACCCACCGGCTGAGATGGTTGGTCAGGAACTCCCGGTGACGCCGGTCCCAGAGCCGCGCCGCCCGCTGCAGACCGGATGCGGCCGCAAAGTCGGCCCGCATCTGGGTGTAGTAGAGGAACTCCAGCTCGGCAGCCACATGGTCGGGCATGTTCTTGAAGCCCTCCCAGAGCTGGACCCGCGCCTCCTGGTACCTGCGGGAGACCAACCGGGTGGACTCGCCCATCAGGACGCCGCCGCCCAGATAGATCGACTCGTACGGTGCGGCGAGCATCTTCTGCGGGCCGTAGAAGAGCTTGCAGTAGGCGACCGTCAACTCGGTCAGATCCGGGGTCTGGCGGAGGCCCTCGGCCATCTCATCCACCAGGTGCAGCAGGCGCTCGGCGCCCGCCGCTGCGAGATCCTCCCGGAGCCCCGCAAGGAAGGTCGGATCGTAGAGCTTCGCACCGGGCTGGTGAAAGATCAGGGCCAGTCGCTGGTAGATGCGCGCAGAGGCCGGGCTGACGCAGGTCTGTACCATGGGTTAGTCGCCTCCCGCGGCGGCCCGGGTGACGCCCCGGCCGAGCAGGGCAGAACCGAGGGTGTAGAGGAAGCCGGCCAACGCCAGCAGGCCTACGGTCATCAACAGCTCGGTGAGGGTCACCTGGTAGGCCTTGTACTCGATCATCGCCAGGGGGGCGGTGCCGAGGCCGACCACGATCAGCAGGAACCAGGCGCTCAGCCCGCCGACGAGGGCCAGGGCGCCGGCGGCCAGCGCACCACCCGTGCTCCGACCGGCCTGGGTCAGCACGATCACCAGCGGTGAGACGATGCCCAGGGCGACCTGCAGGCCCCAGAAGAGCACGGCGTTGAAGCCGCCGAAGAGGATGGCGCTGTGGACGGGATCGGTGCCGAGCAGCTTTACCCCGGTCACGATCGCCAGGAGCGCCAGCATGCCGGCCAGCACCTTGCCCAGGAAGGCTGCCGACTCCGTCGCCTCCACCAGCACCGCCGTGACCAGCAGGGCAGCAGCGCCCATGGCCAGCGCCAGGGTGACGATGAAGAGGGTGGTGGCAGCGCCGTACCAGAAGGGTCGGGCGATCAGGGCGGCAAAGACGGTGCCCAGGATCGCCGGGGCAGCCAGGGCGAGCACCAGGCCGGCGGCGGAGAGGGCCGGGCCGCTCTTCCGCTCCTTGTTCAGGGCGTAGAGCTTATAGCCGCGGACCAGCAGCACCAGGGTGTAGGTCATCGCCATCCACCAGAGGGGGGAGGCCAGGTTCGGGCTGGTCAGGAAGCCGTAGATGGCGGCCGGGTTGCCCAGGTCCGAGAAGATCGAGAGCAGGGCGGCCAGCAGGGTGGCGACCGAGACCAGGGTGGCCGGGCCGGAGATGCGGGCCAGCGGCTTGATGCCGGCCAGGTCGCCGAGGGCGGCGAAGAAGGAGACACCGGCAGCAGCGCCGGCCAGGAAGCCGTAGAGCGCCACGAGGATATTCCAGGGAGCGGTGTCGCTGGAGCCGAAGAGCGACTGCCCCTGCAGGAAGACCGCCACATGGGCGCCAAAGCCGGCGGTGGCCAGCAGGCCCAGGACGTAGAACCAGGGAGAGGTCCGCTTGGTCATGCTCACTTACCTCCTTCACCGGGCAGGCCGGCGTAGAAGCACTTGGGCTGGGCGCCCAACTCCGAGCGGAGCTGCTTCGCACCGTTGGCCGCAATCTGCTTGGCGACCTCGCTGTTGGGGTCGTCCAGGTCGCCGAAGACCCGGGCTCCGGAGGGGCAGGCGGCGACACAGGCAGGGGTCATGTTACCGGCGTCGATCCGGTGCGAGCAGAAGGAGCACTTCTCCACTACGCCCCGGGGGCGGATGGGCACCGCTGCGTTGTACCAGCCCGGCTTGCCGCCGACCTCGGCCCACGGGGTCTCCTTGTTAAAGGTGCGAGCGCCATAGGGGCAGGCGGCGATGCAGTACTTGCAGCCGATGCACCGCTCGTAGTCGATCGCCACAATGCCGTCGGGCCGCTTGAAGGTGGCGCTGACGGGGCAGGCGTTGACGCACGGAGCGTCATCGCAGTGCATGCAGGGCATGGGGATGGGGGTCACCCGGTAGTCCGGGTAGGGCTTGTTGTTGGCCACGGTCCGGACCTTACCCCAGAACATCCCGTCGGGGATGTTGTTCTCTGCCTTACAGGCGATGGTACAGGCCTGGCACATGGTGCACTTGTCGATATCAACCAACATGCCGTAACGAGGCATCTACGCTCACCTCCTTATACCTTGCGGACCCGCACGCGGGTGTTGAAGTAGCACGAGTGGCCGGACAGGTGATCGAAGGCGACACCGGTGATGTCGTTGGGGTTGACGCCCACACCCTTGGCCACCTTGCCGTACGCCCTGTGACCGAGGCCGAAGGGCATGGAGACCACCTCTGGATGGACGCCCGGCCAGACCCGCACCCGGGTCACCAGCTTGCCGAAGGGGGACTCCACTTCGATCATGTCGCCATCGGCGATGCCAAACTTCGCGGCGGTCTCGGGGTTCAGCTCCGCCGGGTTGGCGTAGGCCTCGCCGATCAGCGGGTTGAAGGACTCCATCGCCCAGGTGTTGTTGGCGGAGCGGCCCTCGGAGGAGAGGGTTACCTTGTAGGAGGCAAGCACCAGCGGGAACTCCTGCTTTTCGCCCAGGAAGACCGGCTCCTCGAAGTGCGGGACGTAGACCCTGTCGCCGCGCGCCCGAATGTGGATCGCATCCAGGTCAGCATCGGTCATCTTCAGCTTCTCCAGGGTCGCCTTCAGGTTGCCGGAGTAGAACTCGAACTTCTTGGACGGGGTCTTCTGCTTGCCGGGATCGCCGTACTTGTACGCAGAGCCGGAGTAGAGGCCCTTCTGCTCCCACTCGGACCACGGCATGATCGACTCCAGCGTGGTCTTGACGTACTCCTCGATGCCGTTGCCCATCTTCTTCATCTGCTGGGCGACGAAGCCCCCCATCTTCTCCGCCAGGTCAAAGGCGATCTGGCCGGTCTGGCGGGTGTCGAACATGACGGGCACCACCGGCTGCTTGATCCGGACCTCGGGGATGCCGCCGGCATCGGGGACGGTCTCATAGGCCCACTTCTCCAGGGTGGTCGGAGTGGGCAGCACAATGTCGGCCATCATGGTCATTTCCGAGGCGAACGGAGTGATGTGGACAAAGAACGGGACCTTCTTCAGGGCCTCGGTCCAGCGCCAGGCGCCCGGGGCAGAGTGGTTCCAGTTGTTCATCCAACCGATGACCGTGTCGACCGGGTAGGGCTTGCCCTCGAGGATCGAGTCGGCGACCTGGTTGGTGACCACATCGGCCTGGGGGAAGAGCTTGGTCTTCTTGAAGTCGAGACGGGGCATGGCGGCGGACTTCTTGCCGATCTCGTCGGTGGCGTTGGTGCCGGGCTTCTTCATGGGGACGCTGCCCTGCACCAGGGGTCCGCCCGCCCTGTCATACGACCCGATCAGGGCGTTGAGCGCAAAGATGGCGAAGGAGTTGTAGGAGCCGTTGGTCCAGGCGGTGGCGCCCCGGGCGCGCCAGGCGATGGCCGGCTTCGTGGTGGCGAACTCACGGGCGATCCGCTTGATGGTCTCCGCCGGGATGCCGGTCTTCTCCGCAGCCTTCTCGGCGGTAAAGTCCTTCAGCTCCAGGTTCCACCACTTGATGACCCCGAAGGTCTCCTTCTCCGCGAAGTCCTCCTCGCTGACCGCCTGGCCGACCTTAAAGGCGCCTCCGGCCTTGAAGTCGCCGACGTAGCTCTTGTCCCACAGGCCGTTGATCAGGATCTCGTGGGCGATGGCCAGGGCCAGGGCGCCGTCGGTGCCGGAGTTGATCGGATGCCATTCGTCGGCCAGGTTGGCGGAGACGTTCATGTGCGGGTCAATCAGGACGACCTTGCACTTGCGGCCCCGGGCCTTGCGGATATAGCCCCACTGGTTCTGCAGGCGGGCGGTGGGGCGGTGGGCTTCCAGCGGGCTCTGGCCGAACATGAGCAGGTAGTTGGAGTTCTCGATCTCGTAGGCGCTGTACTTGTACTGGCCGTTGGCCATCCACTGGCCCATCTTGTCCCCCTCGGCGCAGAGGGCGGAGTGGGAGATGGCGTTGGGGGTGCCGTAGATCTTGGCGAAGTTGCCGTAGACCGCATCGGCATCCGAGATCATGTAGCGGCCGCGGAGGAGGGCGAACCGGTGGCCCTCGCCGGCTTCCCGCAGGGTGTTGAGCCGCTTGGCGATCGTCCCCAGCGCCTCATCCCAGGTGATGGGCACCCACTTCGGGTCCTGGTCGAGCCCCTTGTTGGGGTTGGTGCGCTTCATCGGCCCCTTGATCCGATCCGGATCGTAGAGGGTCTGCAGGTTGAGGTGCCCCTTGGCACAGATCGCCCCGTTGGTCACCTTCGAGAGCGGGTTGCCCTCGATGTGGACGGCGCGGCCATCCTGAACCTTGACCCGCATGGGGCAGACGGCGGGGCAGTTGATACAGGAGGTGTGGACCCACTTCTCCTCGGTGGCCGGGGCGGCGGAGGCTCCTCGCTGAAGGGCTCCCAGGATGGGCTTCGCGCCGAGAACCGCCGAGGCGGCACCGGTAACGGCCACACCCTTGAGGAAGCCCCGGCGGGAGAATCCATGGCGTGTCGCCTGCGTCACTGCATTCACTCCTTCCGAGTTTTGCTCACCCTCACTGTACCACCCGGCGGAAAGAGCCTGTAGCGGGAGAAATCCGCCTCCGCACAAGGGAAAGGTCCAAGGATTTGTACGGGGAAACAGAGCACCCCCCTCTCCTTTTTTGGGAGGGGGGGTGATCCTTTTGGTTCATGGCTAGTCCGCGTCCAGCAGGCCCGCCTGCAGCGCAAAGCGAATCAGATCGGCCCGGCTGTGGGCGCCCAGCTTCTCGGCCAGCCGGGCCCGGTAGCCCTCGACCGTCTTGGCCGACAGCCCAAGCCGGTCGCCAATCTCACGGCTGGTGTAGCCCGAGGCCACCAACCTGAGCACCTCCTGCTCGCGGGGGCTCAGTTGCTCGGTCGGAGATCGTCCGGACTCGGGCGGCGGTGACGAGGCGGTGTTCAGGTAGTGATCGACCAACGCCCGGGTCATGGTCGGGTAGACGAAGACCTCACCCCGCATCACGGACCGGATAGCGGAGACCAATTCGGCGTCCGCCGCCTTCTTCAGGATGTAGCCGGAGGCGCCGGCGCCCAGGACCTCCCGCAGATAGCCGGGGTCGTCGTGCATGGTCAGGACCAGCACCTTCAGCGAGGGGCAGGCCGCCTTCACCCGGCGGGTCGCCTCCATGCCGTCCATGCCGGGCATGGAGATGTCCATCAGGATCAGGTCGGGGTTCCTCTCCTTTGCCATGGCCACGGCGGTCTCACCGTCGGAGGCCTCGCCCACCACCTCGAAGTCGCCCTGGGTCTCCAGCAGCATGCGAAGGCCCGAGCGGAGCAGGACATGGTCGTCGGCCAGCAGCAAGCGGGTCTTGGTGGGTGCCAATCCGCATCCCCTCCCGTCAGGCGCTCTCTTCCAGCGCGGGGATCCGAGCCAGAATGGTGGTCCCCTGGCCGGGTTCCGATCGGATCTCCAGCTGGCCTCCGGCCAGCTTTGCCCGCTCCTGCATGGAGAACATGCCGAGCCGGCGTGAGGTGAGGCCGGTCACCTCTTGGACATCGAAGCCGATGCCGTCATCGTTGATGATCGCCGTCACCCGGTCCCGGTGCCACTTCAGGGTCACCGAGACCGACCGCGCCCGGGAGTGGCGGGCCACGTTGGTCAGGGCCTCCTGGGTGATCCGGTAGAGGGTGGTGCCGACCGGAACCGGGAGCTTGCGCCTCTCAAACCCCTGGGCCTGCAGCTCCACCTTGATGCCATGCTTGCGGCTGAAGTCGCGGGTATAGCGGTCCAGGGCATGGATCAGGCCCAGGTGGTCGAGGACCGGCGGCCGCAGCTGCAGCGCCAGGCTGTGGATCTCGTCCAGCACGGTGGAGGCGATGTTCCGCATGTCGCCCAGCCTCTCCGCCACCTGGTCGGGGGAGTTGGCCGTCTCCAGCAGCTTCAGGTTGACCATGAGGGAGGTCATGAGCTGGCCCGTCTCGTCGTGCAGCTCCATGGCAATCAGCTTGCGCTCCTCCTCCTGGGCCGAGATCAGCTTGGCAAGGAGCTCGGCCTGGACCGCCTCCTTCACCTTCAGCTCCTCCCAGAGGCGGATGTTCTCCAGGGCCATGCCCATCTGCCGGCCAAGGGCGGTGAACAACTCCTTGCCCGCCATCTCCGCTCGAGTGGGTCGGTCGGTGGTGAAGCAGAAGACACCGATCACCCGCCCGTCGTTGACCAGCGGGACAACCCCGCCGGCGGCGTCCAGCAGGGGCTCACCGCTCTCCCCCACCAGCCGCCGCACGTTGGGAGGTGCAGAGCACAGGTGGGGCCGGCCGTGCTGGGTGCAGAAGATGGGCTGCTGGGCTCCCTCCTCGGTGAAGCGGTAGATGCAGGCCTGTCCCAGGCCCAAGGTGGCCTGGATATCGCGCATCATGTCGGCCAGCAGCTGCTCCCGGTTCAGGGGCCGGGTAACCGCTTCGGCCACGGCATTCAGCACCGTCAGCACCCGGTTCTGGCGGAGCAGCTCCTCCTGGGAGCGCTGCAGGTGCTCGATCATCCGGTTGAAGCGGTTGGTCAGCTGGCCGATCTCGTCATCCGCAAACTGATGGGCCCGCCGGGAGAGGTCGCCCCCGGTGACCGCCCGGGAGGCGGCCATCAGCTCCTCCAGGGGGCGGGTGAGCAGCAGGGTCAGCAGAAAGGCGGAGATCAGCGCCGCGCTGGCGATGGCCAGCGTCTCCAGGAGCATCCGGCGGGTGGTGCTCCAGACCGCCTTGTTCACGTTCTGGTCGCTCAGCCCCACCCGGACGAAGCCGGCCCGCCCTTCGAACATCGGGATGACCACATCGTAGATGTGCTCGTCGCCAGTGGTCAGGAAGGCCGGTTTCGGCTCGACAGCGGGGGTCTCAAACGTCAGCAGGGCGACGGGGAACTGCTGGCCGAAGGTCGAGTCGAGGACCTCTCGCTGATCATCGTAGATGACAGCGTACTTCAGGTCCGGGTTGTGGGAGACGGTATCGTTGAGCAACTCCCGGAGGCCGTACAGGTCGTGGGTGAGCACCTGGTCGGTGGCGCGGGCCGCCACATCCCGGGCCAGCGAGACGGCCTGGCGGCTGAGTTGGTCGTGGGCGAGCCGGATCAGGCTGGTGCGGGCCTGGGTGATCTCTGCCGCCCCCAGCACCAGCGCCAACGTCAGCACGATTCCCATCACCTTCAACCGGATCCCGCCCACGCTGAACACCCACCAGAGCAGGCGGTCCATCCAGCGTATCATCACGGCCTCCCCACCTTCTCCAGCATCCTGCGGATGGGGTCGTAAGAGGACTCGGGCGGAACCACAAACCGGTCGATGCGCAGCACTTCCAGAATGTCGGCGCCCTCGGGCGTCTGATGGAGCTCAAGGAAGATCGTCTGAAGCTCCTGGCGGGTCTTTTCGTCCAGCCCGGGGCCCACCACCACCGGCGGCGTACCGATGGGCTCGGACCGCTGAATCACCCGCACCTTGTCCTTCAGGCTGGGGTCCCGCAGCACCATGGCATCGTAGACCAGGTGGTCCACAGCAGCCCCGTCCACCAGTCCATCCGCTACCGCCAGAATCGCCCGGTCGTGGCTGTAGGTGTAGAACTGCTTGCGGAAGAAATCGGCGGTCTTCTCACCCTCCTGCGAGACCCAGTAGACCGGCACAAGGCGACCGGTGGTGGAGAGCGGGTCGGTGAAGGCGAAGACGCCCCCTTTCAGATCGGCCATGCTCTTCGCCGTGGAGGTGGCAGGGACGATCAGATAGGAGTAGTAGAGGGCCTTCCCCTCGACCTCGGGAGCGGCCAGCAGCTTCATGCCGAAGTTGGCCTGCCCGTCCACATAGGCCCAGGTGCAGATGAAGGCCAGATCGACCTCCCCCGTCCGCACCAACTCGTTGACCTCCGCATAGGTCGACCGCTGCACGAGACGGATGGGACGGCCCAGGCGTGTGCCCAGGTAGTCCAGGAGCTCCCGATAGCTTGCGAGGGTCTCCTTGGGGGAGATGACCGCGGCAATGGCCACCCTCAGTGGCACTCCAGGCTTCTCGTCCGGCTCGGTGGGCAGCAGCTTCGTCTCGGACAGGTCGATGGGCGTGGGCGCCGGCAGGGCCGCAGAGCAGCCGGCCAGCATCAGCAGCATGAGGCACAGGGCGAGGAAGCGCGCTGTCATCCCACCACCTCCGGGCGGTCTGGTACCTCCATTGTGCCGCGGGTGGAGGCGGTCGCCTATCCTCCGAAAGGGCCGGAAAAGTCCGAATGGCCCTCTGCCAACGCCGCTACTTGTGGTACGGTTCACCGTAGTGGGGTAAACGGCGAAATCGAGCAGGCCGCAGGGTCACCCTACGGCCTCTCACAACACCGGACCTGCGGGTCACGCATCCGGTGTGTCGTCAAGCACTCCGAGTCGATTCCTAGCCTTCCTCCAGAGCCCTTGGGCTCGCCTTTGTCCCGCCTGCATCCCTGCCCCATCTCGGGCGGGGCTGCTTCAGCACCAGGCGTCTTGGTTCACGGTAGCGGGTCTGTCCCCGCGTCCGCTTCCAGAGGCACATCCGCAGGCGGCGCCTTCTCCATTCATCCATCTTTGCAGATACACTGGGCGTCTCAGCGGCGGAACGTTGCAGACTACTTGTGGCGAGGGTCCCCCCTTATTTGAGCAACGGGCATCCGCAACGATGACAGCGATCTTCGTGGATGTCATGCAAGAAGCCGCAGGCGTTGCAGAAGATGATGCTATCTCGGGACTTGTCCTCTTTTTCATAGGAATTGAGACCGCCATGGTGCCGTACCCGGTCGCCGATGGCCCAGTAACTGAAGACTGTATCATCGTTTTCCGCCGTGATCCGGTGGATTCTGCCGTCGTCGCTGCGAACGAAGACGGCATAGATAAGGTAATCCTCCCAGTAGTAATCGTTATTGCCGGTCTCCCGCCTGCGCCGCTTCTGCTCGATTCGCTTATCGACGACGCGGCCATCCCAGGTCCGGCTTCTGTTCCGACCGATGATCTGGAACAGGGCGATCACCATGAACATACCGCCGATGCCGAGACCGATGAAGAGCGACTCCGGATTCCCCATCTCCGATCCGTCCATCTCGCCTGCGACGAAAAAACCAATGACTGCCGCCACCGCCAGGCCCACGGAAAAGATCGCCGCCCAGCGGTTCGAGTTTTTCACGTACCGGGCGAACGCCGGGTCACTGATACGGTCCGAGAACATGCGAGTCACTCCTTGCAGCCGTCAAGTGCTGAGCCAGAAAGCCAAGAATCCGTTCAGCGTACCGCTCCGGGTCCGCCTCAAAGCTGTGAGTATGTCGGGCTCCAAGCACCAACCAGAGTTCGGACCCCTGCAAGGCCGCCTGAAGCTTCTGGCTCTCCGTGAACGGGATCACCCGGTCATCGGTCCCGTGGATGAAGAGCACCGGACGCCCGGCCAGCCGGGGGAGCGCAGCCAACGGCGCCACCCCGCTCGGGTCGATGCCGCTGAGAAGGCGATAGACCAAAAGGGCGTATGCAGCATATCCCTGTGGCAAATGGAGCCGCTCCGTCACTTGCCCCGCAAGATAGGAGTTAAGGTTGGTGAAGGCGGAGTCCGAAACGATGACGCTGATCGCAGGCTCCTCTGCGGCAGCCAGGAGCGTGGCGACCGCCCCGATACTGAAGCCCACAACACCGATTCGCCTCGCCCCCCGCTGACGGGCGAAGTCGACGGCCCCTGCCACATCGCCCTGCTCATGGGCGCCAAGCGTAACCCGTGCTCCCTGGCTCTGCCCATGGCCCCGCAGATCGAAGAGGAGGACGTTGTACCCTTCACGGATCAGCGCACCGGCCAGGGGCAGCCCCCTGCCATGGATCAGCCGGTCGTTCACCCAGCCATGCACCAGGATCACGGTACGGTCCCCGCTGGAGCCGGGGAGATACCAGCCCCGCAGGAGGGTGCCGTCGGTTCGGCTGGAAAAGCTGACTTCTTCGAAGGTGAGCCCGCTTTCGACCGGGCTCCTTTGCAGCGGACGGACAGGCGGGTGGATCAGCAGCAGGGAGAGTGGCACGGGGGCGAGCAGGAGGAGGAGCAGCAGGACCGGGATGGCCCGGACTCCCACCAGCGTCCATGATGGAACGCCTCTGAGAGAGCCGCTCAGGGCACGCCTTGCCCGAATCATGCCTTCCAGCCCTGCACGGAGCGGGCCAGCGGGGCGAAGAGCAGGCCAACTCCGGCCCCGACCAGATTGGCCAGCAGATCCTGGAGATTGTTGTCGTAACCCCCTACCTCCGGCAGGTAGGCAATCTTGGTGCCCAGGTACTCCAAAACCTCGACGATGGCGCAGATCCCCATGACCGCCAGCAGGATCAGCAGCAACTGAAACCCACGCCCATCTACCCCCGCCAGCCCAGGCCAGATTCTCCGCAGCCCCAGTACACCCACGAGTGCGAAGTAGCCATGAACAAACTTGTCGAAGCGGAAGGCCTGGCTGAACCATACCGGTCCCGCCATCCCCGGCACAAGGTTGAGGTCGTAGAGACGGGTCCCGCCTACGAAGATGCTGCCCCCAGCCAGATGGAGCAGGACGGCCACCTGCAGGAGCAGAAGCACCCAGGTCGGAATGGGTACCCGCCGGGCCAGCAGCCAAGCGGTGAACATGCCCGCAGCCTGGAGCAGCACCAGCAGGACGTAAATGTAGAACTCCAGGTTTCGCCAGCGGTAACCGATCAGGATGACCCCGCTCCAGAGCACGAAGTTGCCGAGCATGAGGCGGTCAAAGCCGGTCAGGTGTGCGAGGCGGCCCACTTCTTCTCCCCCCTTATGGCTTCACGGCCACGCGGGTGAACGACTCCGGGAAGGTCCCCTTGAAGTGAAGCCGCCCTTCTTCATAGCGAAGCGACTCCACCGTGAATCCGTTGATCCCGGCCGCCCGATCGTTGATGAAGTTGGTAAAATGGCGCTGGTTCTCCTGGCTGAGGACCGACGCCGGAACCGCCACACGCCCCACCTCCAACCGTTCGATCTCGGCAGTAAACCGCGAGGGACCCACCGGTTCGAGCCGGCCTTTCAGATAGATCGGCACCTGCTCCGGCAGTTTGTCTGGCAACTGGCTCAGAATTCCCGCGGGAACCTGTTCCCATGGGATGTTCCGGGTGACCAGGCTGAGGGATGCCTCCATCGTGCCATCCTCATGGACCTTTAGCTGCACATCGGAAAGGGGCCACCATGAGACATGGTTGAAGGTGAGCAATGCGGACAGCTCACTCTCGGTCAGGGCCTGGTCCACCTTCATCTTCCCCTGATAGGACTTCCGAAAGGAACCGGGGAGGGTCGCTGTGGGCTGATTCTGGAGGGTGAAGCCGATCCGCTTCAGGACGGCAGCAAACTCCTGCTCCGTAGGCCGCACCCCCAGGTCCCGTGGCCTGTCGGCTCCCACCACCTTCGAAAGCCCTGGAACGAGGCCGGTCCGGCCAAGGAGGAAGAGCACAGCCAAGAGCAGGACCAGCAGGGTCAGGCCCGCGAGGCGCATGAAGGTGAGGCCTTTCCGCCTCGGACCCCTGTTCGTGGGCGTACCGGGTTCAGTCATGAGAACAACCTCCGTTCAACGTGTGTTCGTTCCGTGGAACCCCTCTAAGTGCTCCAGCCCTGCCACCCAAGGGCGTTCACAGACGGGCAGGGATCCCTCTCTGTTCATAGAAACATGTGTATATCAGTGCAATAGGACGCAACGTGCTGAAAGGGTGCTGCAGATGTTCTCAGCGGGTCACCGAACACCGCCAGAGGCGGGCCGATCCGGCGTGCAAACCGGACTCGCCCTCGGCGCCCTCTTCGGCTGGATTCTTTCCTTCCCCCTCTTCGGGCCGCTGCTCTTCCACGGTGCGGGTGAGACAGCTCCTAGCCTGGGGGTTCTTTTTCTCTTCAGCCACGGGGCAGGTCTGCTCACCCTGCACCTCCTGCCACCAGCGCTCGGACTTAGCCAGGCCGGTGTGAAGGCAGTCGGAGGGGTGCTCACACTGGTCACCCTCCTCTTTCC
>JBMONC010000058.1:0-80749 GCA_049324875.1 Bacillota bacterium
AAGAAGTCGACGGTGGCGGCGAAGGGGAGCCGGTAGCGGCCGCGGATCTCCCCGGCGGAGTCCACCCAGAGGAGCTGGCCGTAGGGCGGGGCCGGCTCACGGTCCTGCGCCGGGGGCTGGTAGGCCCGGTCGGGGCTGGGCACCCCGATCACCACCGCCGTCCCGCCGTCGCCGGTGACCGCCAGCGGGCGGTGGTAGTTGATCAGCGACCAGACCCGCTGCCCCCGGCGGTCCAGCAGGTGGACGCCGTTGCCCCGGTAGAGGTCGCTGCGGTAGAGGCCGGTGCCCCCGCCCTCGTAGCCCAGCAGGATGGCGCTGCAGTCGGCGCTGGGCAGGCCGGTGAAGCCGACCAGCCGGTCCTGGGGGGCGGGGAAGAGGGGGGCGCCGTCGGGCCCCAGCACCTCCAGCTTGCCGGGGAAGGCGCCGCTCTGGCCGTCGTGCCCCACCACCAGGCAGCGGCCGCCGCCACCTACCCTCAGGGTGCGGGGCCAGCTGTTCTGCCAGGGCAGGGACCAGCGCTCCCGGCCGGAGCGGTCCAGCCGGAGGATGGAGCCCTTCACCTCCGGACCCCCCGCCGAGAGGGAGGCCTCGCCCTGGTCATCCACGGCGGCGTCGATCAGTCGGGCGGGGCGGAGGTTCCGCTCCCAGCGGGTCCGGCCCTCCAGATCCAGCGCCTTCAGGTAGTGGTCCTCCGAGGCGTAGGGGGTGGGGGTCATGCCGGCGGCCAGGAGGGTCTCGCCGCCCCACCAGAGCCGGTGGGGCTTCCCCGTCACCTCCGCCCGCCAGAGCAGGGTGGGCTGGAGGGCGGTGGCCAGGGAGGGGGGCACCGGTTCGGTCCGGGTCCAGGAGGCGGGGGAGGTGACGGGGGCCATGGCATCCCGCGGCCGGGGGATGGCGGTGCAGCCCGCCAGCAGGGACGGCAGCAGCAGGGCGGCCAGCCTCTGCCGCAGCCTGGAGCGAAGGGCCATCTACGCCCCCTCCCTTCCGCACCGGGGCAGGTGCAGGGTGACGCGGGTCCCCTGCCCGGGGGTGCTCTCGATCTCCATCCGCCCGCCGGAGCGGCGGATCAGCTCACTGACGATGGCGAGCCCCAGGCCGGTGCCGGGGACGCCTTGGGCCGCCCGCCCCCGGAAGAAGGGCTCGGTCAGCCGGGGCAGCTCCTCCGGGGGGATGCCGACGCCGGTGTCGGCCACGGTGACCGCCACCGCCTCGGGGGCGGCGGTCAGGGAGAGACGGACGCTCCCGCCGGCGGGGGTGAACTTGATGGCGTTGGCCAGCAGGTTGCCCAGCATCTGGGCCAGCCGGTCGGGGTCGACCAGCACCTGCGGCAGATCCTCCTGATCGGGGGGCTCCAGCCGGACCCCCGCCTCCCGGGCGCGGGAGGCCATCGACTGGCAGGCGGCCATGGCGGCATCCACCGGGTCGGTGGGCCGGGGGTGGAGGGCGATCTGTGCCCCGGCCTGCAGCCGGGCGGCGAGGAGGAGGTCCTCCACCAGCCGGGCCAGGTGGTCGGTGGAGCGCTCCACGGTGGCCAGCCCCTGCTTCAGCTCCTCGGGCGAGACCGCCTCATCCTGCAGGGTGATCGCCCAGGCCTTGATCGCCGCCAGCGGGGTCTTCAGGTCGTGGGAGACCGCCCGGAGGAAGTCGCCCCGCATCCGGTCCAGCTCGCCCAGGCTCTCGGCCATCCGGTTGAGGGTCTGGGCCAGGCGGCCCACCTCGTCCGGCAGGTGGACCCGGGCCCGGAGCCCGAGGTTCCCCGCCCCGATCGCCTCGGCCACCCGGGTCAGCTCCCGGAGGGGGCGGATCAGGCTGTTGGTGAAGAGGATCCCCACCAGGGCGGTGACCAGCAGGACGGCCAGCCCGAGGGCGACCGTGAGCGAGAGCGCCCGCCGCACCAGGCCATCCACGGCGGCCAGCGAGGTGGAGTAGCGGAGGGCCCCTGCGGGGCTGCCGTCAGCTTCGTACAGGGGAAGGCTCAGGTGGAGCACCCTTCCCTCGGGGCTCCGCTCCACCCACTCCCGGTGAGCCCCGCCCTGGAGGGCCGCCGCCACGTCCCGGAGGGAGGCGCCACCGGGGGCGCCGGGGCCGGGGGCGGCGGGGAGGCTGGAGTCGCCCACCAGCCTGCCGTCCGGCTGGTAGAGCTGGACCCGGGCCGGCAGGCCGTCTGCCAGCTCCCGGGCCAGGTCCTGGCCGGCCACGGCCAGGTCGACCCCCTGGAGGATCTGCCGGAGGAACTGCTGGTCGCCGGCGGCCCGCAGGCTGAGCAGGTCGGTGATGGCGCTCCGGTAGTACCACTCCAGCCCCACCAGGGCCGAGGTGCCCAGCACGGAGAGGATCAGGAGCATCAGGAGGAGGTAGCTGGAGAGCAGCCTGGCGCGGATGCTGCGGCCCAGCCGGGCAGATGAAGGGCGCCTACCCATGGGGACCGCCGGCGAACTTGTAGCCGACCCCGCGGACGGTCAGGATCCGGACCGGGTTGGCCGGGTCGGCCTCGATCTTCTCCCGGAGCCGGCCGACGTAGACATCCACCGTCTTGGGGTCGCCGACGTAATCGGGGCCCCAGAGCGCCGTCATCAGCTGGTCGCGGGTCACGGCGCGGCCCGGCTGGCTGATCAGGTGGCGCAGGATCAGGAACTCCCGGGGGGTCAGGCTGACCGGCCGCTGGTCGACGTTCACCTCGTGGGCGGCCAAATCGACCACCACGCCCCCGGCCTCCAGCCGCTCGGCTCCGGACCCCGCCGCCGCCCGCCCCGCCCGCCGGAGCACGGCCCGGATGCGGGCCAGCAGCTCCCGGGGGTTGAAGGGCTTGGTCAGGTAGTCGTCGGCACCCAGCTCCAGCCCGACGATCTTGTCCATATCGTCGGCGCGGGCGGTGAGGAGCAGGACGGGGAGCTCCGGGTGCTGCGCCCGCACCCGGCGGAGCACCTCGAAGCCGTCCATGTCGGGCAACCCGATGTCCAGCACGGCGAGATCGGCCTGCTCCATCAGGGGCAGCGCCTCCCGCCCGGTACCCGCCTCCTTGACCGCGCAGCCGTTGCGGCTCAGGTAGGCCTTCACCGCCTGCCGGATGCCCGGGTCGTCCTCGACGATCACGATCCGCGTCATCCCACGGTCCCTCCCAACTGTTGCTGTTCTGTTACCCTTCTGATGCCCGGCTGTCGCCCGCCCGCCGCCGCCCTTCGGTAACGTGGAGAGCGAAGTCCGGCGAACGGGGGGGAGACGGGATGCTCAGGAGAGTGCTGCGCAAATTGTTTTCGGTGCTGCTGATCCTGCTGGTGGGGCTGGCCCTGGCGGCCTTTGAGGGGGCCGGTCCGCTTCCCTGCCGCCAGCCGCAGCGGCCGGAGGTGGAACCGGGGACCGGGGCCAGGGGACTGCCGGTCCTGATCTACCATCACCTGGCGCCCGCATCGGTGGGGCTGCACCGGACCAATGCGATGGTGGTCAGCGCCGAGGCCTTCGCGCAGCAGATGGCCTGGCTGAGCCGGGAGGGCTACTACACCCCCACCCTGCAGGAGGTGGAGGCCTTTGTGGCGGGGCGGCTGGAGCTGCCGGCAAAGTCGGTGCTGATCACCTTCGATGATGGTTACGCCTCCAACTACGAGCACGCCCACCCGGTGCTCTGCGCCGCCGGCCTCCGGGCGGTGGTCTACCGGATCGGCAACCGGGGTGGGGCGGTGGAGGGTTCAGCGCTCACCTATCTGACGAGCGAGCAGGCGGCAAAGATGCACCAAAGTGGCCTCTGGGCGGTGGAAAACCACTCCTTCCACGGCCACGACCTGGTGGAGGGAGAGGCCCCCTATCTGCGCTGGAGCGTGGAGGAGATCGCTGCAGACCTGGCCGGGGTTGCGGCGAAGTGGCAGGAGGAGGGGCTGCCGGCGCCGACCAGCATCGCTTACCCCTTCGGCTTCTACGGGGAGCACACCCTGGAGGCGGCCCGCCGGGCGGGGCTGCGGACCGGCTTTACCACGGAGCCCGGCCTGGTCCGGCCCGGCCTGGCCCCCCTGAAGCTCCCCCGGCTGGCGGTCTTCTCCTACCACAGCCTGGAGCACGTCCAGCGGATGGTCCGGGGGGAGGCGCAGCCATAGGGATCCAACTGAAAAAGACGGCGCACTCCGCCTGAGGGTGCGCCGTCTTCTCGTTTGATGCGGGCTAGCCGCCGGCCAGTGGATCGCTGCCGGAGAGCCGGCCGATCACCAGGTTGCGCATCGGCTCCCATGCCTCGGGCGGTCCGACCACGGTCAGGATGTCGCCCGCCTGCAGCACCGTGTTGCCGTCGGGCACGATCTTTTCCTCGCCCCGCTGGATAGCGACCACCAGCACCCGGGAGGGGAGCTTGGCCCGCCGCAGGGGCTGCCCGCAGAGCGGCCCGGCGGTCAGCAGAAAGTCGTGGAGCTGCACATCCTGGTTGTGGCCGGTCAGCAGCTGGGTGGCCGCCGGGTTGGCCAGCAGGTTCTCCACCAGCAGGGCCGAGGCCAGATCGGGGTTGATCGCCTCCAGCTGCTCCGCCTCCGCCTCGGCCAGCGCCTGCGGGGTGGTGGTGAACAGGATCGCCCGGGGGATGCCGAACTCCGCCTTCCCCAGCCGTGCGGCGGCCAGGTTGGAGTCTTCATCCCCCGTCAGGGCCACCAGGGCGGCGGCCCCCTCGGCCCCGGCCAGCCTCAGCCCCTCGGCGGTGGTCGGGTCACCGTAGAGGGCGGCAATGCCGGCCTCGTGGAACTCCCGGACCCGATCCTCATGCTGGTCGATGGCAGTGACGGTCAGCCCGTGGGCCATCAGCCGGCGCCCCAGGTGGAGCGAGAGCCGGTTCATCCCGGCCAGGATGATCCCCTTCCGCTGTATCTCGCCATCGGCGGTGTCACCGATGATCCGGTTGAAGAGGACCGGCCCCGCGATCGCCGTCAGGATCGCCACCAGCACCACGGCCGCATGGGTGGAGGCGCCGTAGGCCCCCACCTTGTGGGCGATGGCGGAGGCGGCGATGGTGACCGACATCTGCGTGGTCATCAGCACCATGCCGGCCAGCGTACGCTTAACCGGATGCCAGACCGCCAGAACGGCGCCGGGGATGCCCTTCACCAGGAGGGTGCCCAGCAGCAGAACCGGCACGAGGGTGAGGGCAGCGGGGTCGGAGAGCAGCGCCCAGAGGTCGAATTCGACGCCGACCATGACAAAGAAGACGGGGATCAGGAATCCGAAGCCCAGGGCGTCGAGCTTGTGGGTGATCTCCTCCCGGTGGTGGCCCGCCAGGATCGAGAGGAGCAGGCCGGCCACAAAGGCGCCGAGGATCGCCTCCACCCCCACCGACTGGGCCAGGGCGAGGAAGAGCATCATCAGCGCAAAGGCTGCCCGCACGGTGATCTGCGCCGTGCCACCGCTCAGGCCCTCCAGCAGGTCATACCGCCGGAGCCAGCGGGCCGCTGCGTAGACCAGGGCGCCGGCGCCCATCAGAGCGAGGATCCAGAGCGAGTCCACCGCCGACCCCTTCACCTTCATCGCCGCCAGCACCGAGAGGCCGAGCATGGGGAGGAAGTCGGCGATCACCGAGGAGGCGAAGAGCGCCTGGCCGAAGGGCTGGGTGAGCAGCCCCCGGTCCTTCAGCACCGGCATGATGATCGAGAGGCCGCTGGTGGCCACGATCAGGGTGAGGAAGAGCGGCTCGCTCACCAACCCCCGCTCCTGGAGCAGCAGGGAGAAGATGTAGGCGCCGTAGGTGGAGAGCCCGAAGATGACCAGCCCGATCGCCAGCGGGTTGTGCAGGCGGGCCAGCCACTTGGGGCGGCCCTTGGGTTGGCTTCCGCCTCCCACCAGAGCGGCCAGGTCGATCTCCATGCCCGCCAGGAACATGAGCGCGCCAATCCCCAGGAAGTTGAAGATCTGCAGGAGTTCGTCCGGGTGGACGAGCCCGAGGCCGCTCTTGCCCACCAGGATGCCCGCCAGGATCTCGCCGGCGGCGATCGGAATTCGTATCCGTTTAAAGCGGTTGAGGAGGAGCGGGACGACGAAAGCCAGAATAGCCACAAAGACCAGGCTGCCGATCGCCGGGCCGTGATGTTCCACCCTAGCCTCTCCTTCCGTAGCAGCAATGTATAGAAATCGATTATAGCATAGGGTGCTGAAGACCACCAAACACGGCCCACAGAAAGATGTGAAAAGGGGGATCTTGATCATGTTTACAGCGTACACACCGCTCGACCGCTGCGTGGGCAAGGAGATCCGGGTTCGCTGCGGCGGCGAGGAGTTTGTGGGCATGTTGGCCGGGATGTACCGGTGCGAAGGGCAGCCCATGCTGGTTATCACCCCGCTGAACGGCGGCGGAACCGAGCACCACATCCCGCTGGTCACAGCGGTGGTGAAGGTACAGCACGACCGGTAAGAGGAGCCCGACGTGATTCTGTCAACGCGGCCGGTGCGGGGCATACTAAGTCTGCCCGCAGCCGGTCGCTCCTGTTTTTCCGGCCGGGCGCAGAGAGGAGGCGATCTGCATGACGCATCCGGATCGCAGGCGGTACGGCGGGCTCGACGTGGCCCCGCCCGATGGGGAGGAGATGGGGCCGGCCCGCTTCGATGCCAACTTCGATGCCAACCTGGCGGCCGACTTCTCGGCAGACTTCGGTGCCGACCTGGAGGCCGACACCTCGGTGGATTTCCCTGCCGCACCGACGGGGCCTGCGGCGGCGGGGACGGACCGGAAGGGCCGGGAGTAGGGGCTCCTTGCAGGGACCGACCAGACAAGGCTCCAGAATTTTGCCGGTGTGAACCTGCCCGGCCTGCGCACAATGATCGTAACCGTCACGTGGGTGCGCACCGGGCACGGCGAGCGCACTCCAGAGGAGGAGGCATGGGATCGTGGCTTTCAGCATCTACGTAGGAAACCTGCCCTGGCGGACGACGGCGGAAGACCTGCGGGCGCTCTTTGAGCCCTATGGGGCGGTGGAGAACAGCCGGATCATCACCGATCGTGAATCGGGTCGCTCCCGTGGCTTCGGCTTCGTCGACATGGCGGAGGAGGAGGCCGCGAAGCGGGCGATCGCTGAGCTGAACAACTACGAGTACGGCGGCCGCCCGCTCACGGTGAACGAGGCGCAGTCCCGCCAGGCCGGCGGGGCCGGCGCTCGGGTTTAGGTGGCTGCAGCCGGGGAGTGATTCCCCGGTTGTTTTTTTGGCCACAGATGACGCGGATTCCCCTGAAAATGACGGCCACGGATTACACGGATTACACGGACGAAGACATAAAAACTTACAATGATGGGGTTCATGCCCTTTTTTAGTGGTGCTGGTGCGAAGCACCGCACCCCGTTGTTGATGTATTTATCAGTGTAATCCGTTAATTCCGTGTAATCCGTGTAAGGAAGAGCCCACCTCGCTGCACTGCCCCACAGTTTCAGGGAATCCGTTACATCCCCCAGCGGATCGGAATCGCTTGACCTGGTGCCCACGTTATGGTAGACTCCTTTTAGCTGTTTAACGCTTCATCATAGTAAAGTGTCTGAGTGGAGGGAGACCGATGAGCACGCCCGTCATCCGTACCCAGATTCCCGAGGGGGTCCGCGACCGGCTTCCGCGCGAAGCGGCCCGGATCCGGCGCGTCTCGGGGCAGCTGGAGGGGGTCTTCCGCTCCTGGGGCTACCGGGAGGTGCTTACCCCGGGCTTTGAGTACCTGGAGACGGTGACGGCCGGAGCGGGGAGCCTGGGGCGGCGGGAGGACCTCTACCAGTTCTTTGACCGCAAGGGGCGCACCCTGGCCCTGCGGCCGGATATGACCACCCCGATCGCCCGGCTGGCCGCCACCAAGATGGCCGGGGAGCCGCTGCCGCTCCGCCTCTCTTACTTCGCCCCGGTCTTCCGGCACCGGGACCGGAAGGCGGGCAGCGCCAGCGAGATCTGGCAGGCGGGTGTGGAGCTGATCGGGGCTGACTCGGCCGCCGCCGACGCGGAGATGATCGCCCTGGCGTGTGCCGCCCTGGCGGCCACGGGGCTGGAGGGGTTCAAGATCGGGCTGGGGCACGCCGAGTTTGTGGAGGGGCTCTTCGCCGAGGCCGGGGTGACGCCGGAGCTGGAGGAGGAGCTGAAGGAGGCGATGGTCGCCCGGGACCTGGTCGCCTTCGAGAAGGGGGTCGCCCAGGCCCGGCTGGCGCCGGCGAAGGCGGAGATCCTGCTGGCCCTGGCCCATTTCCACGGCACCTATGAGCAGGCGCTGGCCCGGTTCCAGGGCGTGGGCAACGGGCGGGTGGCCCGGGCGCTGGACCGGCTGGGGACCATCCTGCGCTTCCTGGAGGCGCTGGGGGTGGCCGGGCAGGTCTCGCTGGACCTGGGGCTGGTCCGGTCGCTGGGCTACTACACGGGGGTCGTCTTCGAGGGCTACGCCCCGGGCGTCGGCTCTCCGGTGGTGGGCGGCGGGCGGTATGACAACCTGCTGGCCGACTTCGGCGGCGATGCCCCCTCCACCGGCTTTGCGCTGGAGATGGACCGGCTGCTGGCCGCCCTGGAGCGGCAGGGCCGGCAGGGCGAGGAGGCAGGGCTGGACGTGCTGGTGGAGTGCCCGCCGGGGCGGGAGGTGGAGGCGATGGCTCGAGCCCGTCAGCTCCGGCAGCAGGGGCTGACGGTGGAGGTGGATGTGGCGGGCCGGTCGGGGGCTGAACTGGCCGCCTATGCCAGATCCCGGGGGGCGGAGCGGATCCTCTCCCCCGACGGGGCCGACCTCTCCGAGCCGTCGATCCCGCGCAGCCGGGCAGCCGGGTTCAGCTCCATCCATTAAATCCGGGGCGCTGGCAGCAGCGCCCTTACGCTGGAGAAAGGGAGCTTCTGACCATGGATTTTCTCACCATAGCCGTGCCCAAGGGCCGGCCCTACGCCGAGACGGTCCGGCTGCTGCGGGCGGCAGGGGCCGCCGGACCCGAGGTGGAGGACGAGGAGTCCCGCGCCCTCCTGATCGAGTGCCCGGCACAGCGCACCCGGTTCATCATCGCCCGGGATTCGGATGTGCCTACCTATGTAGAGTACGGGGCCGCCGACCTGGGCATCGTGGGCAAGAACGTCCTGATGGAGGGCGAGCCGAAGGTCTACGAACTGCTCGACCTGGGCTACAGCGTCTGCCGTTTCGTGCTGGCGGCCCCGGCGTCCAGCGATCCCGCCCGGTTGCTGGATGGCACCTCTTCCCGCCGGGTGGCGACCAAGTACCCGCGCATGACGGAGGCCTACTTCAGCAGCAAGGGGCTGCAGGTGGAGACCATCTACCTTCACGGCTCCATCGAGGTCGCCCCCAAGGTGGGCCTGGCGGACATGATCGTCGACATCACCGAGACGGGGCGGACGCTCCGGGAGAACAACCTGGTGGTGATTGAGGAGCTATGGACCTCCTCCATGCGGCTGATCGCCAACCGGGCCAGCTACCGCCTCCAGGCGGATCGGATCGGCCCGCTCACCCAGGGGTTGAGGGAGTTGGTGGCGCCGGGAACGGTCAGCCCGCCGCCGAGCCAGTAGTGCCGGTCGCGGGTGCCCGCCGGCAGGTCCGGGAACTCGACGCCGGCCACCGGCTGGACCGCCTGAGCCGGGGCGACAGCGGCGACGGCGCTGCCCTGCTGCGGCTGTGCGCCGCCCTGCGCCTGCTGCTCCTGCGCCCCCCCTTGCGGGGCCGCCCCCGCGGGCTGGCCGGTCCACGGGACCGGCGGCTGAGCCGGAGCCTGCCCCCCCTGGTGCGCCGCCTGGGCCAGCTGGGCCATCAGCGCCAGGAGGTAGAGCGCCTGCTGTCCGGTCATGGGGAAGGCGGGGGCGCCGGAGACGGCCTGGCCCGCCTGGCCCGGTGCATGGCCTCCGAAGCCGGCGCCCGCCCAGGGCGGTACCGACGGGGGAGGTTGGTAGATCATCGGCCTGCCTCCTTTACAGAATGGGTTCCCTTTAGTTTATGTCACCGCCCGCCCGGGCTCCCTTCCGGAAGGAGAAACCGCCGGGGCGGCCGCAGGAGGAATCATTCATGCTGAAGCGCTGGCGTTCCGACCAGTTCCTGGCCTTTCTGAACCAGCGGCGCACCAACTTCTACCCCGAGATCGAGGACCGGGTGCGGACGATCCTCGAGCAGGTCCGCCGGCAGGGGGATGAGGCGCTCTATGAGCTGACCGCACGATTCGACAAGGCCGATCTAAGGACCACGGGCCTGCAGGTGACCGAGGCGGAGTTTGTCGAGGCGGAGGGGGCGGTGGACGACAAGTTCCGTGCCGCACTCCAGGTCGCCATCGAGAACATCACCGAGTTCCACCGGCCCCAGGTGCCCAACTCCTGGTTCATGACCCGGCCCGACGGCTCGGTGCTGGGGCAGCAGGTCTCCGCCGTGGACCGGGCGGGCATCTACGTGCCGGGGGGCTCCGCCCCGCTCTTCTCCTGCCTGCTGATGACGGTGATCCCGGCGGTGGTGGCCGGGGTCCGTGAGGTGATCCTCTGCACACCCCCCAACGCCGCCGGCCGGATCGACCCGCACATGCTGGTGGCCGCCCGGGCCTGCGGGGTGAAGGCGGTCTACAAGGTGGGCGGCGCCCAGGCGATCGGGGCGATGGCCTACGGCACGGCCACCATCCCGAAGGTGGACAAGATCGCCGGGCCGGGCAACTACTACGTCACCCTGGCCAAGAAGCTGGTCTTCGGACCGGTGGGCATCGACATGCTGGCCGGCCCCACCGAGGTGCTGGCGGTGGATGACGGCAGCGCCCCCGTGGCCTGGATCGCCGCCGACCTGCTCTCCCAGGCGGAGCACCCCGACGGCATGGTGATCCTGGTCACCACCGCCGGGGAGGAGCGGCTGGCGGCGGTCGGTGCCGAGATGGAGCGGCAGGCGGCGCTCCTTCCCCGGTCGGAGACGATCCGCAAGTCGGTGGCGGAGCTGGGCGCCGGCATCGCCGTGGGCAGCCTGGCCGAGGCGGCGGAACTGGTCAACGCCATCGGGCCGGAGCACCTGGAGCTGGAGGTGGCGGAGCCCTGGGGGCTGCTGCCCCTGATCAAGCACGCCGGCTCGATCTTCATGGGCAAGTGGACGCCGGAGCCGATCGGCGACTACATCGCCGGCCCCTCCAACGTGATCCCCACCGAGGGGACCGCCCGCTACGCCTCGCCGGTCAACGTGGAGACCTTCCTGAAGCGCTCGGCGGTGGTCTGCTACAGCGAGGCGGCCTTCCTGGCGCAGGCGCCCCACGCCGTCAAGCTGGCGCTGACCGAGCAGCTCCAGGCCCACGCCGGATCGATGCAGATCCGCCTGAACACGAGGGAGGGATAGCCGATGAGCGGACGTGTGGGGAGCGTCACCCGGACGACGAAGGAGACCGATATCCAGGTCAGCTGGAACCTGGATGGTTCCGGCCAGGCCCAGATCGCCACCGGGGTGCCCTTCTTCGACCACATGCTGGACCAGATTGCCCGGCACGGGCTGAGCGACCTGCAGGTGACGACAAAGGGCGACATCGAGATCGACTTCCACCACACGGTGGAGGATACCGGCATCGCCCTGGGGCAGGCGCTCCGCCAGGCCCTCGGCCAGGGGAAGGGAATCCGCCGCTACGGTTCGGCCTTCGTCCCCTTCGATGAGACGCTCGCCTTCGCCGCCATCGATGTGAGCGGCCGGCCCTTCCTGCTCTTCGAGGCCGACTTCCCCCGCCAGAAGGTGGGCGAGTTCGACACCGAACTGGTGCAGGAGTTCTTCCGGGCGCTGGCCTTCAACGCCGGGATTACCCTCCACCTGAAGGTCCACTACGGCCAGAACACCCACCACATGATCGAGGGGCTCTTCAAGGCCTTCGCCCGGGCGCTCTACGACGCCACCACCGTCGATCCCCGGGTGAGCGGGGTGCCCTCCACCAAGGGGGCGCTGCTCTAGATGGTACGGATCGTCATCGTCGACTACGACATGGGCAACCTGGCCAGCGTGCAAAACGCCTTCCGTGCGGTGGGCTACGAGGCGGAGATCAGTGCCGAGCCGGCGGCGGTGGCGGCGGCGGACGGGATCGTCCTCCCCGGCATGGGCGCCTTCGGCAACGGGATGCGGAAGCTGGCGGAGCGGGGGCTGGACGAGGCGGTCCGGGCCTTCGTGGCCTCCGGCCGGCCCACCCTGGGCATCTGCCTGGGGATGCAGCTGCTCTACGAGGCGGGGGAGGAGTACGGCGCCGGCCCCGGGCTGGGGCTCTTGAAGGGCCGCACTACCCGGCTGCCCGACTCGGTCAAGCTGCCCCAGATCGGCTGGAATCAGGTGGAGCCGGTTCAGCCGGCCCACCCGATCTTCCAGGGGCTCAGCCCCGGCTACTGGGCCTACTTCGACCACTCCTACGCTGCCGATGGCGCCGATCCGGATGAGGTGCTGGCCACCACCGATTACGGCCGGGCCTACCCCTCCGTGGTCGGGCGCGACAACCTGATCGGCATCCAGTTCCACCCGGAGAAGTCCTCCCGGGCGGGCTTGCAGATGCTGTCGAACTTTGGGAGGCTCGTATGCGATTCGATCTCTACCCGGCAATCGATTTGAAAGAGGGCCAGGTGGTCCGGCTGAAGCAGGGCCGCATGGAGGATGCGACGGTCTTCGACGCCGATCCGGCCCGGGTGGCCTATCGCTGGATTGAGATGGGCGCCCAGTGGATCCACGTGGTCGACCTGGACGGCGCCTTCGCCGGCGCCTCCCGCAACCTGCGGGCGGTGGAGCAGATCCTCCGCGCCGCCTGCGGGGCAAAGGTCCAGCTGGGCGGCGGGCTGCGCAGCCTCGAGGCGATGGAGGCGGCGCTCAGCCTGGGGGTCTCCCGGGTGATCATCGGCACCAAGGCCCTGGAGGGGGAGTTGGTGGCCCGGGCGGTGGAGCGGTTCGGCCCGGAGCGGGTGGTGGTGGGCATCGACGCCAGGGGCGGACTGGTGGCCACCAACGGCTGGGTCGACGTCACCGATGTGAAGGCGACCGAGCTGGCCCGGCGGGTGGGCGCCGCCGGCGTCACGACAATCATCTACACGGATATCGCCAAGGACGGGATGATGGCCGGTCCGAACTTCGACGAGATGGCCGCCATGGGCCGGACCGGGCTGTCGATCATTGCCAGCGGCGGTGTCAGCTCCCTCGACGACATCCGGCGGCTCATGTCGATTGAGGGGGTCTCCGGGGCGATCCTGGGGAAGGCGCTCTACACAGGCGCCGTCGATCTGGAGGAGGCCATGGCGCTATGCCGTTAGCGAAGCGGATCATCCCCTGCCTCGACATCAAGGAGGGGCGGGTGGTCAAGAACGTCAAGTTCCACCTGAACACCTGGGATGCCGGGGACCCGGTGGAGCTGGCCAAGCGGTACGATCAGCAGGGGGCCGATGAGGTCTGCTTCCTGGATATCAACGCCTCCTGGGAGCAGCGCTCCGCCACCCTGGAGCTGCTGGCCCGGGCGGCGGAGCAGGTCTTCATCCCCTTGACCATCGGCGGCGGGGTCTCCACCGTGGAGCACGTGCGGGCCTACCTGCGGGCCGGGGCGGACAAGGTCTCCATCAACACCGGCGCAGTAAAGGATCCGAGCCTGATCAACCGGGCGGCTGAGATCTTCGGCTCCTCCACCATCGTGGTGGCGATCGACTGCAAGCGCCGGCCGGAGGGCGGCTGGGAGGTCTACCTGCAGGGCGGGCGGACCCCCACCGGCCTCGACGCCATCGCCTGGGCCGAGGAGGCCTGGAGGCGGGGCGCGGGGGAGTTGCTGGTCACCTCCATGGATGCCGACGGCACCAGGGAGGGCTACGACCTGGAGCTTCACCAGACCCTGGCGAAGAGGGTCGATATCCCGGTGATCGCCTCGGGCGGCGCCGGCACGCTGGAGCACATCGCCCAGGTGCTGACCGAGGGACAGGCGGATGCGGCGCTGGTCGCCTCCATCTTCCACAGCGGGCAGCACACCGTGGAAGAGGCGAAGGGCTACCTGCGGCAGCGAGGGGTGGTGGTGCGGTCGTGAAGGAGACGCTGGAGCTGAAATGGGGGCCCGACGGGCTGATCCCCGCCATCGTCCAGGATGTGAGGACCGGCCAGGTGTTGATGCAGGCCTACATGAGCGAGGAGTCGCTCCGGTTGACGCTGGAGACCGGCACCGCCTGGTACTGGTCCCGCAGCCGGCAGGCGCTCTGGAACAAGGGCGGCACCTCGGGCCACCTCCAGCGGGTGCGGGAGGTCCGGACCGACTGCGACGGCGACTCGCTGCTGCTCCTGGTGGAGCAGGAGGGGGTGGCCTGCCACGAGGGGACCTACTCTTGCTTCACCCGCCGGGTGGACGGCTCGCCCAGGGCGCTGATCGGCACCGCCTTCTGGCCGGTCCAGCCGGGGGTGGAGGTGCCCTACGACCTGGGCTCCATCCTCCGGGAGGTGGCGGCGGTCCTGGCGGACCGGCGGGACCACCCGGACCCGGACTCCTACACCTCCAAGCTCTTTGCCCGGGGCGCCGACGCCTACTGCAAGAAGATCGGCGAGGAGGCGACGGAGGTGGTCCTCGCCGTGAAGAACCGGGACCGGGAGAACCTGGCCTTCGAGGTGGCCGACCTCTGGTTCCACTCGCTGGTCGCCCTGGTGGACGCCGGGGTCGACCCGCAGGCGGTGGCCGACCAGTTGGCCAGCCGCCGGGGCAAGCGCCGCCCTGCCGACTACAAGAAGGAGTAACGCAGCCATGCCACGCATTCGCCCTGCCGTTCAGAGCATGAAGCCCTATGTGCCCGGCAAGCCGGTGGAGGATGTCCAGCGGGAGCTGGGGATCACCGACCTGGTGAAGCTGAACCAGAATGAGAACCCGCTGGGCCCCTCACCTAAGGCGGTGGCGGCGGCGACGGCGGCCATGAGCCTGGTCCACACCTACCCCGAGGGGAGCGCCCGGGCGCTGCGGGAGCGGCTGGCCCTCCTCTGGGAGCTGCCCCCTGACCACTTCCTGGTGGGCAACGGCTCCGACGAGGTCTTCCGCCTCCTGGCGGAGGTCTACCTGGAGCCGGGAGATACCATCGTGGTGCCGGCGCCCTCCTTCTCGGGCTACCCGCTGGTGGGCGAGCTGATGGGCGCCAGGGTGCTGCGGATCCCCCTGGCGGAGCAGACCATGGACCTGCCGGCCATGGTCCGGGCGGCGGTGGAGAGCGGGGCGAAGATGCTCTTCCTCTGCCGGCCCAACAACCCAACCGGGGCGGTCTTCCCCGAGGAGGCGCTGCGGGCGGTGCTGCCCCAGGTGCCCCCCGACTGCCTGGTGATCCTGGACGAGGCCTACCGGGAGTTCGACGAGACCCGGTTCGACAGCCGGGCGCTGCTGCTGGAGTACCCCAACCTGGTGGTGACCCGCACCTTCAGCAAGATCTACGGCATGGCCGGCTTCCGCCTGGGCTACGGGGTGATGCGGCCGGAGCTGATCGCCCCGATCTACACCGCCCGGGACCCCTTCAGCGTCAACAACCTGGCGGTGGCCGCCGGGCTGGCGGCGCTGGACGATCTGGAGCACCTGGAGCGGACCCGGGCGCTGACCCGTGAGGGGAAGGCCTACCTCTACGCCGCCTTCGAGCGGCTGGGGCTGCCCTACGTGAAGAGCGAGGCGAACTTCATCCTCTTCGATGTGCAGCGGCCCGCCGCCGAGGTCTTCGACCAGATGCTCCGCAGAGGGGTGCTGCTCCGGCCCTGCGGTTCCTTCGGGCTGCCGACCCACCTGCGGGTCACCGTCGGCACCCCCGCGGAGAACCAGCGGTTTGTGGCAGCCCTGGAACAGGTGAAGTAGCCTTTGACAAGGGCGCAGAAACGTAGTACGATTCCCTCTAACCAAACGCGGTGAAGGGAAGCAAGTAAGCGTCACGCGCACGCCACAGAGAGCCGGGGCGATCGGCAGACTGGCGGACCGTTACGGGTTTCGTAGCGTCCGGTGATCTGTTCCTCGATGGTGCAACCCGGTGCGTCGCCCGCTGAAAGAGGTCCCGGAGCGGCCCGCTGAACCGGCTGGAGCCGGTAGGTGGGGACGGCATCCCCCGTTACAGGGAGCGGGCGCCCAGGCGCCCGGGTCGAGGTGGACCGCAAGGTCAACAAGGGTGGTACCGCGGGAGCAACTCCCGTCCCTTTCGAGGGGACGGGAGTTTTTTTTGCAGGCGGCTGGTGTAAAGGAGGATTTCCCCATGGCTGACGTTCGTGTGCGCATCGCTCCCAGCCCGACGGGCCACTGCCACGTCGGGACGGGCCGGACGGCCCTCTTCAACCTGCTCTTCGCCCGCCGGCAGGGCGGGAGGATGATCCTCCGCATCGACGACACCGACCGGCGGCGGTCGACCCGGGAGTCGGAGGAGGGGGTGCTGGAGGGGCTGCGCTGGCTGGGCCTCACCTGGGACGAGGGCCCGGATCTGGGCGGCCCGTACGGCCCCTACCGGCAGAGCGAGCGGCTCCACCTCTACCGGCGCTATGCGGAGGAGCTGCTGGCCGCCGGTCTGGCCTACCCCTGCTACTGCTCAGAGGCGGAGTTGGAGGCGGAGCGGGCGGCCCAGGCGGCCACCGGTCAGCCGCCCCGCTACAGCGGCCGCTGCCGCCACCTGACGCCTGCGGAGCGGGCGGAGCGGGCCCGGGTGGTACCGGAGCCGGTGATCAGGCTCCGGGTAGGCGAGCAAGCGCTTGCTTTCCATGATCTGATCCGGGGCGAGATCCGGGCCGAGCCAGGGGTGGTGAACGACTTCATCATTATGAAAAGCGATGGGATGCCCACCTACAACTTCGCCACCGTGATCGACGACCACCTGATGGCGATCAGCCACGTGCTGCGGGGCCAGGAGCACATCTCCAACACCTTCCCGCAGCTGGCGGTCTACCGGGCGCTGGGCTGGGAGCCGCCCCGCTTCGGTCACCTCAACCTGCAGCTCAACCCCGACCGGACCAAGATTTCCAAGCGGCGGGGCGCCGTCTACGTGGGCGAGTTCCGGGAGATGGGCTACCTGCCGGAGGCGATGGTCAACTTCCTGGCGCTGCAGGGCTGGAACCCGGGCGACAACCGGGAGGTCTTCACCTTCGACCAGCTGGTGGAGGCCTTCTCCGTTGAGCGCTGCACGGCGGCCAACGCCGTCTTCGACCTGCAGAAGCTGGACTGGCTGAACAGCCTCCATATCCGACAGCTGGCCCCGGGCGAGCTGGCTCGCCGGTCTCTGCCCGTGCTGATCAGGGCGGGGCTGCTCCCCGCTGAGCCAGACCCTGCGGCCCTGGCGAAGCTGGAGGGGATCGTCCCGCTGATCCAGGAGCGCTTGAAGCGGCTGGATGAGCTCCCCGACCTGGTCGACTTCTTCTTCCGGAGCCCCGCCCCCGCCGCCGAGCCGGTGGATGCGGCTGCCTGCGCCGCCGCCCGGGAGCGGCTGGCCGCCCTGGAGGACTGGACCGCAGCGGCCATCGAGCATGCGCTTCGGGGCTTGGCGGCGGAGCTGGGCCTCAAGCCCGGCGAGCTGTTCATGCCGGTGCGGCTGGCGGTGAGCGGCCGCCGGGTGACGCCCCCGCTCTTCGAGACGCTGGCGGTGCTGGGGCGCGCGGAGGCGCTGCGGCGGCTGCAGGTGTAGCTGTTCTGGCGATTTCGGTTATGGATTTCCCCGCGGAAAAGGGCTGTTCAAGTGTTGCGCGGAGCAATCGGACATGTTATAGTATGTCCTGCGCAAGAGGACGGGGTCCTGACTTCTTGCTCTCATCGCGTCATGCATTCAGCCTGGAGAGATACCCAAGTGGCTGAAGGGGCGGCTTTGCTAAAGCTGTAGGGGGCGCAAGTCCCGCGAGGGTTCAAATCCCTCTCTCTCCGCCAGAGGCGCCGTGTTTGGTGGCACGGCGCACATGGACCGCTAGCTCAACTGGCAGAGCATCCGACTCTTAATCGGACGGTTGAAGGTTCGAGTCCTTCGCGGTCCACCAACCCAGAGAAGCGCCTGGCTGCCAGGCGCTCTCTCTTTTGCCTTGGATTCGCCGGGAGTGGGGCTGTCCGTTTCTTTGCCACGGATTACACGGATTACACGGATAAAACAAATACATTATAAAAAATGTGGGTGGTACCCTTTTCATCAGTGGTGCTGGTGCGAAGCACCGCACCCATGGTGGAAAATTACGTGGTGTGCCTAGTCCTGCTCATCGTGCTACGTTACCTTATTATAGATTTATGTTTTTAAATCCGTGTATATCCGTGTGTATCCGTGTATATCCGTGGTAAGATCATGGACCCCATTATTGTGGATGACCCAGCATCATCGGAGTAGCGAAAAATGATTCCATTCCCCCCAGCGAATCCACTGTTGCGCTGACGGCGCGAGGCATGGTATAGTAAGTCCTGCGCCGTTTCAAGCGGCTGCAGCTTTGGAGAGATACCCAAGTGGCTGAAGGGGCGGCTTTGCTAAAGCTGTAGGGGGCGCAAGTCCCGCGAGGGTTCAAATCCCTCTCTCTCCGCCAAAGGCGCCGTGTTCTGGTGGCACGGTGCTGATACGGACCGCTAGCTCAACTGGCAGAGCATCCGACTCTTAATCGGACGGTTGAAGGTTCGAGTCCTTCGCGGTCCACCAGAGATGAACAGAGCAGCGCACGCGGGTGCGCTGCTCTTTCGATTTTGCCCTGGCCCACAGAATCTTTCCAGCATGACCGCCTGATGGTGTGTGAATGCTATGACCAAAGATCGGTTGTGATGACAGGGAGGTCGTAGCGTGCGGAAGTGGTGGGCGGCAATTCTGCTCGTGGCCTTGCTGACCGGAGGGTGCATGGGGGGTGGCGGTCAGCAGCAGCCCCAGCCGCAACAGGCTCCGGAACCCAGCGATGAGAAGGTGGAGGAGGCCGTGGAGAAGGCGCTCCACGAGGATGAGATGAAGGATTTCCTCCGCACCCAGGTGCGCGCCCAGGCCGGTACCGAGATGCTGGAGATGGCGCTGGACACCCAGGAGGGGAAGAAGGCGATCGAGGATGCGCTGAAGAGCGCCATCGGCTCGCCGGTGGGCGAGCAGGTGATCCAGAAGAAGGTCACCGAGATGATGGAGGACCCGATGGTGCGGACGCAGATCCAGACCGTCATCCGCCAGACGATGATGGAGATGCTGGCCAAGGGCGCCGAGGGTCGGGAGGGTAAAGACCAGAAGGGCAAGGAGAAGGGGAAGGAAAAGGAAAAGGGAAAGGAAAAGGAGAAGGGCGGCGGCGGAGGCGGCGGAGGAGGCGGCGGCGGCAGTTAGGACTCCTCCGGCTCCCGGGCTGAAACAGCAGGCCGGTCCACCTCCGGCTTCGGCATGAGGCCGTCGGCCTCCAACGCCTCAAGCAGCTCCCGGTAGTGCTGTCCGTCGACGATCAGGTCGGTGGGGGTCAGTTCGCCGATCACGTAGCGGGCGGTGCGGCGAGAGGCCTTCACCTGCTGGGCGAGCACGGGGTCGGCGCAGCGCAGGAGCATCACCTCCTGCAGGTAGACCTGTCCATAGGCCCTCGACCAGGCCCCCAGGTCGAAGGCGACGTTCTGCGGCACCCCGGTGGCCGACTGCCGGCGCAGGAAGTCCAGGAGTTCACTGCCCGTCATGCCCGCCTTCAGCGCCCGGTAGACCGAGGGCTTGGAGAGCCGGTAGGTCAGGGTCCGGTCGGTCTGACCGACCAGGTCGGCCGTCAACTCCAGCTTCCAGAGCACCTGGCTGACCACCGGGCGGTGGACGATCACCTCGAAGGTGGCCTGCAGCAGCAGCGGGGCCAACCCCTCGGGCGGAGCCTCCTCGGCGGGCTCCTGTCCCGAGAGGATGGCGCCGCCCGCCCGGGTGAGCCGGCAGGTCAGATCGGGAGACTGCTTGTGCTCGCCCGGCGCCTCGCCCAGGTCGAAGAGCCCCATGGGCGCCAGGAAGGTGGTCAGGTGGTGGCGCAGCCGGAGGAGGAAGGAGCCCCGCTGGCTCGGGTTGATCAGCGGCTCCAGCTCATCCACCAGCCGGTCCACCGAGACCCACTCGTCGCCCACCGAGCGGATGACGGAGAGAAAGGTCTGCAGGTCCTGGTAGAAGTACCGGTCCTGCCAGTACCGGAACAGGTCGAGCCGCTTGGCGCCATCCCGCTGCTCCACCCAGGAGGGCAGGTCGTCCGTGGTACGGAGCCTGCCCTCCTCCCGCGCGATCAGCCGCCGGTCGAGGCAGTAGCCGACCAGCATGCCAAGCGGCTCGGGGTAGCGCCCGGCCACCGACTCCTCCTCCTCCGAGCCGGGCATCAGCAGATCCAGCAGCGCTCGGAGGTACCGCTTGAAGATCTGCCCCTGCTGGGTCAGGGTGATCTCATGGGTGTGGACATAGGCGAGGAAGCGATGGACCTCCTCCAGCAGGCTCCGCTGCTGCGGGACCGGTCGTACGGGGGTGCCGCCCAGGCTGAGCCGGGCGATCATCTGCCGGTTGAGGATCTCGTCCATCGCCTGCATCAGGTCGGTCGGGATGAAGAAGACCTGCCGGTAGTTCTGGGAGCGCAGGTAGATCAGCCCGCGGTGCTGCAGCTCCTCCAGCGCCCGGGCGGAGGACTTGCGGCGCTTCCCCGAGAGCAGCCCGACGATCTGGTGGCAGAGCTCGACCGTCACCCCCTGATCCCCGCCGTTGAAGTAGACCACCTTGAGGGCGGACCACTCCTCGTCGGAGAGCCGGCCCAGCGCCTCCTGGAGCTGGTCGCGGCTGAGCAGGCGGGCAGCGATCTCCCCCTCCAGGGAGGATCGGTCCCCCGCCTCCAGCCCATAAGTGGAGAGGATGCGCCGGAACTGGTCCGCCGGGGTCTGTGCCAGCGACTCCTTCAGCTGCATGGGGGGCTCACCTCGCTGCGAGGAAATCCTCCGCATGGGAGATCTGGTACCGGTAGCCCTGCTCGGTGAGGAAGAGCTGCCGCTTGGCGGCGAACTCCTGGTCCCGGGTCTCCCGGGTGACCAGCGAGTAGAAGTAGGCCGGGGAGCCGTCGGCCTTGGGCCGCAGGATGCGGCCCAGCCGCTGTGCCTCCTCCTGCCGGGAACCGAAGGTGCCGCTCACCTGAATCGCCACCGTGGCGTCGGGCAGGTCGACGGCGAAGTTGGCCACCTTGGAGACCACCAGCAGCTTGATCTGCCCCGCCTTGAACCGGGCGTAGAGCTCATCCCGCTCCCGGGTGGGAACCTGCCCGGTGATCAGCGGGGCGCCCAGCTCCCTGGCCAGCGTCTTGAGCTGATCAAGGTACTGGCCGATCACCAGGACCATGTCGCCCTCGTGGCGCCGCACGATCTCGTGGACCAGCGGGTTCTTGGCCGGGTTCTCCGAGGCGATCCGGAACTTGGCCCGGTCCTCGGCCACGGCGTAGCGGAGGCGGAGCTCCTCGTGGAGCGGCACCCGGATCTCGTGGCAGGTGGCGGTGGCGATGAAGCCCTGGCGCTCCAGCACCTTCCACGGCACATCGAAGCGCTTGGGGCCGATCAGGGAGAAGACATCCTCCTCCCGGCCATCCTCCCGGATCAGGGTGGCGGTCAGGCCCAACCGGCGCCTGGCCTGGATCTCCGAGGTGACCCGGAAGACCGGGGCCGGCAGCATGTGGACCTCGTCGTAGATGATAAGCCCCCAGTCCCGGGCGCCGATTAACTGGTGGTGGGGCATCTCATCGGTGCCGGCCTCCCGGTAGGTGAGGATCTGATAGGTGGAGACCGTCACCGGCCTGATCTCCTTGACCTCGCCGCTGTACTCGCCGATCTGCTCCCGCGGCAGGGTGGTCTTGTCCACCAGCTCGTCGATCCACTGCCGCACGGCGGTGATGTTGGTGGTGAGGATCAGGGTCTGCTGCTGGACCGCTTCCATGCTGCCCATGCCGACCACGGTCTTGCCCGCCCCGCAGGGGAGGACGATCACCCCGCTGCCGCCCGCTGCCGAGCCGCCCTTGTAAAAGGCCCGCACCGCCTGCTCCTGGTAGGGGCGCAGGGCAAAGGGGCGCCCGCTCAGGGTGACCTCCCGCAGCTGGAAGGGGAGCGCCGCACCCTCGGTGTACCCGGCCAGGTCCTCCACCGGGAAGCCGATCTTGGTCATCGCCTGCTTGACATGCCCCCGCCTCTCCGGGTCGACCACCAGGCCGTCCGCCCGCTGCTCCAGCAGGAAGGGGCGCACCTGCTGGTTGTGCCAGACCTCGGTCAGCACGAGGGGGTCGGCAGCGCGGAGGAGGAGGGTGCCGTCCGGATCCCGCACCAGCTGCACCCGGCCGTACCGGGCGACATAGTCGACAATATCCTGCCGGAGCGACTCGGGAATGGGGAACTTGGAGTAGCGGCTGAGTCCGTCCAGGATCTCCCGGGCGGTCAGGCCGCTGGCCGCTGCGTTCCAGAGGGAGAGCGGTGTGATGGCGTAGGTGTGGATGTGCTCCGGGCTCTTCACCAGTTCGGCAAAGGTGGAGAGCAGATCCCGGGCCTCTTCAAAGGCCGGGTTCATCACCTCGAGGAGAACCGTGCGGTCACTCTGCACGATCAGCGGGTTGAGCGGCTGGTATTCCACGATTCCCCTCCTTCCGTCCGGGCCATATCCCACCGCTTGTTGGCTAGGCGGTTCCTAAACAGAGTACGTTCGTTAAGCCATGAGTCGAATCCTGCCAGCGGGTGGTGGAGGATAATGCAACCTTCAGCCCGAACCCTTACGGCGGCACGCGAGAACTCTCGGACAGAGAGCACCCGAAGGTTGAAGGAGGACTTCATGGAGTACTGGCGTGGCCTCTCCCCGGCGCTGGTGAGAGGGTTCGGTCTACTGGCGGGCATCCTTGTGCTTCACTTCCTGTCACAGCGGTTGAACCAGCCCATCGACTGGCAGGCGGCGGTGCTCTACGGCACGGTGCTGGGCATCGCCATGCGCTGGCCGGTGATCATGCCCCAGACCGGCGTGCGGGTGATCCTGATCGCCGGGCTGCTGATCGAAGCGGTCTGGCGGGGTGGCCTCCTGACCGGTTACACCCTGATCCTGGTGGAGTTCGGGGTGCGGATGCTGGCCCTGCACACCGCCTACCGGCTCTGGGAGTGGTACCGCCCCCTGATCATCCTGATCACCCTGGGGGCCGCCTGGGGACTGTCCGAGCTGGTCAAGTCGCCCCATGCCATCCTCTGGGAGGGGCTGCGCACCGACGCCTCTGCCTTCACGTTGGCCTACGGCTTCTGGATCCTGCTCAACCTGGCCTGGGCAATCCTGCGGGCCCCGGTCCGCCAGCGGCCCGCCAGCCTGCACTTCCTCTACATCATCCGGCAGACCTGGTGGACACCGCTCCTCTTCGTCCTGGTGGGCTGGATCATGACTCTGGTGGACAGCTTCCCCTACCCGCTGACGGTGCCGGCGGCGCTCCTCCTGCTCTGGCTGCAGAGCGTGGTGGGGCCGGTCTTCACCACCCTCCACCAGGACCGGGCGGTCGCCAGCCTCCTCCGGCTGGCGCCCTGGCAGGCCCCCCACCAGCGCTCCCAGGCCCACCGTGTGATGCGGATGGGCCACGCCCTGGGGCAGGCGCTCCACCTCTCGGCCGATGAGCTGCGCAGCATCGGGTATGCATCCCTGCTGCAGGATGCCCTGGTGGAGTCGGAGGTCTCGATCCCGCTCTGGTACCCCTTCCCGCCCGGACCGGAGGAGGTCGCCCGGCTCCGCCGGTACAATGAGGCCGTGGTCCGCCGGATTGAGCAGGACGGCGTCCTGCAGGATGTGGCCAACCTGATTCGCTACCGCTACGCCGCCTACGACGGCCGCGGTTACCCCCCGGTCAGCGGCGATGCGATCCCGATGGCCGCCCAGGTGCTGACGGCGGCCAATGCCCTGGTCTACCTGACCTTGCCGGAGGGGCGGGGCCTCTCCCCGGAGCAGGCGGTGGAGTGGATCCGGACCCATGCGGAGGCCCGGTTCCAGCGGGAGCTGCTCAACGCCATGCTCTCCACCCTGATGGAGATGGGGGCCGGGCAGGCGAATGTGGAGGGGCTGCCCCAGGCGATCCGGCAGCTGCAGAACCTGGTGGGCGGTTCCGAGACCAACTCGGTGATGCGGTTGGGCTTCCGGCGGGTCCTGATGCAGCTGCGGGGCCGCACCGGCCTCCTGCCCGAGCTGCCCGACGAGGTGCAGGCCGTGGCCCGCCTCTCCACCATCCTGGCGGGCAGCCAGAGCCTGGATCAGGCGGCCCAGGTGCTGGTGCGCTCGGTGGGGCAACTGATGAACGCCAAGACCGCCCTCGCCCTGGCGGATGACCAGTCCGGCGACCTGAACATGCGCTTCCGGGCGGTGCATGACTTCCGCTTCGTCGAGGTGATCGGCCGGCAGATCGCCGTACAGGGCGGGCACATGAGCCGCGCCCTCCTGAGGCAGGAGCCCACCCAGCTGGTGGACCTGCTGGAGGCCACCTCACCCCTGGCCCAGGAGATCGCCCGGGTGGAGGGCATCCACTCGGTGCTCTTCGTTCCCCTGGTGAGCCAGGGGAAGTCCATCGGGCTGCTGATGGTGGGCTTGACCCGCCACCACTGGTTTACCCCGCGAGAGGTGGGCCTCATCCATCTGATGTCCGGCCTGGCGGCCACGGCGATGGAGCGGGCCCGGCTGATGGGAGAGCTGGAGGAGCGGGTGAAGCACATCTCCGACCTGAAGGCCTTCACCGACACGCTGCTGGACAACCTGTCCAAGGCGATCATCGTGGTCGACCCCGAGGGGAATCTGACCCTGGCCAACGCCGCCGCCCACGACCTGTTCGGCCTGCTCGACCGGCGGGGGGCGCCCCTGCCCCCCGAGCTGCAGGAGGTCTTCCCCATCCGGCGGGCCCTGGCCGGGGAGAGCACGGGGGATTACGACCACCCCTGGCGCTCCCTGATCCTCTCCTGCCAGGTCGATCCGCTGCTGGACCGGTCCGGCACCCTGCTGGGCGTGGTCTGCCAGGCGAGGGATGTGACCCAGGTCCGGCAGATGGAGGAGCGGTCCAACCGGCTGGAGAAGCTGGCCGCCATTGCCGAGCTGGCCGCCGGCGCAGCGCACGAGATCCGCAACCCGCTCACCTCGATCCGGGGCTTCATGCAGCTGCTCCAGGCCCAGGGGCGGGAGGGGCAGGCCGAATACTTCCAGATCATGCTGAACGAGATTGACCGGATTGATGCGATCATCCGCGATCTGCTGCTCCTGGCCCGCCCGGCGCGGGTAAAGCGAATCCCGACCGACCTGGGCGCGGTGGTGGACGAGGTGCTGCTGCTCCACCAGTCCCAGCTGGAGCGCCGCTCCATCGCCGTCGACCGGCTGATCGAGCCCGGCGGGCCGGCCCTGCTGGACCCGAAGATGTTCCGCCAACTCCTGCTCAACCTGATCATCAACGCCGTCCAGGCGATGCCCTTCGGCGGCCGCCTGACCATCGTGATCACCCGGCTCGACCCCGAGACGCTGGTGCTCCAGGTCGCGGACACCGGCGTGGGGATCGCCCCGGAGAACCTGAAGCGGCTCTTCGATCCCTTCTTCACCACCAAGGAGGAGGGGACCGGTCTGGGGCTGGCGCTCTGCCACAGCATCGTGCAGGCCCACGGCGGCAACATCGAGGTGGAGAGCAAGCTGGGCGTAGGCACCACGTTCACCGTTACCCTGCAGGCCGGAATGGAACAGGTGGCATCATAGAAAAGGGCCCCGCCGGTCAAGGCGGGGCTTGTCTCATATCACGGATTACACGGATGATTACGGTCCCCTGAAAATGACGGCCACGGATTACACGGATTACACGGATAAAACAAATACATCACAACAATGTGGGGTGGTGCTCTTTTCATCAGTGGTGCTGGTGCGAAGCACCGCACCACTGCCAAATCGACCCTCCCCAGGTACACAGACGAGGGTGAGACAAGCACCGCCACCATTACATTATATAATTGTATTATCCGTGTAATCCGTGTAATCCGTGGCAAAAAATGGTCTCAACGCCTAAGAGGCCAGCAAGGCCAGCGGGGGCTCAAGCGGGGCCGGCTCTGCCGGAGGGGCGGAACGGGGCGCCGGGGGGCGCTGGTTGTAGACGGCCATTACCTTCTGCATGTACGGGTTCGACTCCCAGTTCTTCGCAGCCCGGGGGCCGCCGTTGTATACGGCGAGGGCCTGCTCGGGGGAGCCGTACTCCTGGATCAGCATCGAGAGGTAGAGCGTGCCCAGCTCGACGCTGGTCTCGGGGTCGCTCAGGTCGTACTCCTCCAGCCCCATCACCCGGGCCAGCCAGGCTCCGGTGGACGGGAGGATCTGCATCAGGCCCCGCTCCCCGGCGGCGCCCACCGCCTCGGCTTGCCAGCGGGTCTCGACGGTGATCACCGCGGCGATCAGGCGGGGGTCGACCCGATGCCGGTGGGCAGCGCGCGCCACCAGCAGCTGGTACTCCTCGGGGGCCAGGTCGTCGATCAGCCGGATATGGGAACGGAGCAGCCCCGTCAGCAGGTCGGCGGGGTCGGGCGGAAGCATGGCCAGCGGATTAAGTTCGGGCTCAGGCAGCTGGTCCGAGCTCTCCGCAGGGGCTGCCGCTGTGCCGCCGAACATGGCGGGTACTGCCAGGATGCCCAACGCAAGGGCACCCCAGAAAGAGCGGCGCAGGCGGAGACGTCTCAGCAAGAGGGATCCTCCTTTTGGTCGGGTGAGGTGGTCTCTTCGACTCACCCCAACAGGCGGATGGTGTTGCCAGGCAACGGAGAAAGAGTAGCAGGACAACCCTCCCCTGTCAACACTTTTTGTAAACATATGGGAAGCGAATTGCCGGGGGCTGGGCGGAACAGATGTGCGGTCTCACCAGGGATTGGGTGGAGGAGGTACTGGCTTGCATCGAGAATCTCTGGGGGAATGGTAAGGGGAAGGTGACAGGCGATCATGCTTGATTATGAATCGGTTCGGGAGTACCAGCAGCTGCGTGACCGGGTGCGACAGTCGCTCCTGGACGGGCTGAACGAACAGCAGCGGGAGGCGGTGCTGCACGGCACCGGACCGCTGCTGATCCTCGCCGGGGCGGGTTCGGGCAAGACCCGGGTGATCGCGCACCGCATCGCCCATCTGATCCTGTTTGGCGATCACTACGACCCGGAGGCGCTCCCCCCGAGCGGGATGGGCCCGGAGGAGCTGGCCCTGCTCCGGGAGGAGGTCGGGTCGGGCGGGCCGGTCGACACCGGGCGGATCGCCCACCTGCTGGGCGAGGGGATCCCGCCCTGGCGCATCCTGGCGATCACTTTCACCAACAAGGCGGCCGCCGAGATGAAGGAGCGGGTGGAGTCGCTGGTGGGGCCGAAGGCGAAGGAGATCTGGGTCGCCACCTTCCACTCCACCTGCGTGCGGATGCTCCGGCGGGACATCGAGCGGCTGGGCTACGCCAAGAACTTCGTCATCCTGGACGGCGACGACCAGGAGGCGGTGGTGAAGGACTGCATCAAGCGGCTGGGGCTCTCGGACAAGCAGTTCCAGCCGGGCGCCGTGCTGGGCACCATCTCCAACGCCAAGAACCAGATGCTGGACGCCAAGGCCTTCGCCCAGCGGGCGGGGGACTACTGGCAGGAGCAGGTCGCCCGGGTCTACGGCCTCTACCAGGAGCGGCTCAGGTCGAACAACGCCCTGGACTTCGATGACCTGCTGCTGCTCTCCGTCCAGCTCCTGGAGCGCTTCCCGGAGGTGCTGGAGCACTACCAGCGGAAGTTCGAACACATCCTGGTGGACGAGTACCAGGACACCAATCAGGTGCAGAACCGCTGGGTCTTCCTGCTGGCCGCCCGGAAGCAGAACCTGGCCGTGGTCGGCGACGACGACCAGGGGATCTACTCCTGGCGCGGGGCGGACATCACCAATATCCTGGAGTTTGAGGCCCAGTACCCGGGTTGCCGCTCGATCAAGCTGGAGCAGAACTACCGCTCCACCCAGAACATCCTCTCGGCGGCCTACGAGGTGATCCGGCGGAACAGAGGCCGCAAGGAGAAGCGGCTCTGGACCCAGGCGGGCACCGGCGACCCGGTGAAGCACTACACCGCCAGCGATGAGAACGACGAGGCGTGGTTCATCGCCGGCGAGATCCAGCGGCTGATGAGCGAGGGGCTGGGGGACGGCCGGCGACTTACCTACCAGGACTTCGCCGTGCTCTACCGGACCCACGCCCAGTCCCGCGCCCTGGAGCAATCCTTCGTCAGCAAGTCGATCCCCTATGAGGTCATCGGCGGCTTCAAGTTCTTCGAGCGCAAGGAGATCAAGGATGTGATCGCCTACCTGCGCCTCCTGGCCAACCCGGCGGACACCCTCTCCTTCCGGCGGGCGATCGGCGCTCCCAAGCGGGGGATCGGGCCGGCCAGCATCGACAAGCTGGTGGACTACGCCGAGCAGTGGAACGTCCCCATCGCCACGGCGGCCATCGACTGCTCGATGGTGCCCGGCCTCTCGGGCTCCTATCAGAAGAAGATGGAGCAGTTCGGCGCCATGATCGAGGAACTGACCAACATGAAGCTCTACCTCTCGGTGGGGGAGCTGATCGACGAGGTCCTGGCCCGCTCCGGCTACCTGGCGGAGCTGAAGGCGGACCCCTCCCTGGAGGGGGCGGCCCGGATCGAGAACCTGCAGGAGCTCCGCTCGATGGCCACCGAGTTCGAGGTGCCCACCGGCGAGGAGTACGAGGGGCTCTCCTCCCTGGACATCTTCCTCTCCACCGTGGCCCTGGTGAGCGAGGCGGACCAGGGGGGCGGCGGCGACAAGGTGAAGTTCATGACGCTCCACACCGCCAAGGGGCTGGAGTTCCCGGTGGTCTTTCTGGTGGGCATGGAGGAGGGTGTCTTCCCCCATAACCGGGCGCTGACCGATGAGCGGCAGATGGAGGAGGAGCGGCGGCTCTGTTACGTGGGCATGACCCGGGCCCGCCACCGGCTCTACCTGTCCAACGCCCTGAGCCGGACGCTCTGGGGCCAGTCCAACTACAACTCGCCCAGCCGGTTCCTGCAGGAGATCCCGCCCGCTCTGATCGAGGTGGTGGGCGCCTCCCGCCCGAGCCGTTCCGCTGCATGGCCCAGCCCCGCCCCCGGTGGATGGGGCGGGAGCCCCTGGGGTGACGGCTCCCGCCGCCGGCGCTCCTACATGGAGGATGACGACGCCGCCGGCCCCGCCATCGGGTCGGCGGGGTGGGGGCAGACCCAGGAGGCCCGGCGGCTCCAGGAGGCGGCCCAGGCCCCGGTGCTGCCCAGCCACACCTTCGAGGTGGGCGAGCGGGTGCTCCATCCCCGCTTCGGCGAAGGGGTGGTGCGGGATGTGCGGGGCGATACGGTCACCGTTCACTTCCCGGGCGTGGGGCAGAAGATCCTGGTCGCCTCCTACCTGCAGCCCGCCGGCGGCTAAGTGGGGTCCCTTACCTTGGCCACGGATTACACGGATTACACGGATAAAACAAATACATCACAACAATGTGGGGTGGTGCCCTTTTCATCCGGGGTGCTGGTGCGAAGCACCGCACCATGGTGCGCCATGGTGGTTACACGGATGATAAACTCATCGTTACCCACAACTTCATACGGTTGGCTTGTAGATCTCCCACATTTATAATATGTCCTCCAACCGGCGGTAACCTCTCCACAACACCTCACGCCTGGAGAACCATCGCTCTTGCGCGCAAGGAATCCACCCAGACGTGCAATCCAATCCAAAGGATGGCGTGGGCCTAACTCGGGACATGTCGCAGCCTAACGCAGATCACCTGCAGATGTTCAAACTTGTGGGTAAGGATGAGATGGTAATGGGTGATGCTACCAGTTGCATTCGTGGTACTGGTACCGGATGCCATGGTGGTCACACGGATCAATGAGTGGATTTACCTTTTTTCATGCATGTCCATGTAACCCCCATGCCGCATGGCGTCAGCATCCACGGACGAAAACGGGCACGTGGAAATACCATTGTGCGGTGCTTCGCACCAGCACCGCCCATGGAAAAGGTATAATCACCATTGTTGTAATTTTTATGCATTCATCCGTGTAATCCGTGTAATCCGTGGCCGCCATTTTCAGGGGAATCCGCGGCTGCGGGTCGGTCTGGTCTTTTCCGCCGTCCCACGGTATGCTATCTCCGAGAAGCGCCTGACCTGTGCGGGAGGGGATTCACTTGACCCGGCAAGAGGCCGAACTGCGCATCAAGCAGCTTTCCGAAGAGATTCGCCACCATGACTACCTGTACCATGTGAAGGATGCCCCTGTGATCTCCGACTACGAGTACGACCAAATGGTGCGTGAGCTGCGGCGGCTGGAGCAGGAGTACCCCGACCTGGTGCAGCCCGACTCCCCCACCCAGCGGTTGGGGGGCCGGGCCGTCTCCGACTTTGCCAAGGTGCCCCACAACCCGCCTATGCTCTCGCTGGACAACGCCTTCGGCGAGGAGGAGCTGCGGGACTTCGACCGGCGGGTGCGGCAGGTGGCGGCGGGCGAGCCGGTGACCTATGTCTGCGAGCTGAAGATCGACGGCCTCTCCATCTCGCTGCGCTACGAGGATGGCCTCCTGGTCCAGGCGGCGACCCGGGGTGACGGCGAAACCGGGGAGGATGTGACCGAGAACGTCAAGACCATTCGATCGATCCCGCTTCGGCTCGACCCGGCGGTGGCCCCGGCGGGCACCCTGGTCGTCCGCGGGGAGATCTATATGGAGAAGCGGGTGCTGGAAGAGCTGAACCGGGAGCTGGAGGCCCAGGGGAAGCCGCTGCTCCAGAACCCCCGGAACGCGGCGGCCGGCGGCGTCCGGCAGAAGGATCCGCGCAAGACCCGGGAGCGCCGGCTCGATTCGTTCATCTATAACCTGGTGGGGGCGGAGGCCTACGGGATCACCAGCCACTGGGCCAGCCTGGAGCGGCTGGAGCAGATGCGCTTCAAGGTGAACCCGCACCGGGCCCGCTTCGACTCCATCGAGGGGGTCATCGACTGGATCGAGACGTGGCGGGAGAAGCGCTATGACCTGCCCTATGAAATCGACGGCCTGGTGATCAAGGTGGACAACCTGGTCCAGCGGGAGCGGATGGGCTTCACCTCCAAGTTCCCGCGCTGGGCCACCGCCTACAAGTTCCCGGCCGAGGAGAAGGAGACGGTGGTGGAGGGGATCAGCCTGGAGGTGGGCCGGACCGGCGCCGTCACCCCCTCCGCCGACCTGCGCCCCGTCCGGATCGCCGGCACCACCGTGAAGCGGGCCACCCTGCACAACGAGGACATCATCCGGGCGAAGGATGTGCGGGTGGGCGATACCGTGATCGTGCGGAAGGCGGGGGAGATCATCCCCGAGGTGGTCCGTGTGGTGACCGAGAAGCGGCCGGACTGGGCGGTGCCCTGGCAGTTCCCCTCCACCTGCCCCGCCTGCGGGGCGGAGCTTATCCGGGCGGAGGGCGAGGCGGCGGTCCGCTGCCCCAACCCGCTCTGCCCGGCCCAGCAGTACCGGGCGATCCTCCACTTTGCCTCCCGTGATGCCATGAACATCGAGGGGCTGGGCGAGGCGCTGGTCCAGATCCTGCTGGACGAGGGGCTGATCCGGGACGCCGCCGATCTCTACACCCTGCACGAGAAGCGGAGCGCCCTGCTGGAGATCGAGCGGATGGGCGAGAAGTCGGTGGAGAACCTGCTGGCCGCCATCGACGCCACCCGGTCCAACCCGATCCACCGGCTGATCTTCGCCCTGGGCATCCGCCACGTGGGGGAGCGGGCGGCCAAGCTGCTGGCCGACCACTTCGGCAGCATGGAGGCGATTGAGCGGGCCACCGCCGAGGAGCTGGTGACGATCAACGGCCTCGGCCCGAAGATCGCCGAGTCGGTGGTGGAGTACTTCCGCTCCCCCAAGTCCCACGAGCTGCTGGCCAAGCTGCGGGCGGCCGGGGTGAACATGATGGGCGAGAAACGGACGGCGCCGGCTGAGGGGCCGCTGACCGGCATGACCGTGGTGGTGACAGGCACCCTGACCCGCTGGGGCCGCAAGGAGATCGAGGAGCTGATCGAGCGGCTGGGCGGCAAGTCCTCCGGGTCGGTCAGCAAGAAGACCTCCTTCCTGCTGGCCGGCGAAGCGGCGGGCTCGAAGCTGGAGAAGGCCCGCGAGCTGGGCGTTCCGATCCTGACCGAAGAGGAGTTTCTCCGGCGCTTTGTCGAATCGTAGCGCACGGGATTTGCGGGAAAGGCACAGCGAGCGCTGTGCCTTTCCCGTGAGCCCTCAAGAGATAGCTTTAATGATTTGATTTTTCGTGGTACAATAGTTGGGTGATTGTCTAGTCTTTTCGGATGGCCCGGCATGAGCCGATCGTCTGGGGCATACCGATGAGACAGGCTGTCTTTTTCCAACTCCCCCACGAAAAAGTGCGCCCCCCGCGAAAGGAGAACCTGGGGTACCCGAAGAATCGAAAAGAGCCGAGTCTTCCAGAACGCGCACCTCGGGTGAAGCAGAGAAATCGCGGGCGAGGCTGAAAATTAGTCAAACCGGTGCCCGCGTTCGCGCGTCTAATCGCGTGAGTTACGGAAGGGTCTGGCCCCTGAAGCCGCCAAGTCCGGCGGATCGCAGTCCCAGAAGGAGAAGAGGAGTGAGCCAATGAGCGAGAAACTTGTCGAAATCCGAAACCTAAAGACCCACTATTACACGGAGGACGGCGTAGTTCGTGCCGTCGACGGGGTGAACCTGTACATCAAACGGGGAGAAACGCTCGGCGTAGTGGGTGAGTCCGGTTGCGGAAAAAGCGTCACCTCGCTCTCGATCATGAGGCTGATTCCCAACCCTCCCGGCAAGATCGTCGACGGCGAGATCCTGTTTGAAGGCGAGGACCTGGTCAAGAAGTCCGAAGCCGAGATGCGGAAGATCCGCGGCAATGATATCTCTATGATCTTCCAGGAGCCCATGACCTCGCTCAATCCGGTCTACACCATCGGTGACCAGATCGCCGAGGCGATTCAGCTGCACCAGGGCCTCTCCTATAAGGAAGCGATCGACAAGGCGATTGAGATGCTCCGCCTGGTCGGCATCCCCCTGCCCGAGCGGCGGGTCAAGGAGTACCCGCACCAGCTCTCCGGCGGTATGCGCCAGCGCGTCATGATCGCCATGGCGCTCTCCTGCAACCCCAAGCTGCTGATCGCCGACGAGCCGACCACGGCTCTTGACGTGACCATTCAGGCCCAGATCCTCGAGCTGATGAAGAAGCTGAAGAAGGAACTGGGCATGGCCATCATGCTGATCACCCACGACCTCGGCGTCGTCGCGGAGATGTGCGAGCGGGTCGTCGTCATGTACGCCGGCAAGGTGGTGGAGGAGGCGGACGCTGTCAACGTCTTCAAGCACCCCCTTCACCCGTACACCGAGGGCCTGCTGAAGTCGATTCCCCGCATGGACGAGGATGTCGAGAAGCTGCATGTGATCGAGGGCGTCGTGCCCAACCCGCTCCACCTGCCCCCTGGCTGCCGCTTCGAGCCGCGGTGCCCGATCGCGATCGAGAAGTGCAAGACCGAGCAGCCGCCCCTTGAGCAGGTCACTCCGGGGCGCTGGGTGGCTTGCTACATGGCTGCAGACCGTCTCGCCAAGGGGGTTAGTGCATAATGAGCACCGCTGTTGGTACGCAGCAAGAGAAGCCGATTCTGATGGAGGTCCGGAACCTCAAGAAGCACTTCCCGATCTCCGGCGGCGGCATCATCTCCCGCACCGTCGGCCACGTCAAGGCGGTGGACGGCGTCTCCTTCGACATCCGGAAGGGCGAGACCATGGGCCTGGTGGGTGAGTCCGGCTGCGGCAAGACCACCCTGGGCAAGGTGATCCTCCGGCTGCAGGACGCCACCGATGGCCAGGTGGTCTTCGAGGGCCGGAACGTCTTCGACCTGAACCGGGAGGAGATGCGGAAGCTCCGCCGGGAGATGCAGATCATCTTCCAGGACCCGTATGCCTCGCTCAATCCCCGCATGACCGTCGGTGAGATCATCGGCGAGCCGCTGGAGATTCACGGCGTGGCCCGCGGCGCCGAGAAGACCAAGCGGGTCCAGCAGCTGCTGGACGTGGTCGGCCTTGCCCCCTTCCACGCCCGCCGCTACCCGCACGAGTTCTCCGGCGGCCAGCGTCAGCGCATCGGCATCGCCCGTGCGCTGGCCCTCAACCCGAAGCTGATTGTCTGCGACGAGCCGGTCTCGGCGCTGGACGTTTCGATTCAGTCCCAGGTGCTCAACCTGCTGGAGGACCTCCAGAAGGAGTTCAACCTGACCTACCTGTTCATCGCCCACGGCCTCTCGGTTGTGAAGCACGTCTCCGACCGGGTCGGCGTCATGTACCTGGGCAAGATGATGGAGATCTCCCCCTCGGCCGAGCTGTACAGCAATCCGCTGCACCCGTACACCGAGGCGCTGATGTCCGCCATTCCCATCCCCGACCCGACCATCCGGCGTGAGCGGATCGTGCTGGAGGGCGACGTCCCCTCCCCGGTCAACCCGCCCAAGGGCTGCCGCTTCCACACCCGCTGCCGCTATGTCAGCCAGGTGGGCGAGAAGTGCAAGACCGAGGAGCCGCCGCTGGTCAACGTGGGCGGCGACCACTGGGTGGCCTGCCACCTGCGGACCAACGCATAGGTTTGGCAAAGATCAACCGCCTCTCCCGTTTGGGAGGGGCGGTTTTCTTTGGCGCCTGGTTATGCGGGGAAGTGGGGGCGTCTTTCCTTGCCACGGATTACACGGATTACACGGATAAAACAACGCGATAATGGGGTGGATGCCCGTTTTCATCCGTGGTGCTGATGCGGTGCACCATGGGGGCCTTTCCTGTCCGATTTGGGACAGCGGGTTGGCAGGATCGGGACGGCGGTGGGGGCTGGGGTGCTAGTAAAATGGAAGGGGACTTGGGGGTCGAGCCTCTTACTGCGTGGTGGCATGTTGAGTTCCTGGACCATCTGGGGCGGGGGGCTGGTGGCGTTGCCCTTCCCCGGCATGGCGCTCCCAGCGGCGGCGGCCGGGGCTCCTTCTGGGGTGGCGGTACTACTGAGGCGCCTGTCTGCGGCTTCGCCAGATCGTGCGGATCCGCTCGACCTCGGCGGGGGGGAGCGGGACCTGGGGGCCCAGGGCCCGGCTGGCGATCGCTATCTGGGCCAGCGACTCCAGCACCTCCATCTTGCCCAGCGCCCCGGCCATCTCCCGGCCGATGGTGACCGCCCCGTGGTTGAGCAGCAGGGCGCCGTCGCCGTCGTCCAGCGCTCGGGCCACCGCCTCGCCCAACTCGGGGCCGGGCGGGAGGTAGGGGAGCAGCGGCACCGAGCCCAGGGCGAAGAGCGCCTCGGGCAGGGAGTCGGTGGGGAGCGGCGTGTGGGTGACCGCCAGCGCCGTGGCGTGGATCGGATGAGCATGGACCACGGCCCCTACATGGGGGAGGCGGCGGTAGATCGCCAGGTGCATCGGGGTCTCGGTGGAGGGGCGGCCCGTTCCCTCCAGCACCCGGCCCTCGGCGTCGATCAGCAGCACCTGCTCCTCGGTCAAGTCTCCCTTGGCCACCCCCGAGGCGGTGATCAGGATCCGGCCGTCCTCCAGCCGGATGGAGAGGTTCCCGGCGGCCCCGGCGGTCATCCCCTGGCGGTGGAGCGACCGGCCGGCCTCGATGATCGCCTGCTTGGCCTCACGAATCACCATTGGCGCCAGTCCTCCGGGATGACCCCCTGCGCCTTCAGGTGGGCCATGGAATGGCCGCAGGCGCAGCGGTTCTGCTCCCCGCCTGTCAGCTCCTCCGCCAGGTGGCGGAGCAGGGGCGCCAGGCCGCCATCCCCCTCGCCCACCACCGCGATCGCCCCGTAGCACAGCTCCAGCTCCCGGGCCAGGTAGGCCTCCGGCAGCAGGCCGGTGCCGGCCACCTCCGCCCCCCAGCGCCTGAACATCTGCAGTTCGGCCGGGGTGGCCTCCCGGGGGCCGTCGGTGCCCACGTAGGTCGCCCCGCGGAAGCAGCGGGGCCGGGCCGCCCGCCCGGCGGCCAGCAGCCGCTCCATCAGTTCGGGGCAGAAGGGCGGGTTCAGCTTGATGAAGCCGTACCCCTTGCCGGTGAAGAAGGTGAAGGGGCGAAGCCGGGTCTGGTCGATGGTGTCGGCGGGGACCACCAGGTCGCCCTCCTCCAGCAGCGGGCTGACGGCCGCCACCCGGTCGGCGGCCAGCACCCGGCGGGCGCCGGCGGCCTTGGCGGCGTAGAGCAGGGCCCGGGGATCGCTCCCCTCCGCCCGGAGCAGGGCGCCGGCCCGCTGGGTGACCGGGCCGTAGGGCGTCGTGTGCAGCATCTCCTCCCCGGCCTCGGGCAAGAGCTCCGGGGGCAGGATCAGGGCGATCTCAGGCACGTTCGGTGGCCTCCTCCCGCAGGAGCGTCAGCATGATCGCGAACATCATCCCGCCCACCTCGGGGCCGAAGAGCCGCTGCTCCGGCCCGAGGAAGGGGACGCCGGTGGCGTAGTTGGAGACCCAACAGAGGGAGCCGTAGGTCAGCCCCAGCTCCCGGGCCAGGAAGGCCTCGGGGGCCAGGGTCATCCCCACCAGCTCCGCCCCGGCCTGGGCCAGCAGCTCGATCTCGGCCCGGGTCTCAAGCCGGGGCCCCTCGGTCCCGGCGTAGATCGCCCCGGGGGCGGCCCGGTGGCCGCAGGCGGCCGCCGCCCGGGCCAGCTGCTGCCGCAGGCCGGGGTCGAAGAGCTCGCCCCGGGGCTCCGCCACCCGCAGCTCCGGCCCGAAGGTGGCCCGCCGCTGCCGGGTCCAGTCGATCAGGTCGGCCACCACCGCCAGGCTCCCCGGGGCCAGCGACCGGACCAGCGAGCCGGCGCTGTTCCAGGAGAGGATCCGCCGGGCGCCCAGCTCCCGGGCGGCCCAGACGTTGGCGTGGTACGGGATGAAGGGCGGGGTCAGCCCCAGCCGCCCCTGGCCGCCGTGCCGGGAGAGGAGCGCCACCTCCCTGCCGGCCACCCGGAAGAAGAGCACCGGCCCGGCCGGGCCGAAGGGGGTCTCCACCAGCCGCTCCTCGGCGATGGGCAGATCGCTCAGGTCCAGGTGGTAGGCGGCGGTGCCGCCGATGATCAGGGTGTCGACCATGGCCGGCGCCCCGCTCAGGGAGTGAGGCCGGGGTCCGGCCTCACGGGGGCCTGCAGGTAGTCCCGGATGTTCCAGGGCGAGAAGAGCCCCCGGTCGGTGGCGATCACGCTGACGAACTGGGGCGGGGTGATGTCGAAGGCGGGGTAGTAGCCACCGATCCCCTCCACGGCGGTCCGGACCCCCCGGCAGTAGAAGAGCTCCTCCGGGTTCCGCTCCTCGATGGGGATCGAGGCGGCGTCCGGCCGGTCGGGGTCGGGGCCGTCGTAGCCCAGGACGATGAATGGCACCCCGAACTGGTGGGCCAGCACGGCGTACTGGAAGGTGCCGATCTTGTTGGAGATGTGGCCGTCCAGGGTGATGGAATCGGCGGCGGTCACATACTTGGTGATCATCCCCCGGTAGAAGAGGTAGCCCGGCATGTTGTCAGTGACCAGGGTGACCTTCACCCCGATCTCCTTGGCCTGGGCCGCCGTCAGCCGGGCGCCCTGCAGGTAGGGCCGGGTCTCGGTGGCGATCAGCTCGATCCGCTTGCCGTCCCGCAGGGCGAAGTAGAGCATGTAGTTCAGGGCGGCGCCGGCGAAGCAGTGGGTCAGGATCCGGTCGCCGTCCACCAGGAGCTGGCTGGCGTGCAGCCCGCTCAGCCGGGCGGCCCGGTCCCCCGCCTGGATCTGCTGGTCGACGAAGGCGACCACCGCCGCCTCCGCATCCTCCCCCCGGTCGATGGCCTGATAGGCCAGCGCCAGCGCCTGGTCCATCAGCGGGAAGATGTCGGCCCCGGTGGGCCGGGTGGAGCGGAGCTGCTGGTGCGCCTCGGCCAGGGCGGCCCTGTAGCGCCCGGGCGGCAGCCCACGGAACTCCCGGGCGGCCAGGGCCAGGCCGTACCCGGCGGCGTAAGCCAGGGGCGGGGCGCCCTGGATCACCATGTCGACGATTGCCTGTGCCACATCCCGGTAGGTGCGGCAGTCCACGAAAACCTGGACCTCCGGCAGCTTCCGGCGGTCCAGCACCCGCACCACGCCCGCTTCGTACTTCAGGGTATCGGCCCGGTTGGTCAAAATCGGGAGCTTTGGTCTGATCATAGCTGCCTCCACGCGCATTCCTGACTGAAATAGAACCGTAACTATGTTATCATAGAACCAGCTTTGGGCAAAAGCCGACCGAAACTTCCATGAAGGGGATAAAAGATGAACGCTCTGCTCCAGCGGGTGCTGCCCCCCGACCTGGCGGCGATCCACCGCAAGGTGGTGGAGGGGGAGAGGCTCTCCTTCGATGACGGCGTGACCCTGATGCGTCACCCGAACCTCTTCGCCGTGGGCCAGCTGGCCAACCTGGCCCGCCGGATGCGGGTCGGTGACCGCGTCTACTTCAATAATAACGCGCACATCAACTACTCCAACCTCTGCGCCATCCACTGCAAGTTCTGCGCCTTCGGCAAGACCAAGCGGAGCCCCGACGGCTATACCTACGACATCGAGACCATCGTCCAGAAGGCGAAGGTGGCCGTGGCGCTGGGCGCCACCGAGCTGCACATGGTGGGCGGCCTTCACCCCGACCTGCCCTGGGAGTGGTACCCCCAGATGCTCCGGGCGGTCAAGGCGGAGTGCCCGGATGTCCACCTGAAGTGCTTCACCGCCATCGAGATGCTCCACTTCACCAAGATCTCCGGCCTCAGCCTGGAGCAGGTGATGACTGAGCTGAAGGCGGCCGGCCTGGGCTCCATGCCCGGCGGCGGCGCCGAGATCTTCGCCCAGCGGGTGCGGGACATCATCTGCAAGCCGAAGGAGACCGCCGAGGAGTGGCTGATGGTCCACGAGACCGCCCACCGGCTGGGGCTGAAGTCCAACGCCACCATGATGTACGGCACGGTGGAGACCCCCGAGGAGCGGGTGGACCACATGGTCCGGCTGCGGGAGCAGCAGGACAGGAGCGGCGGCTTCCAGGCCTTCATCCCGCTCCGCTTCCACCCCGAGAACACCAACCTGGACCACCTGCCCGGCCCCACCGGCTACGACGACCTCCGCTCCCTGGCGGTGGGCCGGCTGATGCTGGATAACTTCCCCCATGTCAAGTCCTACTGGATCTCCAGCTCCCCCGCCATCGCCCAGGTCTCGCTCCACTTTGGCGCCAACGACATCGACGGCACGGTGCGGGAGGAGAAGATCTACCACATGGCCGGCGCCAGGACCGCCCAGTACACCGAGCTGCAGCAGCTGCTGCGGATGATCTGGGAGGCGGGCCGGATCCCGGCGGAGCGGAACACCGTCTACGAGATCGTCCGGGAGTACCCGGCGGAGCCCGACCCGGAGATGGTCAACGCCGGGGCGATCCACGGTTACACCAGCGAGAACATTCACCTCTCCCTGGCGGAGCAGGCCAAGGCGAGCGGCACGATCCACTGGGGCGGCCGGAAGACGGCGGTACCGATTCAGTTCATCGACCTGGAAGAGGGGGTGCGGTAGGAGATGAGCCGGACGACGGAGCAGATTGAGGCCGCCCTGCTGCGGCCCGAGCCGACCCCCGCCGTGGAGCGGATCCTGCTGAAGGCGCTGGACGGCAAGCGGCTCTCCTACGAGGAGGGGGTCGTCCTGATGCGGGAGGGCGACCTGGGGAGCCTTGGCATGGTGGCCGGGGAGATCACCCGCCGGCTGCACCCCGACAACATCGTCACCTTCGTGGTGGATCGGAATATCAACTACACCAACGTTTGCGTCACCGACTGCAAGTTCTGCGCCTTCTACCGCCACTCCCAGGACAGCGACGCCTGGGTGCTGAGCCACGAGGAGATCCTGCAGAAGGTGGGGGAGCTGGCCGCCACCGGCGGCACCCAGGTGCTGATCCAGGGCGGCCACCACCCCAAGCTGGGCCTGGACTACTACACCGAGATGTGCCGCCTGATCAAGCAGCACTACCCACAGATCGCCATCCACTCCTTCTCGGTCTCCGAGATCCGGCACTTCGCCCGGGTCTTCAAGCTGAGCGTCCGGGAGGTGCTGGAGCGGCTGCACGAGGCCGGACTGGACTCGGTGCCGGGCGCCGGCGGCGAGGTGCTGGCCGACCGGCCGCGCAAGATCATCGCCCCGCTGAAGGACCCGGCCGAGGACTGGCTCCAGACCTATGAGACCATCGCCGATGTGGGGATGCGGGGTTCCTCCACCATGATGTTCGGCCACGTGGAAACCCTGGAGGAGCGGGTGGAGCACCTGCTGAAGCTGCGGGAGGTGCAGGACCGGACCATTGCGAAGCACGGCCGGGGGGTCTTCTGGTCCTTCATCTGCTGGACCTTCCAGCCCGGCAACACCCCGCTGGTGGCCGAGGGGCTGCACAACGGGGTGACCACCTCCAGCTTCGAGTACCTGCGCACCCTGGCGGTGGCCCGGATCTTCCTGGACAACATCGAGAACATCCAGGCCTCCTGGGTGACCCAGGGGGTCCGGATCGGCCAGATCAGCCTGGACTGCGGCTGCAACGACTTCGGCGGCACCATGATGGAGGAGAACGTGGTGGCAGCGGCCGGAACCGTCTACTGCGCCACCCCGTCGGATGCGATCCGGCTGATCAAGGATGCCGGGCGGATCCCCGCCAAGCGGAACACCTTCTACGAAATCCTCGAGACCTACTAGGGGGCGTGACGGATGACCGGATTCCAGCGGGTGGAGGGCTTCGGGGCGCCCCGGTCCGGCCTGGCGGAATCGCTGGTGCCCACCGTGCGGCTGGGCTACATCGACTACCTGAACTGCCTGCCGGTCTACTTCGGCATCGAGCAGCGGGCGGTCGACCTGGAGGCGGAGCTGTTCAAAGGACCGCCGGTGGCGATGAACCAGGCCTTCCTGCGGGGAGAGCTGGACGTCACCCCCATCTCTTCCATTGAATATGCCCGGAACGCCGAGCGCTGCGTGATCATGCCCAACCTCTCCATCAGCGCCGATGGGCGGGTCGCCTCGATCCTGCTTTTCCACCGCCGGCCGCTGGTCGAGCTGAACGGCCGCCCGGTGGCGCTGACCGCCTCCTCCGCCACCTCGGTGGTGCTGACCAGGATCATCCTGCAGGAGCGGTACGGGGTGAGGCCCGACTACCGGACGGCGCCCCCCGACCTGACGGCAATGCTGCGGGAGCACGAGGCCGCCCTGCTGATCGGGGATGATGCCCTGGCCGCCGCCCTGAAGCACCCGGAGATCCCGGTGGTCGACCTGGGGGCGGAGTGGAAGGCGATGACCGGCCACCCGATGGTCTACGCCCTTTGGGTGGCGCGGCGGGAGTTTGCCGACGCCAACCCCGATGCGATGCGGCGGGTGGCCCGGCTCTTCACCGCCTCCCAGGACTTCGCCTGGGCCAACCGGCCGGCGATGGTGGCGGATGCGATGCGCCGCCGGCCGTTCCCCCGGGATGTGGTGGAGGACTACTTCGACCTGATCCGGCACGACTTCAGCCCCCGGTACCGGCGGGGCCTGCTCACCTACCTGGAGTATGCGCACAGGCTGGGGGAGATCGAGCGGGTGCCGGCGCTGCACGTCTGGGGCGAAGAGGGGTAGTCTGGATACGGAAAAAGCCCGTGGGGGAGATCCACCCCACGGGCTTTCGCTATTGCTCCTCGATGATGCAGAGGTAGTGGCCGTACTCGTTGGAGCCGAGCGCCACCAGCCGTCCCCACTGGGCCTGGGCGGCGGCCAGTTTTTCATTCGCCTCTGCCTCCAGCCGGCTGTGGCTGGAGTGGTAGTAGAGGTGGGCCCGGTAGAGCCTGCCCTCCTCGCCGGTCTGGTACATCACCACCAGGCAGCGGCCGAACTTGTTGGAGTCCATGCTCACGCCGGTGACCACCACCTGGCCGGCCACCTCCTCGAGCCACTGGTTCAGCTCCTCCTGGAGGCGGTCGTGCCGGTGGTGGAAGAAGATCCGCACCTGGGTCTGTGCCATCGCTCAAGCCCTCCCTCGCGATCAGCAGGACATCTGTAGATCCCGGTGTTCCATGTCGGACGATACTCTTTCACCATCTACCTGGTATTACGTCAAAGAACCAGGAGAGGTTCGCATCAGCGGGTTGGCCTGATCCACCTGCCACCGCACGTTGCCCTGTCACAATGTGCTGTGATAAAATCAGGTAGTTACGCAGAGGGGAGCCAGGGGGCTGTCCCGGAATTCTAGAAGTTTGGCGGTGATCGACCATGGCGCTGACGCGCAGCCAGGTGGAGCACGTGGCCCGCCTGGCCCGGCTGAGCCTGACCGAGGCAGAGATGGAGACCTACACCGAGCAGCTAAGCCGCATTCTGGAGCACGTGGAGAGCTTGAACCGGCTGGACACGGCCGATGTGCCCCCCACCTACCACGCTGTCGCCTTGCAGAACGTCCTCCGGGAGGACAAGCCCCACGTCTCGCTGGACCGGGCGAAGGTACTGGACCAGGCCCCGCAGACCGAGGCGGGCTGCTTCAAGGTACCGAAGATCACGGAGGGCTAGCCTATGTCTGGAGCAACCCATAAGCTGAGCGCCACACGGCTCAACCGGCTCTTCCTGGCCGGGGAGCTGTCGGCCGTAGAGATTACCGAGGCCTTCCTGGGCCGGATCGAGGCGGTGGAGCCCCAGGTGCGCGCCTTCCTGACCGTCACGGCGGAGCAGGCGCTGGACCGGGCCCGCAAGCTGGACGGGCGCCGGAGGGCCGGCGACACCGAGTTGGGCCCCCTGGCCGGTGTGCCGGTGGCGGTGAAGGACAACATGTGCACCGACGGGGTCCGCACCACCTGTGGCTCCAAGATCCTCGGCGAGTACGTGCCGCCCTACGACGCCACCGTGGTGGAGCGGCTGCGCGCCTCGGGCGCCATCATCATCGGCAAGACCAACATGGACGAGTTCGCCATGGGCTCCTCCGGGGAGCATTCGGCCTTCCCGGCCACCCGCAACCCCTGGGACCTGGAGCGAATCCCCGGCGGCTCTTCCTCTGGCTCGGCCGCCGCCGTCGCCGCGGAGGAGGTGCCGGTCTCCCTGGGCTCCGACACCGGCGGCTCCATCCGCCAGCCGGCCTCCATGACCGGCATCGTCGGCATGAAGCCCACCTACGGCTACGTCAGCCGGTACGGCCTCGTAGCCTTCGCCTCCTCGCTGGACCAGATCGGTCCCTTCGGGCGGGATGTGGAGGACGTGGCCCGCCTCTTCGAGGTGATCGCCGGCCCCGACCGGCGGGACTCCACCAATGCCGGCAAGTCCCCGGCACCGATCAAGCTCGCCGGGGAGCCCTCGCTGAAGGGCGTCCGGCTGGGCGTGCCCCGGGAGTACTTCGCCGAGGGGATCGACCCCGAGGTGAAGGCCCGGATCGACGAGGCGATCGAACAGCTGCAGGCGCTGGGCGCCGAGGTGGAGGAGTGTTCCCTCCCCCACACCGAGTACGCCCTCTCCGCCTACTACATCATCGCTCCCGCCGAGGCCTCGGCCAACCTGGCCCGCTTCGACGGCGTCCGCTACGGCTACCGGACCCCTGCGTACAGCGGTCTGCTGGAGATGTACGGCAGGACCCGGTCGGAGGGCTTCGGCTCCGAGGTGATCCGCCGGATCATGGTCGGCACCTATGCCCTCTCCAGCGGCTACTACGACGCCTATTACAAGAAGGCCCAGCAGGTGCGGACCCTGGTGATCCGCGACTTCCAGCAGGTCTTCGAGCGCTTCGATGCCCTGGTCACCCCCACCTCGCCCATCCCGGCCTGGCGGTTCGGCGAGAAGGCCGACGACCCGCTGGCGATGTACCTGGCCGATGTCTGCACCATCCCCGTCAACCTGGCCGGGCTGCCGGGCCTCTCGGTGCCCTGCGGCTTCGCCCACGGGCTGCCGGTGGGGCTGCAGTTCATCGGCAAGCACTTCGATGACAGCCGCCTGCTGCAGCTGGCCTGGGCCTATCAGAAGGCGACCAAGCACCACGAGGCCCGCCCGGCCCTCGCGGCGGAAGGAGGTCAGTAGCCGTGGCGACCCAGTGGGAAACCGTTGTGGGGCTTGAGGTCCACGTGGAGCTGGCCACCGAGACCAAGGTCTGGTGCTCCTGCAAAAACGAGTTCGGCGCCGAGCCCAACACCAATGTCTGCCCGGTCTGCCTGGCGCTGCCCGGCTCGCTGCCGGTGCTGAACGCCCAGGCGCTGGAGTACGCCGTCAAGGCGGGGCTCGCCCTGAACTGTGAGATCGCCCCCTACTCCAAGTTCGACCGGAAGAACTACTTCTACCCCGACTCCCCGATGAACTACCAGATCAGCCAGCTGGACCTGCCCTTCTGCTACAACGGCTACGTGGAGATCACCAGGAAAGACGGCACCACCAAGCGGATCGGCATCCGCCGCATCCACCTGGAGAACGACGCCGGCAAGCTGCTGCACGCCGGTGACGATGTGGCGGCGGCCGATTCCTCCCTGGTCGACTTCAACCGGGCCGGGGTGCCGCTGATCGAGATCGTCACTGAGCCGGATATCCGCTCGGCCGAGGAGGCCGGCCTCTTCCTGAACAAGCTGCGCTCGATCATCAAGTACTGCGGCGTCAGCGACGTGAAGATGGAAGAGGGCTCGATGCGCTGCGATGTCAACATCTCGGTCCGCCCGTTGGGCGCCGCTGAGTACGGCACCCGCTCGGAGCTGAAGAACGTCAACTCCTTCTCCGCCGCCATGCGGGGGATTGAGTACGAGGCGAAGCGGCAGATCGCCATCCTGGAGGCGGGCGGCGAGATCGAGCAGGAGACCCGCTCCTGGCGGGACGCCAAGGGGATCTCGGTGGTGCTCCGCTCCAAGGAGGATGCGGAGGATTACCGCTACTTCCCCGAGCCCGACCTGCCCCCGGTGGTGCTGACCCCGGAGGATGTGGAGCGGATCCGGGCCACCCTCCCCGAGCTGCCTGACGCCGTGATGCACCGGCTGATGAACCAGTACGGCCTCTCGGCCTACGACGCCTCCATCATCGTCGCGGAGAAGGAGTTCGCCGCCTGGTTCGACGAGGCGGTGCAGCTGGCCGGTCCGGCCAACGCCAAGGCGGTGGCCAACTGGCAGATCAACGAGATCAACCGGGTGATGAACGAGAAGGGGCTGTGCCCCGAGCAGATTCCGGTCAGCCCGTCCCAGATCGCCGGGATGCTGAGGCTGATCGAGCAGGGGACGATCAGCGGCAAGATCGCCAAGACCGTCTTCGAAAAGATGATCGAGACGGGCAAGGATGCCGAGACGATCGTCAAGGAGGAGGGGCTGACCCAGGTCGCCGACGAGGGCGAGCTGCAGAAGATCGCCCTCCAGATCGTCCAGGCCAACCCCGGCCCCGTCGAGGACTGGAAGTCGGGCAAGCAGGCGGCGGTCCAGTGGTTCGTCGGCCAGATGATGAAGGCGACCCGGGGCCGGGCCAACCCGCAGCTGGCCCAGAAGCTGGTGATCGAGGCGCTGAGGCAGCACACCGGTCAGGAATAGCGAGCGAGGCGGACGCCGCCCTGCCAGGCAGGGGGTCCGCCTCTTCTCATGCCGGAAGCTCAGGTCGCTTCGCTCACGCAGGGAGCTTCGGCCAGGGGGGTTCGGGCATCGCACGCTGGCGCATCCGCTCGATCTCGGGGGCCAGGTCGTAGGGGACCCGGTGCTGCTCGAAGCGCCAGAAGCCCTGCAGGTACTCCGCCACCGTGAACCCCGCCAGCGGCTGGCCGTCGAAGGGGATTGAGACCGAGGAGATGTTGACCAGGGTCAGCCCCTGCAGGGCGGTGACTCCCGGCCGGTGGTAATGGCCGAAGCAGACCGCCTCGGCCCCGGCGCTGCCATAGACCCGCCGCAGCTCCGCCTCGCTGTGCAGGTGGACCTGCGGGTAGCTCTCGCTGTTGGATTCCGGGGTGGCGTGGCAGACGCAGAGCGAGCCGTACCGGCGGGTGAGGGGGAGGGAGCGGAGCCACTCCAACTGCTCGGCCCGCAGCCGCTCCCGGTTCCAGGTCACGTGCTGCTCCAGCAGATCCGCGACCCGCGGGTCGGGCGGCCGCTCCGGGGGGCGGAGCCCCGTCACGAAGTCGTCGGCGTTGCCCCGGACCAGCTCGATCTCCTCCGCCTGCAGCCGGTCGAGCACCTCACCGGGTGAGGGGCCCAGGAAGACCGCATCGCCGGCACAGACCCGGGCATCGAAGGGGCCGTGCTCCCGCAGCGCAGAGAGGATAGCCTCCAGGGCCGCCAGGTTCCCGTGGATATCCGAGAAGAGCGCAAGCCTCATACCCATCCTCCCTTCCTTCGCATCACTCCATTCGCCTTTCCGCTCGAGAATCCTGTGCTGATCCAATCCCCCCCGCTCCGCCGTATGTCCGGCAAAGGGCGATGAAGGAGGCGGAGCGATGAAGAGGGGTTGGATGGGATGGAGTGCCCGGCTGCTGCTGGCCCTGCTGGCGGTGACCGCCCTGGCCGGTCTGCCCGGCGGGGCCGCCGCTGCGGAGACGACGGTGAAGGTGACGGTCCACCCGCAGTTCGGGCCGATCCTGACCGATGGAGCGGGGCTGACGCTCTACTACTTCACCAAGGACAGCGAGGGGAAGAGCGTCTGCTACGATGCCTGCCAGGTCAACTGGCCGCCGCTGCTGATCGGTGCCGGGCAGAGCCCGGTGGGGGCGGAGGGGCTGCCCGGGACCCTGGGCACCACCGTCCGCAAGGATGGCCGGCTCCAGGTGACCTACAACGGCTTTCCGCTCTACTACTGGATCGCCGACGCCGCCCCCGGTGAGACCCTGGGGCACGGGGTGAACAACGTCTGGTATGTGGTCAGCGTCGGCCTCTTCGCCGACACGCACAGCCACTGGGCCGGGGGCGATGTGGCCCGGGCGGTGCAGGCGGGCTGGGTCAGCGGCTACCCGGGCGGCAGCTTCCGGCCCGATGGGCAGGTGACCCGGGCGGAGTTCCTGAAGATGCTGACCGGTGCCCTGGGGCTGCAGAGCAGCGAGGCTCCGCCCTCCTTCGCCGACACCGCCGGTCACTGGGCGGCGGCGGTGATCGAGGGGGCGGTCAGCGCCGGGGTGGTGGTGGCGGCGGAGTACCCGGGCGGCTCCTTTGAGCCGGACCGGGCCATCACCCGGGAGGAGATCGCCCTCTTTGTCGCCAGGGCCGCCGGGCTGGTGCGAGAGGCGAGCGAGGCCGGGCTGGAGCGGTTCACAGACCAGGAGCAGGTCTCGCCGGGCGCCCGGACCGCCCTGGCGGCGGCGGCGGAGGCGGGAATCCTGACCGGGTACCCCGATCAGACCATCCGCCCCCGGGCGACGGCCACCCGGGCGGAGGCGGTGGTGATGATCCAGCGGGCGGCCGACCTGGAGAGCGCCCGGTAGGCCGAGAAAGCGAAGCCCCGGGGCAGTCTGCTCCGGGGCCCTTGCCTGCCCGGGCTCCGCCGGATAGGAAGTGGGTGGCTGCCTGTCAAAGTATACGGAGAGCGAAATGGCCTGAAGGAGGCGGGTCCCGTGATCCTGGTGACGGGCGCCACCGGTTTCATCGGCGAGCAGTTGGTCCGGACCTTGCTGCAGAAGGAAGAGCGGCTGCGGCTGCTGGTCCGCTCCCCCGAGCGGGCGGCGGCCCTCTTTGGCCCCGGCGGCGACGGGCTGGAGATCGCCCGGGGCGACCTGACCGATCCGGCCAGCATCCAGCGGGCGCTGGACGGGGTGGAGCGGGTCTACCACCTGGCCTCCCGGATCAGCTTCCAGGCGCCGCTGGCCCGGATGCGGGCGGTCAACGTGGAGGGGACTCGCAACCTGATGGAGGCCTGCCGCCAGGCCGGGGTGCGGCGGGTGCTCCACATGTCCAGCATCGCCGCCGGCGGCCCGGCCGTGCGGGGGCCCGACGGGCGGTACCGCCCCCGGACCGAGGCGGACCCGCCCGCCCCGCTGGCGGACGCCTACGGTCAGACCAAGTGGGAGCAGGAGCAGTTGGTGCTCACCTACCCGGCGCAGGGGGTGGAGGCGGTGCTGGTCAGGCCCTCCTCGGTCTTCGGCCCCGGGGACCCGGCCGGGGTGAACACCCTGCTCTGGATGATCAAGCGGGGCCGGCTTCCCTTCTACCTGGGCTCCGCCCAGGGGCCGGTCAACCTGGTCTTCATCCGCGACCTGATCCACGGGACGATCGCCGCCATGGAGCGGGGCCGGTCGGGGGAGATCTACAACCTGGTGGGGCCGAACCTGACCCAGGAGCAGCTCTTCGGGCTCCTGGCCCAGGTGAGCGGCGGGCGGGCGCCCTTCTGGACCATGCCCACCCCGGCGCTGCTGGGGCTGGCCGGGCTGGTCACCCTCTCCTCCCGGCTGGCGCTGGGGCGGCGGAGCCTGGTCCACCCCCACGACGTCCGGAACTGGACGGCGCCCTGGATGATCAGCGATGAGAAGGCCCGCCGGGAGCTGGGCTTCACCCAGACCGACCTGGCCGCCGCCCTGCGGGAGACCCTCGCCTGGCTGAGCCAGCACCGTTCTGCCGGAGCCCCCGTCCACGTAGAGTAGCGGAGGAGGATGCACAGCATGAGCCGGATCAAGCCACGCCCCGTCTCCCCTGGCGGCCTCATCGGCATTGTCGCCCCGTCGAGCCCGGTCGACCCGGCCGCCCTGGCCGAGGGGATCGCCCGGCTTCAGGCCTTTGGCTACCGGGTCCTGGTGGGGGAGCATGTGCTGGATCAGAAGGGCCACCTGGCCGGGGAGGATGCGGCCCGGGCGGCCGACTTCAACCGGATCTGGGCCAACCCGGAGGTGGAGGCGGTGCTCTGCGCCCGGGGCGGCTACGGCGCCATGCGGATGCTGGAGCAGATCGACTGGGAGCTGGTCCGCCGCCATCCCAAGTTCTTCTGCGGCTTCTCCGATGTGACCGCCCTCCACCTGGCTATGGCGAAGGAGGCGGACCTGGTCACCTTTCATGGCCCGATGGTGGCCGCCTTCGGCGAGGCGCTGGTCTACAACGCCGAGGGGTTGCTCCGGGCGATGCAGGAGCGGGAACCGCTGGGCGAGATCGCCTGGCCGGCCCCGATCGACGGGCAGCCGCCCCGCCCGGTGACCCTCCGCCCCGGCGTGGCCGAGGGCCGGCTGATGGGCGGCAACCTGAGCCTGCTGGTCTCGCTGATCGGCACCCGCTGGGAGCCCGACCTGGACGGCTCCATCCTCCTGCTGGAGGAGGTGGATGAGCCGCCCTACCGGGTGGACCGGATGCTGACGCAGCTGAGGCTTGCAGGGAAGCTGCAGGGCGTCAGGGGCGTGCTCTTCGGCGACTCGCCCTCCTGCCTCACCCGGAGCGACGGCCGCCCCTCCCATCACCTGCACGAGGTGCTGGGCGAGCTGCTGGGCGACCTCTCGGTCCCCCTCCTCTACGGCTTCCCCTGCGGCCACACGGCCTACCGGGCGACGCTCCCCCTCGGGGTGAGGGTCCGCCTCGATGCGGCCGCGGGCTCGCTGACCATCCTGGAACCGGCGCTGGCGTAGGGTCCCATGGGGCGGCGCCCGGTACGAAGGAGGCGCGCCCTTGCGTGATCCGCTCTGCACCCTGACCGGGGAGATGGCCGACCGGCGGGCGACCACCGCCGGCGAGGGGCGGGCCGCCCGCTACCTGGTGGATGCGCTCCGCCGCTCCACCCACCAGGTCTGGGTGGAGCCCTTCCGCTCCTTCCGCTCCCCGCGCCCGGCCTGGGTGGCGATTCTGAGCCTCTCGCTCCTGGGCGGGATGCTGGTCTGGTCGTTGCCCGGGGTGGCACTCAGCCTCACCCTGCTGGCCGCCCTGGCCTTCGCCGCCCAGGCGCTGGGCTGGCTGGAGCTGGGCTGGTTCTTCTCCTGCGGCGAGAGCCAGAACGTGATCGGGGTGATCCCTGCCCGCCAGGAGATCCGGCGGCGGGTGGTGGTGGTCGCCCACTACGACACCGGCCCCCGGCTCTGGCGGTGGGCGTCCTTCCTCGGGCTGGCCGCCGCCGTGATGGCTCTGCCGCCGGCTGTGATGGCGGCGGTGGCGCTGCCGGGCCACCTCTGGGATGGACTCCTCCTGCTCCCCCTGCTGGGGGTGGCGGCCGGTCTAGCCACCCTGCTTCGCGGGGGCTGCGAGGGCGGCAACGCTGCCGGGGTGGCGGCGGCACTGGCCGTAGGGCGGCGGCAGCGCTCCCTGGAGCACACCGAGCTCTGGACGCTCTTCACCGGCAGCCGCACCCCGGGACTGGTGGGGATTCGGGCCTTCCTGCTCCGCCACGGCCGGCTCCTGAAGGAGGCCCAGTTCATCGTGCTGGAGCAGGAGAGCGGCGAGGGCGCCACCCTCTGGCAGCGGCGGGGGGAGGCCGCCGTGCTGGCCGAGCAGGGCTACCGGGGGGTGCTGCTGCTGACGGTCCAGCCCGGCGGCCTGGAGGGGGCCGTGGCCCGGATCCGGACCATCGCCGAGCAGATTGATGCGGCGGCGACGGAGAGTGACCTGCCATGTTCTGGTCCGGATGTGGTACACTATCCCCATGAGCAGAGAGCAGATGACAAACCCCCCGGTCCGCCCGGGGCAGCTGATTGAGGTGGCGGTCCACGGCCTCGGCCACGACGGCGAGGGCGTGGGCCGGTACGAAGGGTTGACGGTCTTTATCCCAGGCGGCGCCCCCGGTGACCGCCTGGTTGCGCGCGTCGCCGAGGTGAAGAAGAACTACGCCCGGGCCGCCCTGGAGCAGGTGGTGGAGCCCTCGCCCCACCGGGTGGCGCCCCCCTGTCCCGTGGTGGGCGAGTGCGGCGGCTGCCAGCTGCAGCACATCGCCTACGGCGCCCAACTGGAGCTGAAGCGGCAGCAGGTGGTGGACGCCCTGACCCGGGTCGGCAAGCTGGAGGGGGTGACGGTCCATCCCACCATCGGGATGGCGGAGCCCTGGCAGTACCGGAACAAGGCGCAGTTCCCCTTCGGCTACCGCTCCGGCAAGGTGGTGGCCGGCTTCTTCGCCCCGGGCACCCACCGGATCGTGGATATCGAGCAGTGCGAGATCCAGCACCCGCTGGCCAACCAGATCATGCGGGAGGTCAAGGCGCTGGCCCGGATCTACGGGGTGCGGATCTACGACGAGCGGACCCACACCGGCGTCCTGCGGCACGTGCTGGCCCGGGTGGGCCGGGGCACCGGCGAGGCGATGGCGGTGCTGGTGACCAACGGCCAGGAGTTCCCCTTCGGGGAGGAGATCGCCCAGGGGCTGATGGAGCGGATCCCCGGCCTGGTCAGCGTGGTGCAGAACGTCAACCCCCAGCAGACCAACGTGATCCTGGGCCGGGAGAACCGGCTGCTGGCGGGCCGGGATCACATCACCGATCATATTGGCGACCTGACCTTTAACATCTCGCCGGTCTCCTTCTTCCAGGTCAACCCGGCCCAGACCGAGGTGCTCTACGGCAAGGCGCTGGAGTACGCCGCCCTGACCGGCAAGGAGACGGCCCTGGACATCTACTGCGGCATCGGCACCATCTCGCTCTTCCTGGCCCGGCAGGCCCGGTCGGTGATCGGGATCGAGTGGCTCCGGGAGGCGGTGGCGGACGCCCGGGAGAACGCCGCCCGCAACGGGGTGGTCAACGCCCGCTTCATCGCCGGCGACGCCGCCCAGGAGATGCCCCGCCTGGCCGAGGAGGGGGTCCGGGCGGAGGTGATCGTGCTCGACCCGCCCCGCAAGGGCTGCGACGAGCCGGTGCTGGAGGCGATGGCCCGCCTGGGGCCCGAGCGGATCGTCTACGTCTCCTGCAACCCGGCCAGCCTGGCCCAGGACCTGGGCCGGCTCCAGGCCCTGGGCTACCGGACCCTGGAGGTGCAGCCGGTGGACATGTTCCCGCACACGGCCCATGTGGAGTGCTGCTCGCTGCTCGTTCGTGACAACTAAAATCCAGAGATACCGCCGTGTGTGCGAAGACGGCAAATAAGGAGAGGCACCATCCCAGATCGGGGGTGGTGCCCATTTTTGTGCCGGCGCCGGTGCGGGAGGCCACCATCCCCGACCGCCGGGGCGGGGCCCCACCGGGCACCACCAGCTGCTGGCCGGGCTGCAGCGTATCCGGCAAGAGGTCGGGGTTGGCAAGCACCACCGCATCCACAGCGACGCCGTGCATGTCGGCCACCTCCCACTTGGTGTCGTCCTCGACCACCGTGTGGATGATGCCGTCGGTGAACGGGATCAGCAGCTCCTGACCAATCTGCAGGAGCGATTCCTCGGTCAGCCCGTTTGTCCAGAGGATCGTCGTGGGCTGGAGGCCAAACCGGGAGGCGATCGCCTCCACGGTCTCGCCGGGGAGTACGGCGTGGGTGCGCACCCTGGGCATGGTCTCGGCCTTGGTGGGGCCGGGGGCTTCTGCACCGGCCGCGACCGGCGGGGGGGCTGGGTCAGTTGCTGCGGCAGTATCGCCGGTGGCACTCCGACTGGGTTGAACCGCCTCCGCTGTTGGGGGCGCCTGCTCGTTGGCTGGCGGGGCCTTGGGCCGTCCGGCTGGCCCGAGCCAGAGGGCGGCGAGGAGCATGGTAGCAGGGTGGCGCAGAGGATGCGGCGCCGGGTGGTGCGACGAAGTCTCATCGTGGCGAACACCGCACAGGTGCGTCTGGAGCACCCTGGAAGCCAGGGTGCTCCTTATCTCTCCCGGAGACCCGGCTGATGGAGTGATCAGAAACCACCCGCTTCCACATACTTTCTCCACAAACAGGGGGTAGGCTGAAATTGGACCTACCCCTACAGGGTATGGGTACTTAAGGAGGTGGTTTGCGTGGTTGGCCGGCGCATTGCGAACCACCGGCATGGCCCCCATATCCCGATGGCGCTGCAGGCCGAGGTACAGCGGAGGCTGGCCAAGGTGGAGGGCCAGGTGAAGGGGTTACAGCGGATGGTGGAGGAGGACCGTTACTGCGTGGACCTACTGATGCAGGTCGATGCCGCCCGCGGGGCACTCCGGCAGGTTGGCCGGCTGATCCTCCGCAACTATGTGGAGCGCTGCGTCACCCGGGCGATGTTGGATGGGGACTCCGCGATTTACGACGAGGTCATGGAGGTCATCAATCGCTACCAGAAGGAGTGAGTCGACATGGCAGGGACTCATGTGAGCTGGACATTTGGCGTGCAGGGCATGACCTGCGCCAGCTGCGCAACCCGCATTGAGACGGGGCTGAGCCAGCTCCCGGGGGTTCGGAAAGCGACGGTCAACCTGGCCACCGAGCGGGCCACGGTGGTGATGGAGGCGGAGCGGGCCGACCTGAACCAGGTGAGGGAGAAGGTGGAGTCACTGGGCTACCACCTGGCGGTCGGCACGGTGAAGCTCTCCCTGGTGGGCATGACCTGCGCCAACTGCGCCCAGAAGATCGAGCGGGGGCTCCGCCGGCTCCCCGGCGTGATCGAGGTCACCGTCAACTTCGGCACCGAGACCGCCCTGGTGAGGTACCTCCCCGGTGTGGTCGACCTTACCAGCCTGAAGCAGGTGGTGGTCGACCTGGGGTATCAGGCCTTCGCCAAGGAGGAAGAGGGGGCGGCGGATGCGGAGAAGGAGGCGCGGGAGCGGGAGATGAGGCGGCAGTGGCATCTCTTCCTCTTCTCGTCGGTCCTGACCGCCCCGCTGCTGGTCTATATGTTCGCGGAGCTGCTGGGGCTGCACCCGCCCATGATCTTCATGAACCCCTGGTTCCAGCTGGTCCTGGCGACGCCGGTCCAGTTCTATGCCGGTTGGCAGTTCTATGTTGACAGCTGGCACAACCTCCGGAACCGGACCGCCAATATGTCGGTGCTGATCGCCATCGGCACCACGGCCGCCTACCTCTACAGCCTGGCGGTCACCGTCTGGGGCGAGCAGCTGGGACGGAGCGATGTCTACTATGAGACCGGTGCCGTGATCATCGCCCTGATCATCCTGGGCAAGTACCTGGAGGCGGTGGCCAAGGGACGGACCTCCGAGGCGATCAAGGCGCTGATGGGCCTGCAGGCCAAGACCGCCCGGGTGATCCGGAACGGGCAGGAGATGGACATCCCCGTGGACGAGGTGGCGGTGGACGACCAGGTGGTGGTCCGGCCCGGGGAAAAGGTCCCCGTGGACGGGGTGGTGCTGGAGGGGCGCTCCTCCATCGACGAATCGATGCTGACCGGTGAATCGATGCCGGTGGAGAAGAAGCCGGGCGACTCGGTGATCGGCAGCACCCTGAACAAATTTGGCACCTTCACCTTCCGGGCGACCAAGGTGGGCAAGGAGACGGCCCTCGCCCAGATCATCCGGGTGGTGGAGGAGGCCCAGACCAGGCGGGCGCCGATTCAGCGGCTGGCCGATGTGGTGAGCGCCTACTTCGTCCCGGCGGTGGTGGTGGTGGCGGTCATCACCTTCCTGGGCTGGTACCTGGCCACCGGGGACTTCACCCGGGCGCTGCTCTACTTCACGGCGGTCCTGGTCATCGCCTGCCCGTGCGCCCTGGGGCTGGCGACACCCACGGCGATCATGGTGGGCACGGGGCTGGGCGCTCGGAATGGGATCCTGATCCGCGGCGGCGAGCACCTGGAGAAAGCGTACCGGCTGAATACCATCGTGCTGGACAAGACCGGCACCATCACCCGGGGGGAGCCGGCGGTGACCGACGTGGTGCCGCTGGGGAGCGACTTCCTTCGCACGGCGAACGAGCTGCTGGCGATCACAGCGGCGGCCGAGGTCCGATCGGAGCATCCGCTGGCCGAGGCGATCGTGCGGGGCGCCCGGGAGCGTGGCCTGAGCCTGGCCGAGGCCAAGGAGTTCGAGGCGATTCCGGGCCGGGGTGTCCGGGCCGTGGTGGAGGGCAGGCAGGTCCTCGTTGGCACGGTCAAGCTGATGGCCGAGCACGGGGTTCCGGTCGGCCCGGCCATCCGGCAGAAGGAGCAGCTGGAGTCCGCCGGCAAGACCGCCATGTTGGTGGCCATCGACGGGGAACTGGCCGGGCTCGTGGCGGTGGCCGACACGGTGAAGGAGCACTCGGCGGAGGCGATTGCGGCCCTGCACCGCATGGGCATCGAGGTCTGGATGATCACGGGGGACAACCAGCGGACTGCCTTGGCAATCGCGGCGCAGGTGGGCATCCGGCCCGACCATGTGATGGCGGAGGTGCTGCCGGAGGAGAAGGCGGCCCAGGTGAGCCACCTGAAGGGCAAGGGCCGGGTGGTGGGCATGGTGGGCGACGGCATCAACGACGCCCCGGCGCTGGCGGGGGCCGATCTGGGCTTCGCCATTGGCACTGGGACCGACGTGGCGATGGAGACCGCCGGCATCACCCTGATGGGCGGGGATCTCCGGGGGATCGTTGCGGCGATCCGCCTCAGTCGGCAGACGATGCGGAAGATCAAGCAGAACCTGTTCTGGGCGCTGGCTTACAACACCCTGGGCATCCCCATTGCCGCCATGGGATACCTCGCCCCGGCCCTGGCCGGCGCAGCGATGGCCTTCAGCTCAGTATCCGTGGTGACCAACTCGGGCCTCCTGAAGCGATTCAACCCCATGCACGGGTGGACGGAGAGGTAGTCGGCCATCCTCGGTTGCGCCAGATCGCCTACCGCATCATCTGGATGGAGGACGGGCGATTCCGGGATGCCCCCGAATGATCATGCCGCCGGAGTGCGACGCTGTTTGAGCCAGAGGAGCCCGGCTGCCGCGGCCAGAGCGAAGAGTACGCTTGTGACCTGGGCGGACTTGAGACCGAACACCTGCAGGCTGTCGGCCCGCAGGAACTCCAGACCGAAGCGGCCTGCCGAGTACAGGAGCACGTACCAGAAGAAGACCGTCCCGGGCCGCTGTTCACGCCTCAGGAGCCACAGGGTGAATCCCGCCAGACCCAGGTCCCAGAGCCCCTCGAAGAGCTCGGCCGGCCAGAGCGGCACCGGCCCGAAGGTCTCATAGGCCATGGTGCCGGGGGCGTAGACGACGCCGAAGCGGCTTCCGGTGGGCTTCCCAACGGCGTCCCCGTTCAGGAAGCAGGAGCCCAGCCGGCCAATGGCCTGCCCCAGCAGGAGAGCGGGGGTAAGCGAGTCGGCAAAGTCCCAGAAGTTGAGCTTGCGGGAGCGGCAGAACCAGACCGCCGCCAGGACCCCGCCGAGAACCCCGCCCTGAATGGAGAGGCCACCGTGCCAGATGGCGGGGATCTCCAGGAGGTTCTGGCCGTAGTACTCCCAGGTGAAGGCCACCTCCCAGAGCCGGGCGCCTGCGATCGCTGCGAGAATGGCGGTCAGGGCGAAGTCCTCGATCAGCGGGATGTACTGGGGGCGCCGGCTCTGGTTGATCCGCTTGGCCAGCCAGATTCCCGCCAGGATGGCGACGGCGATGAACAGCCCGTACGACCGGACCGGGAAGCCAAAGAGGGTAAACAGAATGGGACGCATGCTTCTGCCTCCTGTCGCTTCGTTCGGTGGAACGAATGGTTTCCGGGAGTATCGCGCAGAGATGTGTCGAAAGTGTGGCCTGTCATCCCGACGCTTGCCTTCACAGATTCTCCACCCAGAGCCCTTAGACTCGGTCTGAGTCGGACCGGAGATCTCTTGAGAGGAGTGATCTGCATGGTGGGGGCGCGGATCCTGATCGCAGATGATGACGACCGGCTGCGCCAGGTGATCGGTGAGTACCTGAGCAGCGAGGGGTTTGCCACCATTCAGGCTGCCAGCGGCACGGAGGCGCTGGCCCTGTGGCAGGAGCGCAAGCCCGACCTGCTGGTGCTCGACTGGATGATGCCCGGGCGCAGCGGCATGGAGGTGACCCGGGAGATCCGGCGGCGGCACAGCACGCCGATCGTCATGCTGACGGCCCGGGATGATGAGGCGGACAAGCTGCTGGGGCTGGAGCTCGGGGCGGACGACTACCTGACCAAGCCCTTCAGCATGCGGGAGCTTGTGGCCCGCATCCGAGCCGTCCTCCGCCGGGCCCGGCCGGAGGAGGGTGACAGCGAGCGGATCCAGCTCGGCGAGCTGGTGATCGATCTGGCAGCCCATACGGTTCTCAGGGGGAGTGAGGAGCTCCCGCTTACGACCACCGAGTTCAAGCTCCTGTCGGTGCTGGCCCGCAACCCCAACCGGGTCTACTCCCGCCTACAGCTGATGGAGACCGCCATCGGCGACTACTACGAAGGGTATGAGCGGACCGTGGACAGCCACATCAGCCACCTGCGCCGGAAGCTGGGGAATGAGACACTGATCCAGACGGTAAAGGGCGTCGGGTTTAAACTGGTCCCCCCGGCGAGGTGATGGGCATGTCACTCCGAACCAGGCTGATTCGGGCGTTCGTTCTGGTCGCCCTGGGGGCGCTGGCGCTCTCCTTCCTCTCCTCCAACCTCGGGCTCTACGCCAGCATGATGGGGATGCATCACGGATCGATGGCATCCCACGAGCCCATGGGGGCGCCGGCGTTCATGGCGGCTGCCCTGCGCTGGAGTCTCTGGTCCGGCCTGGCCGCCTTCGGCCTGGCGGGTCTGGCCGGCGCCCTGATGGCGGAGCGGATCACCCGCACCCTCCGAAACCTGCGGGATGCCGCCGCTCGGCTCGACCTGCGGGACCTCTCTCGCCGGGTTCCGGTGGAGGGCGGCGACGAGATCGCTGAGCTGGCGACCACCTTCAACCGGATGTGCGACCGGCTGGAGGCGGATGAGCGCTCTCGCCGCCAACTGCTGGCCGACACCGCACACGAGCTCCGGCACCCGCTGGCGGTCCTGCAGGGCCATCTGGACCTGATGCAGGACGGAAAGGTCCCGCTCAGCCAGGAGTCGCTGCTTCCCCTGCAGGATGAGGTGATCCGGCTGACCCGGCTGGTGGCGGACCTGCGGGACCTCAGCCTCGCCGAGGTGGGGAGACTCTCGCTCCACCTGTCGCCAGTCAACCCGGAGGAGCTGGTCCACTCCCTGCTGACGAACATGAGTCCGGTCGCAGCGGCCAAGGGGATCGAACTGACCGGCGAGGTGGAGGCGGGGACCCCGGCCCTCCGGGCCGATCCCGACCGGCTGCGCCAGGTGCTGATCAACCTGCTGGCCAACGCCCTGCACCACACCCCACCGGGCGGGCGGATCCTCCTTCGGGCCCGCCTAGAGGGCAGGGAGATCCTGTTCAGCGTCGCCGACACCGGCCCCGGGATCGATCCGGAGGACCTGCCCCAGATCTTCGACCGCTTCTACCGGGCCGACAAGTCCCGCTCCCGGGGGACCGGCGGGAGCGGACTGGGCCTTGCGATCGTACGCAGCCTGGTGGAGCTGCACGGCGGCAGGGTGATGGTGGAGAGTGCGCCCGGGCAGGGCAGCTGCTTTACGATTCGACTTCCGCTGTAACCTGGTTAAGGGAAGAGCCAGACCGCCCGGTCTGGCTCTGCCTACTCTCGGAGGCTCAGTGGTGGTCGGCGTGGGTGCCGGACATCATGCCGGTCATCTCCCCCATCTGCCCCGAGAGGCAACCGCCTGCATGCTCCTGATGGAGCCGCTGCATCTCTTCCGCCTGCTCTCGGGTAATGGTGCCGGCCTCCACCGCCTGATTCAGGAAGGCCTCCATCTTCTCCGTCATCAGTCGCTCCAGTTCGGTGGGGTTGAGGTTCTGCTCGGTTGCCAGGTCGGTCAGGCTCTTGCCGTCGGCCATGGCAGCTTCCAGTTGCTCCGGCGTCAGGCCAAGGAGTTGGGCAACCTCACCCATCACCTGCTCGTGCATCGCCGGCATCTCGGACATCAGGGGTGCCATGCGCTCGTGCATCGCTGCCATCTCCCCGGAGGCCATCCCTGCCATGTGGCCGTTCTGCATCATCGTCTGGTGCATCTGGGCCATGGTGCCGGAGGTCATCCTCCCGATCATGGACCAGGGGCCGGTGACGGCCTCCTGGGCGAGGGCGGGAACCGCGAAGAGCAGGCCGGCAACCGCCAGGGAGGTCGCACCCGTCAGGATCCACTTCCCGTGCTTCGTCATCGTGACCACTCCTTGTCTAGCTGGCTACGGTTCTATCCTACCGCGCCCGTTTGGATCCCGTTGCGATCCCGTGTGGAGATGGTGTGGAGATGAGGCTGCTTCACAGAATGTCCACACCCTTCCGCTAGGATCAGGGAGGAGACGCCTCCCCCGAAGGGGAGCGAACGAGGTGAGTGCGATGATGCGCAACCGGTTCCTGTGGGCGGTGTGCGGGCTGATGGTTGCCGGCGGCATCTGGCTTTGGTCCCGGGGTGTGACCGATCTCCTTTCCTACGGCATGCTGTTGCTCTGCCCCCTGATGCACCTCTTCATGCACGGTAGCCATGGTGGGCGCCATCATGCCCGGCGGGATGGGGGGAAAGCGGAGGGACCCAGCGAAGGTGACAGCTCCTGCCACTAGCAGGAGATGAGCCGCCGGCGGGCACCTGGCCCAGCTGGCGGCTCTGAACGGGATCTACTTGTCGTACAACCCGAGGTAACCGTAACTGACAGGCTTGCCAAATCCGGCCTTGCCGACTCCAGCTTTGCCGAACCCGAATGGCTTGCCGTAGCCAGTCTTGCCGATTCCGGGGGGCCTGGCAAACCCCTTGCCGAGTCCCTTTCCAAAGCCCTTGCCAAGTCCCCTGCCAAAGCCATATGGCTTCCCGAAAGGCAGGGCTTCACCGCCCTCCGGGCCCCCGTGGATAAACGGTCCATAAGCGGCGTGAGGGAAGTCAATGTGGGCGGGTCCGGCGAACGAAGGGCCTGCATGCACAACGGGGACATAGGTGTAGGGACCGAGCGGAATCGCTCCGAGGTGGGGTTCATCGATATGAGCTCCGGCAGCCGGGGTTCCTCCCAGGGCCTTTCCGCCCTTTCCATAAGGGGCGTAGAACATCAGCACCCCCCTTTCCACCCTATCCTATTCGACGGACCTTCCTGTGTGTGTGGGCAGCCAACCAGTCCACCGCTCAGTACAACTGCCCCGGGGGCGCCGGTTGGCAGCCCGGGCAGAAGTTGGTCTCCAGGTAGCCCAGGCTCCGCAGCACAATCCGGGTGCCGCACCGGGGGCTCTCCAGCCACTCCGGCATGGGGACTCCCTCCTTGCGGGCAGATTCCGCTGCCGGCGTCCCAGATTCCTCCTGCCGCCAGAAGATGAGGAGGAGCGCCCCCCGGGGCGCTCCTCCGTTCGCTACTGCACGATCAGCTTCCCGACCATGCCGGCGTCCTTGTGACCGGGGACGGTGCAGGTGAAGGTGTAGGATCCGGCCTCCGTCGGCGTGAACTCCACAGTGCCCGTCTTGCCGGTGTCAGCGGCCACATGCACCGAGAGCCCGGCATCGTGACCGTGATCATCCCCCTTGCTCTCCTTCACCTTCGCCGGCATCTTCTCCACGGTGAAGTCGTGCAGCAGGGTGTCCTTGTTGGTCAGCACCAGCTTGACGGGAGTCCCCTTCTTGACGGTAATCTCCTTGGTGCTGAAGGCCATGTTCTCGGCCGACAGCTCCACAACCTGGGCGGGTGTGCTCGATGTGCTGCCCGATGAGCATCCCGCCAGAACCCCCACCACCATCAGCGCACTCACTGCCGCTCCCCAACGCCTCACAGCGATCCCTCCAGCTTGCTCGATATGACTCTGAGAATCGAGCATACCCAGAATGTGTGGAGAAACCATGAAGGCCTCACAACCGCCCGCACCGCTCGGTGTGCAGTCTCTTCTTTACGGTGCTGAATAATTTTGGTATACTGATATTCGGATTCTTTTGGGCGCCACCGGGGACGGCACTCCAGCAAAGGGGAAGGGGAACAATCATGGCAGACAAGATCATCGACATCGAAGGAATCGGTCCAGTTTACGCCGAGAGGCTGGCTGCGGTTGGCATCAAGACGACCGACCAGCTCCTGGCTGCCGCTGCGACACCGGATGCACGGGCCAAGCTGGGGGATGCGGTGGGGGTGACCTCGAAGCTCGTGCTCGAGTGGGCCAACCGGGCCGACCTGATGCGGGTGAAGGGGATCGGCAGCGAGTATGCCGACCTGTTGGAGTTCGCCGGCGTGGATACGGTCAAGGAGCTGGCGCAGCGGAACGCCGAGAACCTGACGGCCAAGATGGCACAGGTCAACGAGGAAAAGGGACTGGTTCGCCGTCTCCCCAGCCTGGAGGAAGTGATCCGGTGGATCGCCGAGGCCAAGACCCTTCCGGCCTCGGGCGTCACCTACTAGAGGCAGCGATGAGCGCCTGCGACGGGAGTCGTGGGCGCTTCTCCATGGCGTGGACCTTTCCTGCGGCGCAAGCATGTAGTAGACTTAAAATAAGAAGAGTCTGATGATGGTGGTCAGGGGAGGTGATGGCCGTGCACAACGTGATCATCGTCCGGGAGTACGAGATGCAGATGACCGGACAGGGCTGATGCGGCCGACTGGCGGGCGGTCTGCTCGCCGAGCAGGGGGCGCGCCACTTCCCGGAGCGGCGCCGCTTCATTGAGGAGGCGGGGCGGCTCTACCGGGCGCTGCGCACCCGGTTGGGAGAGTCGGTCCAGATCGACGTGATCGACCCGCGCAGCCCCTTCGTCTACTTCATCCTGGTCTTCAGTCACGGCGCCCGGCACGGCGTGCCCCTGCGGGAACGGCTCCGGACCGCCATGCGGGGGTTGGCCGTCGCCTCGGTGATCGCCAACGGCCGGTTGGTGGCAGCCGGTCGGATCCCCTCGGTGGAGGAGGTTCTGGCGGCCGTCCAGTCACCGGCTGAGCGTCCGCAGGGACAGGAGCTTTACGCCGGCCGGTGAAAGCTGCCGGACCCGTCGGGGAAAGCTACCCTCCGCAAGGAGGCGATGCAGATGCCAGGAAAGCGCACGCCGGCAGACCCGCTCAGCATCAACGTCAACCTGCACGATGCCGACCCCAACCGGGCGGGTGTGCAGAACAAGGAGCCCAAGATCGGCGGGCAGTTCCGCCAGGGGGAGGCCCCGCCGGAGAACGCCTACCGGGAGAAGCCGGAACAGAATAACTGATCAGGAGCGCCGTCCCCAGTTAGGGGCGGCGCTCCTCCCTCTTGACGACCACTCCCCGCCGATGTACCGTTGAGTAAACAACAGTTGAGCAGTCAACGGAAACGGAGGGATGGGTGTGTCACCCTTGCGCCCGGCCATCTGGTCCCGGGACTTCACGCTTCTCTGGCTGGCTAACTTCCTGATGGCGCTCAGCTTCTACTTCCTGCTTCCGACCGTCCCGACCTTTGCCACCGAGGTGCTCGGGGCCGACAAGGGGCAGGTGGGCTACCTGGTCGGGCTCTTCACCGTGGCGGCCCTGGCGACCCGCCCCCTGGCCGGCTACCTGCTGGACGCCCGGGGCCGGAAGGTGACCTACCTGGGTGGACTGCTCTTCTTCGCCCTGTTCGTCTTCAGCTACCAGACGGCCACCGCCTTCTGGCTCCTCCTGGCGGTCCGGTTTCTCCACGGCACCACCTGGGGGGTGATCAGCACCGGTGGCTCCACCGTGGCGGCTGATCTGCTGCCCCCGGAGCGGAGGGGGGAGGGGCTGGGCTACTACGGCATCGCCATGACCCTGGCGATGGCGCTGGGGCCGATGCTGGCCCTGGCCCTGGCCGGCGACTCCCGGTATACCCTGGTCTTCCTGGCCGCCGGGGGGGTTGCGTCGCTGGCGGCGCTGATGGCGATGGCGGTCCGCTACCGGGAGGTCCCTCCGTCGGGCCGGGGCTTCTCCTGGGACTCCTTCGTCGACCTGCGGGTGGTGCCCATCGCCCTGATCTACCTGATCACCATGCTGACCTACGGCGGTCTGATCACCTTCCTGACGCTCTTCACCGCCGAGCGTGGGCTGAACGCCGGCCTCTTCTTCCTGGTCTACGCCGCGGTGATGTCGCTCTCCCGCCCGCTGTCCGGCAGGGTTCAGGACAGGCTGGGTCCTACCCCGGTCCTGATAACCGGGTTTCTCCTGCTGATCGCCGGCTTCCTGGTGATGAGCCTGACCCGGACGGCGCCGCTCTTTTGGGTGGCCGCCTCGCTGATGGGCGTGGGGAACGGCAACATCTGGCCGACCCTGACCGCCATGGGGATCAACCTGGTGGAGCCGAGCCGCCGGGGGGTGGCCAGTTCGACGCTCTTCTCCGCCATCGACCTGGGGATCGGTCTGGGTTCCATGGTGATGGGCTGGGTGGCCGAGGCGGTGGGGCTGAGCGGCATGTACCTGGTGAGTGCCGGGCTGCTGGTGGCACCGCTGGTCATCTACCTGCTCTACGTCCGCCCCTACTACCAGATGAGGGTGAGTGCGCATGACGAACCCGCCTGACAGCATCCCCCGCTTCCTTTCGGCGGCCAACCGCCAGATGGCCGCCTACATGGCCCGCCGGCTGGAGCCGTTGGGGCTTGGCTCCGGGCAGTACTCCTACCTCTTCGCCCTCTACCGGGAGGACGGCCAGACCCAGCAGGCGCTGGCCGACCTACTGATGGTGGACAAATCGGCGGTGGTCGGGGCGATCAACCGGCTGGAGCGGCTCGGCTACCTGGAGCGGCGATCCGCCCCCGGCGACCGGCGCTCCTTCCGCATCCACCTGACCGAGAAGGGGTGGGCGATCCGTCCCCAGCTGGAGGCGGTGGTGGAGGAGGTGCAGGAGGCGATGTTGGAAGGGCTGCCGCCCGATGACCGGGCAGCGCTCTTCCGGCTGCTCAGCCAGGTGAAAGCCAACCTGTCGGCGGCGCTGCGCCCCTGATCCCCCGACATTCTCCCGAAATTTCTGCCCGCCGCGGCAGGATTTCGCTGGGAGGATGTATAATATTTCCAAAAAGGCGGGCTGATATCGCAACAGGTCTCCCGGTCGGACAGGCGCCATCCCACGCCGCACAGCCCGCAAGGGGGATCGTCGATGGTGGATGACGACCTGCTGACATTGGCGGACGCTGAGATCAGCCAGCTGCGCCTTGAGCTCGACGAGGCAAGGGCGGCGCTGCAGCAAGCCATCGAGGCGGCATTGGCCCTGGCCTCGGAGAATGCGGAGCTCTATCGAAGAGCGGTGGCCCGTGAGCCGGCGCCGCCGGCGGCCCCGCTGGAGGGCCTGCGGGTTGGGATCATCGGCCATCCGAGCCGGGAGTCCGACTACCGTGCGGTGATCGAGCGGCTGGGGGGGCAGCTGCTCTTCACCGGGGCCGGGGACAAGCTGGGGTTGATCGACCGGGTGGTGCAGAAGAGCCACGGCACCCTCTACCTGACGGCCTGGGGCAGCCACAAGGCGAGCCAGCGGGCCGAGAGCGCAGCCAGGCGGTACAGCCGCCCTCTCGTGCTCAGCGACCAGCCCGGGCTGGCCATGGTGGAGCGAACGGTGGTGGAACAGCTGCTCCCCCTTATCCGGGACGCCGCCTCTCCCTGACCAACGGCAAAGGCCTCCTCCGGACCCTTCCGGGGGAGGCCGCTGCGCGCTCGGGAGCTAGCCGCCGGAGACGGCCGGGATGATCCGGACCACCCCTTCCGGGGGGATGGCGGTGGCGAGGGTCGCCCGCTCCCCGTCCACGAAGATGTTCAGGTGCTCCCGAATGGCCGGGCCGGCCTCCAGGAGCCGGTCGTACATGCCGGGCCAGCGCCGGTCCAGCTCCTGAATCAGCGCCAGCACGGTGGGGGCCTCGGTGGTCAGCCGGCGGGGGGCGCCCGGGAAGAGGTCGACCAGGGAGGCCGGCAGGTACAGCTCGGCCATCAGTCGATCACCGCGACTTCGATGCTGGCGATCTGGGGGAGGAAGTCGGCGGCCAGCAGCCAGCTCTCCCCCTCGTCGGGGGAGACGAAGACCTGCCCGGTGGTGGTGCCGAAGTAGATCCCGGCGCTGGGCAGGGGATCGGCGGCCATCGCCTCCCGGTGGACGCTGACATAGGCCCCCTCCTGGGGCAGTCCCCGGCTGAGCCGCTCCCAGCTCCTGCCGGCATCCCGGGTCCGCCAGACGGCGGCCTGGCCGTCGATCATGTAACGCCCCTTGGAATCGCCGGAGAGGGGGATCACATAGACGGTGTTCGGGTCCCGGGGGTGGGCCACAATAGGGAAGCCGAAGGTGGTGGGCAGCCCGTCGTTGATCCACTCCCAGCTGGAGCCCCCGTCATCGGACCGGTAGACCCCCTGGTGGTTCTGCTGGTAGAGCCGGTTGGGCATGCCGGGCGCCATCACCATCTTGTGGACGCAGAAGCCGACCTCGTGCTCGGTCTCGGGCGGCAGGTAGTCGGCCTTCAGCCCCCGGTTTCGGGCGGTCCAGCTCTCGCCGCCGTCGGCGGTGTAGAAGGTGCCGATGGCGGAGGCGGCGACCCACATCTGCCGGGGGTCGGCGGGGTGGGGCACGATGGTGTGCAGGCACATGCCCCCGTTCCCCGGCGCCCACTGGGGACAGGTCGGGTGGTCGCGCAGCCCCGTCACGTGGGCGAAGGTCTCGCCGCCGTCACCGCTCCGGAAGAGGCCGGCGGGGTCGGCGCCGACGTAGAGGGCGCCGTGGGCGGGGGTGACGTTCCAGAGGGTGTTCAGCTTCGGCCCCTCATCCCCGTAGGTGATCCCCTGGCTGGAGTGGGTCCAGCTCCGGCCCAGGTCGGTGGACTTCCAGACGGCGGGCCCGTACCAGGGGCTGCCCCCGGCGGCGTAAATCGCCCCGGTTGCCGGGTCGTAGTTGACGTGCCGGAGCGGCCAGTGCTGGCAGTGCGGGCCGGTCACGCTCCACCGGGTCCGGCTCTCATCGCTCTCCAGCAAAAAGGCGCCCTTCCGGGTTCCCACCATGACGAGCACTCGACTCATCCACCCACCTCCCCTTTTATCGGAACATATGTTCTATTCGAGGGCGCTGGGCGATTCCCTGCCGGCGCCGTATAATCAAGCCAGGGTCTCGATGAGGCAGGAGGGTGCGTCATGCGCAGGGCGCTGGTGCTCGGGGCGACGGGGTTGGTTGGCGGTGAGGTGGTGCGGCTGCTGCTGGAGCAGCCCGAGTACGAACGGGTGGTGGTCCTGGTCCGCCGCGGCCTGGGCTGGTCGCACCCGAGGCTGGAGCAGCGGGTGGTGGAGTTCGACCGGCTGGCGGAGCAGCGGGAGGCCTTCGCCGTCGATGATCTCTACTGCTGCCTGGGCACTACCATCCGGAAGGCGGGCAGCCAGGCCGCCTTTCGCCGGGTGGACTACGAGTACCCGCTCACCGCCGCCCGCCTGGCGAAGGAGGCGGGGGTTCAGCGCTACCTGCTGGTCTCCTCGATGGGGGCCGATCCGAACTCCGCTATCTTCTACAGCCGGGTGAAGGGCGAGATGGAGCAGGCGATCGCCGCGGTGGGGCTGCCCTCCCTCCTGATCTTCCGCCCGTCGCTCCTGCTGGGGGAGCGGCAGGAGGTGCGCCCGGCCGAGCGGGTCGCTGCCGTGATCATGCGGGCGATGGGGCCGCTGATGGTGGGGCCGCTGGCCAGGTACCGGGCGGTGGAAGGGCGGACGGTGGCCCGGGCGATGATCCGGGTCGCCCTGGAGGGGCCGACCGGCGTTCACCGCTGCCTGAACGATCAGATCCTGCGGCTGGGATAGGAATCCTCCCCCTCGCCGCCGAAACCGGATACAATAGGCCATGAGGTGAGTTGCCGTGAATCAGAGACCGCTGGTTGCACCCTGCTATGATCATCTCGGCGGCATTCTGGGGGAGCGGCTCGCCCGCAGGCTGGTGGAGGCCGGCTGGGTCACCCCCGACCCCAACCCGGGCGTCACCCCGTTGGGGTGGACAGGCTTTCGGGAGCTGGGCCTGGACCTGGGGCCGCTGACGGCGGGCCGCCGCAAGCCGGTCGCCTTCTGCGCGGAGCGGCGGAACGGGCGGATGTATGATCACATCGGGGCGCATCTGGGCTTCCTGCTGCAGCAGCACTTCATCAAGTCCGGCTGGCTCCGGGCCACCGGCGATGGCCTTGAACTCACCCCGGCCGGGGAGCAGGCGCTCCAGCGGCTCGGGGTCACCCTGGAGGAAGATGCGTGAACCCCATCCTGCGTGAGACACTGGCCATCGTCTTCTGGACCTTCTGGTCCTCCGCCGGCCTCGGCGCCTTCGCCTCCCTGCTACTCGGCTGGCCGCTGACCGCCACCTACCTCATGGCGGTGCTGACCATCGGCCCCACCCTGGCGATCATGCGGGGGCGGGACCGGGAGAAGGACCCGCTGGAGATCGGCGAGCGGGCCGGGGTGGAGCTGCTGGCCTTGCTGATCCTGCTGGCCGTCGGCTGGGCCGCCGGCCAGTACCTGGGACGGTAATCGAGCGGGGGTGAGAACCCTGGGGTAGCAAGAGAGCTCGCCAAGGCGAGGGCGTTCCTCCTGTCGCTGGTCCTTCTGGCCGTGCCCGGCTGCGGGCAGCCCTCGGCTGACTTCGCCTTCACCGAGGTCGGCTATGCGGTGACGGGTGGGGTGGCCGGCTTTGACCGCTCCCTCCGGATCGACCCCGACGGCAGCTACCGGGCGACCGATGCCAACCGCCCGGAGAGGAGCGGCCGGCTCACGGGGGCCCAGCTCCGGGAGCTGAAGCGGCTCCTGGGGGAGGTGGACTGGGCCGGCCTGCGGTTCTCCTACGTGGACGGGCGGGTGGTCGACAGCCTGCACCAGTCGCTTACGGTCCGGACCGAGCAGGTGGAGCACCAGACCACCGTCGGCACCGGGGGCGAGCCGCCCCCGGAGGTGGCCGCCCTGTTGGCCTTCCTGGACAGCCTGCTCCGGGAGGCGCTCTCTCCATAGGAAAAGCCCCTCATCCGCGCCGGATGGGGGGCTTTCGCCAACCTTTCAGTGGGGGCCGAGGGGGAAGGTGCGGGCGATGTCCCAGCGCCCCTTGCCCCGCAGCAGGTGGATCCGGTCCACCACGAACCGGCGCCGGAAGGAGACCTCGGAGAGGATCTTCCGGGCCTCGGTGATATCCTCGGGCGCCAGCTTGTCGGCCAGGGTGAGGTGCGGGGTGAACTCCTGCCCCTCGTACTTCTCCTGCAGGGTCTCCACGAAGCCGTCCAGGCCGTCCACCAGATCCCAGTGCAGGTCGGAGAGGTGGCCGTTCTCGTGGACCTTCACGTAGAGGATCGAGTTCCGGAAGACCCCCAGGCCGCCCAGCCGGATCTCGAAGGGCTCCCACTGGCGGCAGATCTCCTCCAACTGCTCGATCACCGCCGCTCCGGTCATCCGGTAGAGGAAGGGGGATTTAACGGTGATGTGGGGCGGCGCCGGGTAGCGCAGCAGGGGATGCTTGTCACGAATGGCCAGCAGTTCACGATACAGGTCCGCCGGCGGGAGGATCACCACGCCGTAGGCGTACGTGGGTCTAGTCATCGCGGCCTTCATACCCTTCTGGTACTTGTTTGGTTAGGTCGTTCTCTTACAGAGGCATTCGCCCTGCGGATTCCCTTCCCCTTCGGCAGGAATTGGAAGGGGTCATGGCGAACATGTTTTCGGGATCGAAGGATCCGCTGAGCAAACGGAGGGCATGATTCATGGATGCGAAGGCGATTGTGCTGGAGAACCTGCGAACCGAGCGCCGGCTGACCCGGGAGACGGTGGTGGCCATGACCGACGGCGACATGGACTTCCGCCCCACCCCGGAGCAGATGGACTTCGGCACCCAGGCGCTGCACATCCTCTCGGCGTACAGCACGCTGATGGAGGCGCTGTCGGGGAAGGGCTGGAACTGGGAGCAGGGCATGACCCGGGCCACCTGCCCGACCCAGGCGGCGATCCTGGAGCTGTACGACGCGGAGACCGCCCGGCTGCTGGCCTTTGTGGAGGGGCTGGAGCCCGAGGAGTTCTACACCGTTGTCCAGACCGGGTGGGGGGCGAAGGAGGCGGTGCTGGCGCTCTTCATGGGCTGGATGACCCATGAGGCGCACCACCGGGGGCAGATGGTCACCTACCTGCGCCTGAAGGGCATGACCCCCGCTCCCTATTAGGACGAGCATCCGCCCGGTTCCGCCACGCTATACAGGCCGCGCTGCCCCCGCCCGGGGTGGCGCGGTATCGGCCTTTCTTGAGATCTTTCGTGGGAGGTGCCATTCGCATGCCGCGCGTGTGGACCTATCGCCCCCGGCGGTTGATGTGGGGGCTCAGCCTCGCCGCCGGCGGGCTGATCCTGGGCTTCCATCTGGCGGGGATCCCCGGCCAGAGTCTCTTCCCGCTCCTGGTTACAGGCCTCTGGATGCCGCCCTTCTTCCTGAGCACGACCTACCTGCTGCTGCCGGGGGCGCTCCTGCTCCTCTCGGGCCACCTGGAGCGGCCGGCGGTACCGCTGGCGGTGGCCGCCTGGAGCCGGCACGGGGGCCGGTGGGCCATTACCTGGAGCGAGGGGAGGCGAGAGCGGCGGGTTCTGGTGGATGATCCCGGGGGGCGCCTCCCGGGGAACGGGTTTGAACCTGACCAGGAGGGGCCGCGGACCGAGGCGGAGGTGCGGAAGCGCTACCCGGTGGCGATCATGATGGAGGGGTTCTGGTGGCTCCCCGTCATCCTGGGGCTGGCCTTTGGCAGTCAGGCCCTGGTCATCCACCGGCAGGAGGTGCTCTGGTACCTGCCCCTGCTCGCCCTGCCCTGGATCGCCCTCCGGCTCTCCACCTACCGGTACCTCGTCCTGGAGGAGGAACAACTCTGGTACCTCCAGGAGGGGAAGGAGCCCCATCCGATCCCCCTGGCACAGGTGACGGGGATCGAACAGGGCGCCCTCACTGCGCGGGTCCGCACGGCAGACCCGGCCCATCCGGTGATCCCGGTCAACCCGTTCTGGAGCGCCGGCCTGATCCGGCACCTGCGGGAGCACCTGCGCTCCCGGTCGGGGTGAGCAGCACCGCCGACCCCAGCAGCACCAGCGCCCCGCCCAGGAGCGAGACCGCCGTGGGCCGCTCGCCCAAAAAGAGCAGGGCGAAGAGGATGGCGCTGACCGGATCCAGGTAGGCCAGCACCCCGACGTACTGCACCTTGGCGTGGCGGAGTCCGTAGAAGTAGAGCACCAGGGCCAGGGCGGTGTGGACCACCCCGATCACCGCCAGCAGCCCGATGGCGCCGGCGGGCGCCGACCACATGGCCGCCGAGAGCTCCGGCGAGAGCAGGACCACGGGGAGCAGCACGGCGCTGGCCACCAGGGTCTGGACCAGCACCAGCTGGGTCGCCTGCACCCCGCTCAGCCACCGGCCGGTGATGGTGACCGTGGCGTAGAAGGCGGCGGCGGTCAGGCCATACCCGATGCCCGCCACATCCGACCCGCTCAGGGCCTGGCCGGGCTGGTAGAGCATCAGGAAGATCCCGCCCACGGCCAGCCCGGTCGCCACCACCGTCTTGAACTCCAGCCGCTCCTTCAGCAGGAGGGGCGCGGCCAGCGCCACCATCACCGGGGCGGCGTAGTAGGAGAGGACGGCGTTGGAGACGGTGGTGGTGGCCACCGCCTTGAAGAAGAAGAGCCAGTTGGCGGCCAGCGCCAGACCGCTGAAGAGCAGCAGCGCCAGGCGGCCCGCCCTGCCGGAGCCCGGGGGGAGCAGCGGGGGGCGCACCCCGCCCAGGAACCGCTGCAGGAGCTGGAGCAGGCCAAGGGCCAGGGCGCCGATCAGCACCCGGTAGGTGACGGTGACCAGCGGATCCTGCCCGGCCTTGCGGGCGAAGACCCCGACGCTTCCCCAGATCAGCATCGATGCGATGACGGCGAGATATCCCTGCGGCATATCGATCCTCCACCTCTGCCCGATCTTGCTCCTATTCGCTGTCCAGCCGCCCTCCCCTGCTGAAAAACCCCTTGCGCGATGCGAATGGATCGGGCATACTCATTGAAAATGTGATCCAATGATGGGGAGAGTACAGCCAGGTGGGCGGTGCAGCGAGTCCGGGCAGGTGGAAGCCGGACCCGAAGCCTGGGTGGAAGCGGACCCCGGAGGAGCTGCCTGAAGGGCCGGTGAGGCCTGCGTAGGGTGTGACGGGTGCGCCCGGTACAGCGCCTGGAGCGGCCCGGTGAGTCCACCGGGCAATGAGAGTGGCACCGCGGTCTGGCGACCGCCTCTTCGAAAGGAGGCGGTCGTTTTTTCATCAGCGTTGATGGGAGGGATGGGCTGTGTCCTGGTTTTACACCCCGGTGATCGATCTCCTGAAACCCCACCTGCCCCTGGAGGAAGCAGCCATCCGAGGGCTGCTCTCGGCCCCGCCGGACCCGAGCCTTGGCGATGTCGCCCTCCCCTGCTTCGCCCTGGCCCGGCAGATGCGGCAGGCGCCCCAGGCGATTGCCGCCGACCTGGCCGGCAGGGTGAGGCCGGCCCCGCCCATCGCTGCGGTGGAGGCGGCCGGGCCCTACCTGAATCTCCGGCTCGACCGGGCGCTGGCCGGGGCGATGCTGATCCGGGAGGCGCTCTCCCAGGGCGAGCGATGGGGCGGCTCCTTGGTAGGGGTGGGCCAGACCGTCTGCATCGACTTCTGCTCCCCCAACGTGGCCCGGCGGATGCACCTGGGCCACCTGCGCTCCACCGTCATCGGCAAGTCGCTGGCCCGGCTGCACGAGGCGCTGGGCTACCGGGTGGTGAAGATCAACTTCCTGGGCGACTGGGGGACCCAGTTCGGCAAGCTGATCGCCGGCTGGCTGCGCTGGGGCGATCCCGCCGCGGCGGCGGTTGACCCCATCGCCGAGCTGCAGCGGGTCTATGTCCGGTTCAACACCGCCGCCAAGGAGGATCCGGCCCTGGAGGAGGAGGGGCGGGCCTGGTTCCGCCGGCTGGAGGAGGGGCACCCGGAGGCGCGCCGCCTCTGGGCCTGGATCCGGGAGATCAGCCTGAAGCAGATGGGCCAGACGCTGGCCCTGCTCGATGTCAGCTTTGATGACTACAACGGCGAGGCCTTCTACGAGCAGCGGAACCAGGCGGTGGTCCGGCTGCTGGCCGAGCAGGGGCTGCTGACCGAGAGCGAGGGGGCTCAGGTGGTGGAGCTGGAGGGTCTGCCGCCCTGCCTGATCCTCAAGCGTGACGGCGCCACCCTCTACGCCACCAGGGATATCGCTGCCGCCCTGCACCGGCAGGAGCTCTACCAGCCGGCCCGCTCGCTCTACGTGGTCGACCTGGGACAGGCGGTCCACTTCAAGCAGGTCTTTGCCGTCCTGGCGAAGATGGGGATGGACTGGGCGGCCAACCTGGTCCACGTGGGCTTCGGCGTCATGCTGACCAACGGCAAGCGGCTGCGGACCCGGGCCGGCGACGTGATCTTCCTGGAGGATGTGCTGCATCAGGCGATCGAGGCGGCACGGGCCGAACTGGAGGCCCGCAGCCCCGGCATGGAGGGGGCCGATGAGGTGGCCCGGGCCATCGGGGTGGGTGCGGTCATCTTCAACGACCTGAAGTCCAACCGGGTGAACGATATCGACTTCAAGCCCGGCGAGGCGGTCAGCTTCGACGGGGAGACGGGGCCCTATCTTCAGTACGCCCACGCCCGGTGCCGGAGCCTGCTGCGGAAGGCGGAGGCTGAGGGTCTGCCGGCGGGCGCCGAGGCGCTCTCTGCCGCCCTGGAGGGCGGCCATCCGGCCCTGGCCGGCGATGCCGAGTGGGCGCTGCTGACCGCCATCGCCGGATTCCCAACCGCCGTCCACGAGGCGGCGATGCGGTGCGAGCCTCACCTGGTCGCCCGGTCGACGCTGGAGGTGGCCAAGGCGCTCAACCGGTTCTACCACGAGAGCCCGATCCTGCGGGCGGAGCCTGCTCTGCGGACCGCCCGGCTCGCCCTGGTGGCCACCGCCGGCCTCACGCTCCGCCGCGGCCTCTGGGTGCTGGGGCTGGAGGCGCCGCCGATGCGGGCAGAGTAGTGCAGTCACCGCCGGCCCGATGCCGATCAACAACCGTGGACTCCAGTCTAAAAAAAGACTGGAGTCTATCTTTTGGCCATCGACGACGGAGAGGCGATGCCGGGCAGTAGTCAGCCTTGCTTACCCCACCCCGCCAGCCAGGCCCGTCAGGACGAGCCGTCGACCACGTTCCGAAGCCGCCTCCCGTAGGCTCTGGGCCAGCTGCCGCTGCTGCTTCTGTATCCCGGCCTGAATCGGGATGAAGTGGTCAGCCATGTTCAATCACCCGCCTGTGGTTGATGGTTCACCTGATGGATTTCATGATAACTGCCGTGGCGAAGCTCTGCTTCCCAAGTCCTCCCGGTGGATTTCCAGGCATTCCGCCGTCGGTGATGGGGAACATAACAGAGGGTTGGAGAGAAAGGAGGGAGTGGCCATGCAGCATCACCACGAACCGATGCTTCCGCTGACCGAGAAGGATCTGGCCTATCTGCACGACATGCTCTCCTGGGAGCTGGTGGCGACCAAGAAGGCCTACCAGTACGCCCACCAGACCCTGGAGCCAGACTGCCGCCATCTGATGTTCCGGATGGCCGAGCAGCACCAGCGGAACTGGGAACGGCTCCTGGGCCACCTGCAGGAGCATGTGGACCGGACGATTCAGGCCAACATTCCCGGTGGTCAGGCCGCCCTGACCGGCGCTCAGCCGCTCAACACCCACGCCTGAGGGAGGAGGTCCGCGATGCAGAACCAGATGGCTCAGCCGCAGTTCAACCTGGAGGGCGGCCGCCTGGTGATGTTCCACCAGGACCACACCGGCCTGCCCCAGACCAAGGATCCCACCGTCAATGACCGGGACCGGATGCAGGACCTGCTCAGCCAGGAGAAGTACCTGACCGATGCCTACAACGTGGCGATGTTCGAGGCCGGTCACGACGAGCTGAGCGAGACGATCAAGGAGAACTTCGACCAGTGCCACCGCATTCAACGGGAGATCTACAGCACCATGTTCCAGAAGGGCTGGTACAAGCTGCCTGTGGCCGATGCTGAATCGGTGATGCACACCTTCAACCAGTTCCAGCAGTACCAGGTGCAGCTGCCCTTCCCGTCCGGGCGGCAGCAGGGCCAGATGGACCGCCGTTCCCACTGAGGCTGTGCAGCCAGCATCACGCAGAGAGGCGGGGCCGGGAAGATCCCGGCCTCGCCGCCGCGCGCGGGATCAGCAACCCGCGCGCAACAGGCGCACCATGTGCTACCATAGCACCGTGGACAGAACGCGATCCCCAGACAAGGTGGTCTAGACGGGTATGAGCGCGATCGATGTGCGGAACCTGACCAAGGAGTTCAGGCGGTACCAGAGCCGCCCCGGGCTCGCCGGGGCGTTTCGGGACCTCTTCCACCGGGAGCACACCACCTTCCGGGCGGTGGACCAGATCAGCCTGCAGGTTGAGCGGGGCGAGATCGTGGGGTATATCGGCGCCAACGGCTCCGGCAAGTCCACCACCATCAAGATGCTGACCGGGATTCTGGTCCCCACCGCCGGCCATGTCCGGGTGAACGGGTACGACCCGCAGGAGGGAAGGACGAGCCTGACCTTCAAGCGGACGATCGGGGTGGTCTTCGGCCAGCGCTCCCAGCTCTGGTGGGATATCGCCGTGCAGGAGTCCTTCCGGCTGCTGCAGCGGATCTACCGGGTGGGGGAGGCCGACTTCCGGGAGTACTTCCTGGGCGAGGTGGTGGAGGTGCTCTCCATCGGCGAGCTGATGGCCACCCCGGTCCGGAAGCTCTCCCTGGGCCAGCGGATGCGCTGCGAGCTGGCGGCGGCCCTGCTCCACCGGCCCTCGCTCCTCTTCCTGGACGAGCCGACCATCGGGCTGGATGTCTCGGTCAAGCTGCGGATCCGGGAGTTCCTCAAGCAGATCAACCAGCGCTACGGCACGACGATCCTGCTGACCACCCACGACCTGACCGACATCGAGGCGCTCTGCCGGCGGGTGGTGATGCTGGACCACGGCCGGATCGTCTACGACGGCGCCCTGGCCGACCTGCGCCGGAACTGGGCCGGGGAGCGGACGGTCCGGGTGGTCTTCGCCGAGCCGGTGGAGATCGCCGCCCTGGGCCGCCCGGCCACACGGGAGGATGGGGTGACCTACCGGATCCCCATCGGGGCGGAGGAGACGCTCTCCGACCTGCTGACCGGCCTGGTCCGGCTCGGCCCGGTGCGGGACGTGGCGATCCTGGAGGCATCGATGGAGGAGATCGTCCGCCGGATCTATGAAGGGGGAGGTGCCACGGCATGACGGAGAAGATTACCCTGGGGGTCGTCGGGCTGGGCTCCATCGCACGGAAGGCGCACCTGCCGGTGCTGATCGCCCATCCGGGTGTGGAGATCATCGGGCTGGCCAGCCGCAGCGGCGCTCAGGTGGAGGAGCTGGCCTCCCAGTACCGGCTCAGCCTGAAGGCCCGGAGCTTTGAGGAGATCCTGAAGGTCCGGCCCCGGGCGGCCTACCTGCTGAGCGCCACCGAGGCGCATGCCGAGCAAGCGCTTGCTTTGCTGGAGGCGGGGATCGCCCTCTTCATGGAGAAGCCGCTGGCCAACAGCCTGGCCGAGGCGGAGGCGATTGTGGCGGCAGCCCGGGGGCGGCTGCTGATGGTCGGCTTCAACCGGCGCTTCGCCCCCGCCTACCGCCGGGCCCTGGCGCTCTTCGCCGAGTCGGGCCGGCCGGTGGAGCTGGCGGTGATCCAGAAGCACCGGAGCGGCTCCCACGCCGGTTGGGGGCTCCGGCAGGCGGTGATGGACGACACCATCCACATCATCGACCTGGCCCGCTTCTTCGGCGGCGCCGACCTGCGGGTGGTGGGGGCGCAGGCCCGGCCCGGGCTGGTGGCCGCCCAGCTGCGGGGCGGGGCAGCGGTCCAGCTCTCCCAGACCTACGGGGCCGGGGCTGACCTTGAGCGGGTCGAGCTGCACGGCAGCGCGCTGACGGTGATCGTGGAGCAGGTGGAGCGGCTGACGGTCCGGGAGAAGGGGGTCGAGCGGGTGGAGCCGCTCTTTGGCTCCTGGACCCCGACCCTGGAGCGGCGGGGGATCGGGCCGGAGCTGGAGCACTTCCTCCACTGCCTGCGGACCGGCGCCCGGCCCGAGACCTCCGGCGAGGAGGCGCTGGCCACCCAGCGGCTGGCCGAGGCGATCCTCACGGCGGGGGGCGGGGCATAGGGTGCTGTACGTCGAGCTGATCCGGATCCGGTTTCTGACGATGCTGGCCTACCGGCTCAACTACTTCAGCGGGATCCTGACCTACGTGGTCTACACCGGGGGGTACTACTTCCTCTGGAGCGCCGTCTACGCCGGACGGGAGGAGCTGCACGGCCTCTCCGCCGCCCAGATGACCACCTACCTGGTCATCTCCTGGATGACCCGTTCCTTCTATTTTAATAACCTGGACCAGGAGATCGCCGAGGAGATCAAGAGCGGCCTGGTGGCGATTCAGCTGATCCGCCCCTACCACTACCTGATGGGCAAGCTGGTCTCCGCCTTCGGGGAGGGGCTCTTCCGGCTGCTCTTCTGGATGCTGCCCGGCATGGCGGTGGCCTCGCTCCTCTTCCCGGTCCAGTTGCCCACCTCGGCCCAGACCATCGGGATGTGGGCGCTGGCGGGCCTGCTGGCCTTCCTGGTCAACTCGCTGCTCAACGCCACCTTCGGCCTCTTCACCTTCTTCCTGCAGAGCGCCCAGGGGCTCCGCTGGGCCAAGCGGCTGGCCACCGACCTGCTCTCCGGGCTCTTCATCCCGCTCCACCTCTTTCCGGACGGGGCGCGGGCGGTGATCGACTGGCTGCCCTTTCAGGCGATCGCCTACCTGCCGAACATGATCTTCACCGGCGGCCTGACCGGGGCAGCGGCCTGGCGGGCCCTGGGGCTTCAGCTGCTCTGGGTGGCCATCCTCTCCCTGAGCACCTGGGCCTTCTGGCGGCGTGCCCGTCGCTATCTGGTGGTGCAGGGAGGGTGAGCGGCATGCGCTTTTACTGGGACCTGTTCTGGGGCTACCTCTCCCAGTACGCCAAGAGCCGGATGGCCTACCGCTGGGACTTCATCGCCGGCCTGGTGAGCGACCTGCTCTACCAGATGGCCTCGGTGATCTTCCTGCTGGTGGTCTTCCGACAGGTGCCCAACCTGGCGGGCTGGCGGCAGGAGGAGGTCTTCTTCGTCTACGGCTACTTCCTCTACCCCTACGCCCTCTTCGGCGCCTTCGCCAACGGGGTCTGGGACTTCTCGGACAAGTACATCGTGAAGGGGGAGCTGGACCGGCTCCTGCTCCGGCCCGCCAATGCCCTCTTCCAGCTGGTGCTGGAGGGGGTGGAGCTGGAGCCGCTGCTGGGCCTGGTGACCGGCACCGCCATCATGGCCTGGGCGGGCGGGCAGCTGGGGCTGACCTTCCAGTGGTACGACCCGCTGCTGCTGCTGGTGCTGACCCTGGGCTCCACCCTGGTCTACCTGGGGGTCTACCTGAGCCTCGCCTGCATCAGCTTCTGGTACGACGGGCGGACCGGTCTCACCAACCTGACCTGGAACCTGAACAACTACGGGCGGTACCCCACCGTGATCTACAACCGGGCGCTGCGGATCCTGCTCAGCTGGATCCTGCCCTTCGCCTTTGTCGGCTTCTACCCGGCGGCCACCTTCCTCCGGCGGGAGTCCTTCCTCCTCTGGGGGCTGCTCACCCCGCTGATCGGCCTTGCCTTCTTCGGCTTCGCCGTCCTGCTCTGGCGGATGGGGATCCGCCGGTACCACTCCACCGGCAGCTAGTCGCGCAAAAAGCCCCCCGGCGGGGGGCTTTTTGCGTGCGGGGTCCGCGTTAGAGCGGCGATCAGGCGCAAAGTGCCGGGCACCTGGGTGACGCCCGGCGCCATCTCCTCGGCGCTGCCCTCCAGGGGCCGCAGGTCGCCCACGGCCAGATCCAGACAGGCGGTTCTGCTCTGCTGGATCGCCAGGGCTTCCATCTGGCCCGGCCAGGCAGCAGGTTATTCCGCGGAAGATAGCCAACTTGATTCATCAGATGAAAGAAGAGGGGCGGAGGTGTGGGGTTGGAGAGATCGCCGAACGAACGCCGCTTGCTCAGAGGGTTGAACGTGGCCCTGGTGGCCGGGCTCCTGCGCCGGCACCAGCCCGTCTCCCGGGCCGAGCTGGCCGAGCGGGCGGGGCTGGCCCGCTCCACCATCACCGGAATTACCGCCCTGCTGCTCCGGGAGGGGCTGGCCCGGGAGACCGGGGAGGCGGAGTCCACCGGGGGCCGGAAGCCCGTCCTGCTGGAGTTGGTGGCCGAGGCCCGGCTGGTGGCGGCGGTCCGGCTGACCGCCCGCACCATGACCCTGGGGCTGACCGACCTCTCCGGCCGCCTGCTGGTCCGCCACCGGCGGGCGCTGCGGGGCGATCGGCAGCCGGAGGAGGTGCTGAGCCAGGTATCCACCTGGGTGACGGAGATGCTGCGGGAGTACGGGCCGGAGAGCGAGCGGGTGCTGGGGGTGGGGATCAGCCTGCCGGGGCGGGTCCGGGACGGGGTGCTGCTGCAGAGCGAGCCGCTGGGCTGGCGGGAGGTGGCGGTGCAGGCGGAGATGGAGCAGCGGCTGGGCCTGCCGGTCCTGGCGGAGAACGAGGCCAACGCCCTGGCGCTGGGTGAGCTGCGCCACGGGGCCGGCCGGGGCTGCTCCAACCTGGTGGCCGTCACCCTGGGGGGCGGTGTGGGCGGCGGCTTGATCGCCGGGGGGGCCATCCTCCGGGGGAGGGCCGGGGCGGCGGGGGAGCTGGGCCACGTCCAGGTGGATGAGGCCGGGCCCCGCTGCTGGTGCGGCCGGAAGGGCTGCCTGGAGGCGCTGGTCAGCGACGAGGCGCTGGCGGGGCAGGCGCTGCTGGCCATCGACCGGGGGGCCGACTCGCTCCTGCTGGAGATGGTGGAGGGGCGCCGTCAGGCGGTCACCCGGGAGGCGGTGGTGGCTGCCGCCCAGGATGGCGATCCGCTCTGCCGGCGGCTGCTGGAGCAGGCGGGCCACCGGATCGGGACCGTGCTGGCCCAGGTGGCCAACGCCCTCGCCCCGGACCTGCTGGTGCTGGGCGGCGAGGCGGTGGAGCAGGCCGGGCCGCTGCTGATGGAGCCGATCCGGCAGGCGCTGCACCCCCGGCTGGTCCCGTGGGTGGCCGGCCTGCGGGTGGAGGCGGGCGCCCTGGGGGAGGCGGCCTGCCTTATCGGCGTGGCAGAGCAGGCGCTGGACCGGGTCTTCCAGCTGCCGCTCTACCAGCCCGAGGCGGAAGAGGACCCCCTCAACATTGCCATCTGGCTGCCGGAGGAATGAGCATGGACTGCTATCCGCACAAGGCGCAGTACCGGCCCGGCGAGACGGTCCTGATCCTCACGGAAGGGGTGCCGGAGGCCGCCGTCCGGCTGGAGGCGGCCCTCTTCCACCTGCACCGGGAGATCGAGCGGCTGGAGGCCCGCCCCGGCGATCCGATCGCCTGGCAGAGCCCGGCCTCCGCCGTGCCCACCGCCTTCGGGGTAGAGGTTTACGCCCTGGATGGCCGCGGAGCGCGGCTGGCGGTGGCCGCCACCGCCTTCGACGTGGCGGAGGCCTGGTGGCGTGCGCCGCGCCTCGGCTTCATGACCGACTTTGCGGTGGGGGAGACCTTGAGTGAGACCCAGCGCCGGTTCGACCTGCTGACCCGGCTCCATCTCAACTGCCTGCACTTCTATGACTGGTTCTTCAGCCACCACCAGTACCTGCCGCCGGAGGAGAACTTCGTCGACTCGCTGGGGCGGGAGCTTTCGCTGATCACCGTCCGCCGGAAGATTCGGCTGGCCCACCGGGCGGGGATGGTGGCGCTGGCATACGGTCCGGTTTACGGGGCGGAGGAGGCCTTCGTGGCCGAGCACCCGGACTGGGCCCTCTACCGGAGCGACGGAGTCCCCTTCAACGTCGCCCGGCTCTTCTACATCATGGACTTCCGGCCCGAGAGCCCCTGGACTCGGCACATCCTGGGCCAGTATGTCCAGGCGGTGGCGGAGCTGGGCTTCGACGGGGTGCAGATCGACCAGTACGGCTACCCCAAGCGGGCGCTCCCCTACCCGGGGGAGATGGGACAGGCCTCCCTCGACCTGAGCGAGCTCTTCCTGCCCTTCATGGAGCGGGCGCAGGCGGCGCTGGAGCGGGTGAAGCCCGGGGCCCGGCTGATCTTCCATGCCGTGAACAACTGGCCGCTGCGCCAGGTGGCCGGGGGACCGCAGGCGGCCAACTGCATCCAGGTCTTCTCCCCCCATGAGACCTACCGGGACCTGCGGGATCTGGTGCGGAACGCCCGGGCGCTGGCGCCGGAGAAGCCGGTGATCCTGGCGGCCTACCTGAAGCCCTTCCAGAGTGAGCCGCCGGAGCGGGCGGAGAACGCCCTCCGGCTGCTGACAGCGGTAATCCACGCCGCCGGCGGCTACCAGGTGCTGCTGGGTGAGGGGGACGGGGTGCTGACCGAGGGTTACTACCCGCACTACGCCCGGCTCCGGCCCGAGGGCGTGGCGCTGATGCGCCGCTACATGGACTTCATCGTCCGCTACGGTCCCCTGCTCCACGCTCCACCGGAGCAGGAGATCTCCGAAACCCACTGCGGCGGGGTGACCGAGGTCTTCTCCTTCGAGGGAGCGCCCACCAGCCCCATCCCCCGGCCGGGGGCGGTCTGGTCGGCGATCCGGGACCACGGTGGCCTCTTCTCCATCAACCTGGTCAACCTGACCGGCAGCGGGAGCGGGCGCTGGAATGAGGGGCAGGCCGACCCGCCGGTCATCCGGTCGATGGTGGCGGTCTGCAAGGTGCTGGAGCCGGTGGAGGCGGTCTACGCCGCCACCCCCGACTCGGGCACCGGGAGCCTGGTGCCGCTGCCCTTCACGGTAGAGCCGGACCCGCACTCGGGTCACGTGCTGCGGGTGCCCCTGCCGGACCTGTACGGCTGGAACCTGATCCTGATCAGCCTTCGGACTTGACCACGGCTTCCTGTCGGTCGTGCTCGGAAGTGGGGGTTTGCTTTGCCACGGATTCCCCTGAAAATGACGGCCACGGATTACACGGATTACACGGATGAAGACATGAAAACTTACAATGATGGGGTTCGTGCCCTTTTCATCAGGGGTGCTGGTGCGAAGCACCGCACCATGGTGGTTACACGGATTACACGGATAAAACAAATACATTTATAAAAATGTGAATGGGCTTTTTTCATG
>JBMONC010000059.1:0-21073 GCA_049324875.1 Bacillota bacterium
CCAACCCCTTCGGGCTGGCAAGGCTCTGCCCCCTGGTCCCCGCGACCCTACCGCGACGCCCCCTTCAGGTTACAGACCCGGGGGCGTCTTCCCATTGGTCCGCCCCCCGGCCACCGGTCGCGCCGGCCGCCAGCCCGGACGCGCCCCGCCCCCCTCTCCCCCTGACTCTCACTCCTCCCCCTCTCCCACGAGGACCGCTTCCTCCCCGAACAGGGGTACCCAACCGCTGAAACCCTTCTCCAGCATCGCTTCCAACCACCGGCTAAAAGCGATGCGCCGCTCGCTCGCCCCAAGCCTCATCTTCCTGCACGATCCTGGCATCTCCCTGGAACTCCCCTTGCATCCAGCCCTTCGCCCCACAATTCTCCGGCTGAGCGCACCTTTAGAAATAGGAAATATTACCTTTTTTGCCAAAGATATATTGACCTTCGGATGGAAGGCACGGTAATATCTAGGTAAATGGTCCCACACCTTCATCTGGGAGGATGATCTCCATGCCCAAGGAGCCCAACGTCCCGCAGGAGCCTGAGAAGCAGCCGACCGGCCCCGTCCCCGAGCCCAAGGAGGAGGGCCTGACCCCTGAGGTCCTTGAGGCCCTGATGAACACCAAGCCCCAGGAGTTGATCGCCCCCAACGCCAATCCCGAGGTGATTAAGGGCCGGGCCCGCCGGCCAGGCGGCTGGCTCCAGGGCCCCGCCCTGCTGGAGCTTTTCGCCTCGGCGGACCGCCGGCTCACCCGGGTGGCCAAGCTGGACAAGATGGATGTCAAGCGGGTCTCCCGGGTCCACGCCCGCCTGATCCCGGGCACCAAGATCGTCATCCTGAAGGCAGCCCGGGCGGATGACCTGGCCGCCACCCCGGTCAACCGGTACGGCAGGACGGTGACCATCAACCTGATCAACCTGTTGGCCGAGCACGAGCTGACGGTCCAGACCGGCTACAAGGAGCGGTTCGAGATCGGCTACATCCCCAAGGGCAGCCCCCACTGGCCCGGCCTCTTCCTCAACCTCGCCGATGTGAAGGAGCGCCGTCTGGTGCCCGTGAAGAAGGCGAAGGAGAGCCCGCCCCCCGCAGAGGGGCAGTAGGCACCGAAAGCAAAACGAAGCGCCGGCAGACGCCGGCGCTCCTCCTGTTTATACCTGCCCCCGCCACTCCGCCAATACGGAGCGGACCGTCTCCTCCAGGGGGTAGATGGGACTCCACCCCGTCGCCTCCCGCAGCTTGCGCGGGTCGCCGCACAGCACGGGGACATCCGCCGGGCGGAACCGGCTCGGGTCTCGCTCCACCCGAATGGGGCAGCTCGCCTCGGCGAGCAGCAGGTCGAGCAGATCGGAGACCGGGCGCGCCGTTCCCGAGGCCACGTTGTAAACCCCGGCCGGAACCTGCGGGGCCAGCAAGCCGGCGTAGGCCCGGACCACGTCCCGGACATCCAGGAAGTCACGGCGGGCGGTCAGATTCCCCACCCGCAGGGTGGGTTCTCCCTTTCCCCGCTCGATCAGGGCGACCTGGCGGGCGAAGTCGGGGAGCACAAACCCCGGGCGCTGGCCGGGTCCGACATGGTTGAAGGCCCTGACGTGGATCACCCGGAAGCCATGCCGCCTTCCGTACTGCAGCGCCAGCATACCCTGGGCCAGTTTGGAGACGCCGTAGGGGTTGAGCGGCCGCGTCGGCGACTCCTCCGTAAGCGGGCTGTCGGCCCCCTCCCCGTACTCCTCGGCGGAACCAACGCTGAGGAAGGTGGGCGGCTGCCCGGCGGCAACCAGGCTCTCCAGCAGGGTGGTCGTCCCTACCGTGTTCACCCGGATCGCCTCGGCCGGCTGGCGCCAGGACTCGCCTACGCTGGAGAGGCCGGCGAGATGGATGACCGCCTCCGGCCGCAGCCTCTCCATGAGCTGCCGGAGCGCCTCGGCCTGGTCCAGCTCGCAGATCACCGGCTCCACCGCTCCGGAAGGCGGCGTCTCGCCCTCCCGCACCCCCGCCCAGACCTGATGGCCCAGGCCGGCCAGATGGGCCACCAGGTGCCCCCCGACGAAGCCGCCCGCCCCCGTCACCAGTACGCGCATGGGGCCCACCCTAGCGAAGGCTGGCCTCGATCCGAGCCAGGTCCGCATCGACCATCATGTGGACCAGCTCGGGGAAGGAGACCTTCGGCTGCCAACCCAGCTGGGCCCGCGCCCGGGAGGGATCGCCAATGAGCAGGTCGACCTCGGCGGGGCGGAAGAACTGGGGATCGATGACCACGTACTTCTCCCAGTCCAACCCAGCCCGCTGGAAGGCCAGCTCGACGAACTCGCGCACGGTGTGTGTTTCACCGGTCGCGACCACATAGTCAGCAGCTGTCTCCTGTTGGAGCATCAGCCACATCGCCTCGACGTAGTCCCCGGCAAAGCCCCAGTCCCGCTTGGCCTCCAGGTTGCCCAGCCGCAGCTCGTGGGCCAGCCCGAACTTGATCCGGGCGACCGCATCGGTGATCTTGCGGGTCACAAACTCCAGCCCCCGCCGGGGGGACTCATGATTGAACAGGATGCCGCTGGCGGCATAGAGGCCGAAGGATTCCCGATAGTTGACCGTGATCCAGTGGCCGTAGAGTTTGGCCACCCCGTAGGGGCTGCGCGGGTAGAAGGGGGTGCTCTCGGTCTGCGGCACGGCCTGCACCTTGCCGAACATCTCGCTGCTGGAGGCCTGGTAGTACCGGATCTTGGGGTTCACCTGCCGGATCGCCTCCAGAAGCCGGGTCGCCCCCAGCGCCGTCACATCGGCGGTCAACAGGGGCTGCTTCCAGGAGGTGGCCACAAAGGACTGGGCGGCCAGGTTGTAGATCTCGTCGGGCTGAATCTCCCGCACCAGGTGGAACAGGGAGGCCTGGTCGCTCAGGTCGCCCTCCACCAGCCGGATCCGATCGAGGCATCCCTGGAGCCGCTCCAGGTTGGGCGAACTGGTCCGCCGGACCAGGCCGTAGACCTCGTACCCCTTGTCCAACAGAAACTCAGCGAGGTAGGAACCATCTTGTCCAGTCACACCTGTGATCAGGGCCTTCGGCATCTTTAGTCACTCCGTTTCCGGCCCGGTCAGCGGCCGCCTCGTGGGGGGCGACCCCTGCCGGACCTAAAATGATCGCACAAGCTACCGGCGGACAGGAGCCACCCCTTCCGGGGTGCGCCCCTCCCCTCTACCGCTTGAACGCCGCCGCAAAGGTCTCGGCCATGAAGTCGATCATGGCCCCGGTGATCCCCGGGAAGAGGCCGATCCAGAAGGTCTGGTTCATGATCCGGTCGGTGTTGCGCAGCTCGCCCACCACCCGGTGGTTGATGCCCCTGTAGGCGGGCTGCCGCAGCAGGTTCCCGCCGAAGAGCAGCCGGGTCTTGATGTTCCGCTCCTCCAGGAAGAGCACCAGCTCGTTCCGGCTGACGGGCGCATCCTCCCGCACGGTGATGGGGAACCCAAACCAGCTGGGATCGCTCTTGGGGGTGGCCTCGGGCAGGATCAGGAACTCCTCCAGGGGCGCCAGCGCCTGCTTCAGGCGGGCGAAGTTCTCCCGCCGCAGGCGGATGAACTCGGGCAGCTTCTTCAGCTGAGCCACCCCGACGGCGGCCTGCATGTCGGTCAGCTTCAGGTTGTAGCCGATGTGGCTGTAGATGTACTTGTGGTCATAGCCGTAGGGCAGGTCGCCCAGCTGCCAGCCGAACCGCTTCCCGCAGGTGTTGTCCTTGCCCGGCTCGCACCAGCAGTCCCGGCCCCAGTCCCGGAACGACTCCACCAGCTTCTTCAGGGCCGGCTTCTGGGTCAGCACCGCGCCGCCCTCGCCCATGGTGATGTGGTGGGCCGGGTAGAAGCTGACCGTGGCCAGATCGCCGAAGCTGCCCACCTTCTGGCCCTCATACTCGGAGCCGACCGCATCGCAGGCGTCCTCCACCAGCCAGAGGCTGTGCTTTTGGGCCACGGCGGTGACCGCATCGAGGGCAAAGGGGTTGCCCAGTGTGTGCGCCACCATGATCGCCCGCGTGCGCGGGGAGATGGCCGCCTCCAGCTGGGTGACGTCGATGTTGTAGGTGGGGATATCCACATCCAGGAAGACCGGCACCAGCCCGTTCTGGATGATCGGGTTGACCGTGGTGGGGAAGCCGGCGGCCACTGTGATCACCTCATCCCCCGGCTGCAGGCGCCGCTCCCCCAGCTGGGGCGAGGTCAGCGCCGAGAGCGCCGCCAGGTTGGCGCTGGAGCCGGAGTTGACCAGGAGGGCGTGTCGCACGCCCATGAAGGCGGCGAACTCCCGCTCGAACTGGGCGGCATACCGGCCGGTGGTCAGCCAGAAGTCCAGGGAGGCGTCGACCAGGTGGGCCAGCTCCTCCTCATCGAAGACCTTGCCGCTGACCGGCACCGGATCCTTGCCCGCCACGAACTCACGCCCCGGCCAGTTCTGGCGGTAGTACTCCCGGGTCAGCTCCAGGATCTTGGCTCGCAGTTCCTTGCTATCCATGAAGGAAACGTCTCTCCTCGTCTTTCATCCGCAGGAGTCCTGCGGTGCTCCCCAGCAGGGGGGTCTTCAGGAGCGCAGCGGCCTTGCTGACCACCATGCCCGCCTCCAGCGGCCGGCGGGCCTTCTGCTGCAGCTGGTCGGTGGTCACCGGGATCAGGAGCTCCGCCGGCAGGTCAAAGACCCGAGCCACCTCCCGGGCAAAGTCAAACCGGTGCTGCCGGGTCTCGCCCGCCAGGTGGAAGAGTCCGGTGGCGCCCGCCGCCACCAGCTCCCGGGAGGCCTCGGCCAGGTTGGGGGCATAGGTCGGGTTCCCGTACTGGTCCACCGGCACCCTCAGCGGCTGCCCGTTTCGCAGCTGGGAGACGGTGCGGTGGGCAAAGTTCTTCGAGCGCGCCTCCCACCCGTAGACCACCGTGACCCGCAGGATCAGCCAGTCCCGCAAGCGGGCCTGGATCGCTTCCTCCACGGCCAGCTTCTGCCGCCCGTACTCGCTCACCGGGTTGGGCCGGTCGGTCTCGGTGTAGGGCCCGGACCGGCCGTCAAAGACGTAGTCGGAGGAGTAGTAGACCAGCTTGACCCGGGCGCCCTGCAGCAGGTCACAGAGCCCCAGCACGGCGGCCACGTTCACCTGGTAGGCGGCCTCGGGGTGCTCCTCCACCCACTCCACGTTCGGATTGGCCGCCGGCAGGTAGATCACATCCGGCGCCGTCTGCTCCAGAGAGCGCGCCAGGGCGGCGCGATCGGTCATATCCAGGTGGAGAAGGCCCGGTGCGGGGTGGGTGCAGTAGGTGCCGTAGACCTCAGCCCCGCTCTGCTGTGCGTGGCGGTATAGGTACGAGCCCACCAGCCCCGACGCCCCGATGATCAGCTCCCGCCTCATCGGTGCTTGAGGCTCCAGTCATAGGGAATATGGCTCGCAAAGGGGTCCATGCGGACGATCTCATCCGGGTGATGGGGGATCGTGGCGCAGTTGGCCACCAGCGCCGGGCTCACCCCGACACCCTTGAACCCGTTCCAGACCCCGGCGGGGACCGTCACCAGGCAGTAGTTCCCCTCGCCGATGAACAGCTCCATCAGTTCCCCCTTTGTCGGGGAGTCGAGCCGGTCATCGTAGAGCACCAGCTTGATCCGGCCCACCGGGACGGCGTAGTTCAACACCATCTCCTTGTGAAGATGCCAGGCCTTGACCACCCCGGGAAAGACCATGGAGAAGTAGATCTCGCCGAACTGCTCAAAGTGCGGGGCGTCGCTGCGCAGCATATGCATGATCTGCCCGCGCTCATCGGGAATGATCCGCAGCGGGTGAATCCGGACGCCTGCGATCATGGGCTACCTCCTGAAAAAGGCTAGGTACCAGGCCAGGGTCTCCTTCAGCCCCTCCTCCAGGCTGTACCCGGGCTTCCAGCCCAGGACCCGCAGCGCCTTCTGCGAGTCGAGGTACTGGTCCCGGATCTCGGCCCGGGCCTGGTTGAGGATCACCGGTTCCAGGTCCTCCCGGCCCATCAGCCGCCGCAGAGCGTTGACGATCTCCAGCACGCTGCGCGGCTGCTCCGGTCCGAAGTTGAAGGCCTCCCCCTGCACCCCCTGGCGCTCCAGCGCCTCGGCCATGGTGAGGTAGGCGGCGACGGCATCCTTCACGTAGACGTAGTCCCGCAGGAAGGTGCCGTCGCTGCGGAGAACCGGCGCCTGTCCCTGGTAGAGGCTGCGGATCGTCCCCGGGACGATCCGGCTCCAGTTCAGGTCGCCGCCCCCGTAGATGTTCCCGCAGCGGGCCACCACCACCGGCAGGCCGTAGGTGTGGTGGTAGGTCTGGGCCAGCAGGTCGGTACAGGACTTGGAGACGTCATAGGGGTGCTGCCCCAGGGGGGGCATCTCCTCGGTGTAGGGCAGGACGGCGCTCTCCCCGTAGGCCTTGTCGCTGGAGGCGACGATCACCCGCTTGATCAGCTTGGCGTGCACCCGGCAGGCCTCCAGCAGGTGGTAGCTCCCCCGGATGTTCGCCTCAAAGGTGGGGAGCGGGCTGCGGTAGGCCGTGCCCACGATCGTCTGGGCGCCCAGGTGGAAGACGGTGTCGATCTCATGCTCGTTGATGGCCCGCTCCACGGCGCCGTAATCCTCCAGGGCGCCGCTGACCACGGCGATCCGCTGGATCTCCCCGCTGCGGATCAGCTCGCTCTGGGGATCCCAGTCACGCACCAGCCCGACCACATAGGCGCCCCGTTCCAGCAGGGCCTTGACCAGCCACGAACCCACCAGCCCCGTCGCCCCGGTGACCAGGACCCGCTTCTCCTGCCAAAATGCGCTCATACCCACACCTTCCAGGGCGCCTGGCCGCTCTCCCACAGGGATTCGAGCAGGCGCTTCTCGCGCAGGGTATCCATCGGCTGCCAGAAGCCGTCATGGCGGAAGGCCATCAGCTGGCCATCGGCGGCCAGCCGCTCCAGCGGCCCGCGCTCCCAGATGGAGTCATCGCCCTCGGTGATGTAGTCGAAGATACCGGGCTCGAGCACGAAGAAGCCGCCGTTGATCCACCCCTCCCCGGTCTGGGGCTTCTCGGTAAAGGCGGCGACCCGGTCCCCGTCGAACTGCAGGCCGCCGAACCGGGCCGGCGGGCGGACCGCCGTGACGGTGGCCAGCTTCCCGTGGGCCTTATGGAAGGCGACCAGCTGCTTTAGATTCACATCCGCGACGCCGTCGCCGTAGGTGAGCATGAAGGTAGCATCGCCCACCCACGACTGGAGCCGCTTGACCCGGCCGCCGGTCTGGGTATGTATCCCCGTATCCACCAGGTGGACGCGCCAGCTGGGCTGGCGCCCATGGTGCACCTGCACCTCGCCGCTGCCCAGGTCGACGGTGAGATCATTGTTCAGGGCGTAGAAGTTCCGGAAGTAATCCTTGATGATCTCGCCCTTGTAACCCAGAGCCAGAACGAACTCCTCGTACCCAAAGGCCGAGTAGATGTTCATGATGTGCCAGAGAATCGGCTTGCCGCCGATCTCCACCATGGGCTTGGGTCGGAGGGAGGTCTCCTCGGAGAGCCGGGTGCCCAAACCGCCAGCCAAGATCACTGTCTTCACGTGCTGTCCCTCACCAAATCACCGGTTTGGATGGAGCCCTTCGCACTCTGCATGACCACGGTCTTCCCAACACAAGGATAACCGACACGACGCGTACATTTCAAACGTATAGAGCAACAAGCAGGGTCCTTCCCGAAACGTAAGTTACAATGACTGTTACTTCTAGCAAGTATGATCAGTTACTTGACATGATAACATAGTCGAGTTTTGAGGAGCAACCTTTTCCAGCTCGCGTTATCTGCCAATTTCAAAGGGATGGGCGGACAGCGAAACAGACCGCGAGCGCCTCGCGGTCTGTTCCCTGCCCCTGCCTGTTCGGGCGCTACCCGCCCACGCTTCCGGCCGCCGGCTGCTCCCGCCGCGACCGGATCAGCTGCATCGCAAAGGCGCTGGCCACCAGCACCGAGCCGATCAGGTCGGTGATCAGGTTCGGATCGACCAGCATCACGCCGCCCACCACCAGCATCAGCCGCTCCCACTGCTTCAGGTGGGTGGACCAGTAGCCGGTCACCCCGGTCCCCAGGGCCGTCATGCCCAGCAGGGAGGTGAAGAGCATCGCCACCACATTGGACCAGGTCGCCCCCACCAGGATCAGCACCGGCGACATGGCGAAGATGTAGGGCACCAGGAAGGCGCCCAGCGCCATCTTCACCGCCTCGATGCCGGTTTTCCATGGGTTGGAGCCGGCGATGGCCGAGCCGGCGTAGACCGCCAGCGCCACCGGCGGGGTGATGTCGGCCAGGATGCCGAAGTAGAAGACGAAGAGGTGGGCGGCCAGCGGCTCAACGCCCAGCTTGGTCAGGGCGGGGGCGGCCATGGTGGCCAGGACGATGTAGGTCGCCGTGGTGGGCAGCCCCATGCCCAGCACCAGGGAGGCCAGCATGGTCAGCGCCAGGGCGATCCAGAGGTTGCCGCCGGCCAGGTCGACCATGTTGGAGGAAAGCTTCAGGCCCAGGCCGGTCAGGGTGACGATGCCCACCACGATGCCGGCGGTGGCGCAGGCGGCGATCACCGCCAGGGCGCCCCGGGCCGCCTCCTCCAGGGTGGAGAGGATCACCTTGATCCCCATGCGGGTCTCCTTCTTGATCAGGCCGAAGAGCCAGGAGAGGGCGATGCCCACCACCGCCGCCTTGGGCGGGGAGAAGCCGGCGTCCATCATCCAGAAGATCGCCACCAGCGGCACCGCCAGGTAGCCCTGCTTCAGCAGCACCTGGCCGAAGCGGGGCAGCTGCTCCCGGGGCAGGCCCATCAGCCCGGTCCGCTTCGCCTCGAAGTGGACCATGATGAAGACCGCCGTGAAGTAGAGCAGCGCCGGGATCGCCGCCGCCTTGGCGATCTCGATGTAGGGGATGTTCAGGAACTCCACCATCACGAAGGCAGCGGCGCCCATGATCGGCGGCATGATCTGCCCGCCGGTGGAGGCGGAGGCCTCGACGGCGGCGGCGAACTCCTTGCGGTAGCCCAGCCCTTTCATCATGGGGATGGTGAAGGAGCCGGCGCCCGCCACGTTGGCGATGGAGGAGCCGGAGATCGTCCCCTCAAAGGCGGAGGAGACCACCGCCACCTTGGCCGGACCGCCCGGGGTGTGGCCGGTCAGCGCCATGGAGACGTCGACGAAGAGCTGCCGGATGCCGGTCTTGCCCAGGAACTGGGCGAAGATCAGGTAGACGAAGATCACGGTGGCGGAGACGCCGATGGGGGTGGAGAAGACGCCCTCCAGCCCCAGGAAGGTGTGCTCCAGCACCCGCTCCAGGGAGTAGCCCCGGTGGGCGAAGAGGCCGGGCAGGAAGCCGCCCCAGAGGGCGTAGGCCAGGAAGGAGCCGGCCACGATCACCATCGCCCAGCCGGCCACCCGACGGGTCGCCTCCAGCACCAGCACCGTGCCGATGAAGGCCACGAACAGGTCGGTGGTGGTGTGCAGGCCCGAGCGGTTGATCAGGTCCTCGTAGAAGACGACGTGGTAGAAGCCGGCGGCCAGCCCGCCGGCGGCCAGCAGCAGGTCATACCAGGGCACCACCGGCTTGATGTCGCCCTGGCGTGCCGGGTAGAGAATAAAGATCATGGCAAGGGCCACCGCCAGGTGGGGCGCCCGCTGCAGCTGCGGCGGGAGCGGAGCCCAGGCGGCGGTGTAGAGATGGAAGAGCGACAGACCGACCCCCAGGAAGGTGATTGCCCAGGCCCAGGGACCGATTAGCCGGCGATAGCCCGACTCCCGGTCGATCTGGAGCAGGGCCTGCTCCTCGGGGGTCAGGGAAGGGGTTTGCTGGTGCGCCATTGCCGTACCTCCGTCCAGATGATCATGATCAGGGGCAGCCGCTCCGCCTGCAGCCGGACCAGGGCGTTGGGCCCCGCCGCCCGGAGCAGGTCCAGTTCACGGTCCCCCACCACCAGTCGGTGGTCGATGTGGGAGAGCCCCAGGTGGAGCTGTTCCACCGCAATTCGGTACCCGGTTACCACCCAGCGGTCCCCTTCCACCCGCCAGACCGTCCCCTCCTCGGGGCCGGCGGGCAGGTTGGGGCCGTACTGGTCAAAGACCATCCGGCGGAGGTGGAGGCGGCCCTCCAGGATCTCATAGCGCTCTTCCACCGGCCTCAGGGTAACCGTATGCGTCCATCGGAGCGTAAAGCTCTGACCGGGACCGGCCCGCACGGCCCAGACCAGGCCGGAGCCCCGGGAGCGGCGGACGCTGAGGACGTCCACCGGCAGGAAAAGGAGGGCGACGGCCACGAGGACCGCCGCCCACCTCCAACGCTTGCGGACCTTACTTGACGTTGACACCCTTCTCCTTCAGGTACTTGGCAGCGCCCGGATGGAAGGGGATCGTGATGCCGTCCGCCGCCTTCTTCACGTCGAACTCCTTGGCCTTGGCGTGGCCGATGTCGCCGGCCTTCTCGAAGAGGGTCTTGGTCAGCTGGTAGACCAGGTCGGAGTTCATGTCGGTGCGGGCCACCAGGATCGCCAGCACGGCCACCACGTCGGTGTCCTTGTCGACGCCCTTGTAGGTGCCGGCCTTGACGGTGTGCTTGACGTAGAACTTGAAGGTCTTGGAGACCTTGGCGTAGTCGATCGGCACCAGCCGGACGGCGGTGGCGGTCTGCACATCGGCCAGGGAGGCGGCCGGGACGCCGGTCACCATCACCAGGGCGTCAGCCTGCCGGTCCTTGAACTGGGTGGCGCCCTCGGCGAAGGAGAGCGGCAGCTTCTGGATGTCCTTGTCGTAGTCCAGGCCGTAGGCCGTCAGGATCTGGCGGGAGGCGATCTCCGTGCCGGAGCCGGGGGCGCCCACGACCACCTTCTTGCCCTTCAGGTCGGTGATCGACTGGATGTTGCTGTCGGCCCGGACCACGATCTGCACGACCTCGGGGTAGAGGGCGGCGACAGCGGCGTAGTTGGTGTACTTCTCCTCCGCCTTGTCACCGGTCTTGGCGAAGGCCTCCAGGCCGTTGCGCCCGTAGTCGGCGGTGTCGTTCTGGATCAGGGCCAGGTCGACCTCGCTCTTGGCCAGCATCCGGATGTTGGCCACCGAGGCGCCGGTGGACTGGACGGTGACGTTGACGCCCTGGATGTTGTCCTTCCAGACCTTGCCCATGCCGCCGCCCAGCGGGTAGTAGGTGCCGCCGGTGCCGCCGGTGGCCAGGATCAGCTCGGTCTTGTCGCCGGGCTTCCAGGCCTTCTCCTTGGCGCCGGAGCCACCGCCTGCACCACCGCAGCCGGCGAGCAGGGAGAGAATAAGAAGAGCCGGAACCATGAAGCGCAGCCATTTCCGCATTGTAAAGATCCCCCTCTGTGTCGTATAGATATGGCCGTATGAAGCATACAGGACTATTCGCTACCGGATCCAATTACCCTGCAATCCGTGCTAGAGTTTCTTGTCCACCGATTGTGAAGTTGGTCACATGCCCCTCGGAAAGATCGGTTTGACCCGTTCCGGGGGAGTGCGGCGGCCGGGGGGAGTCCGTATGATAAGAGCAGGGCGCCCTGGGGGTGCCCGGTCCACCCCGAAAGGCAGGTCTGCCCTTGACGACACGGAACGCCACCCAGGTTTACATCCTGATGCGGGCCACCTTTGCCCTCGCCCACGCCATCATGTTCACCACCTACGGCCTCTACTACGTGCAGATGCTGGGGCTCAATCCGATGCAGCTGGTGCTGGTGGGCACCGCCCTGGAGCTGACCGTCGTCCTCTTCGAGGTGCCCACGGGGGTGGTGGCCGATGCATACAGCCGCCGCCTCTCGGTCCGGATCGGGGTCTTCGTGCTGGCCGCCGCCTACCTGATGGAGGGCGCCATCCCGTGGCTCGGGGTCCTCCCCTTCTTCGCCGGGGTGGTCCTGGCCGAGGTGATCCGGGGGGTGGGCGAGACCTTCCTCAGCGGTGCCCGGGAGGCCTGGATCGCCGATGAGATCGGCCCGGACCGGATGGGCCCCCTCCTGCTGCAGTGCGCCAAGGTGGACCGGCTGATGTCGATCCTGGGCATCATGCTGAGCGCCGCCCTGGCCAACATCAGCCTGAACCTGCCCTACCTGGCCGGCGGGCTGCTGCTGGGGCTGCTGGCGGTCTACCTGCTGCTGGCGATGCCGGAGCAGGGCTTCACCCCCCAGCCCCGGGAGCAGCGGTCGAACTGGCAGGTGATGAGCAGCACCTTCCGGGAGGGGCTTCAAGCGGTGCGGGGCCGCCCGATCCTGATGGCCCTGCTGGCGATCAGCCTGATCGCCGGCGCCGCCTCGGAGGGGCTGGGGCGGCTCTGGGAGGCCCATCTGCTGCTCACCTTCCGCCTGGCGGAGGCCTCCGCCCTGCCCCCGGCCACCTGGTTCTCCCTGATCGCCCTGGCCGGCTCGCTCCTGGGGATCGCCGCTGCCCACTTCGCCCGCAAGCACCTGGACCTGAGCCACCCCCGCCGGGTGACCGCCACCCTGCTGACCAGCGCCGGCCTCCGGACCGGCCTGATCCTCACCTTCGCCCTCGCCCCCGCCTACGGCTGGGCGGTGGGCTGCGTGCTGGCCCTCAAGGCGCTGGGCGCAGTCTCCGGCCCGATCTACGAGACCTGGCTCAACCAGCAGATCAACTCCCGCACCCGGGCCACGGTGCTCTCGATGATGGGACAGGCCGACGCCGTAGGCCAGTCAGGCGGCGGCCCCCTGGTAGGCTGGGTCGGCACCCGCTTCTCCCTCAGGGCAGCGCTGGTCCTGGCCGCCGGCTTGCTGACCCCGGCGCTGGCGGTGTATGGCTGGGCCCATCGCTCCACGGATTCCACGGAAAAGGGATAAATAGCCACGGATTACACGGATTACACGGATAAACCATCATTACAAGAATGTGAGTGGTGCGTGCGAAGCACCGCACCATGGTGGTTACACGGATGATAAAGACAATCACAAAAAATGGATGGGAGTCTGTGCTCGTTTTCATCCATACGAGCCCCGGACTCCCATTGTGATTGTGGGGCAGTTGGTGCGGTGCTTCGCACCAGCCCACATTGTTATAGTGTATTTGTTTTATCCGTGTAATCCGTGTAATCCGTGGCAAAGATAACGGCGCTCACACCAACTTATTCTGCACGGCGTAGATCGCCAACTGGGTCCGGTCCTGCAGCTGCAGCTTCTCCAGCAGGTGGCTCACGTGGGTCTTGACCGTCCGCTCGCCGATGAAGAGCCGCTCGCCGATCTCCTTGTTGGAGAGGCCCTGGGCGATCAGCTGGAGCACCTCCATCTCCCGCGGGCTGATCTCATCCACGGCGCTCTTCCCCTTGGCCGGGGCGGTCAGTTCCTGCATCATCCGCTGGGCGGCCATGGGATGGAGTGTCGCCCGGCCGGCCGCCGCCGCCCGGATGGTGGCGGCCAGCTCCTCCGCGGAGACGTCCTTCAGGATATAGGAGAGGGCGCCGGCCCGGATCGCCGGCACCACCCGCTCGTCGTCGGGCATGGAGGTGAGCACGATCACCTTGGAGGCGGGGTTGGCCGCCAGGCAGCGCCGGGTTCCCTCGATGCCGTCGGCCACGGGCATCATCAAGTCCATCAGGATCACGTCGGGCTTCAGCCGGGCCGCTGCCTCCGCCGCCTCGGCGCCGTTCTCCGCCTCGCCGACGATCTCGATCTCCTCCTCGGTCGAGAGGTAGATCTTCAGCCCTTCCCGGACCATCTTGTGATCATCCACCAGCATGACACGAATCACGACGGCGTTCCTCCCTCTTCCACGGGTGTTTCGTGCGGGACAGGCAGGAGGACATCCACCTCCGTCCCCTCCCCCGGCCGGCTCCGGACCCGGATCTGACCGCCCAGGGCGGCCACCCGCTCCTGCATCCCCACCAGCCCGACCGAGGTGGGGCTCACCCCGGCCCGCCGGTCGAAGCCGATCCCGTCATCCGCCACCCGCAGCCGGATGCCCTCCGGCTCCCGGCTCAGCTCCACCCGCACCCGGGAGGCCCGGGCGTGCTTGGCGACGTTGTTCAGCGCCTCCTGGGCGATTCGGAAGAGCGCCTCCCCGGGGCTGCCGCCCAGCCGGATGCTTGTGTCGATCGCCGCCTCCAGCTCCCAGGACTCCCGGCTGGAGACCGACCGGGCGTACTCAGCCAGCGCAGCGCCCAGCCCCTGCTGCTCCAGGGTGGTGGGGCGCAGCTGCAGGATCAGCTCCCGGGTCTGGCTGTGGGCCTGCCGGGCCAGCTCCTCCAGGGCGCTCAGCTCCGGCACGAAGGCGGCGCTCTCCCCGCCCAGCTTCTCCAGCTTCTTGCGGGCGGCCGCCGTCCGGAGGGAGAGGACGAAGAGTTGCTGGTTGACGGTGTCGTGCAAGTCCCGGGCCAGGCGGGCCCGCTCCTCCAGGGCGGCGCCCCGCCAGGCCTCCTCTGCCAGCTGCCGGTTCTGCTCCACCAGCCCCCGCAGCCGGGTCTCCGCCTCCTGCAGGTAGGCGGCCATCTGGTTCAGCTGCTCCTCCAGCAGGCCCACCTCGTCGGGCGCCCCCACCGTCACCCGGGCGGAGAGGTCGCCCCGGGCGATCCGCAGCGCCATGTCGCCGGCCTCCCAGAGCCGGAGCTTCAGCCGGCGGGCCACCAGCGACCCGTATAGCGCCCCGGCCAGCCCCACCGCCAGGCCCGCGCCGATGCCCACACCCAGGGCGGGTGTGGGCGCCATGCCGAGGGCGGTGCCCCCGTAGTAGCCGGCGGCGACCATGGCGGTGCTGAGGAGGCTGGCGGCCAGGTAGATGGCGGCCAGCTTCCACTGGAGGCCGAGGAAGCGCTCCTGGTTCATCCAATCACCCTTTGACTCGGAACCGGCAGGCGGACCACCCGCAGCGAGCCGACCCGCAGCTGGGCGTCGATGATCAGCTCGATATCGGATTCGGGCACCAGGATCTCCTTCTGGAGGAAGAGGCCGGCCCCGCTCCGGTGGTCACCCAGTATGTCCAGCTCACCCACGTTGGCCTCCGCCGTCACCCGGACGGTCACGTTGTCGGGGACCTTGACCACCGTCTCGCCCACGAACTGGGTGACGGTGATCCGGTGGATGCCGGGGGTGATGTCGGCGGTGGTCAGGTCCACCTTCAGATCGCCCACCGAGTTGGTCAGGTTCAGGTCCTTGTCCAGCACCCAGTGCTCCCGACCGTAGCGCAGGTCGCCCACCACCTGATGCCGGTCGCCGTTCCAGCCCCGGTGGCGGGAGGAGCCCACCAGCACCCGGACCCCCTTGCCGAAGGCGAGGGCGAAGCCCAGGGCAATCATCAGCAGCGGCCAGCCGGCCTGGGCGATGTCGCTGCCGCTCAGCTGGGGGGTGACCCCGGCGTCGTGGAGGATGGTGAAGAGCCCCATGGATCCCAGCCAGAGGCCCAGGGCCAGGCCGAACCAGCTCGGCCCGCGGCGCTTGGTCAGGCTGTCGTAGGTGATGCCCAGACCGATCAGGGTCAGGACCACCGGCCAGAAGGAGAGGCCGAAGTTAAAGGCCCCGGTGCCCTGCAGGAGAGCCAGCACGCCCAGGGCGATGAAGACCATGCCCCAAAAGATCCGTTTCATCGATCATAACCCCTTTCGCATCCGGGTGCCGAGCAACCCTCTCTGGTATGATCCTACCGCGGATGCGAGGCTTGTCACAGGTACGGGGGAGTGAACCGGCATCGTCCTTAGGTACGATCTCAGGCGCGGACCCCCCTCTGGGCCTCCCCCTGCGCCCGGCTGCGCAGGGCCGCCACCGCCGCCGGCACGTCGCCGTGCCAGCTGGTGGGGTGCTGCACCTCCAGATCCGTCTCATTGCCCTTGCCGGTGATCAGCACGATGTCGCGCGGCCGGGCCATCCGGATCGCCTGATCAATGGCGGCCACCCGGTCCTCCACCAGGTGGATCTCCACCCCGGGCCGCTCCACCCCGGCGGCGATCTGCCGGGCGATCCCCAGCGCATCCTCGGTCCGGGGGTCCTCCTCGGTCAGCACCAGCACGTCGCAGTAGTTGCCGGCGATCCGGCCCATGTCGGGCCGCTTGGACTGATCCCGGTGGCCCGCCGAGCCGAAGACCATGATCACCCGGGCCGAGGGCTCCTTGATCTTGACCACGTCCGAGAGCAGCTTCTCGAAGCCGTCCGGGGTGTGGGCGTAGTCGACCACCACGGCGAACTCCTGCCCCTCATCCACCCGCTCGAAGCGGCCCGGGGCGCCCCTGGCGGTGCGCATGGCGACCACGCCCGGCTCCAGGCCGAAGCCCAGGGCGATGCCCGCCGCGATGGCGGCCAGGCCGTTGGCGACGTTGTAGGCGCCGAAGAGGTAGGGCGCCTCCACATCCGCCTCGCCCACCGGGGTGACGATCCGGTAGGCGGCGCCGCCGGCGGTCAGCCGCACCGCTTCGGCCCGGACCAGCGCATCGGGGGCGAAGCCGTAGGTGAGCACCAGCACCCCGGCGGGCACCTCGGCCAGCATCCGCCGACCGTAGGGGTCATCGATGTTGATCACCGCCACGGCGCCCGGCCGGAGCATGCGGAAGAGCTTGGCCTTGGCGGCGAAGTAGGACTCCATATCCTTGTGGTAGTCCAGGTGCTCGTGGGTCAGGTTGGTGAATACGGCCACATCGAAGCGGCAGTGGGCCACCCGCTGCTGCTCCAGCGCATGGCTGGTCACCTCCATGGCGACGCCGAAGGCGTGCCGGTCCCGCATGGCCGCCAGCAGCCGGTGAATCGTATGCGCCTCGGGGGTGGTATACCCGCTCTTCGCCTCCAGCACCTCGTCGCCCAGCACCATGCCGGCGGTGCCGATGACGCCGATGCGGCGGCGGGCCGCCTCGGCCACCGCCTGGAGCAGGAAGGCGATGGTGGTCTTGCCGTTGGTTCCGGTGATCCCCACCAGCTTCAGCGCCCGGGAGGGCGAGCCGTAGAACCGGTCGGCGAGGGCGCTGAGCGCCAGGCGGGCGTCGGGCACCAGAACGGCGCCGACCCCGGCGGGGGGCTCAAAGGGGCGCTGCGCAACCACCGCCACGGCGCCCCGCTCCACCGCCTGCTGGATGAACTGGTGACCATCGACCCGGGCGCCGGGAATGGAGACAAACAGGTCGCCCGGCTTCACCAGGCGGGAGTCGGCGGCGATGCCGCGCACATCCACCTCGGGTGAGGCCAGTACCTGAGCGCCGTCCAGGGCCGTGATCAACTCGTGCAGCTTCAAGAGCGCGTCCCTCCATCATCTCGATCCAAATCGTCCACCCGTACTTCGACGTATGGATCAAACCATCCTGTCATAAACGGTTGCTAGCTCACGAATACCGGGTCTGCCAGCGAGCCGCCTTTTCTGGATTCTATCCGCAGGGGACATAAGTCATACCAGTGACGGGGAGAAGCCCGTGGAGGAACAGCCGGGACCCGACCGCCCTGTCGGCTGGTCGGGTCCCGCTTCGTCACCTGTTCAAGATCGAACTGCTCACTCCCCGCGAGGCGGCAGAACCAGCGCCTCGCCTTCCAGCACCACCACCCCATCCTGGTTGGTGGCGGTGGTCCGCATCCGCAGCCGCTTGTTCTCGATGATCTCCACCACCTCCACCTCGGCGGTGACGGTGTCGCCGATCCGGACGGGGGCAGTGAACTTCAGCGTCTGGCCCAGGTAGATGGTGCCCGGCCCCGGCAGCTTCATCGCCAGGACCGCCGAGATCAGGCCGGCGGAGAGCATCCCGTGGGCGATGCGGCCGCCGAACTTGGTGTTCTTGGCCCAGACCTCGTTGACGTGGGCGGGGTTCAGGTCGCCGGTGATGCCGGCAAACAGGTAGACATCGGTCTCCGAGATCGTCTTGGCCATAGAAGCCTTGTCGCCGATCTGAAAGCGCATCTGCCTCTCCTCCTGTTGGCTAGCCGTAGCGGAACTGGATCCCCATGGTCCCCTGCGGGTACTCCCAGGTCAGCGCCCCCGGCCTGGGGCAGATCACCCGGCAGGTGCCGCACTCCAGGCAGCCGGCGTGGTCGAACTTGATCAGCCCGTCCACCACGGTGTAGAGCAGGGCGGGACAGGCCCAGGTGCAAGGCTTGGTCTCACAGGTCCGGCAGATCTCATGATTCACCCGGATGTGGGCGAACTCCTCGTCCACGGCGAACTTGTTCAGCCCCAGCCGGTCCTCGATCGACATCGCCTTCAGGCTCATAGCGCCCGCATCCCCTTCCATGCGTCCTTGGCGAGTTCCCAGGGCGAGACCTTCCCGCGCATCTCGCCCATCACCAGCCGCATCAGGTGCTGCGGCTGGGTAGTGCCCTCCACGGTGAACATCTTCTGAAGGATCGCCTCCAGCAGTTGCGGGTAGGTGGAGAAGAGGCGCGGGGTTGATTCGATGAAGTGGGGCGCCTGCCGGTAGTGCTGCAGCTCCTTCAGCACAAAGGAGTTCTGGAGCCGCTGCTCGTAGCCGGCCAGCCCGGCCCGGCTGAAGTCTCCCCGGCCCTTGGCCTCGATCACCGCCTCGGCGGCGTGGATGCCGGAGGCGATGGCGAAGTCCATCCCCCGCACCGAGTAGCCCAGGTTGAGGACAAAGCCGGCGGCGTCACCGGTGACCAGGATGCCGTCGCCGGTGATCTGGGGCATCATCGCCACCCCGCCCTCGGGCACCAGGTGGGCCGAGTACTCCACCACCTTGCCCCCGTCGATCAGCGGGGCGATGGCCGGATGCTCCTTCAGCTGCTCCATCAGGTCGGCGGGGCGGACCGGGTTGTTCACCATGCCGCCCACGGTCAGCACCAGGCCGAGGGAGATGGAGTCCCTGTTGGTATAGAGGAAGCCGCCGCCGGGCAGCCCCCGGGTGACGGAGCCGACAAAGAGCTGGGCCGCCCCCTCCCCCGCCGCCACGCCGAACCGGTCCTCGATCACCCGGGCGGGCAGCTCGATGGTGGACTTGACGCCGGTGGCCACGTGCTTCGGGTCCAGCTCCCGGGTGCGGAGCCCCGCCTTGCGGGGGAGCAGGCAGTTGGCGCCCTCCGCCACGATCGCCACGTGGGCGTACATCTCATCCTCACCGCAGCGGACGCCCACCACCCGGCCGTTCTCCAGGATCAGCTCATCCACCTTGACGCCGGCGGCCAGCATGGCCCCTTCCGCCTCCGCCTGCTCCGCCAGCCAGGGGTCAAACCGGGCCCGGAGGACGGTGTAGGAGTTCTGCCCGAACCGGGGTGACTTGATGTCGATGGAGACCGCCGACTCCTCGGTCAGGAAGGTGAGCAGCTCCCGTGTGACCCGGCGCTCCACCGGCGCCTCCTCCCAGAAGGCGGGGATCAACCTCTCCAGGGCGTGGGTGTAGAGCCGCCCGCCCGTCATGTTCTTGGCGCCCACCTTGTCGCCCCGCTCGATCAGCACGACCTCCAGGCCGGCCCGGGCCAGGGTGAGGGCAGCGGCGGAACCCGCCGGCCCCGCCCCGACCACGATGGCATCCATCCGTTCTTCAGCCACGCGCTCCACCTTCCTTTAGCCCAGCAGCTTCTTCAGCTCCGCCGTCAGGGCGGGCACCACCTGGTAGGCGTCCCCCACAAGCCCGTAGTCGGCGTACTTGAAGAGCGGGGCGTTCTCATCCTTGTTGATGGCGACCACCAGCCTGGCATCCTTGATCCCAGCCACATGCTGCACCTGCCCCGAGGCGGCGATGCCGATGTAGAGCGCCGGCGCAACCTTCCGCCCCGAGATGCCGATGTAGCGGTCTTCCGGCAGCCAGCCCAGGTCCTCCGCCACCGGCCGGGTGCAGCCCACCGCCCCGTTGAGCAGCGCCGCCAGTTGGTCGATCATCGCCAGGTCCGCCTGGCTGGCCAGCCCGCGCCCCACGCCAACGACGGTTTGCGCCTCGGCGATATCGACACCCTCCGCCACCCGGGCCTGCCGGGCCACCACCCGAACCCGCCCGTCGGCCGGCACCGCCACCTCGCGAATCTCACCGATCCGAGGATCCCGCACCGGCTCCGGGAAGGAGCGCCCCGGCACAGTAGCCATCGCCGGCCGGGAGGTGAGCGCCAGGGTCGAGACCCCGCCGCCGCCGTAGACCATCCGCTCCACCACCAGCGCCCCACCTTCGAGCCGCAGGCTGGCCGCATCGGTGGCCAACCCCACATCCAGCAGCGCCGCCAACCGGGCCGCCAGATCCTTCACCCGCAGGGTAGAGCCCAGCAGGATCAGATCCGGCTCCACCTGCCGAGCCAGATCCGCCAGCACCCCCGCCGCCGTCTCCAGCGGCTGCCCCTCCGGCAGGGAGAGCAGCACCGCCCCATCCGCCCCATAGGCCAGCGCATCCTGCGCCAGCTCCCGCGAATCCACCACCAGGGCCGTCACCGCCCCCCCCAGGGAGTCAGCCAACCGCCGCCCCTCCCCCACCAGTTCCAGCAGCATAGACCGCTGCTCTGCCAAAACCCAAACGCCAGCCATACCAGCACATCCTTTCGCAAGTAATCCACACATACCACCCCAGGAGCCAGTGCCCAGGTCAGGCCGCCCAGCTGGCAGGGCCAGGAGCCAGGCTGAGCCCGAGGCCCCCGACGGGGTCCCCCGCCGCGACATGAGCGCCGGAGCCTACGGGCGGTGGGGCTACCAGAGGAGAGCCAGCGACCTGGGGTGCGTAGCCTGGCTCCCCCCGTGGCACGGTTTCAGGTCGATGGCGGACCCAAGAACCCCTACCGCCCGTTGGCGACCAGCGTAGGAGCAAGGGGAGACCCCAGAGGGGGCCGTAACCAAAAAGCCTGACCCGAGACCGGGGGCCTGACCCGAGACCGGGGGCCTGACCCCCGACCGGGGGCCTGACCTACTACCGGACCGCCGCCGCTATGACCTGAGCCAGCTCCGCCACCGACGAGAGCCTGACCTGCTTCCGATCGCTCTGCGGCGCCCTCAGCCCCCGGCTCTCCACCCGAGGCGCCAGCTGCTCCCCCGTGAGCCCCAGGCCACTGGCGTCCAGTACCCGGACCTCCTTCTTCGCCGCCCCAATCACCTGCTTCAACCCCGGGATCCGTGGTCTGTTCAGGTCGGGCAGCACCGTCACCAGCACCGGGAACCCCGCCTCCACCACCTCGATTCCATCCTCCAGCTTCCGCTCCGCCCGGATGCCCGTCT
>JBMONC010000059.1:21173-25042 GCA_049324875.1 Bacillota bacterium
ATCACCTGCTTCAACCCCGGGATCCGTGGTCTGTTCAGGTCGGGCAGCACCGTCACCAGCACCGGGAACCCCGCCTCCACCACCTCGATTCCATCCTCCAGCTTCCGCTCCGCCCGGATGCCCGTCTCCGTCACCTCGAGCTTGTTGACAAAGCTGACGCACGGGATCCCCAGCAGCGCCGCCAGCCGGGGCCCCACCTGCTGGGCGTAGAGGTCGCCCGACCCCTCCCCGCAGATGATCAGGTCGAAGGCGCCCGCCGCCCTCACCGCCTCGGCCAGCCCGAGGGCCGTCAGCCGCGAATCGGCCCCCTCGAAGGCCGGGTCGATCGCCAGCACCGCCCGCTCGGGTCCCCGGGAGAGCGCATCCTTCGCCGAGTTCTTCAGCTCCGGCCCGCCCAGGGAGACGGCGACCACCGAGCCGCCCTTCTGCTCCTGGATCTGCACCGCCGCCTCGATGGCGTTCCGGTCGTACTCGCTGATCTTCCGGCCCGCCCGCTCGAAGTTCAGGGCGCCGTTGCCCTCCACCCGGATATCCGCCTCGTCCAGCACCCACTTATAGCACGTGATGACATTCGGCATTGAAAATCCCTCCCTGACTACTTCAGCACGTTGGCGGCGATCACCATGCGCTGCACCTCGGAGGTGCCCTCGTAGATCTCGGTGATCTTCGCATCCCGCATCAGCCGCTCGGCCACCGTGCCCTTGATATACCCCAGCCCGCCGTGGATCTGGACCGCCTTGACCGACTGCTGCATCGCCGTCTCGGCGGCGAAGAGCTTCGCCATGGCTGCCTCCCTGGCGTAGGGCTTCCCCTCATCCTTCAGGGTGGCGGCGTGGTAGACCAGGTGGCGGGCCGCCTGGACCTGGGTGGCCATGTCGGCGATCATGAACTGGATCGCCTGGTTGGCGGCGATCGGCTTGCCGAACTGCTGCCGCTCCTTCGCCCACTTGACCGACTCGTCCAGCGCCGCCTGAGCGATCCCCAGCGCCTGCGCAGCGATGCCAATCCGGCCGCCGTCCAGGGTCATCATCGCCACCTTGAAGCCGTCGCCCTCCCGGCCCAGCATGTGGCTCTTGGGCACCCGGACGTTGTGGAAGAGGATCTCGGTGGTGTGGGCGGCCCGGATGCCCATCTTCCGCTCATGCTTGCCCACCGAGACGCCGGCCCAGGCCTTCTCCACCGCAAAGGCGGTGATCCCCTTGGTCCCCTTGGACTTGTCGGTCATGGCGAAGACGATGAAGATGTCCGCATGATCGCCGTTGGTGATGAAGACCTTCGCCCCGTTGATGATATAGGCGTCACCATCCTCCACCGCCGTGGTGGTCTGGGCGGCCGCATCGGTACCCGCCCCGGCCTCGGTCAGGCAGAAGGCGCCCAGGTACTCCCCGGCACAGAGCTTGGGCAGGTACTGCTGCTTCAGCTCCTCGGAGCCGAAGTGGTAGATCGGCCAGGTGCCCAGGGAGGTGTGGGCGGAGAGGATGACGCCGGTGGAGGCGCAGCTCCGGGAGATCTCCTCCACCGCCAGGGTGTAGCTCAGGTAGTCAGAGCCGGCACCGCCGTACCGCTCGGGGAAGGGGATGCCCATCAGCCCCAGCTCGGCCATGGCCGCCACCGACTCGGCGGGCCACCTCGCCTCCTCATCGATCTCCACGGCGATGGGGGCGCAGTACTGCAGGGCGAACTCACGGGCTGTCTTGCGGATCAGTTCCTGCTCTTCGGTAAGGGTGAACATCGCGATGACCTCCTTCAGGGTTTGACAGCAGCATCGATCCAGGTCGACACCATTTGTGATCATTTTCACGAGCCTGGTTCGAGAAAAGGCAGCCTACGCTGCCCTTGCCTGAGTGGCTGCACTCTCAGGCATCCTTCCCCGGCCCGGAACGCTGAACCATGGTGTACGGAACAGACGATACGACCGCCCGGTTGCAAATCAGTTACAGAGAGGTTACGATCCGGCCCAAAATCATCCCGTGGGAGCATTTTGAGCCCTTGGCGCCAGACCCCCGAGGCGGACCTGGCGCTTTGGGTGCAAGGAGAAAGAGGCATCCCTAAGGGGTGCCTCCTCCAATCTGTCCGGCCTCAGGCACGCTCCGCCGCGCCCACGGTCAGGAACCCGGCTTCCTCGGCCTCCCGCTCCGCCGGGCGTTCGCCCGTCAGGATCTCCCGCATGGCCACGGTCAGGTAGAGCGAGGCCGGCAGGGAGAGGAGCGCCATGGGCAGCAGCATCAGGATGCGGTAGATCGTCTCCGAGCCCAGCAGAAACGAGGCGGCCAGGAGCAGGAGCCCGTACCCCAGCGCGAAGCGCTGCATCCGCCTGGCGGCCTCCACCTGGCGGTCCGGCAGCCCCCGGGCTGCACCCCGGGCGGCCAGCGCCCCGAAGTAGAGCGCCATGGCGCCGAACTCGGCGGCCGCCAGGAGCCGGCCCAGAAGGCGGGGCGTCTCCCACCAGCTCCACAGGTCGACGGGGCCGGCCAGCCCCAGGGCGGAGGCCGGCCAGAACAGATCGACCGGCGTGAACCAGAAGAGCAGGTCCAGCAGGATGTGCAGGCCGACCCCCAGCCCGGCGCCCCAGCCCCAGAGCCGGATCGCCCGGTCTCGAAGCAGGAGGGAGAGGGCGAGGCTGACCAGCCAGACCACCCCCACCGCAAAGAGGCTGTGGCTGAAGCTCCGGTGGAGGAGCAGGGCCAGCTCCGGGTCGAGGGGCAGGGCGGCAGCCACGGGGATCACATCCAGGTCCGGGGCGATGGAGCCCACCAGAAACCCCAGCGCCATGCTCCCGGCGTTGGGGTCCGGGTTGAAGCGGCGCCGGATCTGTTCACCCAGGACCAGTCCCACCAGCGCATGGATCCCCACCTGCGCCATGCCGTCCCTTCCCCCCAGTGGATTACCAGATCGGCAACCTTATCACGAACGGAAAGTTGGTGATTGCTCATTATCAGTATACCAGGAATATACTTCCTTAGCTATCCCTTTCAGGCAAGAAAAAATAGGCGCCCGGGCCGCCGAAGCGGTCCGAGCGCCTGGGAAATCAAGGGGGACCTGACCCGATGGCCCGGGCCTCCCTCCACAAAGGTCAGTGAGGGAGCGCCTCCCGCAGGAAGGCGGAGGCGGCCTCTTTAAAGCGGGCGGTCTGCTCCAGGAACATGGCATGGCCGGCCTGCTCCAGCATCAGGAGCCGGCTGCCGGCGATGCGGCGCTGCAGCTCGTGGCTGTACGGGAGCGGGGTGAGCACATCCTCGTCGCCCACCATGATCAGGGTGGGGCAGGCGATGTTCGGCAGGATCTCCAGCACATCGTGGTGCATGGCGCCCTCGATCAGGTTGGCGGCGGCGTGGACGGGGATGGCGGAGCCCTTCTCCCGCCAGGGCTTCAGCGCCTCGTAGGAGCGGTTGAGGAAGGAGGCGCCCCAGATCCAGGCGAGGGAGACGTCGAAGCGGACCGGCGGGCCCCCGGCGGCCATGGCCGAGAGCCAGGACTGCAGCTTCACCTGCATGGCCACATCGGCCCGGCCGTAGGCGTTGGCCAGGACCAGCGCCGCCGCCCGGTGCGGGTGGAGGGCGGCGAAGCGCATGGCGATCAGAGCGCCGTTAGAAACCCCCAGCAGCGCCGCCCGCTCCACGCCCAGCCCGTCCAGCAGGGCCGTCAGGTCCGCGGTGTGCTGCTCGGTCCGGTACGGCCCCGCCTCGGGCTTCTCCGACCCGCCCTGCCCCCGGCAGTCATAGGTCAGCACCCGGAAGTGGTCGATGTAGGCGTCGAGGTGGCCCGCCCAGCTGGTCAGGTCGGTCAGCAGGCCGTTGATCAGCACCAGAACGGGCCCATCCTCCCGCCCCTGCCACTGGTAGTGGAGGTTGATTCCGTTCACAGGCATC
>JBMONC010000059.1:25142-78705 GCA_049324875.1 Bacillota bacterium
GATGTAGGCGTCGAGGTGGCCCGCCCAGCTGGTCAGGTCGGTCAGCAGGCCGTTGATCAGCACCAGAACGGGCCCATCCTCCCGCCCCTGCCACTGGTAGTGGAGGTTGATTCCGTTCACAGGCATCGTCGGCATCGCCGGTTCCCCCCATCCGTCATCCCCACTGGATCACCGAGGCGGTGAAGGCGTACCCCGTGCCGGCGCCCAGCAGGAGCACCCGGTCCCCCGGCTTCACCCTCCCCTCCTCCAGCCCCAGCTTCAGGCAGAGGTAGGGATCGGTGTGGCCCAGGTGGCCGTAATCCTGCAGGTAGACCGCCTGCTCGGGGCGCAGCCCCAGCGCCGCCACGATCGCATCGTGGGCCGACCGCTTGACATGGACCATGCCGAAGAAGTCGATATCCGCCCGGGTGAGGCCGCTCTCCGCCAGGGCGATGTCGCAGGCCCGCAGGAAGGCGGGCATGGAGCGCTCGGCCAGATCCTTCTTCATCCGCTCCGGGTCGGTCACCACCAGCTGCCAGGCCTTCTGCTCCACCGCCTCATGGGTGACCGGCACCCTGGTGCCGCCCAGCAGCGGGAGCACATCGTCGGCGAAGACCGGCTCGGTGTGGATCCCCGAGCCGAGGATCCGGTTGCGGGTGGATCCCCGCTTCAGGATGGCCGCATGACCGGATGGCCCCATGTCGAACATGAAGCTGGAGTGGGGGTCGTCATAGTTGACCATGTAGGCGTTGGTGTTCCCGCCGGCGATCAGCACCGTCTTCAGGTCGGGGTTGACCTGCATCAGGTCCTTGGCCACCTTCCAGGCTAGAGAGGTGGCGGCGCAGCGGTAGGGCAGGTCGAAGGCCCAGCAGCGGTCGGCGCCCAGCTCCTTCTGGATCTTGATCGCCCCGGTCCAGCAGATGTACTCCTTGTACTCCTCGCCGGGGTAGATGATCAGGTCGATCTCGTCGGGCCGGATGCCCGTCCGGTCCAGGAGCCGCTGCGCCGCCCGGGTGGCCATGGCCACGCAGTGGTCCTCCGGGCCGCCCACCGGCTTGCGGCTGATGCCGAACTTCTCCCGGATCACCCGCTCGGGGATGCCGGTGCGTGCCGCCAGTTCCTCGGCGGTGATGAACCGCTCGGGGACGTATACCTCAAAGTCCAGAAGCCCCACCGGAACCAGTTCGATGGCCATGGGAACAGCCCCCCTGTGCCGGAAGATTCCGACCCTACTCTAGCCTGAGGGGGTAACAGGGGGGTAACAGGGCCGGTCGGGCCTACTCGACCGGGCTGAACGGGGTGAGCAGCCGGCGGCGGGCCGGTTCGGCTCGATCTCAGTGGCCGCATGGCGAACCAGGTAGATCACGATCACAACCCCTTGATCGATTCCCTCAGCAGCGCCACGGTCTCCTGGGAGGGGCGGACGCCCAGCGACTCCTGGAGGACCGTCTTGCACCGCTGGTAGACCTGCACGGCCCGGGCCTTCTCCCCGGCGCGGGCGTGGCAGAGGATCATCATCCGGTAGGCGTTCTCCCAGCAGTTGTCCCGGGCCAGCAGCTGGTCGCAGAGCGCCAGGCACTCCGGCCACCGGCCCCGGTTCAGATGGATCTGCGCCAGGGCATCGGTCGCCTCCAGGTAAAGCCGGCGGAGCCGCTCCCGCTCGGCGATCGCCCACTCATCGTAGAGGGCGTCCTCAAGGAAGTCGCCCCGGTAGAGGGCGAGCGCCTGCTCCAGACGCTCCTCGGCGTGCTCCTCCTGCCCGGCGCGGGCGTAGGCCAACCCCCGGTTGGCCAGCACAGCAAACCGGTCGGCATCCACCTGGAGGCTCTCCACATCGATCAGGCCGTACCGGTCGCCGGAGCGGACCACGAAGTAGGCGGTCTCCTCCGGCCGCTGCGGCTCCAGGATTGTGTTCAGGGTGGAGAGGGTCACCTTCAGGTTCTTGGCCCCCAACTCCCTGGTCTTCTCCGGCCAGAGCACCTCCACCAGGTAGTCCCGGGAAAGGTACTGTCCCCGGCGGGAGAGCATGATCTGGAAGAGCCGCTTCGCCTTGTCCCGGGTCCACTCCTGCGGGGTGATCGGCTCCTGCCCCCGCCAGACGCCGAACTCGCCCAGGGTGCGGACCCCGAGGGTGAAGCCGGGGTGGTAGGTCCCGGGCGGGGCGCCCAGGTCGACCCCCGCCTCCTCCCGGCAGGCGATCAGGAAGCGCTTCAGCTCCCCCAGGTCCCGCGGGCTCCAGATGTGCTTGCGCTGGAGCAGGTAGCCGTAGGGGCGGGCCCGGAGCAGCCCCGCCAGCTCCCGGGCGGTGGCGCGGAAGAGCTCCTGCTCCCCCATCCGCCAGGCGGTCATCGCTTCCCAGATCAGCGCCACCGCCTGTCCGGCCTCGTCGCCCACCTGCTTCAGCATCAGCCGGGTCGAGCGGAGCGACTCCAGGGCGTCCGGGTGGTCGCCGTGGACGTAGAGCCCCACGCCCCGGGCCAACCGGACCATCGCCGCCAGCCAGAGGTCGCTGGCCTCCATGCAGATGGCGATCCCCGAGTCGGCGTAGAGCCGGCAGTTCTCCTCATCCCCCAGGTAGGCGTAGGCCAGGGTCAGCCCCCAGTGGGGCTCGCCCTTCCCCCGGGGGATCCGCACGTTGTCCGACAGGCGGGCCGCCTCGGTGTAATAGGCCACCGCCCGCTCCAGGTCGCCGTCCACCAGGTGGGCGTGGCCCAGGCGGGAGTTGGCCACCGACTCGGTGAAGCGGGAGCCCACCCGCTGGGAGGTGAGCAGCACCTCCCGGGCCAGCTCCATCGACTCCTGGTTGCGGCGCCCCTGCAGGTTGTAGAGCAGGGAGAGGACCAGCCGCAGCTCCCGGTGAGCCTTGGGCAGCTCATCCTGGACGAAGTCGGGGTTGGCCAGCCGCTCCTCCACGAAGGCGACCGCCTCGGTGTACCGCCCTTGCCGGAGCAGCAGGCGGGCCTCCACCAGGGCGCCGGTCTCCGCCGCCTTCGCCTTCTGCCGCTCGACGATCTGCCGGGCCTGCTCCAGACGGCCCAGGTTCAGCTTGTTCTCGGCGATCAGGGCCAGCAGCGGGCCGGTCTCCACCCCCAGCTCTTCCTTGATTGCCAGGGCCCGCTGGAGCAGGGGCTCCGCCCGGGAGGGCTGGACCGTGTCCAGGAAGACCAGCGCCTTGCGCATCAGCACCTCGGCCAGGCCATTCCGATCCTCCAGGGTGCGGTAGAGCCGCTCCGCCTCCTCGTAGACCGAGAGCGCCTCGTGGAAGGCGCTGAGCGAGCGCTTGATGTCGCCCCGCAGCAGGTAGACCCCGGGGTGGAGGGCGCAGACATCCCGAGGCAGGCCGTCCAGCCACTGGAGCACCGTCTGGAAGCGGGTCTGCCGGATCATCGCCGGCGCCAGCTCCTGGATCAGACGGGCCGCCTCCTCGTAGGCGCCGCCCTCCAGCATGTACTCCACCGCCTCCTCCCGCATCCCCTCCTCCAGACAGTAGGCCGCCGCCTTCCGGCGCAGGGAGGAGAGGTCGACCCCCTCCTGCTCCGCCTGGAAGAGCAGGAAGTCCCGGAAGAGCCGGTGGAAGCCGTAGTTCCCCCGCCCGAAGTCCTGCAGCAGCACCCCCCGCTGCATCGCCTCGGAGAGGTACCGCCGGGCCTCCGGCCCGAAGAGGGCGGTGCAGAAGGACTCGGTCAGGGTGTGGACCACCGAGGCGCGGAGGATGAACTCCCGCAGCTCCTGCGGCAGCCGCTCCAGCACATCGGCCGCCAGGAAGGAGAAGAGGTCGCCGGCGCTGACCCGCAGGTCAGCTGTCACCGTCTCCAGCGGCTCACTCTCGCCCACCGCAGCGGCGATCATCTCCACGGCGATGGGCCAGCCCTCCGTCACCTCCCGGATCAGCGCCGCCTCCCGGCGGGTCAGCCTCCGGTCCCGGCGCCGCCGCATGAACTTGCTGATCTCCCGCTCATCCAGCGCCAGGTCCTCCTCGTCGATCATCAGCACCCGCCCCTTCAGCTTCCACTCGCTCAGGGGCAGGAAGGTGAAGGGGTGGCGGGAGGTGAGCACCGCCCTCAGGTTGGGCGGGGCATGGCGCAGCAGGTACTCCAGGGCCCGGTAGACCTCGGTCTGCCCCTGGACCAGGTGGCAGTCCTCAATGACCAGCCAGACCTCTTCGCCCTCCAGGGCGTGGATCCCGTTGATCCAGGCGTTCAGGATGTACCGCCAGGAGCGGCCCAGCTCCTCGCTCTCCTCCAACATGCGGGCCGCATCGGACAGCAGGGCGGGGCGCCGGGCCCGCACGGCCTGGATCAGCCCCTCCAGGAAGACCCGCAGCTCCGCATCCTCCTCGGTCAGGGTAAGCCAGAAGAAGGGGAGACCGGCGCGGGCCACGTAGGCGCTCAGCATGGTCGACTTGCCATAGCCGGCCCCCGCCCGCACCAGGATCACCCCGTGCCGCTCCGCCTGCTCCATCTTCCGGAGAAAGCTCTCCACCCAGACCACGTCCTGAGCCGTCGCCGGCGGGACGAACTTGGTGGAGAGCAGAAAGTTATCCTTCACCCGTCTCACTTCCCGAAGGTGTTTTCACCATGATCGGTAGTTCGACCGGATGATCATCTGTGCCTTCTTTGGCGGGGCAAAAAGCGGGGCTCAGCGGACCTTCCTCCCCCTGGTAATCTGCCCGGGCGCCCCGTTCGGGGACGCCCGGTCCGCTCTCGACCTTTCCTATGGCAGCCAGCCGTACCGCTCCGCCTCCTCCTTCAGCTGATCCCGGAAGTTGGGATGGGCAATCCGGATCAGCGCCGCCGCCCGCTCGTGCACCGAGCGCCCCCGCAGGTGGGCCACCCCGTACTCCGTCACCACGTAGTCCACCTCGTTCCGGGTCATGGTCACCACCGAGCCGGGCGCCAGGATCGGGACGATGGTCGAGACCGTCCCACCCTTGGCGGTGGAGCGGAGGCAGAGGATCCCCTTCCCGCCGGGGCTCATGTAGGCGCCCACGTGGGTGTCCCGCTGCCCGCCCGTGCCCGAATACTGCATCGGGCCGATCGACTCCGAGCAGACCTGCCCGGTCAGATCGATCGAGATCGCGGTGTTGATCGAGGTCATCTTGTAATTCTGCGCCAGAACCCAGGGGTCGTTGGTGTAGTTCCCGTCCCGGATCTCCACCGCCGGGTTGTTGTCCAGCCAGTCATAGAGCCGCCTGGAGCCCGCCGCGAAGCAGCCGATGGTCTTTCCCCGGTTGATCGTCTTGCGGCTGTTGGTCACCACCCCCGCCTCGTACAGGTCGTACATGGCGTCGACGATCATCTCGGTGTGGATCCCCAGCTCCTTCTTGTGCTTGAGGAAGCCGGCCACCGCATTCGGAATCCCGCCGATGCCCAGCTGGATGGTGGCCCCGTCCTCCACCAGGTCGGCCACGTAGCCGGCGATCGCCTCCTCCTCCGGGCCGGGGGCGATGTTCGGCATGTTGAAGATCGGCACGTGGTTCTCCACGATCCAGTTGACCTGGGAGACATGGAGCGCCGTGTCGCCGAAGGTGCGGGGCGAGTTCTCGTTCACCTCCACCACCACCAGGTCAGCGCTCTTCAGCACCCACGGCTCGAAGACGGTGGAGAGGGAGAGCGAGAAGTAGCCGTGCTTGTCCATGGGCGAGACGGTGGTGAAGAGGACGTTCAGCGGCGCCACCTCATACCGGTCCCGGCCCGCCCGGTGCAGGTTGTTGGGCACCATCGTCGCCCCCTGGTGGCTGGCGTGCGCCTTGCGGGCCACATCGCCGTAAAACCAGGCCTGGTGCAGGAACCGCCCCTTGTAGGCCGGGTTCCTCACCCACTCGTAGCTCCCCACCAGCAGGGCGGCGAAGACGCTGACGTTCTCCACCCGGTCGGCGATGGTGTGCAGGCGGCTGAGCAGTCCGGGCGGTTCCGCCGCCACCATGCCCACGGCGATCCGATCCCCGGACCTGACATGGCTGACCGCCTCATCGAAGGAGACTAGCTTCTCACGGTACATCTTCTGCCACTTTTCGGTCAGCATCCCGATCCTCCTCTCCCACCCTTACGCCGCCTTCTTCGCCGGTGTGAGGATCCGCTCCAGGGAGCGCTTCAGCCGGAGTCGATAGGTCCCGACGATCCCGTAGGGCAGGAACATAACCGTACCGATGTAGATCAGGCCCAGGATCAACTGCCAGCGCTGGAAGAGCGGACTGATGTCGGTCAGCCCCGGCAGCAGGTAGGCCAGCAGGCGGACGGCCGCAGCGCCCAGCACCGGACCGATCAGCGTACCGGCCCCGCCCAGGATCGTCATCAGCATCACCTCGATGGTCGGTCCCGCCGTGGAGAGCGAGGAGATGGCGAACCGGGTGTCGATGATGGCCATCGCCACGCCGGCGGCGCCGCCCATCACCCCGGCCATGGTCATCGCCCCCACCTTGTAGGCGGTCACGTTATAGCCCAGGGCCATCGCCCGGTTCTCGTTCTCCCGGATCGCCTCCAGCACCCGCCCGAAGGGGGACTGGGTGATCCGGCGGACCAGCAGGAAGGCAGCGATCAGCAGCAGCAGTCCGATGAAGTAGTCGTTGGTCCGGTTGGCCAGCCAGAGCGGCACCCGGACCGAGAGGCCATCCTCGCCGCCGGTGTAGTCCGAGAGCTTCAGCGCCAGCACGTGGCCCACCTCGGCGAAGGCCAGGGTGATCATGGCGAAGCCGTGCCCCTTCAGCCGGAGCGAGAGCAGCCCCACCACGGCGGCGATCACGGCGCTGGCCACCAGGCCGGTCAGGATCGCGACCGGGAAGGCCAGCCCCAGCTTCATCACCCCGGTGGCGATGGAGTAGGCGCCCAGCGCCAGGAAGAGCGAGTGGCCGAAGGAGACGATCCCCGTGTAGCCGATCAGCAGGTCGTAGGAGAGGGCGAAGATCGCCCAGATGAAGACCTCGGTTCCCCGCTGCAGGTAGTGGGTCGGGGGCCAGGCCCCCGCCGCCTCGGGCAGCAGCCCGTGGGTGGCCAGCAGCTTGGGCAGCGGCAGCAGGAGGAGCGCCAGGGTCGCCAGGAGGAGCCAGCGGTCCGCCTTGATCCTCTGCAGCATCAGCCCGACCTCCTCCCGCTCAGGTTGAAGAGCCCTTCCGGCTTCAGCAGCAGCACCAGCGCCATCACCGCCACCGGCGCCACCGCCGCCATCTTCGGGAAGAACCAGGGCAGGAGCTGCTCGGTCAGCCCCAGGAAGATGGCGCCCAGCGCCGTGCCGACGATGGAGCCGAAGCCGCCGATCACCACGACGATGAAGGACTTGAGCAGGAACTCGCCGCCCATCCCCGGGTAGACCCCGTTGAAGGGGGCGGTGGCAATCCCGCCCAGCGCCGCCAGGGCGGCGCCCACGGCGAAGACCATGGTGAAGACCTGCCGGACGTTGATCCCCAGGGTCTGGACCATGTCGGCATCCTGCACCCCCGCCCGGATGATGATCCCCACCTTGGTCTTGTTGACCAGCCACCAGACCAGCAGCATCATCAAGGCCCCGAAGAGGATCAGGAAGATCCGGTAGGAGGCGAAGTTCTGGTCGCCGATGGAGACCGGCTCGGCGAAGGCCGGCACGATCACCAGCCCCTGCGGGTTGGGCGACCAGATCAGCTTCACCGTCTCGTCCAGCACCAGGATCAGCCCCAGGGTGAGCAGCACCAGGAAGATCGGCCGCTTGTAGAGCGGGCGGATCAGGAAGCGCTCCGTCAGCCAGCCCACCACAAAGCCGGCCAGCGCACCGGCCAGCATGGCGACGAAGAAGCCCCAGGTGGGGGCGGTGCCGGTGCCGGGGTCGCCGAAGAGCCGGAAGACGGTCAGCCCCACGTAGGCCCCCACCATGAACATGGAGCCGTGGGCGAAGTTGAGCACATGCATCAACCCGAAGATCACCGAGAGGCCGACCGCTACCAGGAAGTAGAGCATCCCGATGGCCAGCCCGTTCAGGATGATCGAGACCAGCAGGGGGAAGGTGATCTCAACCGTACCCATGCTAGACAGCCCTCCCCTTCGTGCTGACGCCCAGATAGGTCGCCTGCAGCTGCTCGTCCTTGATCAGATCGGCCATCAGCCCGCTGTGGGCCACCAGCCCGTCGTCCAGGATGCAGTAGTGGTCACCGGTGGCCGAGGCCAGCCAGAAGTTCTGCTCCACCAGGACGATGGTGGTGTGCTTCTTCAGCTCATTGAACGCCTGGGCCAGGTGCTCCACCACGATCGGCGCCAGCCCCTTGGAGGGCTCGTCGATCAGCAGGAGCCGGTTCTCCGCCACCAGCGCCCGGGAGACCGCCAGCATTTGCTGCTGGCCGCCCGAGAGCCGCCCGCCCTTCTGCTGCCAGAAGCGGCCCAGGTCGGGGAAGAGGTCGAGGATCAGCTCCTTGTGGGCCGCCAGCTGACCCTTCTTCCGCTCCGCCAGCAGCAGGTTCTCCTCCACCGTCAGGTCGACGAAGACCCCCCGGTCCTCCGGCACATAGCCGATCCCCTGCCGGGCCACCTCAAAGGGCGCCTTGCCGGCGATCTCCTCCCCGGCGAACTGGATCGAGCCCTGGCTCGGGGGCAGCAGTCCCATGATCGTCTTCAGGGTGGTGGTCTTGCCGGCGCCGTTCCGGCCCAGCAGACAGGTCACCTCGTCCTCCACGATCGCCATCTCGATCCCCTGGAGGATGTGGAACTGGCCAATGTACGTATGGACGCCCGAGAGCTTCAGCAGCGTCATACGGCCATCCCTCCCAGGTAGGCGCGGCGGACCTCCGGATCGCCGGCGATCTGCTCCGGCGTCCCCTCGGCGATCACAGCCCCGCTCTTCAGCACCGTCACCGTGTCGGAAAGGGAGAGGATCAGGTCCATCTTGTGCTCCACCAGCAGGATCGTCTTGCCCGTCGCCTTGATCCGCTCGACCACCTCGATCACCGCCGGCACATCCTCGTGGGACATGCCCGCCGTCGGCTCATCCAGCAGCAGCAGCTCCGACTCGGTGGCCAGCAGCATGCCGATCTCCAGCTTCCGCTTGTCCCCGTGGGGCAGGGCGGTGGCGGTCAGCTGCTCCTTGCCGCCCAGGTTGACCTGCCGCAGGATCTCCCGGGCCCGCTCCTCAAACTCGGCGTAGGCGCTGGCCAGCCGGAGGAAGCGGTAGCCCACGTTGGCCCGTGCCTGCACCGCCAGCCGCACATTCTCCAGCACCGAGAGGTTCGGGAAGATGTTGGTGATCTGGAAGGAGCGGCCCAGCCCCAGCTGGGCGACGGCGTGGGGCGCCATCCCGGTGATGTCGCGGCCCAGGAACCGGACCCGGCCATGGGTCGGCTTGTAGATGCCGCAGATCAGGTTGAAGAGGGTGGTCTTGCCGGCGCCGTTGGGGCCGATCACCGACTGGAAGGCGCCCTTGCGCACCTTCAGGTTCACGTGGTCCACGGCGACGAGCCCGCCGAACTGGACCGTCAGCTCCTCTGTCTCCAGTATATGTTCCATCGTGACAGGAGAGGGGCGGGTCCATTCCCGCCCCTCCGCACCCCCCTGGCGCTTACTTCTTGGCGTTGACCGGCGGAGCCGTCTCGCTGGGCTTCAGCTCCTGAATCAGCTTGGGCGTCGGGAAGTCAAAGCCCTCGTTCATGGCCAGCTCCACCAGGTACATGGTCTGCAGGGCCTGATGGTCCTCCTTGCGGAACTCCATCTCACCCTTCGGGCTGGGGAACTTCATCCCCTCCATGGCGGCCACCAGCTTGTCGGCGTCGGTGTCGCCGCCGGTCTTCTTCAGCCCCTCGACGATGGCGATGCCCGCCGCCATGCCGCCGCCGGTGAAGAGGTCGGGCAGCTCGCCGTTGTGCTTCTCCTTGTGCCGCTTGATCAGGTAATCGTTGACCGGATTCTTCGGCAGGGTGTGGAAGTACTTGACCATGCCGGACATGCCGGCCGCCTTGGCGCCCATGGTCTTCATGGCGGCGAAGTCGGCGATGCCGCCGGTCACCTTCACCTTCTGGTAGACCCCCTGCTCACCGGCCTGCTGGAACAGCTTGGTGCCGTTGGCGCCCGCCCAGTGGACCACCAGCACCTCCGGCTTCATGGCCAGGATCCGCTGGAAGTACGGGGTGAAGTCGGTGGTCTCCTGCGGGGCGAAGACGTTCTCCACGGTGGCGCCGTTCGCCTTCATGATCCCTTCCCAGGCGCCGGCGGAGTCCTTGCCCCACTGGTAGTCGGGGGCGAGCTGGACGATCTTCTTGCCCATCTTGGTGGCGCCCACGGCGCCGGCCAGGGCGTCCTGGCTGGTGTTGGAGCCGGTGCGGAACAGGTACTTGGAGAAGTTGGCGCCGGTGATGTTGTCAGCCGCCGCCGGCTCGACGATGAAGATCTTCTTGTACTGGTCGATGACGGGAATCATCTGGGTGGCGATGCCGGAGGAGACGGTGCCCATGATGAAGTCGGCCTTCCACTCGGTGATCGCCTGCTCGGTCATGGCCTTGCCCACGTCAGGCTTGCCCTGGTCGTCGTAGACCTTCACCTCGAGCTTGCGGCCCGCGACCTCCATGGTGCCGCCGGTGGCGTACTCCAGGCCGATCTCGAAGCCGCGCAGGCTGTGGGTACCCCAGGCCTCGAAGAGGCCGCTGCGGGAGGTGACCACGGCGATCTTGACCGGGGGCTTGGGCTCCGCCTTCGGCTGCTCCTGCTTTGGCTCATTGCCCGCTGCGGGCTGCTGCGGGGTGGTGCTCTTGGTGCCGCCGCAGGCGGTCAGAACCAGCGACAGGGCCAGTGCGCCAGCCAGGAACGATGCGTACAGTTTGCGAGTCTTCTTCACGGAATGTAGTCCCCCTCTCCCCATTTCGAGACGGTGCGCCCTTCCCCGGAAGGGGTCGGGCTCGCGACGAGTGCGGGATCCCGCGAACCAAAAGGTGACCATGCGGACTATACGATAGACGATTCTATTAATACAAACGACGGTAACAGGAAGGTAACAAAGCACTACGAGCCCCCTGCCGGATGGTGGGGGCTCGTCGGTCGGGGGGGAGCGGGTGGGATCAGGCCTGGTTCAGGTAGGCCTCCATCTGCCGGGCGGGGTGGAGCACCGGGCCGCCGTGGCAGATCTCCAGCCGGAGGGGCCGCAGCTCCTCCACCAGCCGGCCGCTCCGGACCGCCTCGGCCATGTCGGCGGTGGCGAAGGCGAAGGGCTTGCGCAGCCGCCCGCCGCGGGAGGAGAAGAGATCGCCCGCCAGCAGCACCTGGTCCTGCTCATGATAGTACGCGACGTGGCCGGGGGAGTGGCCCGGGGTGAAGTAGGGCTGCAGTCCGCCGATTCGGCTCAGCCTGCCGTCCCCCTCCTCGGGGAGGGGCTGGGCCAGCCCCCGGGGCAGGTTCTGCTCCAGCTTCCGCCGGCGGGGGTAGAGCTGCTGCCCTTCCAGGTAGGGCAACTCGACCCGGTGGGCGAAGACCGGCACCGGGTACCGCTCCCGGATCCGGGTGACCGCGCCGACGTGGTCCACGTGGCCGTGGGTCAGGAGAATCCGCCGGAGCGGCCCGGCCTTCAGCCCCTCGATGAAGCGGAGGATCCCCCCGGTCATGAAGGAGAGCCCCCCATCCACCAGGGTGAGCCCCTCCTCCTCCCGCACCAGCCAGACGGTGACCGGGACGATCAGCCAGGAGCGGAGGCTCCAGATGTGCGGGGAGACCTGTGTGATCCGCATCGCTACCGCACCTCCCTTTCAGCGATCTGGATCGAGCCGGTCAGCATCACCTCAAGGGCCAGGTCGAAGGTGGAGGCGAGCCGCTCCATCAACTGGTCAAAGGGCTCCGCGGAGGCGGCGTAGGTGGCGATGATCCCGTGCAGGGTGAAGAAGCAGGCCCGGGCATAGGCGAGCACCCGCTCCGCCGGCAGGCCCGGGGGGAGCGCCTCCCCTACCGCCCGCTGCAGCAGCCCGAAGAGATGGTTCCGTAGCCGGTTCACCTCCAGCTCCGGCTCCGGCTCATCCACCCGGGTGGCCCCGGTGATGAAGAGGGTGGTGTAGACCGAGCGGTTGGAGAGGCAGAAGTCCAGGAAGACCTGGCTGAGTAGCTTCAGCCGCTCCCGGGGCGCCTGGCGGGGGTCGGAGAGCGCCTGCTCCATCGCCTCCCGCAGCGCCTGCAGGGGGCCCATGGCCAACTGGTGGAGCAGCGCCTCCTTGTCCTTGAAATAGATGTAGATGGTGGTGTGGGAGCAGCCCGCCGCCTTGGCGATCTCCCGCATGGTCACCGCATCGAAGCCCCGGGCGGCAAAGAGCTCCCTCGCCGCCTCCAGAATCGCCCGCTTGGTCTCCTCGGAGCGCTGCTCCTGCCGGTTTGGCATCCCCGATCCCTCCTGAGTCGAACCGTTTCTAACCACTGGTTACTAACCGATGGTCATATCATAACCGATGGTTACTAGTGAGTCAAGAGGGAATCAGGGGTCGGTGGATGCCAGCTCCTCCACCCGCTCCACCAGCAGGTCGAGGAGCGCACCCCCCTGGGCCAGCCCCTCCGCCCCGGCGAGGCGGAAGTCGACGCCGGGAAAGTCGGCCTGCCAGCGGGCCAGGGTCGCCTGCAGCCGGCACATCAGCACCCCGCGGAAGAGGAAGTAGGGGAGCAGCACCACCCGCCTCGCCCCAAGGGCGAGGCAGCGGGCCAGCCCCTCCTCCACCGACGGGGGGGCCACGTCGCAGTAGGCGCTCTCCACCCGGGCGCATCCGGTTACACCCTGCAGGAGGCCGGCCACCTGGCGCAGCCCCCGGTTCGCCTCGGCGTCGCTGGAGCCCCGGCCCACCAGGAGCACCGCCGTCTCGGAGCGGCAGGGGTCGCCCGCCTCGGCCGCTGCCAGCCGCTGGGCGCAGACCGCCACCAGGGCGGGCTCCACCCCCAGCACCCGGCCATGGCGGAAGGCGAGGTGTGGGTGGCGCCGGCGGGCGGCCGCCAGCTCCCGGGGCACATCTAGCTTGGCGTGGCCGGCGGCGAAGAGGAAGAGCGGGACCACCCGGACCTCCCGGACGCCCCGCTGCTCGAGCCCGTCGATGGCCGCCTGGATCGAGGGCTGGGCGTGGTCGAGGAAGGCGGGGGCCACCGGCAGGGGGGCGAGCCGCTCCGCCAGAGCCCCGGCCAGCTCCAGAAACTGCTGGTTGCCGGCGCGCTCCCGTGAGCCGTGGCCGATCATCAGGACGGCCTGGCTCATGCCGGCGCCGCCTCCAGCAGGGTGAGCCGGGCCATCGCCTCGGCCACCTCCTCGCTGGTGGGGGCGGTCAGGGCGGGGTGAAGGCCACCGGCCCGGGCGGCTGTGGCCGACTCCTCCCCCAGGGCGGCCAGGAGGAGGCCCGGCGCCTGCTCCAGCACCACCCCGGCCAGCCGGGCGAACTCCGCCGCCACCGCCGGCGTCGGGAGGAGGACCGCCCCCACCGCCCCGCCGGTGATCGCCTCCCGGAGCAGGTGGGCGGTGGCGGGGGCAAGGGGCCACTCCCAGAGCTCGGCCCCCCGCCGCCGGAAGGGCTCGACCCAGGCGGGCTCCGCCGGGCCCAGGAGGGGCAACAGGAGCCGCCGGCCGTGCAGGGGGAGCCGCTCCGCCCAGGCCAGCCGCTCCCGCAGGGCTACCACCTCGCCCACCACCACCATGGCCGGGGGGCGGATCCCCGCCCGCTCCACCAGACTGGCGATGGTTGCCAGGGTGCCGGTCACGGTGAGCTGCTCGGCGGTGGTGCCCCAGCGGACCACCGCCACCGGGGTCTCGGGCGGCCGGCCCAGGCCGATCAGCCGGGCGGCGGTGGCCGCCAGCGACTCGATCCCCATGTAGATGCAGAGCGTCCCGGCGCCCCGGGCCAGGTGCTCCCACTCCACCGCCGCCCGGCCGGTGCAGGCGTCGTGGCCCGTCACCAGGGCGACCGAGCCGGAGCGCTCCCGGTGGGTGACCGGGATCCCCGCGTGGGCCGCCGCGGCCACGGCGGCGGTCACCCCGGGCACCACCCGGTACTCCACCCCGGCCGCCTGCAGCACCTCCGCCTCCTCGGCGCCCCGGCCGAAGACGAAGGGATCGCCGCCCTTCAGCCGGCAGACCGTCTTGCCCGCCAGCGCCCGCTCCAGCAGGAGCCGGCTGATCTCCGCCTGCTTCCGGCCGTGGCGGCCGGCCTCCTTGCCCACGTAGATCCGCTCGGCATCGGGGCGGGACTGGGCCACCAGGGCCGGGGAGACCAGCCGGTCGTAGACCAGCACATCGGCCGTCTGGATGATCCGGAGCGCCTTGACGGTGACCAGCTCCGGGTCACCGGGGCCGGCGCCCACCAGGTAGACGATCCCCGCCGCCATCACGCCATCCTCCTCCTAGGACAGACCCTCTTCCAGGAACCGGAGCAGCGCCTCATCCCCCACCCGGTTGGCCCAGCGCTGGAACCGCTCGCCGGGGGCCCGGGTGGCCAGGTAGGCCCGGAAGAGCCGCTCCAGGGCATCGGGGACGTCAGCCGCCGCCGCCCGGTAGCCGATCCGCCGGCCGAAGGCCGCCTCGGCGCCCAGCCCGCCGTGGAGGAAGAAGTCGAAGCCGTCGCCGCCGTTCACCGCCACCCCCTGCAGCCCGATGTCGGCGATCCAGTGCTGGCCGCAGGAGTTGGGGCAGCCGGTCACGTGGAGCTTCACCTGCTCCCCGAACTCCGGGAAGCGCCGCTCCATCTCTGCCTTCAGGTTGTCGCTGAACCGCTTGGTCTCCACGATCGCCAGCTTGCAGTACTCCGAGCCGGTGCAGGAGATCGTCCCCCGGTGGAAGGGGGAGGCCTCCAGGGGGATGCCCACCGCCCCCGCCGCCGCCCGGAAGGCGGGGAGGTTCGCCTCCGGCAGGTTGAGGATCAGGATGTTCTGCATCGCCGTCAGCCGGAGCTGCCCGTCGCCGTAGGTGTCGGCCAGGTCGGCGATCCGGCTGAGCTGCGCCGGGGTGAGCCGGCCCACCGGCACCGAGAAGCCGGCGTAGTAGAGCCCCTCCTCCTTCTGCGGGTGGATGCCCACATGGTCCCGGTAGCTCTCCTCGGGCAGCACCTCCTCCACCGCCGGGTCCAGCCGGTAGCCCAGCCGGCGCTCCACCTCGGCCAGGAAGGAGTCGGCGGTCCAGCCGTGGTCCAGGAACAGGAACTTCATGCGGGCCTTCTGCCGGTTGATCCTCAGCTCGTCGCTGTCCCGGAAGATGGCGACCACCGCCTCCAGCACCGGGATCACCTGCCCCCAGGGGATGAAGGCGTTCAGCTTCAGCGCCATGTGGGGCCGAGTGGAGAGGCCGCCGCCCACCCGGATGTGGAAGCCGACCTCCTCACCCCGCCGGACGGCGGTCAGCCCCACGTCGTTGATCTCGGGGTAGGTGCACCAGTGGGGGCAGCCGGTGATGGTCATCTTGAACTTCCGGGGGAGGTTGGCGAAGGCCGGGTTGCCGTTGAAGTGGCGGTCCACCGCCAGGGTGAGCGCCGTGGTGTCGGCGATCTCGCCCTGCTCGTGGCCGCTGAGCGGGCAGCCGGTGACGGTGCGGGTGTTGTCGCCGCAGGAGCCCATGGAGATCAGCCCCACCGACTCCAGCTCCTCCCAGACCCTGGGGAGATCCTCGATGGTGATCCAGTGAAGCTGGAAGTTGGCCCGGGTGGTGATGTCCAGGCTCGACTGGGCGAACCGCTCCGAAACCTCGGCCACCTTGCGGGCCTGCTGGGCGGTGACCACCCCGTTGGGGGTGCGGATCCGCATCATCAGGTAGGGCACCGCCTTGCCCCGGACCCCTCCCCCGTCCCCCTGGGTGTAGATGCCCCAGTGCTTGAAGCGGATGTTCAGGTCCTCGTCGGGGATGGAGTCGAAGCCCTCCCGGGCGTAGCGCTTGATATCTTCCAGGATCGACCAGGGGGCCTTCTCACGCTTCACCCGCTCCACCCGCTGGGCGGGGGTCTCCTTGACGCTCATGGGCTGCCAACTCCTTCATGATCTCTTCCAGGAGGCTCTCCACCGCCTCGCCGCGGGCCAGCCGCTCCAGGGCGGATCCCAGGGCGACCGATCGGAGAAGATGGGACCGGTCGGCCCGGGAGAGGCCGGGCTGCTGCTTCAGGCGGCGCCGGAGCCGGCCCAGCAGGTGGGCCAGGGCGCCGTACTCGGGGCCGATCACCGGGGCGATGGCCTCCCGGATCCGCCGGGCCAGCGCCGGGGAGGCGCCCCCGGTGGCCACCGCCACCGTCACCGGCCCCCGGTGCAGCTCCGCCATCAGGGCGGCGTTGCCGGCCTCCCCGTCGCCCGCCACCAGCGCCAGGCGCCCCTCCGCCTCGGCCTCCGCCGCAGCCGCCCCGTCCACCTCGGGGAGGCCGGTGGCGGCAACGGTCAGCAGCGCCCCGCGGGTGTCGCCGGGCTCAAAGGGGCGGCGGAGCCAGGTGACCGGCAGGGCGGCGAGGCCGGGGGTCACGGCGGGGCTGATCACCGTCACCGCCGCCCCGGCCGCCAGCAACTTCCGCACCTTCCGCTCGGCCACCGGCCCGCCGCCGATCACCACCGCTCGCCGGCCCTCCAGGCGGAGCGAGAGGCTCAAGCTGCGGCTGGCTGGGTCGCGGCTCAACAGCACTTCCTCCTCCTGCGGGGATGGCCCGAACCGGCCTCCCCGGGGATAGCTCCATGATAGCGCCGGAATCTACAGTAAGTCAATCGGAATATATGGCTTTTGTTCGGGAACAAAAGGCGCCCCCCGGCCGGGCTCCGGCTGAGGGGCGCTCGCACGCCACTTCGTGAGCATGCTCCTTCGCCTCCGTTACTCCACGGGTCCCCACTTGATGGCGGTGGCGCCCCAGGCGTAGCCGACCCCGGCGCTGACGCCCACCACCAGGTCGCCGTCCTTGATCCTCCCCTGCTCCAGCGCCAGGTGAATCGAGAGGATCTGATCGATCTGGCCGATGTGGCCGTAGTCCTCCAGGTAGATGGCGTGCTCGGTGGTCAGCCCCAGCGCCCCCAGCAGCATCTCATGGGCCGAGCGCTTCATGTGGAGGATGGCGCAGTAGTCGATCTGGCTGGGCTCATAGCCGCCCTTGGCGCAGGCCTCCCTGACCACCTGGACGAAGTTGGCGTTGGAGACCTCGCCCAGCCGGTTCTTCGTGGTCTCCGGGTCCAGCACCTCCAGCTGGTAGAGGGAGGAGTCGAAGTTGCGCAGGCCGGCCCTGGTGCCGCCGCCCAGCACGCCCACGGTCTCGGAGAGCGAGCCGTCCACGATCACCGCGGAGCCGAGCACCCGGTTCCGGCCATGGTTCTTGCGCAGGAGCATGGCGCCGCCGCCGGCGCCCAGGTTGTACATGAAGGAGACCCGGGGGTTCTTGTAGTCGATGAAGTCGCCGTTGCGGTAGCCCCCGGCCAGCAGCACGGTCCTGACCCCGTCATCGCTCAGCATCAGCGCCTCCGCCAGCTTCATGCCCAGCACCCAGGTGCCGCAGCGCAGCTGGACGTCGAAGGCCCAGGCCCGGCTGGCACCCACCGCGAAGGCGGTCTTGATGCCGGCGGTCCAGAGCTGGTACTCCTTGTACTCCTCACCGATGTAGATCACCAGGTCGATCTCGCTCGGATCGATTCCGGCCCGCTCAATCGCCTGCCGGGCCGCCTTGATCCCCATGGCGGCCGTGCCGTCCTCCGGCCCGGCCACCGGCTTCTGCCGGAAGCCCATCTTCTTTTCGATCACGTCCTGCGGCACGCCCGATTCCCGGGCGATGTGGGCCGCGGTATGCCGCCCCTCCGGAATGTAGATCCCCGTGCTGACCACACCCACGTACGGCCGAGTCTCTGACATCGCAAAGCACCTCGCTTCTGCTGATCAAGACGGTTTGTACGGCACACGGCATGCTGTCAAGTACATAGTACATCCATTGAGTTTCGCGGGGGTTACAGAGCGGCTGACGGGGGTGCAAAACCGGGTTCGCCGTGAAGAGTTGACCCGGAAGCAAGGGAAAGGCCACGGTTCACACCGGAACCGTGGCCTCGGTTATGCGCCCGGGTGCGCCCTCCGGAGCGCCCGCTCGATCTCGTCCCGGTCGTAGCGGCGCTGGGAGAGGGGTGAGGGCCCGAGCCGGAGGACCCGGAACCGCAGCCCCAGGATCTCGCACCAGCGCCCGTCGGGGGTCTCGTACTTCCGCAGGGTGCGGGGATCGACCTTGAGCAGTCGGGCCGCCTCCCGGGTGGTGATCAGGTTCGCCAACAGTCATGCCTCCTCGCCCTCATGCATAGGGATATCCTGGGCAATGGGCACAAACAGATGCACCCGCCTAATGGGTCCGGGCCAGCCTGGCCAGCATCTTCTCCCGCCGGCGCAGACCGGTAGGGTCAATCCCCAACAGCCTCGCCGCCCTTCCAATCGAAATCAGCTTCACGCAACAACCCCCCGTGCCTGTTCAGGCCTGCCAAATCCTTCATTCCCGAATGCCTTCAGACAGTCCCAGCCTGCTACCAACCTAGCGCACCCGCTGGATCCGGTCCAGCGCCGCCCGGATCTCATCCGCATCGAACCGGCGCTCGGCGTTGGGCCTCAGGTCCATCCGGTAGACCTGCAGCTTCACGCCGTAGATCTCCAGGCTGTCCCCGCCCTTCGCCCGCCGGCGGAGCGTATCACCATCCACCCCGAGCATGCGGGCCGCTTCATTCAATCGGATCAGGCGCATTGCATCCACCTCGTTCAGTCTTGGGGCGCCTTCCGCGCAGTTCGCCCCAGAATTTGTCCGCCGTCCCATCCCGGTCCAGAAATTCGGTATTCTCGGTCTATTCTTTCAGCCCCCGGCATAGACAAGTACCAGAAGCCGGCGAACAGGATCATGCGGAACGGTTTCCTCCGCATTCTCGCCCATTCCCCGGCATTCTAAACATAACCACGTGACAATCTGATTCCGTGGGAGGTGTACCTGGATGAGAAAGGAGAAGCCATCGGCCCTGGTGCAGGCGATCATCCTGGTGACGGCGGTGGTGAACGTGGCCACGGCGGTGCTCAACCTGGGGACCGCAGCCGCCAAGGCGCCGCCGGCGCCCGCGCCCCCGGCGGCGGCCTGCCCGGCCCCCACCGCCCCCCAGGTGATTCAGTACCTGAATATCCCGCCCGCTCCGGCTCCGGAGAACGGGAAAGAGCCCTCCCGCCCGGCCGGACAGTGAGAGCTCCCCAGGGGGTCTGCCGTGGTGCCAGCACGGCGGACCCTTCTCATGCTATGCGGTTGGCCACCGGTTATGCCAGGCCCATGCGGGCCAGGGCGTCCCGGCGGACGGCGTCCAGCCGCGCCTGCGCCCCCTCCAGGCTGCTCCCCACCACCGAGACGTAGATCTTCAGCTTGGGCTCGGTGCCCGACGGCCGGACCATGACAAAGCCGCCGTCGGCGAAGCGGTAGTGGAGCACGTTGGCCCGGCCCAGGGTGAGCGGGTACTCCCGGCCCGAGGCGTGATCCACCCCGGTCTCGGTCTGGTAATCGTCGGTGAAGGCGACGGGGATCCCGCCGAAGCTGGCCGGGGGATTGGCCCGCAGCGACTCCATCATGGCGGCAATCTGCGCCTGCCCCTCCTTGCCGGGCAGGGTGACGTTGTGCAGCCCCTCCAGGAAGAAGCCGGTCTCCTGCCAGACAGCCAGCAGGGCGTCGTAGAGCGTCTTCCCCTGCGCCTTGTAGTAGGCGGCCGCGTCGGCCACCAGCAGGGCGGCCATCACGGCGTCCTTGTCCCGCACAAAGGGGGCGGCCAGGTAGCCGTAGGACTCCTCGAAGCCGAAGAGGAAGGTGTAGGCGCCGGTCTCCTCAAACTCCCGGATCTTGTCGCCGATGAACTTGAACCCGGTGTGGGTGTCGATCAGCGCCACGCCGTACCGCCGGCAGAGGGCGGCGACCTGGTTGGAGGTGGCGATCGACTTCAGCACCGCCCCGTTGGCCGGCAGGGTGCCGTTGGCCGCCCGCGACTTGATGATGTAATCCACCAGGATCGCCCCGATCTGGTTGCCTGTCAGCAGCCGGTAGCGGCCCTCCCTGTCCAGGGCCATCACCCCGAGCCGGTCGGCGTCCGGGTCGGTGGCCATGATCACATCCGGCCGCTCCCCCTCCGCCTGCTTCAGCGCCAGGGTGAAGACCTCCGCCTCCTCCGGGTTGGGGTAGGAGACGGTGGAGAAGTTGGGGTCGGGCTGCTCCTGCTCGGCCACCACGCTCACCTGGAAGCCCGCCTCGCTCAGGGCGGTCCGGACCGGCAGGTTGCCGGTGCCGTGCAGGGGTGTGTAGAGCACCCGGCAGGCCTCCCGGTGCGCCCGGGGGGTGGTGATCAGCCCCGCCAGCCGGTCCAGGTAGGCCCGGTCGACGCCCTCGGGCACCCGCTTCAGCAGCCCCGCTGCCCGGGCCTCCGCCTCCTCCATCGGGTGGATGGTGGTGATGTCGGCAATGGCTCCGATCGCCGCCTGGATCGCAGCCGCCCGGTCGGGCGGCACCTGGCCGCCATCCTCCCAGTAGACCTTGTAGCCGTTGTACTGGGGCGGGTTGTGGCTGGCGGTCACCACGATGCCGGCGATCGCCCCCAACTCCCGCACGGCGAAGGAGAGCATGGGGGTGGGGCGCAGGCTGTCCCACAGGTAGGCGGTGATCCCGTTGGCGTTTAGGGTGAGCGCCGCCTCCCGGGCGAACTCCGGCGAGAAGCGGCGGGAGTCGTGAGCGATCACCACACCGCGCCGCATCGCCTCCTCCCCGAAGGTCCGAATGTAATCGGCCAGGCCCTGAGTGGCAAGGCGTACCATGTACCGGTTCATCCGGTTGGTGCCGGCGGCGATCACGCCCCGCAGACCGCCGGTGCCGAACTCCAGGTACCGGTAGAAGCGGTCCTCGACCTCTCGCTCATCCGCCGCAACGGCGGCCAGTTCCTGGCGGGTGGCCTCGTCGAAGTAGGGATGATGGACCCAGGTCTCAACCAGCGACTTCATGAAAATTCGACCCCTCCAGTGATCGGGCTTCTCCTAGTACCAACCTAACCCTGAACACGGGCATCGGTCAACCAAGAATAACGCCCGGGATGAGAGCCCCGGGCGCATCCTATGCGGTTAGAACCCCATAAAGGCCACCAGCCGGCGGACAAACCGCTCCGGGTCCTCCACGTTGGCGGAATGGCCCACCTCCGGCCAGCACTCCAGCACCGAGGTCGGGATCTGCCGGTGCATCCGCTCCTGCATCTCCCGGGTGACCAGCAGATCCTTCTCCCCGTAGAGGAGCAGCACCGGCATCTGCAGCCTGCCCACCTCATCCACCAGGTTCATCGCCTCCAGCGCCTGGCCGTTCCGGGCCCAGGCGCCGGTCGACTTGGCGGCCGACTCCTCCAGGACCCGGGCCAGGAAGGGATCCTTCGGGGCGGTGGGCGCCATGGCGCCCAGGGCCGCCTTGACGATCTCCGGCTGGTTCCTGATCGCCTCGATCTGGGCGTAGGTCGCCTCCGGCACCCGCAGGCCGGCGGGTTCGGCAGAGTTGAGCAGCAGCAGCCGCTCCACCAGCTCGGGGTGCTCCACCGCCAGCTGCTGGGCGATGGCACCCCCCAGCGAGTGGCCCACCACCGTCGCCCGCCCGATGCCAACCGCCTGTGCGAACTGGAAGATGTCATCGGCCAGGTCGTGCATGCCCCAGGCACCCTCGGGCTTCTCGCTGTCGCCGCAGCCCCGCAGGTCGGGGGCGTAGGCCTTGAGACCCGCAGGCAGCAGCGCCATCACCCGCTCCCACCAGACCGACGAGGCGACATTGCCGTGGATCAGGAGCAGCACCCGGTCTCCGCTGCCGCTCTCCCGGTAGAAGAGGTTGAGACCCTTGGCGATCCGAACGGTAGGCATGCATAGACTCCTCCTCTCGCTGTGGGGGCAGAAAGGGCGGCAGAGGGGGTTACCCCTGCCGCCCTGGCACTAGCCGGCTGCGTCCTGCGGCTCCATCTCCCGCAGCTCCCGCTTCAGGATCTTGCCGGCGGCGCTCTTCGGCAGCGCCGGCAGGAACTCCACCCGCTTGGGCACCTTGTAGTGGGCCAGCCGCTCCCGGCAGAAGGCGATCAACTCCTGGGCCGTGGCGGTCATGCCGGGCCGCAGGGCGACCATCGCCCGGCCGACCTCCCCCCAGAGGGGGTCGGACATGCCCACCACCGCCGCCTCCGCCACCGCGGGGTGCTGGTAGAGCACCTCCTCCACCTCCACCGGATAGACGTTCTCCCCGCCGGAGATGAACATGTCCTTCTTCCGGTCGACGATGTAGTAGAAGCCCTCCTCATCCCGGTAGGCCAGGTCGCCGGTCCGGAACCAGCCGTCGGGGTTGGACTGGCGGGTGGCGTCCGGGTTCCGCCAGTAGCCGGAGCAGAGGTGCGGCCCCGTGATCTGCAGCTCGCCGACCTCACCGGGGCCACAGGGCCGCCCGTCCTCCGCCATGACCCGCATCCCGGCGTGGAAGATAGGGAAGCCCACCGACCCGACCTTCCGCTTGATCTCATGGTCGGGCAGCACGAAGCAGTTAGGCCCTACCTCGGTCATGCCGTAGCCGCTCTTGAAGGTGACACCCTTCGCCCAGTATGCCTCGTAGATCGGCCGGGGACACGGGGCGCCCCCCGAGATCATGAACTTGATCCCCGAGAAGTCCGCGGTGGCGAAGTCGGGGTGGTTCATCACCATCTGGAACATGGTCGGCACCATGAAGAGGATGCTGACCCGCTCCGTCCGGATCGTCTCCAGCATCAGCCCCGGATCGAAGTGACCCATCAGGATCGAGGTGCCCCCCAGCTGGACCAGCGGGGTGGTGAAGACGTGCAGCCCCCCGGTGTGAAAGAACGGGGTGAGGATCGGCACCCGGTCATCCGGGCAGAGCCCCCACCCGGCGATGGTGTTCCAGGCGTTCCAGGTCACCTGCCGGTGGCTGATGATCGCCCCCTTGGGACGGCCGGTGGTGCCCCCGGTGTAGAGGATCATCCAGGGGTCCTCCAGGTCGACCGAGGCCGGGGGCGGCGCCGTCTCCGGGAAGGCGCCCAGGAGCTGATCGAACTCCGCCATCGCCACCCGGCGGGGCACCGGCATCTCGGCGGCCACCGCCTCGAACTGCGGGCCGTAGCAGAGCAGCTTCGGGTGGGCATCCTCCACCATGGGGCGCAGCTCCCCGGCCGTCAGCCGCCAGTTGTAGGGGGTGTAGATCGCCCCCAGCTTGCCGCAGGCAAAGAGCAGGTCCAGCATCTCCACGCAGTTCTGGCTGAGCACCGCGACCCGGTCGCCCTGCTGAATGCCGAAGGAGCGGAGCAGGTGGGCCGTCCGGTTGGCCCGGCTGTTCCAGGCTGCGAAGGTGAGCCGCAGCGGGGGCTCGCCGGGCTTCCCCTGCCCCGCATGGAGCGCCCCCGGCAGCACCACCAGCCCCTCCTTGTGCGGGGTGTACCGGGCCCGCCGGCCCAGCCAGTCCCCGGTCCACATCTCCATGCACTCGACCACCCTTCCGTGCAGCCGATGTTACAGAAGATTGGTTACATACTAGTAACACCGCGGTCCCCGCGGGATAAGAAAAGCGCCAGCGGCACCGGCCGCTGGCCTCTCTCGCACTACTTCACCGTGATGGTCACAGGCCCGAGGGTGGGGGCCGGGTAGACCGTCTGGATCGTCTTGTTCGGGGCGGTGACCACCGTGGTGGCGTTCAGCGTGACGGTGGCCTGGTAGGTGCCGGGCGGGACCCGCTTCCCCTCCTGATCCCGGAAGGTCCAGACCACGACGTGGTCCTTGGTCACCCCGCGGCCCAGGTTGTGGATGTGGGCCTTGCTGGGGTCGATGGGGTCAAAGTCCTGCCGCAGGACCTCCTTGCCCTCGCGGCTGATCACCAGGGTGTACCTGGCCGTGCCCTGGTAGGCGTAGTTCTGCATCTTCTCGGTCGGGTTCTTGACCGCCAGGTTGGCCGACCACTGGTTCTCCTGCTGCTGGATGTTCTCCAGGGCGACCTGCAGGTTGCCCCACTTGTTGTTCGCCAGCTTGTTCCCCGCTCCACAGGCCGGGAGGAGCAGGGCGAGGGCCAGAATCAGGACCAGGAAACCTCTCATGACCGCACCTCTTCTGCCATGCTTGGATCTAGGTTGCCCCGGGAACCCGGTCAGATTCCCCGGGCAGGGTATCGACTCCAAGAACGATACGACATCCGGCCCGTTCCTCCTCCTTTCTGGGCGGGGGAGGTGGCGGCTTTTCCCCGGCGGAAAGAAGGGTTCGACCCAGTTCATCCAGAATTTGTTTGAAAAGGATGATGGGAGGGTCTTCCATGACCGATCGGCCCAACCCGGGGCCACCCCTGACCGTGGAGAAGGAGTTCTGTGCCTGTGAGGCGCCGTCTGCCGTCGAGTACCTGAAGGCCGGCGCCGCCTGCCTGATCGCTGGCCTGGCCGGGGCGGTGGCATGGCTGGGGCTGGTCCTGCTGCTACAGCGGATCTCGGGCATCGCCGCCGTCCTGATCGCCCTTGGCGCCGGCTGGGCGGTCCACCGGGCCGCCGGGAGGCACCGCTCCCTGGCCCTGGGCCTCCTGGCGGCGGCCAGCAGCCTGCTCGCCAGCCTGGGGGGCTTCGGGCTGCTCTGGCTCCCCGCCTTCGCCCGCCTGCCGCTCCCCCGCCAGCTCGACTGGTACCAGCTGAGCATGATCGGCCTCGGCGCCCTGGTCGCCTTCAGCCTGGCCGGTCCCCGGGGCCGGAGCGGCAAGTCCCTGTAATTGGCATGAAACGAATACGGCTGGGAGCACGTCCAAAGGTTACAGAACCCGCTCGCCCCTCCTGGGGCCCTGCCGGGAACTGAAGTTGCGGAGGTGTTCTGGCCATGCGCGCACGCCCCTGGCTGGTCGCCGTGACCAGCCTTGCTCTATTGGCCCCGCTGTTCCCTGCTCCCTCCACCTCCGCCGCCGCCCCCGTCCAGGTGATCCTCGACGGCAAGCCCCTCGCCCTCAACCCGGCCCCCGTCATCCAGAACAGCCGGACCCTGGTCCCCCTGCGCGGGGTGTTTGAGGCGATGGGCGCCATCCCCCACTGGGACGGCGAGAGCCGGACCGTGGAGGTGACCCGTGGCGGCCGCTACGTCAAGCTGCAGATCGACCGCTCCCTCGCCTGCCTCACCCCCTCCTGCACCCGGGCGGCGATGCTCGACGTGCCCGCGACCTTGATCGAGAACCGCACCTACGTGCCGGTTCGCTTCATCTCCCAGTCCCTGGGCGTTCACGTCTCCTGGGATGAGGCCCGGCGGGCTGTGATCGTGGATACCGGCAAGCCTCCCGCCGTGCAGGAGTCGCCCATCCGGGTTCAGGGGGTGACCCAGGGGCAGTGGATCACCGGTCCGGTCAGCCTCACCCTGCTGGGCGGCAGCGGGGGGCAGGTCTTCTTCTACCTGGTCGACCCCGCCACCCGGAAGGCCCGGCTGATCGCCGCCGGCGCAGACCCTGCCGCCACCTATACCTACACCCCCGACCCGACCCAGGCGGGCACCCGGCACATCGTGGCCGCCTGGCGGAGCCCCGACGGCAGCACCCTCTACTCCCAGCCGGTCACCGTCCAGGTCCAGCCGGTCACCAAGCTGAAGCTGACCGGCGTTTCGCCGGGAGGAGAGATTCCGGGCCCGGTCACCCTCGGCCATGAGCTCAACTTCGTCGCCACCTCGGTCTGGTACCAGCTCTACGACCCCGCCACCGGCACCGCTACGAACCTGGGCACCGTCGGCCCCGGCGACCCCTTCACCTGGTACCCGCCGGTCAGCCTGAACGGCCCCCGCTACCTCCGAGTGGTCGCTTACGACCGGCTGGAGAACGAGTACGCCTCCGACCCGGTGCCGGTGAGGGTCAACTCCGGCTACCGGACCGCCTTCAGCGCCCTCAAGGAGGGTGACGTGCTCACGGGGCAGGGCAAATGGCTCTCGGTGGCGGCCAACTACGAGATCAAGTCGGTCCGCTACCTGCTGGACGGCCGGCTGCTCTCCGCCGAGCGGGAGTACTGGTGGACCTTCGGCCCCGAGTCCAACGGCCCGCACACCCTGACCGTCGAGGTGACCGACAGCGCCGGCACGGTGCGGCAGGTGGGTCCGATCAACTTCCGCATTGAGGCCAGGCCGACCCTCTGGCTCTCCGGGGTAGGCCCCAAGCAGGTGGTGACTGGCCCGGTGGAGCTGAGCGCCACCGTCAACGTCCCGGCCGACCGAATCCGGTTCTACCTGCGAGCCGGCGGCAGGGACAGCCTCCTGGGGGAGAAGGCCCCCAAGGAGAAGCTGCTCTGGACGCCCACCAGCACGGGTGCGGTCACCATCTACGCCCAGGCCTATAAGAACGGCCAGTGGATCCTCTCCAGCGACCCGGTCACCTTCCAGACCTACCTCGGGACGATCCACAAGCCCCGGCCCATCGTGGAGAAGGCGAAGTTCAAGGAGTTCGTCGCCGCCATGGCGGTCAAGTCCCAGGAGGAGACGGGCATGGCCGCCTCCCTGCAGGTGGCCCAGGCGATCCTGGAGACCGGCTGGGGCCAGTTCGTCCCGGTGGACAAGTACACCGGCCAGTTCTCCAACAACCTCTTCGGCATCAAGGGGAAGGGGACCGCCGGCTCGATCATCTCCACAACCTGGGAGGTCTACAACGGCGTCCGCTACACGGTGGATGACTACTTCCGGGCCTACCACAGCGTGGAGGAAAACTGGCTGGACCACAAGGAGCTGCTGCTGACCCGCTCCTGGTACGCCCCCTTCCGGGCGGTGATGGCCGACCCGGTCCTCGGCGCCTGGGGGCTGAAGCGGAGCGGCTACGCCACCGACCCGCAGTACCCGATCAAGCTGATCAACATCATGAAGCAGCAGGGCCTCTTCGAACTGGATGAGGTGGAGCTGTAGAAGGAAGGCACCCCCTGGTAAAAGGGGGTGCCGCCTTTTGCATGATAATGAAGGCCACGGATGACACGGATTACACGGATAAATATATGAAATAAATAATAATGGATTTTATACCCTCCTCATCAGTGGTGACGGTGCGAAGCACCGCACCATAGCGGTGACATGTATGAAATCAGAAAATCGGCAATGATGGGCTGTACCCCTTTTCTTCGGTGGTGCCGGCGCGAAGCAGCGAAGCACCCCACAATGGTCTTACACACATCATTGAAGTTAGGTGCCCCTCACAGGCAACGCCTATTCTTTTATTTTATCACTGTATTATCCGTGTAATCCGTGAAATCCGTGGCGAAAAAGCCTCTAAACCGCTACGGCGTAAACCAGCGCTTGCTCCAGGTCGGCCATCAGGTCCTCGACCTCTTCCAGCCCGACCGAGAGCCGGATCAGATCGTCGGTGATCCCGCGGCGGGCCCGCTCCTCGGGGGGGACCGAGGCGTGGGAGTGGCGGGACGGGACCGCCACCAGCGTCTCCACCGCCCCCAGGGAGACACCCAGCAGCGGGAGCTCCAGCCGCTCGACGAAGGGGGCGGCCATCGCCTCGGAGGCCAGGCGGAAGGAGAGCATCGCCCCGGTGCCGGGGTAGTAGACCTCCCGCACCTCGGGGCGCGCCGCCAGCCAGGCGGCCAGGGCCCGGGCGCTGGCCACCTGGCGGTCCAGCCGGACCTTCAGGGTCTTGATTCCCCGCATCAGCAGGAAGCAGTCCTGGGGGCCCAGCACCGCCCCGAAGGCGTTCTGGAGGAAGTAGACCTCCTTCGCCAGCGCCGGGTCCTTTACCGCCACGCAGCCGGCGATCACGTCGCTGTGACCGCCCAGGTACTTGGTGGCGGAGTGGATCACGATATCCGCCCCCTCCTCCAGGGGCCGGGAGAGGTAGGGGGAGAGGAAGGTGTTGTCCACCATCAGCCGGAGCCCATGCGCCCGGGCGATGGCGGCCATCGCCTTGATGTCGGTCACCCGCAGGAACGGGTTGGATATCGACTCCACCAGCAGGCCACGGGTGTTCGGGCGGATGGCCGCCCTCACAGCCGCCGGGTCGCTGGTATCGACGAAGCTGGCCTCGATCTGAAAGCGGGCGAAGACCCGGGTCAGCACCCGGTAGGTGCCGCCGTAGCAGTCATCGGTCACCACCAGGTGGTCGCCGGCGCTGAAGAGCATCAGCACCGTGGAGATGGCCGCCATGCCCGAGCTGAAGGCAAAGGCCGCCGCCCCTCCCTCCAGCTGGGCCAGCGCCCCCTCCAGCGCCTGCCGGGTGGGATTGCCAGAGCGGGCGTAGTCGAACGGGCCGGGCTCATCCAGCCCTGGCTGGTCGAACATCGAGACCTGGTAGATGGGGACCGCTGCCGCCCCCGTGGCCTTGTCCACCTCAAACCCGGTGTGCAGCAGCCGCGTGCCGAACCGCATCGGGGCCCCCTCCCTCCAGCGCCTGCTTCAGGTCTGCGATCAGGTCCTCCGCATCCTCGATCCCCACCGACAGCCGGAGCAGCCGGTCGGAGATGCCCAGCTGCTGCCGTACCTCCTCGGGAATCTCGGCGTGGGTCTGGGTCCAGGGGTAGGTGATCAGCGACTCCACCCCACCGAGGGACTCGGCAAAGAGCAGCAGCTGCACCCGGCCCAGGACCCGGGCGACCAGCGGCAGCTCCCGCACCGTGAAGGAGAGCATCCCGCCGACGCCCGGGTAGAAGACCTGCTCTACCAGCGGGTGCTCCCGCAGGAAGGCGGCCACGGCGCGGGCGTTCTGCTGGTGCCGCTCCATCCGTAGCGCCAGCGTCTTCATCCCCCGCATCACCAGCCAGCAGTCCTGCGGGCCCAGCACCGAGCCGATGGCGTTCTGGTAGAAGTAGAGCCGCTCGCCAAGCTCCGCCTCCCGCACCACGATCCCCCCGGCCACCACGTCGTTGTGACCCGCCAGGTACTTGGTGACGCTGTGGACCACGATATCTGCCCCGTGCTCCAGCGGTCGGAAGAGGTAGGGGGTCAGGAAGGTGTTGTCCACGATCAGCAGGGCGCCCGCCTGGCGCGCCACCGCGGCGATGGCCGCCACATCCGCCGTCTTCAGCAACGGGTTGGTGGGCGTCTCCACGAAGATCCCCCGGGTGTTGGGCCTGATGGCAGCCCGGACCGCCTCCAGGTCGCTGGTGTCCACAAAGGTGAAAGCCACCCCCAGCACCTTGTCCAGGAGCCGGTAGGTGCCCCCGTAGAGGTCCTGGGTGACGATCAGGTGGTCGCCGGGGCGGAAGAGCTGCAGGGCGCAGTGGATCGCCGCCATCCCCGAGGCGAAGACCAGCCCCCGGGCGCCCCCCTCCAGCCGGGCCAGCCCCTCCTCCAGCGCCTGCCGGGTCGGGTTCTTCGAGCGGGAGTAGTCGTAGCCGGTGGACTGGCCCAGCCCGGGGTGCTGGAAGGTGGCCGCCTGGTAGACCGGCATGGAGACCGATCCGGTGGCGGGATCCCGCCGGACGCCCGTGTGAACCAGAACCGTGGACAGCTTCATCTCGACCAGCCTCCCACCCAGATCCTTCAACATTAGACCTCAGTGTACGAAAGGAGGGAGGGGTTCGCAAGGATCTGTACTCCTCGGTGAGAACAGTGGTCCGGAAAGAAGACCCCCTGCGGCCTGGTGGCCTGCAGGGGGCGTTCTATGCGTGGGTGCCGGGCGTGGGCAGGAGCGGCTCGTACATCATGATCGCGTGGTTCTCGGTCACGAACTGGTCGTCCACCTGCTCCCCGTCGGGGGTATAGACCCGCCGGCGGAGCAGGTTGTGCCGGGTGTACCCGCCCCAAGGCTCGTGCCGGATCTCGTGGGCCGCCTCGTAGACCTCATAGCGGTAGGGGGCGGGTTGGTCGGACCGGAGCTCGCCCACCAGCTCCTGGTCGGTCAGGTAGAGGTGCAGACCGATGGGCTGATCGGTCTCGTTCTTCAGCTGCAGGTCCACGTAGTTGTAGAAACAGGTGGCGCCGCTGCCAAAGGGCAGCTTCCGGTCGGCGTCAGGGAAGACGTCGTAGTTGTGCCGCCACCGCTCCACTACGGTCAGGGGCGAGTGGAGCGCCATCCAGTAGATCAGGTTGGAGAGCTGGCAGAGCCCGCCCGCCACCTCCTGGCGCAGCTGGCCGTTGTGCAGGGCGAGCCCCGGCAGGTAGCCGTTCCGGGCCGAGGGGCTGCCCAGCAGCCGCCAGTAGGAGAAGGTCTGCCCCGGCTTTATCACCACGCCGTTCAGGCGGCGCAGGGCGATGCGCAGGTTGGTCACCTTGTTCTCCTGCAGCCACATGTCCACGTTCCGCAACCGCCGGTAGAGCGGGGTCCTGTGCTCGAACAGAACCTGCCCGAAGGTCGTCGGGTCCGCAATGGTGCGCGCCCAGTCGGTCTGCGAGAAGGACCACTGGACCCAGCGCCGGAGGGTGAAGTAGACCGAGCCCAGCGCCATGCGCAGGGGGGAACGTTGCGTCGGGCGGGGAACCGTCCGGGAAGTCATGTGCCTCTACCTCCTACCTGGTCAGACGCACGGCGGGGGCGGTATGTTTCACCCATAGCATGGTGACGCCTTCCGTCCTCGGCCTCTCTCCTACCCCAGCGTGGTGTCCAGCGCCATCATGATGATGAAGCCGAACAGCAGCATGTAGGTGGCGATTCGCTCGTTCCCCCGCTCATGGGTCTCGGGGATGATCTCATCGCTGATCACGAAGAGCATGGCGCCCGCCGCAAAGGCCAGCGCATAGGGCAGCACCGCCGTGGCCAGGGTGACGCCCGCCACGCCCACCAGGCCGCCGATTGGCTCCACCAGCCCGGTCAGGAGGGTGATTGAAAAGACCTGCCCCAGGCTGTAGCGCTCTCCCAGGAGCGCCAGCGCCACCGCCAGCCCCTCGGGGATGTTCTGAATCCCGATGCCGATGGCCAGGGCGATCCCGTTGGCCACGTCGCCGCTGCCCACGCCGACGCCCACCGCCAGCCCCTCCGGGAAGTTGTGGATGGTGATTGCGATAATGAAGAGCCAGATCCGCTCCAGGGCCGAGGTCGAACCACCGCCCTCCGGCCCCTTGATAAAGTGCCGGTGGGGGGAGAACCTGTCCACCAGATCGAGGAAGATGCCACCCAGCAGCAGCCCCACCGCTGCCGCCAGCACCCCGCCGACCCCTCCCCCGGCGTACTCCATGGCGGGGAGGAGCAGGCTGAAGACCGTCGCAGCCAGCATCACACCCGCGGCAAAGCCCATCATGCCGTCGTAGACCTTCGGCGAGATGTTGCGGGTGAAGAGGGTCGGAATCGCACCGATGCTGGTCGCACTGCCGGCGAGGAGACTGGCGATCAGGCCGAGCAGGATCGGGTTCAACTCCATGAGAGCGGACAGCATCTGAGATTTCGCCTCCTGCCAGCAGTCTACCACGCCAGGGGCGCCCTGGAAACTGGCAACCCTTCGGGTTCGTCAGAGAGGTAGAGTCTGACGAGAGGATGATCTTCATGAGACGCCCCTGGGCCATCTGGCTGCTGATCGCACTGCTGACCGCCCTCCTCCCCCCTCCCCCCGCCGCCGCCGGCGAGACCGGTCACTGGGCAGCCCCCCACGTAGCCCGGGTGAACCAGGCGCTGGGCTGGACTCCCCCGGGGGAGCTGGATACCCCGATACCCGCCCTGGAGTGGAACCGGCTGGTCGCCCTGCTGGCCGGTGAGCCACCAGGCGACGCCGACCCGAACACACACCCCCGCCAGCACTGGGTCTGGATGTACACGGGCGGAATGGCCCGTGAACAGACCGTGCTCCGCCGGGAGGATGCCATCGGCGGCCTGATGAAGCTGGTCTCGATCCTGTACCAGGAGAAGGGCTTTGCGGCCGAGCCGGCGGTGCTCAACCCCTTCACCGACGGGCCGAAGGTGGCGGATCACCAGCAGGTGCTGCTGGCCGGGGCGGTCCAGCTCGGCCTGGTCACCGGCTACCCCGGCAACCTGCTCCAGCCGAGCCGCCCCCTCACCTACGCCGAGGGCGTTACGCTGATCGCCCGCCTGCTGGAGCGGTATGGAGACCCGGCCTCCCCCGTGACAGAACCCGCCCCCCGGAGCCGGTTCCCCCAACCGCGGGGGTTTGCCGTCGGCACGGATCTGGACCTGCCCGTGGAGAACGTGATCCACGCCGGCTGGCCGGTGGGGACCGCCGGCACCGCCTGGTGGGTGATCAACGGCGCCGCCTATGCGGCGGAGTTGCCCGGCGCCGGGGAGGCGCCGGAGGGCAAGCTCTGGGTGGTGGTCGATGTGGAGATGTATAACTGGGACTTCCCCGAGATGGTCATCGCCCCCGACGCCCTCCGCTTCACCCTGGATCACAAGACCGAGGGCCTCGTGGAGTACCGGGTGGACGAAGCCGCCTCGACGGCGCTGGGCTCCCCCTTCGGCAAGGAGACGGTGGTGCTCAAGCAGGGCGAGTCGCTGCGGGGCTTTGTGGTCTTCGCCGTCCCGGCGGGCACCCGGTCCATCTGGATGCAGTGCGACAGCAAGCTCGGGCTCGGCCCGGGCAAGACCGGCTGGAACGGCATGAGCCGGACGCCCCTGGGCGACCTCCCCGCCCTGGAGCAGAGGTGACCCTCGTCCAGCTTTCCGCAGAGAACGAGCCGCTGCAGCCTGGCGCTGGCAGCGGCTCGAACCGTTTATCCGGGAAGCCCCGTCAGCTCCGCGCTTACCTGCCAGAGCCGCCTGGCCGCCGCCGGGTCGGTGGCCGCCGGGGCAGGTTCCACCACCCGCTTCCGGACGAAGTACCTCCCGGTCACCCCCTCCACCTCCGGCGATGTCGCCAGGTAGATGGAGGTCTCCGCCCCCTTCTCCGGGGTGATGGTAAAGGGTCTGAGGAGGCGCATCCCCAGCCGGGAGAGGGGGGTACCGGTGGCAAAGTTGCTGCTGACGAAGCCGGGGTGCAGGGCGTTCACCGTAACCCCGGTGCCCTCCAGCCGCCGGGCCAGCTCCACGGTGAAGAGGATGTTGGCGAGCTTCGACTGGGCGTAGGCCTTCCAGCCGCTGTAACGGCGGGCCCCCTGGAGGTCGTCGAAATCGATCCGCCCGGCCCGGTGGGCGTTGGAGCTGACATTGATCACCCGGGCTGGGGCGCTCGCCACCAGGCGGTCAAGCAGCAGGTTGGTGAGGAGGAAATAGCCCAGGTGGTTGACGGCGAAGGTCGTCTCCAGCCCGTCCTCCGTCAGGCTCCGGTCAAAGTTGATCGCCCCGGCGTTGTTGACCAGTACATCCAGCCGGTCGTACCGCCGCCGGAACGCCGCGGCCAGCTCACGAATCGAGCGCTGGGAGGCGAAGTCGGCGATCATCAGGTGGACCTCCTGGTTGCCCGTGGCCTGCCGGATCTCCCGGAGGACCGGCTCGGAGCGCTCCCGGTTCCGGCAGACCATGATCACCGTCGCTCCCATGCGGGCCAGGACCAGCGCCGTCACCCTGCCGATGCCGGCGTTGGCGCCCGTCACCATGCAGACCCTTCCTGCCATCTGATCAGCCACCTGAAGGCCCCCTCACGCTGTTGATCCCCCTCATTCTAACCCCACCGGGCGGGACCGGCTATGGCACCTCATGTTCATAAAGCGAGCGGTAGAGGCCGTTTCCGGCCATCAGCTGGGCATGGGTCCCCTCCTCCGCCACCCGGCCCCGATCCAGCACCAGGATCCGGTCCGCCCAGGTCACCGCGGAGAGCCGGTGGGCGATGATCACCAGCGTGCGGTCTGCGGAGCGGCGCCGGATGGCCGCCATCACCTGCGCCTCCGTCTCGTAGTCCAGGGCGGAGGTCGCCTCGTCCAGCACCAGGAGCCGGGGCTCGCGGAGCAGCGCCCGGGCCAGGCTCAGCCGCTGCCGCTGACCGCCCGACAGCTGCGTGCCGCGCTCTCCCACCGGCGTTTCCAGCCCCCGGGGTAACGCCCGGACGAAGGGAGTGACCCCGGCATCGTCACAGGCGGCCGCTACCGCCTCCGGTGGGGCGTCCGGCCGGCCGTAGGTCAGGTTGGCCGCCAGGGTCTCGTTCAGGACGGCCACGTCCTGGGCGACGGCGCAGACCTGGCGCCGCACCCAGCCGGGCTCCAGCGTCCGCAGGTCATGCCCGTCCAGCAGAACCCGCCCCGCTTGCGGCTCCACCAGCCCCAGGAGCAGGTCGGCCAGGGTCGACTTGCCCGACCCGCTCGGCCCGACCAGAGCCACTACCTCGCCGGGGCGAATGCGCAGGGAGAGGTCACGGAAGACCGGCCGCTCCGGGTCGTGCCCGAAGGTGACCGCCTCCAGCGTCACCTCCCCGCGGCAGCTCTCCGGCTGCACCCCCTGATGCCGGGCGGGCGGGGCGTTCTCCAGGAAGGCGAAGGTCCGCTCCACACCCGGGAGCAGCCGCTTGACCTGATGCAGGTAGAGGTCGTGGAGGGCCGAGACGGCCCCCTGTACCCAGAGGGCATAGACCGCAAAGGCCAGAAGCCCGCCCAGCGACAGGTGGCCCTCCAGGACCCGGTGGCCCCCCACCAGGTAGATCAGCCCGGTGGCGGTCAGCTCAGGGATTACCTCGGCGATCCGGGAGAGCTGGGCCAGCAGGATCGCCCGCAGTTGGGTCCGCTCCAGCCCCCGCAGCTGCTCGTCGAAAAGCGCCTCCACCTGCTCCTCCAGCCCGGATGACTTCACATGGGCGATGCCGGTGACCGCCTCCCGCACGCCCTCGGTCACGGCGGCCCTCGCCTCTGCCACCGCCCGCCAGGCCGCCCGCGTCCGGTCGCCCAGGCGGCGGGCTGCCCAGACCTGCAGCGGGTATACCGCCAGGCATACCAGGCTGAGCGTCGGGTCCAGCCAGAACATCATCCCCAGCGGGATGCCCCCCACCATCAGCGCCCAGCCGGCGGTGCCCCAGACCCCGCCGCCATAGTCGCTGAAGAAGAGGTCGCTGAAGGCCTGGGAGTCCTGGATCAGCCGGGAGAGCAGCTCCCCGGTTCGGGTCTGCCGGAAGAAGTGAAGCGGGCGGTAGAGCAGGCTGCGAAAGAGGCTGGTCCGCAGCCCGGCCGTCACCGTCTGCACGTAGCTGGAGAGCCAGATGTCGACCAGGATCAGGCTGACCGCCAGCGCCGTCACCGCGACGGAGAGGCTGGTGTAGAGCCAGAGGGCGCCCAGATCCCGCTGCAGCAATGCCCGGTCCACCACCTGCTTGGTCAGCAGGGGCGGCATCACCAGCAGGGCGCTGCGGATCACCACCGCTCCCAGTGAGGCCAGCAGCCGCCCCTTGTAGGGGAGCAGCAGGGCCACCGCCCGGCGCAGGATCGCCCAGTCGCTCATGGCGCCACCTCCCTCACCGCCCCGTCCCGGACCTCCAGCACCACCGCTGCCCCGGCGACGGTGGAGAGGCGGTGGGCCACGGTAATGCTGGTCCGCCCGGCCGCCACCCGGGCAATGGCTGCCTGCACCAGCGCCTGGTTCTCGTTGTCCAGGGCTGAGGTGGCCTCATCCAGCAGCAGGATCTGCGGCTCCCGGAGGAAGGCCCGGGCCAGCGCCAGCCGCTGGCGCTCCCCGCCCGAGAGGCGGAGGCCCCGCTCGCCCAGCACCGTCTCCAGCCCGTCGGGGAGCTGATCCAGGAGGTGGACCAGCCGCAGGCTCTCCCGCAGGGTCGCCTCGCTGACGGGGCGGTCCAGGCCGAAAGCCAGGTTCCGGCGGATGGTGTCGTTGAGGAAGAAGGGCTCCTGCCCCACGAAGGCGATCGCCTGCCGCAGGTCGGTGGGGTGGATCCGGTCCAGCGGCTCCCCACCGATGGTGATGCGCCCGGCGTCCGGCTCATACAGCCGGGCCAGCAGCGCCAGCACCGTCGACTTGCCCGCACCGGAGGGCCCGATCAGGGCGGTCTGCACCCCTGCCTTCAGGGTGAAGGTGGCGTTCTGCAGCACAGGCCGGTCGGCCCCCGGGTAGGTGAAGCTGACCCCCTCGAAGCGGATGTCGCCGCGGAGGGAGACCGGTCGCCGGGGGAGCGCCCGCCCCGGCTCGGGCTCCAGCGCCAGCCACTCCAGAATGGCCCGGAGCTTCGGCACCGCCGCCTTGATGGTCAGGTAGGTCCGTGAGAAGGAGCGAACCGGGGCGTTGACCAGGGGAATGTAGCCCGCCATCGCCACCACCTGGCCCAGCGTCAGCCGGTCGGCCAGGAGCTGGTAGCCCCCGGCCAGATAGACCAGCATGGGAGCCAGGGCCTCCAGGATCCGGGGCACGTTCATGTAGCTCTGGGCCAGCAGGTAGTAGCGGAGCTGGGCCCGCGCCCAGGCCTCCTGCAATTGCCGGAAGCGGTCTGCCTCCCGCTCCTCCGCCGTAAAGCTCTTCACCAGCCGGATCGCCTCCAGCCGCTCCTGGGCCTGCTGCGTCATGGCCACCTGATGCTGCCGGGTCTCGGCCCCCAGCCGCTGACTCTGCTGGCCGATCCAGCCCCCGGGCGCCGCGGCCAGCAGGATGATCAAAAGCGCCAGCGCCCCGATTCCCCCATCGATCTGCAGGAGGGAGAGCGCAGCCACCAGCGCCACCGCCAGTTCGTAGAGCAGCCTGGGCCAGGACTGGACCGCCGCCCCCTGGACCGCCTCGGCGTCATCCAGCACCCGCTGGAGGACCTCGCCGCGCTGGGTCCGGGCAAAGAAGCCCATGGGAGCGGCCAGCACCCGCTGCCAGAGCGCCCGCCGGATGCGGCCCGTCACCCGGAGCCCCAGCAGGGCGCCGGCGTAGGAGTGGGCGAGGCGGAGCCCCTCCCGGGCAGCCAGGGAGGCAACCAGGAGCAGGGCGAGCCGCAGCAGCAGGGCGGTATCCCCGCTGGGGAGCGCCTGGTCGATCACACGCCGGATCAGGCCCGGCGGCAGGGTCGCGACCCAGGCGGAGAGGACGGTCAACACCGCCAGCAGCAGCAGTTGGAGCCAGTGTCCCCGAAGCAGAAGGAGAAGACCCATAGCTACCCCCGCATCCATCGAACATCTGTGTGGAGAATCGGTGTTCTCCTCGGGGGCGGGAGAATCCTGCCAAACCCCATCCTCACCCCCGGCACGCCAAAAGGCAGGGCCCCTCTGCCCTGCCCCCGCTATGCTCCCGCCCGGGAGCCCGACTCCCCCAGCACATACCGCTCCACCGCCCGGGCGGCGCCATCCTCGACGTTGCTCTCGGTCACCGCCGCCGCCAGCCCCTTCAGCTCAGGATCAGCATTCCCCATGGCCACCCCGAACCCGGCGACCCGGAACATGCTGATGTCGTTCTGGCTGTCGCCCACCACCATCACCCGCTCCAGCGGGACCCCCCACCGGGCGGCAAGCCAGACCACCCCGCTCCCCTTGTCGACCCCGGGCTGGGTCACCTCCAGGTTCTCTGCATCGGAGCTGGTGAAGCTCAGGTCGTCCCCCAGGGCGGCCCTCACCAGCCGGTGGGCCGCCTCCAGCCGTTCGGGCCGGTCCGACTCGACGAAGAGCTTCTCGGGCAGCTCCATCCCGTCGCCGAAGGCGTCCAGGTGCTGGACCCGGCACCCGTCGACCCCCATCGCCCGGTCGCCCTCCCGGGCCACGTAGAGCCGCTCACCGGCGAAGAGCATCACCCGCACCTCCAGCTCCCTCGACAGCCGGCGGGCCACCGGAAAGACCTCCGGGCCGAGGGGCCGGTGCAGGAGCGTCGCCCCGCCCAGATCCCGGATCAGCCCCCCGTTCCCGGTGACGATCGGACCGCTCAGCCCCAGCCTGTGGGCAAAGGCGGCGGCCGAACAGAAGACCCGCCCGGTGGCGAGGGTCACCCGCACCCCCCGGGCCACCGCCCTCTCCAGCACCGAAACGGTATAGGCCGAAATGCGGCTCCCGGGCCCCAGCAGCGTCCCGTCCAGGTCGAAGGCGATCATCTGGATCTTCATGGCGGTGAGCCCGTCCCCTCTCGCATCGTCTCGTGACAGGAGATTGGCTATTGAACCCCAATTCCCTTCGGAGGCCACGGATCACAGCGGATTTGTACAGAAACCTGTCATAGGTGCTCCGCGTGGACAGCCTTCGAACAGAGGCCAAACGAGCAAAAAAGCCCCCGCACCTGCGCCGGCACGGAGGCCTCTTCGCCCTAGCTCACTCGGCGGCGGTCGATCCCCGCGGCCTTGAGCCAGCTATGCATCGCCCACTCGGTGGAGGCCAGCAGGGCGCCGACGATCGCCGCACCGGTGAAGGTGACCAGCGCCCCGGCGGCCACTTGCCCGGCGATCCAGAGGAAGGCGGTGGCGGCAGCGAAGTCGGTCACGGTGGCCACCGGGTTGCCCACCCGCGGCAGGATCAGCATGTCCATCACCACGGAGAGCGCAGCGATCAGCAGCCCGACGACCAGGATCTGGCCGCCGGTGGCGAAGCGGAGCGAGCCAATCGCCTGTCCCAGGAAGACCACCAGCGGGCAGACTACGAAACGGCTGGCGAAGTTGAGCATCATTCCGATTGCCTCCTTTCCAACGAGGCTAGTCTGCCCAGATTCGCCCGCCGCCATCGCAGCGAAGGGGATGCTCAGAACTCAGCGGCCCCGCCTGCAGGGGATCTCCCACAGGTCCATCTCCTGCAGGACCTTGACCGCCCGGTCGGGGTAGTCGGTCATCACCCCGTCAGCCCCCCGCCCGTAAAGCTCCCGCATCTCGACCTCCTCGTTGATGGTCCAGTAGTGAACAGCCATGTTCAACCGGTGAGCCAGGTTGATGAACCGCTCCGAGTCAAACCGGACCTTGATGGGCCCCGCCCGCTGGGACCTGGGCACCTGGAAGGCGTCGTAGATCGGGTTGTAGAGCCAATGAAGGTAGGGCAGGTAGAGACCGACAAAGGAGTACATGTGATCCACCGGGGGCGCCATCGCCACCCGCTCCCCCGCCAGCGCCCGCCACCGGCGCATGTTCTCGCCGTGGAAGGAGACGACCAGCACCTTCTCCTCCATCTGATACCGCTGGATCAGCTCCCAGACCTGCGCCTCCATCGGCGGGTCGGTCTGCTTCAGCTCGATGTTGACGGGCAGATCGGGCCAGGCCTGGAAGAGCTCCTCCAGGGTGGGGATTCGGACCCCCTTGCCACGGTAGGGGAAGGTCTTGCCGCCGTCGGGGGTGAAATCATACCCGAAATCATACTGCCGCAGTTCGGCCAGGGTCATGTCCTTGATGTAGCCCGAACCGTTGCTCATCCGGTCGATGGTCTCGTCGTGGCTCACCACCACGATGTTGTCCCGCGTCAGGTGGACGTCGATCTCCAGGATATCGGCCCCCTGCTCCAGGGCCTTCCGGAAGGCCTCCATGGTGTTGGACGGGGCATAGCCCGAGGCTCCCTGGTGAGCGATCACCACGGGCCGGCACATCAGGTATTCCTTCGGGGGCCTGGGTTCCACCGTCACGGCCCGGGCGATGATACCAGCCACCAGAGCGACCAGCACCGCCCGCCACCAGAGCCGCTTCCGGCCGCCGCCGGGATCTCCCACCGCTTGTCTCACTGCCTGTTCCCTCCTGCCGACAGATTCAGACCGGCTCCCCAGACTCCCCGCACCGAAAGGAGATACGCATGTCAGAGGCCGATAGGCTCCGCTGGAACCAGCGCTACGCCGCCGGCGAGTACGACCTGACCCCGAATCCAAGGCTGGTCTCATTCCTGGCGGATCGGATCAGCCCGGGCATGGCCGTCCTGGACATCGCCTGCGGGGCGGGCCGAAATGCGCTCTGGCTGGCCGCCCGGGGGGCAGAGGTCCACGCCTGGGACATCAGTGACGAGGCCCTGGGGCGGCTCGAGGCAGAGGCGCGCCGGCAGGGGCTGCTGATCCATACCCGTCAGGTGGACCTGGAGCAGGCCACCCTGCCTGAGGAGCGCTTCGACCTGGTAATCGCGATCCACTTCCTCCACCGGCCGCTGCTCCGCCCGATGCTCCAGGCGGTGCGGCCCGGCGGGCTGCTCTTCATCGACACCTTCATGGACTCGGAGAAGCGGGCGGCGGTCAACCCGGCCTACAAGCTGGAGCCCGGGGAACTGGCCCGGGTCTACGGCGGGCAGGCTGAGATCCTCCACCTGACGGAGGCGGCGGCGGATGGTCGGGCTACGATGCTGGCCCGGCGAGCAGCGACCGGAGCAGCTGTGCCGCCACCGCCCACATGATCAGGGCGGAGACCCGGTTGAGCCACCGCCGCAGGGAGAGGCCGGAGGCGGCCAGTCCCAGCAGGTAGCCGGCGGTCGCCAGGCCGATGAACCAGAGCCAGGAGACGGCGATGCAGGTCAAGGCGAAGGCGAGCCGGGGGCCCCCGCTGTACTGCAGCGAGCTGGTGCCGATCACGGCGACCGTGTCCAGAATGGCATGGGGATTGAGCAGGGAGACCGAGGCGCCAAAGGCGACCTGCCTTCTGGCGGACCAGCGCTCCCCCACCGCCTGCTCAGCCTCGGGCTGGGAGCGCCAGGTGGCCCAGCCCATGTAGGCCAGGAAGAGCACCCCCGCCCAGCTGAGCGCCCCCTTGAGCCAGGGGATGGTCAGGATCACCAGGGAGAGGCCGGAGACCGCGGCGGTGATCAGCAGCGTGTCGCTGACCGCCGCGGTCAGCACAGCGGGGAGCGCCCCCGCCCAGCGGCGGTGGAGCGCTCCCTGTGTCAGCACAAAGGTGTTCTGGGCGCCCAGGGGCAGAATCAGCCCGAAGGCGAGCAACAGCCCGTGCAGGACGGCTGCCTCCATCCTCACGCCTCCACCCGAATCACGCTCTCCACCGCATAGACCACGTCCGGCATCTCCTTGAGGCGGCGGACCACCGCCTGCAGGTTGGCATCCCGCACGGTGTGGGTCACCATCACCACGATCGCCTCATCGCCGCTGTCCTCGTGGTCGGGCCCTCCGCTGCCCTGGATCACCTGGGCGATGGAGACATCCTCCTCGCCGAAGACCTTGGCGATCCGGGCCAGCCCGCCGACCCGGTCGGGGCAGCGCAGCCGCAGGTAGTACCGGCTGCGGGTCTCGGAGATCGGCAGCACCTTCTTCTCGAAGAGGCAGGTGCAGGCGTCGCCCGCCCGGCGGCCCGGGGTCCGCTTGGAGAGGGCGGCGGCGATCAGGTCAGAGACGACGGCGGAGGCGGTGGGCCCGGCGCCGGCGCCCCGGCCGTAGAACATGTTCTCGCCCACCGGGTCGCCCTCGGTGAAGATGGCGTTCAGTGAGCCGGAGACGGCCGCCAGCGGGTGGTCGGCACGGATGAAGACCGGGTGGACCCGGGCCTCGATCTGGCCGTCCACCTCCTTGCCGATGCCGAGCAGCTTGACCACCCAGCCAAAGGTCTTGCCGTACTCGATATCCTCCGGTGTGATTCGGGTGATCCCCTCGGTATAGACCATGCCAGGCTTCACCCGCGACATGAAGGCGATCGAGCAGAGGATCGCCATCTTCCGGGCGGCGTCGAAGCCCTGGACGTCGTTGGTCGGGTCGGGCTCCGCGTAGCCCAGCGCCTGGGCCTCCCTGAGCGCCTCCTCGTAGGGCGTCCCGTGCTGGGTCATCTGGGTGAGGATGTAGTTGGTCGTGCCGTTGACGATGCCCATGACCTTCTTCATCCTGTTAGCGGCCAGGGACTCCTTCATCGGCCGGATGACGGGGATGCCGCCGCCGACCGAGGCCTCGAAGTAGAGTTCGGCATCGCCGATGTCACCGGCATCGTACAGGTCCTTGCCGTACTCGGAGACCACGTCCTTGTTGGCGGTCACCACCGTCTTGCCCCGCTTCAGCGCCTCGACCATGTAGGTGCGGGCAGGCTCCACACCGCCCATCAGCTCCACCACGATCTTGATGCTGGGATCCTCCAGGATCTCGTTGAAGTCGGTGGTGAGCGGCAGGTCCTCCATGCCAGGGCGGGGCTTGGAGGCGTCACGCACGAGAACCTTGGCCAGTTCCAGGTTGAGCCCGGTCTTCATGTGAATGATCGTCCAGTTCTCCCGCAGCAGCCGGATGACGCCGCAGCCGACGGTGCCGAGCCCCAGAATCGCAATGCGCATCGTCTGTTTGTCCATCGTGACATCCTCCTTCCGATCCCGTTTGACGGCAGACCGATCCAGCCTGCCCTTTTACCCCTAAAGGAATAGCATGAGAGATTCGTGGTTCAGGAAGGTGTTCCTTCTCGGGTGACCCGAAATTTTGCAGGAGGGTATGAGCTATGAACTACAAGGCGCTCTATGACCACGCCCTCGATCACCTTCGGGCCACCGACCCGGATCCCGAGGGACGGCTCGCCGGATGGCGGGGGGAGGTCCCCGGCTCCCGGACCGACCAGGACCTGCTGGCGGAGTACGGCTGGGTGGTGGTCTCCTGCGGCATGACCGCCCACGTGACCGGCAAGCTCTGGCCGGGGCTGACCGAGGCCTTCCGCCGCTGGGAGCCGGCGGCGGTGGCCGCCCACCCGATCGACGTGCGAACCGCCGCCCTGAACCTGCTGAAGAACCCGCGCAAGATTGAGGCCATCCTCCACTACGCCGACGACCTGGCCCGCCATCCCAACCAGATGGCCCGACTGGCTGCCATGGAGATCAAGGAGGTCCTGGCCTACCTGCAGACGCTCCCCTGGGTGGGGGCGACCAGCCGGTACCACCTGGCCCGCAACCTGGGCTGGGATGTGGTGGTCCGGACCGGCCCCGTCCCCCGCCTGGCCGCCTACCTCCTGACCACCCCGGAGGAGTTGGTCGCTCGCACCGCCCGGGAGGTGGGCGAGCGGATCCGCACCGTCGACCTGGTGCTCTGGAACTGGGGACACAAGGTGGGGGATGCTCACATGAAGGAGATGGCCTCGCTCTTCCGGCTGATGTAGCCCTAGCGCTTCGCCAGGAAGGCGGTGACCGCCTCCAGGTCGCTCACCCGCTCCGCATCCTCCGGCAGCGCCTCCGCCACATCATCCGCCCAGTCGGTCTCCAGGTGGGAGCGGTCCAGCAGGGCGATCACCCCGCGGTCGTTGGCGGTCCGGATCAGCCGGCCCATCCCCTGCTTCAGCTTGATCAGCATCTCCGGCAGGTCGACCGCCCGGAAGGGATCGGCCCCGGACCGATCCGCCTGCTCCCGCCGCTCCCGGATCAGCGGGTCGTGCTCCGGGAAGGGCAGGTGGGGGATGATCACGCAGGAGAGCGCCTCCCCCGGCACGTCCACCCCCTCCCAGAAGTGGGTGCCGACCAGCACCGAGGAGATCTCCTCCCGGAAGCGCTCCAGCTGGGCGCCCCGGTCGCCGTCGCCTTCGAAGATCACCGTCCACGGGAGGTCCTGGCTCGCCAGGGCCTCCTTCCACTGCCGCACCTCCGCCATGGAGCGAAGGAGGACCAGGGAGCGTCCGCCGGCAGCACGCATGACGCGGACCGCCTCCTCAATCGGATCGACCACCCCCGCGGGCTCATAGACCAGTGCCTGCTGGCCCAGATCGAAGGGAACGCCCACCTTGGCCTTCTCGTACTTGATCAGCCCCAGCACCCGGGCCTGGTACTCCGGCTCCAGGGTGGCCGAGGAGAAGATCACCGGCGTGCCGGGCTTCAGGTGGTCCCGACCGAAGAGCGACCTGGGCTGCCTGGGGACGACCCAGAGGTCGTCGCCCTCCACCCAGACCACCGAGTCATGCCGCTGGAAGAGCCGGATCGCCGCCCGGATCTCGTCCATCCGGGCCTGATAGGCCCTCAGGTCGGCCTCCATGGCGAGCCCCTCGGTCATCGCCTCCTCGGTCACCAGCTCGTTCTGCAGCTCTTCCAGCGCCCGGTCCAGCTTCTGGACCGCCGCCAGCAGCGGTTCGGTCCGGTTCACGTCCCGCTTGCCCTCGCCGGGGCGGGTGTGGGTGGCCAGGCCGCGGAAGAGATTCCCCGCCGCCCGCACCGCCAGGTCGACCCGGCGGGCCACCCGCTCCCGGGCGGTTAGGTGCTCCAGCCGCTCCAGCGTCCGGGTCAGCCGCTTTCGGCTGAGCGACCAGCCCTGCACCCGCTGCCAGGTCTCGGGCAGGTAGTGGCCCTCGTCGAAGATCACCGCCGAGTAGGGGGGCAGGATCGGCAGCTGCCCCGCCTCCAGCCGGTCGGCCCGGGTGAGCAGGTCCTGGCTGAAGAGCCGGTGATCGCAGACCACCAGGTCCGCCGCCTCCCGGTGGTGCCGACGGGCGGCAATCATGAAGCAGTGGCCCCGCTTGGGGCAGGTGTCGCAGCCCAGCGACGGGTCCCAGGCCACCCGCTCCCAGAGCTCGTCCGGCACGCCGGGCACCTCGGCCCGGGCGCCGGTCCCGGTGCGGGTCGCCCAGTGGTGCAGGTCGGCCCAGCCCTCAGGCTCCTCCTCGAAGAGGAAGTGAGTCCGCTCCAGCTTCACCTCGCAGAGATACTCCGCCGGGTCGCCCGCCACCCGCACGTCGATCTCGAGGCCGAGCAGCCGGGAGAGGGTGTTGATATCCCCCTCGGGGCTGGTCAGCTGCGCCTTCAGCACGTTGGAGGCGCTGGCCACCACCACCGGCTGTCCCTTCAGGCGGGCGTGACAGACGGCGGGCAGCAGGTAGGCGAAGGTCTTGCCCGTTCCAGGTCCGGCTTCCGCCATCAGCGTCCCGCCATCGGTCAGGGCGCGGGCCATCCGGAAGGCGGTGTAGATCTGTTCCTCCCGCACCTCGTAGCCATGCTCGGGCAGCAGATCGTAGAAGACCTGGCTCAGCCAGTCGTTCAGCCGCTGCTTGTACTCCGCCTCACTCTTCGCCTTGAACGGCAGGCGCGTCCACCGAATCTGCAAGGGGACCCCTCCTGGTTGGCTCTCATAACTTCCAGAATACAACCAGAGGGCCGATCGTGCAAATAGAAACGCCAGGCTGAGAAGCAGGTACGGCCAAACCTCCGCCCCCATAGGATGGATTGACCCTGGGCCTCTCCCAGTAGGGGAAAGCCCCGCCTACAGCCAGGCGGGGCTTGGTATTGATCGGCAATCCGTCCGGTGGATGCGGTTACAGCTTCTCGCTGACCGCCTGCGCCTGGGTGAAGAGGAGCAGGTAGTCGCGGCCGCCCGCCTTGGAGTCGGTGCCGCTCATGTTGAAGCCGCCGAAGGGGTGGACATCCACCAGGGCCCCGGTCGACTTCCGGTTGAAGTAGAGGTTGCCCACGAAGAAGTGCTTCCGGGCATATTCCAGGTGGGCGACGTTCCGGGAGAAGACCGAGCCGGTCAGCCCGTACTCGGTGTCGTTGGCAATCCGGATCGCATCCTCGAAGTCCTTCGCCTTGTGGATCGCCAGGACCGGCCCGAAGATCTCCTCCTGGCCGATGCGGGCGTGCGGGTCCACATCCGCAAAGATCGTCGGCTCGATGAAGTAGCCGCCGGTCTCCGCCGCCACCGGGGAGGGGCCGCCGCCCAGGAGGAGCTTGCCCTCGCCCTTGCCGATCTCGATGTAGTTCAGGATCGACTCGAAGGCGTTCTTGTCGGCCACCGGCCCCTGGTGGACCGTCGGGTTGCGGGGGTCGCCCTGCAGCAGCCCCCTGGTCTTGGCCACGATCAGCTCCACCGTGGAGTCGTAGACATCCTGGTGGATGATCGCCTTGGAGCAGGCGGAGCACTTCTGCCCCTGGAAGCCGAAGGCGGAGGCGACGATGGCCGCGGCGGCCTCCTCCACGTTGGTCTCCTTGTCGACCACGATGCAGTCCTTGCCGCCCATCTCAGCCACGACCCGCTTGATCCACTTCTGGCCGGGGGCCAGCTTGGCGGCCACCTCGTTGATCCGCAGGCCGACCTCCTTGGAGCCGGTGAAGGCGATGAACCGGGTCTTGGGATGGCCCACCAGGTAGTCGCCCACCGAACCGCCGGGGCCGGGCAGGAAGTTCAGGACACCGGGCGGCAGACCCGCCTCCTCCATGATCTCGACGAACATGGCGGCGATCACCGGGGTGATGGAGGCCGGCTTCAGGATCACGGCGTTGCCCGCCACGATCGCCGCCGAGGTCATCCCCACCATGATGGCGTTGGGGAAGTTCCAGGGCGGAATCACCAGGCCCACGCCCAGCGGGATGTAGTAGAGCTCGTTGTCCTCCCCCTTGATCCGGGTCAGCGGCTGGGGTTCCGAGAGCCGGTACATCTCCCGGGCATAGAACTCCAGGAAGTCGATCGCCTCGGCGGTGTCCGCATCGGCCTCGGCCCAGCTCTTGCCGATCTCGACCACCATGGTGGCGGAGAACTCGTGCTTCCGCTGCCGCATGATCCGGGCGGCCCGCAGCAGCACCCGGGCCCGGGCCTTCGGGTCCACGTGGCGCCACTCCTCGAAAGCGGCCAGCGCCGCCGCCATCGCCTTGTCGGCCAGCGCCCTGTCGGCCTTGCCGACGAAGCCCACGACCTCCTTCGGGTTGGCTGGGTTGGTCGAGACGATCCGGTCGTTGGTCATGATCCGCTCGCCGCCGATCACCAGCGGGTACTCCCGCTCGAACCGGCTCTCCACCAGCTCCAGCGCCTGGCGGAACGCCCGCATGTTCTCCTCGCGCCCAAAATCGGTCAGGGGTTCGTTCTTGAAGGGAATCACAGCCATGGTAACAACCTCCCCAAACGGAGTATCCAACATTGCATAATTCTCCTTATGCGATGGCCCTTCCTGCTATCCGACCCAGCGGGAAGCGGATCACAAATATCTATGCGCCGGGGCGCGCAGGGAGCCGGGCGGCCTGTGGCCACCCGGCTCCGGTTGCAGAGCGGTTCAGAGCGCCTCCGAGATCACCTTGGCCTGCAGGAAGAGCGTCAGGTAATCCTGCCCTCCCGCCTTGGAATCGGTGCCTGACAGCTTGAAGCCGCCAAAGGGGTGGACCCCCACCAGGGCGCCGGTGCACTTCCGGTTGAAGTAGAGGTTGCCGACCTGATACTCCCGCCGGGCGTACTCCAGGTGCTCCCGGTTCCGGGAGTAGACCGCTCCGGTCAGCCCGTACTCGGTATCATTCGCCATGGCAATGGCCGTCCGGTAGTTGGGCGCCCGGTGGAAGGCGAGCACCGGCCCGAAGATCTCCTCCTGGGCGATCCGGGCCCCGGGGTCCACATCCGCGAAGATGGTGGGCTCGATGAAGTAGCCCCCGGTCTCCGCCGCCACCGGTGCGGGGCCGCCGCCGGTCATCAACCGGCCCTCCCCCTTCCCGATCTCGATGTAGGAGAGCACCCGCTCATAGTAGCGCGGGCCGGCCAGGGGACCCAGGGAGGTGTGGTACTCCCTCGGATCACCGACCCGCAGGGTTCGGGTGCGGTCGACCACCATCTCCAGCACCCGGTCGTAGACCGCCTGATGGATGATCGCCCGGGAGCAGGCCGAGCACTTCTGCCCCCCAAAGCCAAAGGCCGCGGAGACGATGCCGCCGGCGGCGGCCTCCAGGTCCGCATCCGCATCGACCACGATGGCGTCCTTGCCGCCCATCTCGGCCACCACCCGCTTCAGCCACCGCTGGCCCGGATGGACCCTCGCCGCCGCCTCGTAGATCTTCACCCCCACGTCCCGGGAGCCGGTGAAGCTGACGAATCGGGTCTGCGGGTCGCCCACCATCCACTCGCCCACATCGGCGGCGGGTGAGGGCAGGTAGTTGACCACCCCGGGCGGCAGGCCGGCCCCCTCCAGCAGCTCCACCAGCCGGTAGGCCACCACCGGGGCCGGCACCGCCGGCTTCAGCAGCACCGTATTGCCGGTCACGATGGCGGCCGCTGTCATCCCGCAGGCAATGGCCAGCGGAAAGTTGAACGGCGGGATGATCGCCCCGACCCCCATCGGGAGGTAGGCCAGCTCGTTATCCTCCCCCTGGATCCGGACGAGCCGGTCTTCCCGGGTCAGGCGGATCATCTCCCGGGCGTAGAACTCCAGGAAGTCGATCGCCTCCGCCGTGTCCGCATCCGCCTCGGGCCAGGTCTTGCCCACCTCCAGCACCAGGCAGGCCGAGAACTCGTGCTTCCGGCGCCGCAGGTCGGCCGCCGCCTTCAGGAGAATCCGGGCACGGGCCGCCGGGTCGGTGCGGCTCCAGGTCTCAAACGCCCCCCGGGCCGCCTGCATCGCCTGCTCGAAGTGGTTCCGCTCCGCCCTCACCACCCGCCCGATCACCTCCGCCGGGTGGGCCGGGTTGGTGGAGTCGAAGGTGGATCCATCCCGGATCCGATCCCCGCTGATGATCAGCGGGTAGGTCCGCCCCAGCTCAGCGGCTACCGACTCCAGGGCCGCCTCAAAGGCCCGCCGGTTCCGCTCCTGGCTGAAGTCGGTGAACGGCTCGGGCCGAAACTCGCTCACTGCCATCTCGGCTCCCTCCTCTTGCTCACTAGTCTGCCCGCAAGCAAGGAAAAAGGGCTGCTGACCCGATCAGCAGCCCCGGTTCGGCTTTACGCTATGGCAGTTGTGTGACCCGCTTTTCCCGTATCAGCCCCATGTAGGTGATCCAGAGCAGCGATATGCCGGCGCCGAGCGTCAGGGCTACCTGAGGCCCGAAGCGGTCCACCGAGATCCCCATCGGCCCCTGGCCCAGCGGCATCATCGCCATCGCCGTCATGGTGAAGGTGGACATGACCCGCCCCCGCATCTCATCGGTGACATTGCTCTGCAGCAGCGTGTTGAGGGTCGTCTGCCAGGTCATGTTGGAGCCGCCGACCAGCACCAGGAGAAAGAGTGTCAGGTAGGTGTTCGAGGACCAGGCATACCCGATCAGCGCCAGCGTGAAGGTGTAGCCGGCGCCCATCAGCAGTTTGCCCTTCCACTGGATCTGGCCGGCCGAGGCGATGATCACCATGAAGAGGACGGTCCCCAGGGCCGGCGCCGCCTGCATCAGCCCAGCCAGGCCCACATCGCCCTGCAGCACGTCCCTTGCGAAGACGGCGATGAACTGCTGGTAGGGGCGGGCGAAGAAGGAGGTGACGGCCGCCATGGAGATCAGCGCCAGGATCACCGGGCTGCGGGCCACAAAGCGAAGCCCCTCGATCAGATCGGCCAGCATGCTCTGGCTACGGCTGCGGCTGGCCACCGGCGGGAACTCCATCAGCGTCAGGGCGATGAAGACGGCGCCGAAGGTCGCCGCATTGATGTAAAAGCAGCCCGCCAGGCCCACGAGCGGGACAAGCACGCCGGTCAGGGACGGGCCAAAGAGCGCGGCCCCGTTGAAGGCAATGGCGTTGAGGGAGATGGCACTGTGCAGGTCCTCCTTGCTGACCAGCCGGGGGACCAGCGACTGGCGGGTCGGCTGATCAAAGGCCTGCGCTGCGGCGGATAGGGTGGAGAGGGTGATCACATGCCAGACCTCCACCCAGCCCAGGGTGGTGAGCGTCCCGAGGATCAGGGCGTTGACCATCTGCACCGTCTGGGTGATGTACAGGATCCGCTGCTTGGGAAACCGGTCGGCGACCGTGCCGCCGATCAACGAGAGAAAGATAAGCGGGAACGCCCGGATAAACCCGATCGCTCCCAGCCAGCCGGCGCTGTTGGAGATCTCGTAGACAAGCCAGGCCTGAGCCACCGACTGAATCCAGGCCCCGGCGTTGGAGACGAGGAAGCCGAACCAGAAGAGGCGGTAGTTGCGATGGCGCATGACGTGGATCACGCCACCCGATGCAATGCCCACGTTTAAGACCCCTGTCGTCAATTCGTCTAGTGCATAGTTTGCGTCATAAAGTATTGGCCAGGGGTGGGTGAAATCCTGCCGCCGGCATCAGGGAATCGGCGGGACAGCCGCCTTTCACCCCCCGATGACCGGGTGGTGAGTGCGATAGCCCCCAGGACCAGCAGCACCCCGAGGAGGTGCGCAGCGGTGAGCGATTCACCGAGCACGGCAGCGGAGAGCGCCAGCGCCGCCACCGGAAGCACAGCGGTGAAGACGCCGGCCACCCCGGCTTCCACCCGAGCGACGCCCCAATACCAGAGCAGGTAGGAGGCGACGGTGCCGAAGAGCCCGTAGTAGAGCAGGGCGAACCAGGTCGCGGGCGGCACGGTGGACCAGTCGAAGGCGGCCTGCTCCACCAGGGCGAAGGGCAGCAGGGTGAGGGTCCCCATACCGATCGAAAGGGCGGACATCGGGAGCGGGCTGATCCGGCTGCTCAGCGCCTTCCCCACCACCGTGAAGGCCGCCTCGCTCAACACCGCCCCCAGCAGGAACGCCAGCCCCAGGAGCTTGGGCGCCGTGGCAGCCGGGCCTGCCGGACCAGCCGCCCCGGAGGAGAGCTGCAGGCTGATCACACCGACGGTGGCCAGAACCAGGCCGCCACCCTTCACCCAGCCGAGCCGCTCCCGCAGGAAGAGAACCGAGAGGAGCCCGATCACGGCGGGCGTCAGGCTGGTTACCACCGCTCCGTCGGCGGCCGAAGCGAATCGGAGGCCATAAAGCAGGCAGATACTGAACAGAAAGTTGCCGAAGAGCGACTGGAGAAAGAGGGCTCCCAGGACCCGCCGCCGATCCCGGCGGCCGGGCGGCAGGCCGAGTTGCGCGCCCTCCAGACGGACGGCCAGGGGCAGCAGGATCACCGCAGCCACCCCGTAACGGATCGAAGAGCCCAGGAAGACCGGCATCTGCGATGTGACCATCTTTCCAACCACCACGGTGCTGCCGGCCAGCGCCATGCCGGCAGCCAGCGCCAGATAGGCGGGCAGGTGTCCCTTCATCGGCCTCCTCCTCTCAGCCCCATCCTAAAGGAAAGAGTGGTACCCGTCGAGAACCACTTGGAGACGACTTATGAGTACCACTTGGGTAGAGGTGGACCGGGCATGATGCTCTCGCTGGACCGCTCGCTGCCGGCCCCCCTGCACCAGCAGTTGTACCAGGCGCTCCGGGACCAGATTCTGCAGGGGTTGCTCACCCCGGGAACCCGCATGCCCGGGAGCAGGAGCCTTGCCGATGACCTGGGAGTCTCCCGCAACGTGGTGCTTCTCGCTTACGACCACCTCCATGCAGACGGCCTCTTGGCGGCGCGGCACGGCTCCGGCTCCTTCGTAGCCGGGCCTCTCTCGCCGGCACTGCCGGCGATGGGCGGATCGCCCCTTCCGCCCCCGCCGCCACCTGACCTCCCCGCCCCTCCTCCCGCCGCTGCTGAAGGGCCTGCCACCGATTTTCGGACGGGCATCCCCGACGGATCGGTCTTCCCGAGAAGCCTGTGGGGACGGCTCTGGCTCGAGGCGCTCCGCGAAATGCCGCCGGCCTCCTTCGGTTATGGCTCGGTTGCCGGGGAGATGCGTCTGCGGGTGGCCCTGGAGAGCCATCTCAGGCCGGCGCGCGGTGTTCGCACCACACCCGACCAGATCGTCATCACCTCCGGGGCCACCCAGGCGCTCAGCCTTCTCGCCGAGTTGCTGATCCGCCCGGGGGACCGGGTCGTCTGCGAGGACCCCTGCCACCCCGTGGTGCGAGCCGTCTTTCACCGCCGGGGCGCCCGGGTGACGCCGATACCGGTGGATGCAGAGGGCATTCGGGTCGACCTGCTCGAGCAGCGGTTGGGGGATAGCCCGGCCCGGCTGATCTACCTCACCCCCTCCCACCAGTTCCCGACGGGAGCGGTTCTCAGCCTGGCCCGGCGCCATGCCTTGGTGGCCCTGGCCCAGTCGGCGGGAGCGCTGCTGATCGAAGATGACTACGACAGCGAGATCCGCCATACCGGCTCACCGCTTCCCGCGCTCCAAGGGCTGGCCCCGGACCGGGTGATCTATGTGGGCTCCTTCAGCAAGCTGCTGGCGCCCACCCTGCGGCTGGGGTACGCCGTCCTGCCCGCCCAGTTGGTTGATGCCTTCTGTCGGGTCAAGTACACGGCCGACTACCACACACCCGGCATCGAGCAGCACGCCATGGCCGCCTTCATGGAGCGCGGCCACTACCACCGCCATCTCACACGCCTGGTCCGGCTTTATCGATCGAAGCGGGCCGTGCTGGTGGGTGCCGTGGCCGAAGCCTTCGGCGGTCGTGCCCGCTGTTTCGGCGATGCGACGGGGCTCCATCTCTGGCTTGCCCTGGAGAGCCGGTGGAGCGGTTCCGCCCTCGCAGCGGCTGCCAACCGGGCAGGGATCGGCCTCTACCCGCTCCGGGACTACTGGGCGGAGCCCTCCGCTGAGCCGCCCGGCTGCCACCTGATCCTTGGGTATGGAGCCCTCGCCCTGCCAGCCATACGCCAGGGGATCGGCCGCCTGGCCGAGATAGAAGCGGGGGTTCCGACGGAAATCAAATGAGCACCCGTGCATCTGCACAGGTGCTCTCTTCTTTCGTGGTCGGGGTGACAGGATTTGAACCTGCGACCTCACGGTCCCGAACCGTGCGCTCTACCAAGCTGAGCCACACCCCGAGGATCTGATCACTCTGTCCATTTGGATTGCGAACGTGGGTACACGTTCGCAATCCAAATGGTCGGGCTGGCGGGATTTGAACCCACGACCTCTTCCACCCCAAGGAAGCGCGCTACCAAGCTGCGCCACAGCCCGAAGGAACCCGGAACCATGGTGGAGCTAAGGGGAGTCGAACCCCTGACCTCTTGAATGCCATTCAAGCGCTCTCCCAACTGAGCTATAGCCCCAACAAATGGGCAGACCGACCGGAGTCGAACCGGCGACCTCCAGAGCCACAATCTGGCGCTCTAACCAACTGAGCTACGGCCTGCGTGAGACTGGCAGGGGCAGTAGGACTTGAACCCACAACCTACGGTTTTGGAGACCGTTGCTCTACCAATTGAGCTATACCCCTGTTTGTAGGGCAGAGCTTGGGGACTCTGCCCTTTGTTCTGGCGCGCCCGGCAGGATTCGAACCTACGACCTCTTGCTCCGGAGGCAAGCGCTCTATCCCCTGAGCTACGGGCGCAACTATGGAAGGTGAGGTCCCGAGTTGGTCGCCTGGTGAGACGACCAACTCGGATCTGGCGCGCCGGGCAGGATTCGAACCTACGACCACCTGATTCGTAGTCAGGTACTCTATCCACTGAGCTACCGGCGCAAGAGGGTGGACCAGGCGGCGAGCAAGTGTTGAGACCCGCTCGCCGCGTTGGAGCTGATGACCGGGATCGAACCGGTGACCTCGTCCTTACCAAGGACGTGCTCTACCTACTGAGCTACATCAGCGAGAGCGGAGACCAGCTCCGCGTGGTGCAGATGGGGAGAGTCGAACTCCCACCGGGAGTGGTTACCCGACACGGTCCTGAGCCGTGCGCGTCTGCCAATTCCGCCACATCTGCGTGGGTGCGTTAACGCGGTGGTTAACGCGGTGGTGTCGGAGGCGGGACTTGAACCCGCACGGTTGCCCATACGCCCCTCAAACGTACGCGTCTGCCAATTCCGCCACTCCGACATGATACCTGGTGACCCCATGGGGATTCGAACCCCAGTTTGCGCCGTGAGAGGGCGCCGTCCTAGGCCTCTAGACGATGGGGCCGCAAAACTGGTTGGGGATCTAGGATTCGAACCTAGACTACCTGATCCAGAGTCAGGCGGGCTACCGTTACCCCAATCCCCAGTATGAACCCGGACAGATGCGCCCGGGTAGGTGAAATAGTTTGGGCGGCGACCTACTCTCCCGCTTGCGCAGTACCATCGGCCCTGAGGGGCTTAACTGCCGTGTTCGGAATGGGAACGGGTGATCCCCCTCGGCAAAGCCACCCTAAACTTATGCAGGTTTCAATCCGCCGAAGGGTGGCTAAGCCTCGGCCGAGGCGGCCTCGACTGCAATCCCTCTCGACGGCGGCCGCCCCGTAAACATGCCGTATGGCATGTTTACGCAGCAAAGCCACCCTAAACTTTATGTGGGTTCCATCCGTCGAAGGGTGGCTAGCTTGCTGCGTCGCAAGTTCCTCCGGCGCTAAAATCGCAATGTCCTCTGAACTTGCGACTTGTCGGCCGAGGCGGCC
>JBMONC010000060.1:0-67525 GCA_049324875.1 Bacillota bacterium
TTCTTTTTCTCTTCAGCCACGGGGCAGGTCTGCTCACCCTGCACCTCCTGCCACCAGCGCTCGGACTTAGCCAGGCCGGTGTGAAGGCAGTCGGAGGGGTGCTCACACTGGTCACCCTCCTCTTTCCCCTGCTCTCTGCTGCCCCGGCGTTGCAGGGGATCGTCATCGCCGCGTCGGGGCTTCTCGCCGCCTACCTCGTGCTGTCATGGTGCCCTTCGCTTAGCCGGAGTAAGGATGCACTGACGGCGCTCGCACTGGCAATGGTGCTGGCTAATCTCATCGTGGGTGCGGCTAACTTTCCGTTGTCGGCACCAATCCGCGTGGGTTGGGAACTGCTGGCACTCCTGCCCTTGTTCGCCGCCTACAGAATCGCAGTCCATTCCGATCCGGCCGGGGAGGAACTGCTCCCCGCTGTCGCCTCGCCTGTCTCGATGAAAGAGGCGGCGCTCCCGCTTGCCGCTTTTGCCCTGGCCGATTACTTCGTGGGCGGGATCTGGTACCAGGCGGCTATCGGCGGTGCGCCTGTGGCAAGTGTCTGGTGGCCTGCGATCGAGTCGCTCCTGTCGAGCCTCGGCATTCTGCTCTTCTACCTTCGCGTCCGCCATGACTCCGTTGAGACCCTTGTGCGCTACGCTCTCAGCTTGCTCGGCCTCGGGCTGCTCCTGGCGGCAGCCGGTCCCACCGGCCCGTTGGGTGTGATCGCCTATCGCGGCCTGCTCCTTCTGGGGCTGGTGGCGGGCGACCTCTTCTACTGGCACCAGTTGTGGAGACTGGGGGAGACCTACGGAGTAAGGCGCACGATGGGCCTGGGCCTTGGCGGATCGCTCTGGCTGATTGGGACCGCCACCCTTGTCACCCGAACCGGGAGTCTCTCGCTGTTGCCGGGTCCGCTCTTCCTGCTGATCGGAGCGGCCATCCTCTTTCTAGCGATCCCCCTCATCTTCCGCTATCGCCTGCCAGAGACAGTCCACCCAACACCGGAGGCGCTCCCGGGACAGCCATTCAGGATACCGGAGGGGCTGACCGCAGCAGAAGTGGCAATTTATCCACTCCTGCTCAGCGGGGCAAGCGATCAGGAGATTGCCGCCCGCTTGGTTGTTTCCAAGCATACTGTTAAGTTCCATGTCCGCAACATACTGCACAAGGCTGGTGTGGCCAACCGGCGGGAACTGCTCTCCCGTCTCCTGGCCGGAGAGCCCCTGGCTCCCCTACCAGAGGAGTATCCCAAATAGCTCACACTGCTCTACGCCGGTGTGGTCGCCCTGCGCCAAGCAGCCCCGACGCCATTAGGACGAGGCCGACTGCCATCACCCCGAGATTTACCAGGCCAAAGCCTGCGTCACTGGTTGGCTGGTTGATGAAGGGCAGCGTCTCCAGGTACTTCAGGCTGAGCGCACAGCCGGGGCAGGGCAGCGTGCTGGTGTTATAGACCTGGCTCCTCTCCGCACTCCCCGTTATACTCTTTCCGCTTGTGGTCTGGAAGCGGTAGGTGACCCTCCAGTCTCGGACCGAACTGGCCTCCCGGGCGGGTTGTGCTTCGACGGCCGCTACCACCCCCGTGGTCTCGGTTCCGAACAGGCTGAGAAGCGGGTCCTCGACTCCGTACATGAAGAAGGCGAGACCCACAAGAACCAGGAGCAGCTTGTCGAGCAACTGCAGTCCCCCCCTTTCCCCGGCTTGCACCGCTCTCAGACTAAGGCGACAGGCGGCCCGATGGAACTACCCCGGAGCAGGGAAACGGGCGGGAAAGGCCACTCCCTCTAGGGGTAGGGCACCATTCCGGGGTATATAGAGAACCCGCCTCCGGATTGGAGGCGGGTTCTCGCCATAGCGGACAGGTTTTTTTGGAATTCCCGGGGCAACGCAGGAGGTAGGCAGGGGGCATCGTTCGGGAGAGTATGGTGGACGACCTGGCACTGGCACGGCAGGTGAAGCGCCTCGGCGGTCGGGTGGTCCTGGCAGACATCACTCCGGTTGTCTCCTGCTGCATGTACCGAGGATGGTCGGAGGCCCGGGCCGGGTTCACCAAGAACGCATACCCGGCCATGGGTCGGTCACTTGTTCTGGTACGGCCTTTTGCTCCCTCTGCAAGCGACATCGTTTGTATGGATCGCACTTAATTCAGCCTTGCGCTCATGGACCGGGCAAGGCTACGATTGGAAGGGGCGTATCTACTCGTAGCGCCACCCCAGACTCTATCAAACTCGGAAGGGTTGCGCATGAAACAGATCATCGTGCTTCAAGTAGCGAACCTGCTTGCCTTCGTGGGCACTGTTGTGGTTAACGCCTTGGCAAACGCCCTTCCGATCAATGGGCGAAACACCGGCGAAATATCGGACCTGTACCCGAACTTGTTTGTTCCTTGGGGCGCGACTTTCTCAATTTGGGGAGTCATCTACCTGCTCCTCCTGTGCTTCGCTTTGTATCAAGCCAGGCCAACTCGGGGTTCGGTGGATGTACCTCCGGCCGAAAAGGTCGGTTGGTGGTTTGTCGTGTCTTGTGTCGCCAATGTGGGGTGGATCCTGGCGTGGCACTATGAAATGGTAGCGCTGTCTTTAGTCATCATGTTGGTGATTTTGGCTTCGCTTCTGACCATCTATTTCCGGCTCGGAGTCGGCACGAAGGCCGTCGCAAAGGCGGAGAAATACTTTGTTCACGTTCCGTTTAGTGTCTATCTGGGCTGGATTACGGTCGCGACCATCGCAAACGTTACAGCGTTGCTTGTTAAACTACAGTGGAATCGCCTGGGTCTCAGCGAGGTGTTCTGGACCGTTGCGGTCATTCTCATAGCCACGGGAATCTCGCTGGCGATGCTCTGGAGGCACAGCGACTTCTCCTTTGCAGCCGTGGTGGTGTGGGCCTTCCTGGGCATCATCATGAAACGGGTCACCACAGACCCAGTTCCCCTTTGGCCCGTGTTAGCCACTCTCGGCGTGTCCATTGTCCTCATTGGGTTCTATGGGGTCAGTCGCGTAAGAAAATCACTCTCGTTGAGATAGGGCGGAAGGGCAAGAAGGTCCAGCGTCATCGCAACGCAGATCGTGATCGAGAGAAAACGACTCGGCTGAAAGCCGCCTATGTTGAGGCCTTCAGCCGAGTTCGCCGTCACTTATGGTACGGTTCACCGCGGTAGCGTAAAGGACAAACCCAACTTGCGCTGAGGTGTACCGCAACTGAACCCGTGGTGAGCATACGCACCGTTGTTGTATATAGTTTGTATATTAGCTATACTGTCTTCATGCGTCTACGGCTGCTGGTCGTACCGGGTCCCGTACAACGATCCAGGCGGGTGAAGGCTATACGATGCAGCCGTCCCCATTGGCGTGCAAAAGCTGACGGCAGCTACTCTGGGGCGGCTAACTGAGTGGCTGGGCTACAGGGGAGTCGATCCACAGTACGTTTCTGCCGAGTAGCCCGCACCGAGCCCGGGTGTTCTTTGGCGATACGTGAGCAGCAGATCGCTGTCTAGTGTATCACGGTGAACCTTATCATACGGCGAAACGCCTACAGTCCTACTTCGGCTCGTCACCTAATCTGTTTACTAGAGGCGAGCGGCGGACGAACGAGAACCTGAGCACCCAATGTGGAAAACGGCTCGCCAGAAACGAAATGCCCACGTAGGAGATCACCCGTCCCAAGCCTACTGCCAGTGCCACTTGAGGCAAGCCGACGCCTGAAATAGCCGTGACAATCGTCACCGTGCGGATTGGTATGGGAAGGCAGGCCATAAGAAAGAGCCCGTACGTCCCATACGCTCGGATGAATGTAACTGTGCCGGCCCATCCTTCGGTTGCTGTAGCCCCCGTAAGCAGCGTGTTGATCGCTCCGTCACCGACCATTTGGACGAGATAGCTGACAGCAACGGCACCGAAGGTTGATCCCGCCGCCGTAAAAATGCCGAGCGAGAACCACTTTGCCGGCTGAAGCAGACTGGATGCGATCACCAGGGTGGTACTGGGTAGAATCGGTATAAAATAGTCGAGGCTAAGAAGCCCGCCAGCCCAGACTCCATACCAACGGTGGCTCGAATACGTCCTGGCTACCCACGCCAATCGTTTAATTATGGACATATCCACCCTCACCCCATCCGCTTCATTAACGATCTTGCCGCAGTAGGCGAGACCCGGGAAAGCCAGTGCAGAATCTTCGTCTTTTCCACGTGGACTTCGTCTAGCCGACCGAGCAAGGCCCCGACGGTCGCATCCGCTACCCGCTCCGGCGAAAGCTTCAGCCTCCCCCGACCTGCTGTCATGGGGGTGTCCACCACGGGAGGCAGCACTTCGATCACACGGATTCGGCTACCCTCCAGTTGATTGCGCAGGGCCTGAGTGAAGATCCTTAGACCGCCCTTGGTTCCGCAATAGACGGCGGCGCTTCGTTTCGGGACGAGGGCAAGGCCGCTCGTGATGTTGATAATTGCGGCCTCCTGCTGTTGCTTTAAGGTGGGCAAAAGGGCGCGGGTTAACAGTAAGGGTGCAAGAAAATTGGTCCGCATCTCATATTCGATACTCTCAGGGGTTGAATGCTCGGAATCGAACAAGATGTTATGTTGAATGGCAGCGTTGTTGATCAGAACCATTAAGTCAGGGTGGACGCGTCCCAGTTCAACTCCCATCTTAAGGACTTCGGCAGGCTGGGCAAGATCACATGCATAGGTACCAGCCAGCACATGTGTCTGATGCAGCCGTTCCAGTTTCGCCTCATCCCTGGCAACAACGACCACCTTTGCACCTTCCCGAACCAGCGCCTCCACCGTCTTCAGCCCAATGCCCGACGTGCCGCCCGTCAGCAGCACCTTGACCCCGTTCAGATTCATGGCTGTCTTACCTCCGAGTTATCTCCTAAATTCGCAAGGTAAGTTGTATCATAGACGCCACGAAGTTACCCGTCATTAACCTATGTTAACGACTTCAAAGACAGTGGGAGGATCGGCACCATGCATCTTGTGCAATTGAGGGGTGTACTGGGGCGGCTTGCCACGATCCCCGAAACCGAGTGGGCGTACTTTGAGCAGCAGCTAACCTGGCGGGTGATTGACAAGGGCGAGCACGCGGTGAGGCCCGGTGATATATGCAGACAGATTTCCTTTAATGCCAAGGGCCTATTTCGAATGTACTACACGACCCCTGATGGATCCGAATACATCAAAAGCTTTATCCCAGAGGACCATTTCGTAACATCTTACAGCTCTCTGCTTCTCGACACCCCCTCCTTCCTGGCGATTGAAGCACTGGAGCGATCAGAGGTCGTTTCTTTCTCCTACCAGACGCTACAGGAGTTGTACCGCCGCCACATCTGCTGGGAGACCGTAGGGAGAAAGATGGTGGAGAATCTCTATATAAAGAAGGAGGCCAGGGAGCGACAGATGCTGCTCTGCTCGGCAGAAGAGCGCTACAGAATATTTCTGGCCGAGTTTCCGGGTCTAGACAACCGGGTCCCGCAGTACCACATCGCCTCCTACCTGGGAATCAGCCCCGTATCGTTAAGCAGAATTCGTGCTGCCGGTCGGGCAAAGTCTCCAGGGAAATTGCCAAAGTAATGCAGAGGCCAGCCGAACTCTGGTTTTCAGCGTTGACCAGCCGCCAAAGTTGCCACCTGCAAATAGTTGTTCATACCCCCAGCAGCGTTAGCATGCGTAGCAGTTGGCCAGAGTGATAAAGGGGGTATTAAAAACGGCCTGCATTCCTTGATTAACAAGGGCACAGGCCGTTTTCGCCGTTATTTATGATACGGTTCCCCCCGGTTGATCTTGTACCCCCGGTAGATCTGCTCCAGCAGGATGAGCGGCACCATCTGGTGCAGGAAGGTCATACGCCCCAGGGAGAGCTTGGCGTCGGCCCGCTCGAGCACGGCCCGGTCGAGCCCCAGTGACCCACCCACCACAAAGGCCAGGTTCGACTGCCCCCGCAGGGCGCGCTCCTCCAGGAAGGCGGCAAGCTCCTCCGACGAGAGCTCCCGGCCCCGCTGGTCCAGCACCACCACGTGCTGGCCGGGGTCGAGCGCCTTCAGGATCCGCTCGCCTTCCCGCTGCTTCACCTGCTCCGCCTCGGCAGGCGAGGCGTTCTCGGGGATCGGCTCATCGGCCAGGGCCACCACCTCCACCTTGGCGTAGGGCCCGAGCCGCTTCAGGTACTCTTCCATGCCGGCCTGGAGGTACTTCTCCTTGATCCTGCCGACGGTGACCAGCCGTATGCGCACAGCTCTTCCTCCCAAACCGTAGCTTGCCCATGCAAAAAGCGGTGCCTGTCCGGCACCGCTTTCCCTTTTCCATTAGGAGACCGCTGTTCCCTTTCGATTAGCCACCCGAATGTCGGCGCCCAGGGCGCGCAGCTTTTGCTCTAATTTCTCGTAGCCTCGCTCGATGTGCTCCAGGCCGTAGACGGTCGTCTCCCCCTCCGCGGCAAGACCAGCGAGAACCAGCGCCGCCCCAGCCCGAATATCGGTGGCCTCGACCGGAGCACCGTAGAGTCCGTTGACCCCTTCCACGATCGCCGTGCGGCCCTCCACCCGGATCCGGGCGCCCATGCGCACCAGGTCAGGGGCGAACCGGAAGCGGTCGTCGTAGAGCGTCTCGGTCACATAGCTGGTCCCCTGGGCCAGGGTCATCAGGGCGGTCATCTGGCTCTGGGCATCGGTGGGGAAACCCGGGTAGGGCAAGGTCTTGAGGTTGATGGCCTTCAGCCTCTCCGGCCCCACCACCCGGACCGTCTCGCCCAACTCCAGCACCTCCACCCCCGCCTCCCGCAGTTTGGCGGTGATCGGGTTGATATGCGGCGGGATCACGTTCTCCAGGGTGATGTCCCCCTTCGTGATCGCAGCGGCAATCATCCAGGTGCCGGCCTCAATGTCATCCGGAATCACGGTATGGGTAGCCCCGGTCAGCCGCTTTACCCCGCGGATCTTGATGGTATCAGTGCCTGCCCCCGTCACATGTCCGCCGCAGGCGTTGATGAAGTTGGCGACGTCCACCACGTGGGGTTCACGGGCGCAGTTCTGGATCACCGTCGTTCCCTCGGCGAGGGTGGCGGCGAGCATGATCTGAATCGTGGCGCCCACGCTGACCACGTCCAGGTATACCGTGTTGCCTACCAGCTTCTTGGCCCGCCCCCGCATGATGCCGCGATCCATCCAGACCTCGGCGCCCAGGGCGGAGAGGCCCTTGAAGTGCTGGTCCACCGGCCGCTGGCCGATCTTGTCGCCGCCGGGCAGGGGGACGTCTGCCTCGCCGTAGCGGGCAAGCATGACGCCCAGCAGGTAGTACGAGGCGCGCATCGCCGTGGCCAGGTGGTAGGGAACCTCGCCCGGCCGCACGCCGCCTGTGTGCACCGTGAGCCTCCCGTTGACCGGATCCAGATCGACTCGGGCCCCCAGACCGACCAGGATCTCCCGGTAGGTCATGACATCATGGATCTGCGGGACGTTCTCCAGACGGCTTGAGCCGTCTGCCAGAAGGGTCGCTGCGATCAGGGCGAGCACCGCGTTCTTTCGTCCGCCAACCTTTACCGTACCCTTCAGCGGTCGGCCGCCGCGAATCGTCAACGTGGTCAAGGGCCCTTCCTCCTTGCCGCTCAGGCACTGTCCTTTATCATCCGTCATGATTCCAGCTCGCCGTTGAAGGCGTTGATGTAATAGACGAGCCCATTGTCCAGGGTGATGCGCCAGACCGGCACCGTATCCCAGGCGCTTACGCCTTCCGGCACAAGCACGGTAACCGATGGGCCTGAGTAGTAACCGAGCCGGACATCGGTGATGGTTCGAATCCCCATCCCGGTCTGCTCCAGGTGGCCGGCAAGGCGCAGGAGCGCTTCCGCCGCGGGTCGCACCGCCTTTGGCGGCGCGCTCTTGTAACCGAGCGGCTCCACCCAGAACTGGACCACCTGCTCAATCCCTCGCCCAGTCAGGTAGGCACGGGTGTATCCCGAATAGACGGGATAGGTCTGGTACAAGGGCACGAATTCCACCAGCTTGCCACCCTCCCGGGGGAAGATCCCGGAAAGGTGGGCGTCGGCGGGCATGAGTTGCTGGGACCGCAGGTACTCCTCAGCAACATCCCGCACCTGTTCCTGGTTGTTGAGGTCCACCTCACGGGCAGCTGCCCCGGCCGCCATCGGCCGGTAGATGACAGCCCGTGTCTCCGTATCCAGCGTCAATTCCGGACTGACGCCGGCCTCCTCCCGCCTCCCCCGCTGCGAGTTCGCAAACGATGCTCCCCCTCGAGAGAGTTCGGCCTGGAGGTGGGAAAAGGTGAGGTTCGCGCGATGTTCGACCCGCAAAAATCGCATAGGCCCTGGTGTCCTGGGAAGCGACACCCCAACGGGAAGGACCAGGCCCCGCTCGGCGAGGCGAGCCCTGAGTTGCTCAATCTGGACCCGGTTGGAGGGTTCCGCCAGGGCGGGGATCTTATAGTCAGGCGCCCAGAGGGAGTAGGCCAGGACCAGGTTGACCACGGTGAAGGCCACCAGCAAGATGGCCCGCGCTCTCGTCCAGTCCATTCTCCTACCCCCTTAACGGTAACAGATCCAAAAAGGTTACGGAGTAAGTTTCAGATCAGCGGACGGCGACGGGGCTCTTCTCCCGCCCCACCACAGCGGGAACATAGACCCGGATGTCACCGGCCTGAATCACCCAGGCTGGTTCCAACTCCCACCTGTCCCCGGGTACAGGTCTCACCATGTAGGCGGGATGGACCGACCGAACCTGCTCGGTCAGAAGGCCCATCACCTGATCTCTCGCCCGCTGAATGGCTGCTTCGGGTGTAATGATCGGTTGCTTCTCCGGGCTGAAGAGGGTCTCCACAAAGGCTGGATAGCGGGAGAAGTAGACAACCCGCTGGGCGGAGACGTGCACCTGGACAGCGCTACCTACCGACTCCACTGGAAAGGGCCCACCCGAGCGGTAGTCAAACTCGAACCTGGCGCGACCTGGCTGCTGGACAAAGCGCCGCAGTACAAGCTCCTGTGGCCAGCCGCCGCGGGAGCCGACCCACTCCTGGGTCATGGCAAGGGCACGCTGCCGGTCGGGGGCAAAGGTCGCATCGGAGATGTCTGCGGTCCGGTACTCCAGCATCCCGGTGGATGTGAAGCGCAGAAGCCGCTGACCATCGGTGAGGCTGCGGGCCTCCTTCTCGTCAATCTGGCGCACAACAGAGAGGTCCGGGAAGTAGCGCGCCTCCTCATGCCGCTCGTCGGGAAAGAGAATCCGGGCCTGAGCCTTCGGCATCGCGTCCATCACCGGGACCAGCAGATCCGGCTGCACCCGAACGTAAAGCTCCTTGGTCTCCAGGGGCCGGTACGGCACGAACAGCGCTGGGTCCAACCCCTTGATCACCGCGGCCAACTCGTTTCGATCTGCCTCGGAAAGGTCGGACAGGTAGAGGGTCTGCCCCGCAGGGTTGGAGAGGTAGATGGCTCCCGGTTCGGAGAGGTAGAAGGTCACCCGGTCGACCCGGATCGATCCGTTGCGGAGGAACGGGATGTTCCACTGCCAGTGGTCGACCCACTCATGCAGCACCATGCTCGTGGGGAGCTGAAGCTGAACCCAGGCTCCCTGGCGCAGGCGGTCGGGTATCTGGTCGACCTGAAAGGCGCCGCCGCCACTGGGCCGGAATCCGGTCAGCACCGCTCGGATCCTCGGCCACGCCTGTCGGTACGGCACCGCACCGGCATGAAGCGAAGCCATGGTCGTGCCCTGAGGCGCCGCTGCCTCCCCTGCTTCTGCTACGGGTGGCTGAGGCTTAACGAGGATCATCTCGGGCCGGAGGATCTCCGGCATTTGCCGGTCCAGTGCGGGAGGCTGGGGCTGAACACTGGGGGCGTTGGGGGGAGGAGAGAGCAGCTCAGCGGGAGTGGACCAGACCCGCAGCGAGAGGAAGAGGCTGGTCACCACCAGAACGGCAAGCAGCAGGTCCAGTGCCGTGTCCTTCCAGGTGCGCTCCAGCATCCGCTCACCTCTTTTCAGCGGTGACCGCCACCGGCAGGGTGAAGGTCACCTCGGTTCCCTTGCCCAGTTCCGATGCGATGGTGATACGACCACCCATCAATTCGATGATCTGCTTGGCAATGGCGAGACCGAGTCCGGTGCCGCCCAGCATCCGGGAACGAGCCTTATCGACCCGGTAAAACCGCTCGAAGATGCGGGGGAGGTCCTCCGGGGGAATGCCGATGCCCGTATCCTGCACGGAGACCTGAATCCAATCCCCGGCAGGGGCGGCGGTCACCCGAATCTCGCCTCCGACCGGTGTAAATTCAATGGCGTTGGCCAGCAGGTTGATTAGCACCTGCTGCAGTTTGTCGTAGTCGAACAGCCCTTCCGGGGTCTCGGGATCGACCCGCAGGATGATCTTCAGTTCCTTGCTGGCGACCTGCACCGAGAGCTTGGCGATGGTTTCCTCGATCAGCGGAACCAGGCTCTGGGGCTGGATGTCCCACCGGATCGTGCCCTCATCCATCTGTGTGAGCCGGAGCAAGTCCCGCACCAGGCGCGCCATACGATCAGTCTCGCTCTCCACCACGTGCAGGAAGCGGGTTCTGACCTCAGGATCCTCGGCAGCGCCATCCAGCAGGGTTTCCACGTAGCTCTTCACGGTGGTCAGCGGGGTCTTTAATTCATGGGAGACGTTCGCCACGAACTCGCGGCGCAACGCCTCGAGTTTTTCGAGTTCGGTGATATCGTGGAAGACCAGAACGGTACCGGCGGGCTGGTTTCCTTCTCCCTTGAGCGAGGTGATATGTGCCTGCAGCACCAGCGATCCGGTGCGCACCTCTCGGGTGACGGAGGTGTTCAGTTCGCGAGCTTCCGCCAGGCCTTCCGCCAGCTGGATGTCTGGCCAGAGGTCCTGGGGGCGCCGGCCGATGGCATCGATCTCCCGGGTCTGAAACATGCGCTCCGCTGCCGGGTTCAGCTTGATAATCCGCCCAGCGCCATTCAGGGCCACAAGGCCGTCGGCCATCCGGGTCAGAATCGCCTCCGCCTTGTTCTTCTCGTCTTGGATCTCACCCAGCGTCTGCTTGAGCCGCTGGGTCATGCGGTTGAACATCTCACCCAGTTGGCCGATCTCGTCATTGGAGCGAACCTGGATCATCTGATCGAAGTTGCCGCCGGCAATCTCGGCCGCCTTGCGTGTGACCTCCCGCACCGGACCGGTGATGGTGCGCGCCAGCGCAAAACCAAGCACAACCGTTGAAGCCATCGCAATACCCGTGGCGACCATCAGGATATCCTGCATGTCGCGCAGGCGGGCATAGGCCTCTTCCAACGAGGCCTTCAGGTAAATCACACCGATCACATTGCCCGAGAGGGTGATGGGCAGCGCTTCGAAGGCCATCCGCTGAGCGCCCTCGACGCCGGTTCGCTTGGTGTCCAGACCGACGAAGGCGGGGGAGACGTCATCGTGGGTGAATTTCTGCCCTAGCAGTTCTGCATGGTCAGGCTGCCGCAGGGTGGCACCGATCACCACCCCATTGGCATCGAGGACCAGAACATCCCCCGGCCAGCGTTCCATATACTGGCGAACGGCGGCGGGGTCGAGCCGGTCTTCTTCGATGAAGTTGGACAGCTGTCCGGCCAGCAACTGAGCGCTCTGGTCCAGGTCGTCCTGCACCTTGCTGATGTAGTTCCGCTCTAGCTCCCGAAGGAGGTAAAGGCTGGCAAGCTCCATGGCGACCACGATCAACAGCAGGTAGACGAGCACCAGCTTGCTCTGGATGCTACGAAGCACGAACCCACCCCCTCATCGCCGGATCATGTGCGGGAGGGACACCCTGTGCTTTAGCTGAACCGCTGGAAGTAGTAGCCAATGCCCCGGCGGGTCTTGATGAACTCGGGCTGGGCCGGGTTGTCCTCAATCTTCTCGCGCAAACGGCGCACGGTTACATCGACCGTGCGTACATCGCCGTAGTAGTCATAGCCCCACACCTCTTCCAGCAGCGCTTCCCGGGAGAAGACCTGCCCGGCGTGTGAGGCAAGGAAGCGAAGCAGCTCGAACTCGCGCGGGGTGAGTTCCACGGTCTGCGAGCCCTTCAGCACCTCGTAGCTGGTCAGGTTAATGGTAACGCTGCCGCCCCGCAGAATCTGATCCTGAGGCTGTGCCAGGGGATGAGCCTGCTCCTTGGTCCGAACGCGGCGCAGGATCGCTCGAACCCGGGCGATCAACTCCCGGGGGCTGAAGGGCTTCGTCACGTAATCGTCGGCACCGAGCTCCAGACCGAGCACCTTGTCCACTTCGGCCTCCTTGGCCGTCAGCATCAGGATCGGAACGGACGAAAAGGTGCGGATCTCCTTGCAGACGGAGAAGCCGTCCATCCGAGGGAGCATGATATCGAGGATCACCAGGTGGAAAGGCGCGGCTTTCGCTTTCGCAACCGCCTCCTCACCATCATAGGCAACCTCGACCTCAAACCCCTCCCGTTCGAAGCTGAACTTGAGGATCTCGGCAATGGGACGCTCGTCATCGACAACGAGGATGCGATCTACCATGGTGTTCTCTCCTTTGCCCCTAACAGCGGCGAATTTCGATGACGTTCCCCCGGGTTCCTTCTCTCATGAAGCGATTGGGAGGTCCCCCCGCCCCTGGGGGGCGGGTTGGGCATCACCGTTCTCGCTCAAGCTCCGCCAAATTGGCGGTCACCCATTCTTCCCAGCTCTGGTAGAACCGCTCCGCCGGCTGGCCGGTGACCTCCTTCAGGGCCTGATCGAACGCCGTTCCCTGGGCCAGTCGCTGGACAAGCCTGGTGAGACTCTCCGTCCCGTGGGCCTCGGCCAGGTACTCCACCAGCAGATAGCTCTGGCGATAGGCCAGCGGTTGGTTCTTCAAGAGGTCAAACCGACCCTGCAGGTCCGTCATGGAGTAAAGCGGCTGGTGGAGGGTCGAAGATGACTCGATCCAAAGAAAGCCGGTGACGCGCCGCTCCACTCGCTGTGCGAGGCCCTCGGTGAACCAGCGGGGGTAGTTGCCGCTGGTGTAATGATCAAGGATGTAGTGGGTCAGTTCGTGGGCAATCGGATTCAGCTTCCGGAAGGCCTTCCGCAGCTTCGCGGGGTCTTTCTGCTGAATCCAGGCGTTCGGCGAGAGCAGGCGGATGGTGCCGTGCCAATAGACGCCAAGGGCGCTTTCGCCATTCCCCCAGCCAAAGGCCCGCCGCAACTCCTGCCGATTGGGGTAGAGGATGATCGGGACCCGACCCTCCGGGCGGAAGCCAACATGGCCCACCACCTCCTCGTAGACCTCCTCTGCTGTCTCCAGGACCAGGTCGGTCACACCCCTGTCCGCATCGGTATAGTACAGCTCGAAGCGCTCCGATTGGGTGATCTCGTAGCCAGCCAACCCGCTCAGCGCTCTCTCCCGCCCCTGCTCGCGATAGAATCGATAGGCAACAGCCCGCGGCTGAGGAAGCACACGCCACACCCACCCCAGCAGCGAAAGCACCGCGAGCGGGATGAAAAGCCAATACCCCAAACGCCTCCAATTCATGACAGGGACTCCCCCGGTATGTTCTCTAGTCTCATCCTCATCGACCTATACGTTCTCAGTATAGGCGAGGTTAACATAAGACCGCCATGAACAAACCGTGGCGCGGCTGGCAAGAAGCGCCGGGGTATGAGAAAAGGGTCCATCCATCTTGGATGAACCCTGCTGAACACCTTCGCGTTACCCTAACTGGCGGAGTTCTTCGGTCAGCTGCTCAAAGGAGCCCTTGTCGCCGCTTTCCAGGGCCTGATCGATCCGCTGCAAAAGGGTCTGCCGTCGCGTCACCCGATCCAACTCGTCGTGAAAGACCTCATCGTGCCAGCGAGCCAGCATGTCCAGAAACTCCTGGCGCTCCTCCGTCCACTCCGGGGGAGTGGTGGAGAGGCAGAGGTGAATCTGTTCGGGGATGAACTTCATCAACTCAACCACGGCCTGGGAGGTCTTGTGGAAGTACCGGTCACCCCGTCGGTAGAAGAAGGGCCAAGTTCCCGATCCTTTGGCGGAGACGAGAATCGCGTGGCGGGCATCCGCGAGATCCGTGACAACCTCAATGCGGCGGAGAATCTCTTCCTTGGCCAGCAGGAACTGCAGGAATCCCCGTGCCTCCGGGAGCTTGGGCTGATGGCTCTCCAGGAATGACCGGATCACATCGACCTTACTCTTGATCTCCTTTGGCTTTTCCATCGCGCGCCCTCCTTCGGAGTTCGGAATCGTGACGGGAAGCCGTTATCCGGTTGATCGGGTTTGTAAAGAGTTCGCCCAATCTGCCCCCATCTCCTTCTGGAGAAAAACGGCCCATTCGGAGACGATTCCCTACCTTGGACTAGCCTCTCCTTGATGGATTAGACGCATGCAAAGACCACCCAGCACTGCCGGGTGGTCATAACTTTTATTGATAGTAGCTCAGGGGATTCACCGAATCACCATCCACAATGATTTCAAAGTGGAGGTGGGGTCCCGTTGAGTACCCTGTGTCGCCCACGTATCCGATCACATCGCCCTTGTTGACGGTGTCACCCAGCCTCACGTTAAAGGCTGACAGATGAGCGTAGAGGGTCACCATCTTACCGCCGCCGTGATCGATCTTGAGCATGTACCCGTAGGTCTCATCGTAGGTGCGGGCCACCACCATGCCACTGTCAGCCGCCAGGACTGGTGTGCCGGTCGGGGCACCGATGTCGATGCCGTGATGCCACCGACCCCAGCGGGGGCCATAGGCAGACGTGAGAATACCAACGACCGGGTAAACCAGCGATCCACTGCCCATCTCCGGGACCTGCTTTGTCCCGACACGGGCAACCTGCTTCTTGGGCTGTGCGGTGACCTTGTTCTCCAGCACCTCGGTCTTGATGACCTTGCCGTCTTCACGGTACTCGCGGATCGTCAGCTCTCGAGAGCCCCACTGGCCGGGTGTCACGATCTCGTACTGCCAGGGCCAGAGATTCGGATCCTTGATAATCTCCTCCTGGAAGGGAATGCCCTCTCTGACGACTCGCTTGGCCACCGAGCGAGTATGTACATAGGGTTCCTTGTAGGTGATGTTTAGCACCTGGCCGATCTGAAGGGTGTCCAGGTCGGTGCCGGGATTTGCCTTCGCAAGCTGTTCGGTGGTCAGGTTGTAGTTGCGAGCAATGTCCCAGCCGGTGTCACCGTTTTGGACAACATAGGTGACCAACTTGTCGGTGCCGAGGCGGAGGATGTTGATCGCCTCTTCCACGGTCCGGATGTTCTCCGGCTTGACCACCTTGGTCCGCCAGCCGATCGACTCCTGGAAGGTCACCTGCTCCACCTGTGAAGCGTCCTTCAGAACGGTGGCCTTGTAGGTTTCAAGGATTTGATCACGGACCTGCTTCGCAGCCGCCTCGTCAGCCACCGCGACAATGTCCTGACCGTTGACGGTGATGGCGACCGCCTCCCGCAGGTCGGGGATGGTCTTCACCAGGGCGCTCTGGATCACCTGCTCAGAGGCGGGCGACATGCGCTCCCCTGCTGCGAGGGGGCGAAGGTTCAGCTTGGTGGCCAGATTCACATGCCCTTGAATCTCCGGGGTGATCTGAGCCTCCAGCGACTTTAGTACCCCCTGGGCAACCTCCGGCTCGCGGAGCGATCCCAGCACCTGCCCGTCGACCTCGACCGCGTAGCGCGGCCGCGTATACTGACGCCAACCTAGATCCGCGACGATTCCCAAGGCGGTGACCAGGGATAGTACTACCAGGACGAGGGGGCGACGATGCAAAGGTAAGTCACCTCCGCGTTGATATGCAAATAGCGAGCAATGTTTCGCTACACGAGTATTGTTTCCTCCCAAACTCCTGGCGAAAACATAACACATTTCTTCCTGAGATGTCTACTTCTCTGCGTAGATGGGCATACTCCACCTAGTATCTCTGTCCACTAGTACCATGATTGAGGTGGAACTTTGGGTACACGATCGGAACGGGAGCCCCGCCGGGGCTGGGCCGCAGCAGGCCTTCTCAGTTGCCTGCTGGCCAGCGGTACCGCGGGTCTGCTCCTGAACAGTCAGGTGACCATGCAGCCTGGACTCGCTTCTGAGCCAAGCGAAGTGGTGTGGCATGTCCGTGAGACGTACTCGCCGGCCGAGACGCCCCTGTCTGATGTCACGGCGCACACCGACAATGCGTACATGGAGATCCCGTCACGCCTGGACTACCAAGCGATAACGGGAAGAAGCGGACGCTTCCTCAGCCACACGGTGCAGACCGGAGACTCGCTCTGGGTCATTGCCCAGACCTACGAGACCGATATCGCAACCCTGCTGGCACTCAACCCGGAAGTGGACTCGACCATCATCCAGCCCGGCCAGGTGTTGCAGGTTGTGCCCGGGTTCCAGGGCCTGACGCACGAGGTGGCCTGGGGCGATACCTTGGCCCAGATTGCCTCAACCTATGAGGTCACCATGGAAGAGATCGTTGAAGCGAATCAACTCGCCTCGAGGGATCATCTTCAGGTCGGGGAGCTCCTGCTCCTGCCGGGAGCCGAGGTCCGCTCTGACCGGGTAATAGCCGCGAGCCGCAGCACCCACTCCCGGAGGGCGACAGCCTCCGGAGGGCTAAGCCTGACCTGGCCGATTCGCGGCGGGCTCCACTCCTCTGAGTTCGGGCAGCGCTGGGGCGGTTTCCATTCGGGCATCGACATTGCGGTGCCGGCGGGCACGCCCGCAGCAGCTGCTGCTTCCGGCACGGTGATCTTTGCCGGGTGGGATGGGGGGTATGGTTACTCCGTCATCCTTGACCACGGCGGTGGGTACCAGACACGGTACGCTCACGCTTCGCAGTTGCTCGTGGCGGAAGGCGAGCCTGTCGCCCAGGGAGAGAATGTGATCCTCGTGGGCGCCACAGGTAACTCCACGGGTCCGCACCTGCACTTTGAGGTCCTGGTCAACGGCGACCCGCAGAACCCCCGGTTGTTCCTCCCCTAGCAAGAATCCTGCAAGGGCCGGCCTGTATAGGGCAGGCCCTTTCATTCTGCCTTTCGCACTTAGCGGAGTTCGCCCTCACCAAGGGGACCCAGGTGCTCACGGGTGACGCCCTTCCGGCGGTAGACCTGCATGACACGCCCGACGTACGGGTGCTGGTCTCCGAGCCGGACTGCCTTAGGCCCTCCGTTGTACGCGGCCAGGGCCCGGTCCCAGGAGCCGTGCTCAGCCCAGAGCACATACAGGTACCAGGTCCCCATGGTCAGGTTCGTCAAGGGATCGTAGAGGTCGTACTCCGCCAACCCGATGCGCCCCGCAATCCAGGCAGCCGTACCCGGGAGGATCTGCATCAGCCCGCTGTCCCCGTGCCTGCCCAGCGCTCTGGCAGACCACTGGCTCTCCACGGTACCCACAGCCGCCACGATGCGGGGATCTACCTCAAAGCGCCCGGCCACATCGAGGACCAGGAGGCGGTACCCCGTCGGAACCAAGTCGGCTACATAGGTCAACTGTTCGCGGCGGAGGACTCGCTCCCAGTGAACCTGCTTGCGTTGCGCCGGTGTCGCCTCATGGACGCTCTCCTGCTCGGACCATCGCCAGAGGCGGGCAGTCCTTTCCAGGGCAGCCTGCCTTCGCCGGGAAATCAGGAGATCATACTCCGGTATCTGCGGTTCATAGACCATCGCTCGGTCGGCGGCGGTCGGAACGGGCGCCCCCTCTGCCGACCTGGACCCGCACCCCGGCGATGCGAGCCAGACCATCAGGACCACGAGGGCGACCAGAAACCGAGGAAGCCTTTGCGCCGGCTTCATGGTTTGGGCACCCCTTTCTACGAGACTGGGAGCACTCATTCCCAACCCTAGCACAACCACTCTGCGAAAGATGTTGTCTCTTGTCGGACCAGGAGAACTTTCCCCCAATTTGGTGCCGAAAGGGAACCGTATGAAGAAAACCCGAGGCCTTGGTGGCCTCGGGCTTCGTCTGGAGCCGATGAGGGGACTCGAACCCCTGACCTGCTGATTACGAATCAGCTGCTCTACCGACTGAGCTACATCGGCAAACGCAAGCCTACTGTCACAAGGATTGGAGAAGTGTCTTAACCGTCCCTGCTGAATGTCTCCCAAACACAGTGTAAGCAGGTCAGTGACCGCTGTCCAGTCTGTAAACGACAGCGCCCGATAGAGAATGCCAGTCGGCATCATCACTACGCCGCTGGCGTTCTTCTTTTGCTACGACCAACACCAGTCCACTTTGGTTGACATGCTCCAAACACGAAATTACCGTTAAAGCCTTGTGCCACGGCGGATAGAGGTCGAGTCCAATTTGTTAAACACATATGGTTAGCACCCAATATCAGGTACTTGCAGGGGGTCCTTGTCACCGCCCGTAAGGATGGGTCGAAAACCTGGACCCCCATGGCCAAGAGAGAAGCGGCTGCCTGCGCAGGACAACCGCTTAATGACCGTCACCTAACGCCAAGTGCGTCCCCCATCGGTTGTGGTCATCAGTCCATCATCAGTCACCGCCCAACCAAATTTAGGAGTGATAAACTGGAGCTGCTTGGCAGTTCTGAAGTTGCTCGGTGCGGGGTTGACCGTCCAGGTATGCCCGCCATCCTGACTGATGTAGATGTTCTCGCCGTCGGTTGTCCAGCCATGTTTAGCGTCCACGAAGTCGTAAGTCACGGCCGTGGAAGTGATTGTCGCTTTCACCGGCGTAGTTGGCGCCCACGTTTGGCCGCCGTCCTTGGTGGTATAGAATATCGTCTCGTATCCAGGCACAAACGTGACAGGCAAGATCGCTTCCGTAGCAGAGAAAAACTTCGGCGGGTAGATGTTGAGTGAGTGCGACTTGTAAGCCTCGGGGATTTGCAGTTCGTGCTTTACCCAGGTAGTCCCTCGATCTGTAGTCTTGTACAGTCGCCCTCCACCTGGTGCTCGATCTTCAGCAGTTACCCATCCCACGCTGCCGTCCTTAAAGGTGATGCCCTTCTTGATACCGCCGAAAGGGAGGCTGCCGTCCCCTTGGGGGCCGTCTGGTCCAGCACCTGCCACCTTGGTCCATGTCTCCCCGCCATCCGTCGTGCTGTAGACCGCTACCTTCTCGCTGCCCATCGCAACCCCCTGATGCAGGAGCATCCAGCCATATTGTTCATCTACGAAGTGGAGTTGCGCCTCTCCTTCGGCATCAACGTCCACGGTAGTCCAACTCTGACCACCGTTCACCGTTCTATATACTGTGAGCCTTCGTTCATGGTTATGTGCAATCCAGGCTCGGTCAGCATCCAGAAAGTAAGCGGGTGCCCAATCCGCCCTGGTGCCCTTCAACTCTACCCCGGGTGGTGTAACCCTATTCCATGTGTTGCCTCCGTCGTTTGTCCGGAAGATACCACCGTCCTTTATCGCCCAGCCGTTGTTCTCTGAACTCATTCGTATCATGGACCACCTAACTGGCGGTGTCTGCGAACTCTTCCCGCCGTTGCCTTCCTCTGCCGGGGTCGGCTGCAGGCGGTCCGCCGCTGTACAACCCACCAGCACGACAGCGAGCAGGAGAGATAGGACGCTCCTTAGCACCTGACACGACCTCCTACACAAAACCTCTGTCGTTATAACGGACGCAAGGGAGCCATGGTTACGTTTCATAAGCTATGTACCCATAGACTTACTCAAGAAAAGCGGCTGCCACGCTGGACAACCGCTTGGAACATCTAACAGAACGCCTTGTCAATCGCCTTCTCCAGATCGGCCTCGGTCGGCATCGAGTAGCGCCTAGTGACGTTAACATCCGCATGTCCCGCCAACTCAGCCACCGTCACTATTTCGATGCCGGCCCCTACCAGTTCACGACAGAAAGTATGCCTCAGTTCGTGCGGATGGATGCCATACTTGGACGCCATGTGCTGCACAGTCCTGACGCTGATGCGCTGCCGATAGTTGGACAGGAACAGCGCCTGGTCGCCATCCTTCCTGGTGTCAAGGTAGCGGCTAAGGTGAAGTCGAAGCTCCGCAGACAGAGGCACCTTTCGGGCGACGTAACCCTTGCCGTTCTCGACGATCAGCCAACCCGACCGCTCCTTCATGGTCACGTCCTCCCGGTTCAGCGCCACCAATTCTGACACTCGCAGCCCGGTGTAGAGCAGCGTGTAGAGGATGGCTACGTCACGGACGTTGCCGTCCCGCTCCACTTCACGCAGGACACGGTTGCGGTCGGTACGCTCCAGGCTCTTAGGGGCGATATTGCGTAGCTTGCGCACCTCCGGGATACGCACGTTCTGAACCACGTCAGGGCGCTCCACGAACGCTGCAAAGGCGTTCATGGCGGCGAAGGTCTTGCCGGTAATCGTTGCGCTGTTACCGCTGGCCTCCAGGTGTTTGACGTAGGACTGCGCATCGAAGCGTGTGAGTCCGCCAAGATCGCCGCCGTCCTTTTTCGTTGTCAGGGGTAGCCATCCGTCAGCAAGAGAAGGGGTATGCTTTTCTCCACCGATACGCCTACGGTCAGCGCCATTTAGAAGCCCTGTGGTGGATTCTGAGGGCTGCACATCAGGGGCAAGGAGGTAGGCTACCCTCGTTTACCTAATGACTTGAGAGACAAAGAGGACGAAGGCAAAAACGACCTCCGTCCCGGTCTGCTATAGGTCCCTGCCGTTTAGCGGAACCTGGTGTCTACACATCGTTTATCGGATTGAAGCGGTCAACCTGCTCTTGCATATCCTTTCCGAACTTCTTCACGTAGATAAACGAGGTGGACTCGTCCTCATGCCCCAGTACAGCCTGCACGGTGCGTAGCGGGGCGCCCTTACGGGCCAGGTCCGACGTGAGGCAGTAACGCCTATACTCCCTGTTGCGATTGGTGAGTGGCGTAATCGGCCGTTCTTCCTCGTAGTCCGTATCAAAGAAGTCGATGGCATCCTGAACAGTATGGCGCTGCTTCTGCTTGCGGCTCTTTGGAGGCATGAAAAACCACTCCTCTGTCGGTGTTGGTGACACTCGAACAGGAAGTGGTTACAACTTCGTTTTGCAGGCGTTTGCCAAATCAGTAGGTTAGCATGTGACCTGCTGACTGCAAAACCCGCAATCCCTTGTGGCAGTAAAGTGGAGCCGATGAGGGGACTCGAACCCCTGACCTGCTGATTACGAATCAGCTGCTCTACCGGCTGAGCTACATCGGCATGCAAAACGGAGACGTAATCGTCTCCGTCGCTTCTGGAGCGGGTGATGGGAATCGAACCCACGCTCTCAGCTTGGGAAGCTGATGTTCTACCATTGAACTACACCCGCATGCTCTCAGTAACCCTTATTATAGCCACGGCTCCGCCTCAATGCAAGTCGAACTGACGTAGAAAAAAGCGGAGCGGTTTCCATCCGCTCCGCCCCTTCGCTAGAAGATCTCACTCCGGTAGATCGCCTGGGTTCGCTCGCTGCCTACGCCCAGGATGGAGACGGGGACCCCTGTGAACTCCTCGATCAGCTTCACGTAGCGCTGGGCGCCCGCCGGCAGGTCCTCCAGCCGCTTGGCGGCGCTGAGGGACTCGTTCCATTCCCAGTTCGGCAGCTCCTCGTACACGGGGGTAACCTGTCCCAGGGCCTTCAGTCCCACCGGGAACTCCTTGGTTACCGTGCCGTCGGGGAGGCGGTACCCAACACAGACCTTCAGCACGGGAATCTGGGTCTTGGCCAGGGTGTCGAGGTGCGGAACGGCCAGGTCGGTGATTCCGCTGACACGGCAGGCGTACCGGACCATGACCAGATCAAGCCAGCCGATACGGCGCGGGCGCCCGGTGGTGGTTCCGTACTCGTGCCCGAACTCCCGGATCAACTCGCCCTGCTTATCGTGAAGCTCGGTGGGGAAGGGTCCCTCGCCCACCCGGGAGGTGTAGGCCTTGACAACGCCCACCACCTTGTCGATCTTGGTCGGACCCACTCCCGCCCCAATGATGGCTCCCGCCGCGATCGGGTGCGAGGCGGTGACGTAGGGGTAGGTGCCGTAGTCAATGTCCAGCAGGTGGCCCTGCGCGCCCTCGAAGAGGACGTTCTTTCCCTCGTCGATGGCGTCATTGATCAGCTCGACGGTGTTGGCCACATAAGGCCGGAGCTGTTCTGCATACGCCAGGTAAGGCTCAGCGATCTCCTCCACCGTGAAGCCAGGCATGCCGTAGACCCGGTCGAGCAGCTGGTTCTTCGCCTCGACCTGGGCGGCTAGCTTGGGGAGGAACTCCTCTTTGTCCAGCAGGTCAATCAGGCGGATGCCCACACGGGCGAACTTATCCATGTAGGCCGGGCCGATGCCCCGCCGGGTCGTGCCGATCTTGTTGGCACCCTTGCGGTCCTCCTCCGCCTCATCCAGGCGGATGTGGTACGGGAAGACAACGTGGGCACCGGCGCTGATCCGGAGGTGGGAAAGGTCCACGCCCTTGCCGGCCAGATAGTTCATCTCCGTAAGCAGTTTCGCCGGATCCAGCACAACACCGTGGCCGATCACGCAAAGCGTTCCGGGGTAGAGAATGCCGGAGGGAATCTGGTGCAGCTTGTACTGCTGGCCGTTCGCCCATACGGTATGGCCGGCGTTCGCACCGCCGGTGGCACGGACGACCACCTGTGCCTGCGAAGCCAGCAAATCGACAAACTTACCCTTACCTTCATCGCCCCACTGGGCACCCATCACTACGACGACCGGCAAAAGGGGCACCTCCCGTACAAAAGGGCCAGGGCGCAATGGCCATGGCCCCCTCAGTTTCCACCTGCAAACCCCAGGACAGTGTATCACCCGGCGAATAGGGTGTCAACGCGCGGGCGAACGTTGTCCACAGCTGTGGATATAAATGTTCGTAACTCGCGACGTGCAAGATTCGCGCGTCGTCGCGGGTTGGACAGAGCGTCGCGTGAACCACGAATCGTCGCGAAAAGCTGGTGCCGTCGCGTGTTCACTGATCACATGGCGCCCGTCTCCGTCTATGCCCCCCTCTTGTGCTCCCTGCCATACATCTTCTGAATATCCTTCATGAAGTAGAGTTCCACCGATCCGACAGGGCCATTACGATGCTTGGCCACAATGATCTCTACCATATCCTTCTTCTCCGTGTTCTGGTCGTAGTAGTCCTCCCGATAGAGGAAGGCAACCATATCGGCATCCTGCTCAATGGCGCCCGATTCACGGAGGTCCGAGAGCATAGGCCGCTTGTCTTGCCGCTGCTCCACGGAGCGCGAGAGCTGGGAGAGGGCGATTACCGGCACCTTCAGCTCTCGTGCCAGCCCCTTGAGCGAGCGGGAGATCTCCGAGATCTCCTGCTGCCGGTTGGACTGCTGCCCGGGCCGCTGGGGAATCGACATCAACTGGAGATAGTCCACGATGATCAGGTCAAGCCCATGCTCCTGGGAAATACGGCGGGCTTTTGCCCGCAGTTCCGGCAGGGGGCAGTTTGGGGTATCATCGATGTAAATATGCGACTCAGCCAGGGTGGAGAGGGCTGTTCCGAGCCGGTGCCAGTCCTGGTCCTGCAGTTGGCCCGTCCGGAGTTTGTGGCCGTCCACCGCCGCTTCTGCTGCCAGCAGGCGCATGGCCAGCTGTTCCGCACTCATCTCGAGGGAGAAGAAACAGACCTTCGCACCCCCGAGCACAGCAGCATTCCGGGCAACGTTCAGGGTGAAGGCGGTCTTGCCCACCGACGGGCGGGCCGCGACGATGATCATATCGGAAGGTTGAAAGCCCGATGTCATCCGGTCGAGATCCTGAAAGCCGGAGGGAATGCCGGTGGTCTTCCCCTTGGAGCTGTACAGGAACTCCAGGTGGCCGTAAGCCGTGACCAGTGCCTCCCGAATATGCTGGTACCCCTTCGCCGACCGGCGGTGGGTCACCGCGAAGATCGACTTCTCGGCCTCCTGCAGGGTGGCCTCCAGGTCCTCGGTGGCGTAGCAGTCGTCCACAATGCGGCGGGCGGCGGTCTGCAGGCGGCGCAGGGTCGCCTTGCCCTCGACGATCTCGGCATACTGGTTGACGTTGGCCGTGGTGGGCACCATGTTGATCAGACTGGTGAGGTAGGTAAGCCCCCCCACCTCCTCCAGCAGCCCCATCTTGGCCAGTTCGTCCTGCACGGTGATCGGGTCAACGGGTTCGCCCCGGTTATAGATGGAGAGCATAGCCGCGAACAGCTGCTGGTGCTTATCCGAGTAAAAGTCCTCAGGCACCAGCTTATTGGAGACGGCGATGACGGCCTCTTTGTCGATCAGCATCGCGCCCAGGACCGACTGCTCCGCCTCGAGGTTCTGCGGTGGGACCCGTTCACTGAAGGCGTTCATGACCGACACCCCCAAACACAAGTTCTGCCCATTGATTCTGCCCACTCCGTCAGAATCCTTCACGAGGAGTGCCAGACAGAGACAGCGGCGCGCGGGCCGGCAGCAGCCGACCCGCGCTGTTTTGCGCCGCGTTCAATTCGACACCCGAACCGGGGAACCCTGCTAGCCGGCACTGCGAACCTCGTGGGCTGGCTCGGCCAGAACCAGCGCCATCGCCTCTTCGATCGTCGCGGCGAAGCAGATCTCAATGCCGCTCACCGCCTGCGGGACATCCTTCCGATTCTCCTCCGGCAAGACCACCCGGGCCATGCCGGCCTGCTTGGCACCATAGATCTTCTCATAGACGCCGCCGATCGCCTTGACGGCCCCCCGGATCGAAACCTCCCCGGTGATGGCGACATCCTGGCGGATAGGCCGGCCCTGAATGGCGGAGATCATCGCCAGATAGATGGCGGTGCCGGCGCTGGGACCATCGATTCGCCCACCACCCACCACGTTCACGTGCATGTCCCAGTTGGCCAGATCCTCCCCAGTCACCCTGCGGATGACCGCGGCGGCGTTGAAGAGCGAGTCCTTGGTCATCGATCCCGCCGTATCGTTGATGCGAAGACCGCCCCTGCCGGGTTCCCGAGCCGGGAAGGCCACCGCCTCAATCTCCAGCACGGAGCCGATGTAGCCAAGCACGCCGAGGCCGAATATCCGACCCACCTCCGCCGAGTCGGAGGCCTTGCGCGTCACGTTTGGTGACAGCCGCCCGGACTGCAGGACCTCGTAGACGTGCTGCGCCGTCACGGTCATGCCCTCCTCGGGGGCCTCGCCGCCCGCTTGATAGAGCGCCAGTCCGTAGGCGTCGGCCAGAATGCCAATCGCCTTCCGCCCCTCAATGGTGTACTCGGCGATGACCGCCGAGACGCCCTCCTCCAGCCGGATTCCAATGCGCTCCGCGGCCTGCTCGACAATCAGCCGGATGTCGGCCGGTGTGAGCGGCTCAAAGAAGACCTCGGCGCACCGGGAGCGCAGGGCAGGGTTGATCTCACCGGGGTCACGGGTGGTCGCACCGATCAGGATGATATCCGCCGGGGCGCCCTCTTCAAACAGCTTCTTCACGTACTTCGGCACGTTCGGGTCGTTGGCGTCGTAATAGCTGGAGTCGAAGGCGACACGCTTGTCCTCCAACACCTTGAGCAGCTTGCTCTGCAGCATGGGCTCCAGCTCACCGATCTCATCAATAAACAGCACGCCGCCGTGGGCATCGGTTACCAGGCCGGTCTTCGGCTCCGGAATGCCGCTGTCGGCCAGGTCCCGGCGTGCCCCCTGGTAGATCGGGTCATGAACGGAACCGAGGAGCGGATTGGTCACCTCGCGCGGGTCCCAGCGGAGCGTGGTGCCGTCCACCTCAACAAAGGGAGCATCCTCTGCGAAGGGGGTATGGGGCAGCCGCTTGGCCTCCTCCAGCGCCAACCGAGCCACGGTGGTCTTGCCCACACCGGGAGGGCCGTACATGATGATATGCTGGGGGAACGGGGAGGCGATCTTGGCGAGCAGCGCCTTGATGGCCCGCTCCTGCCCGACGACCTCGCTCAGTTTGGAGGGGCGGAGCACGTCGATGGCGGTGCGGACCAACCGCTTCTGCTCCAGGGCCTCCAGATGCTCCAGCTTCTTGAGCGTGGAGGTGGTCTCCGGACCGGCATCCTCCTTGAGGACCTGCTGCTTGATCTCACGGTAGTAGTCCTCGTGCCGCTCCTGCATGCGCGCCTGGATCTTCTTCTCGATCTTGTCTTCCACCGTGCGCCGGGCAATCAGATCGGCGATCTCATTCTCCAGGTGGTCGATGATCTTGGGGATCTGACTGCGGGAGGGCAGGGCGTCGATGGTGGGATCCTCAAACACCAGGCGCTGCAGGGCCAGCACCTGCTCCTCCACATGGTCGGACTTCATCAGCCCGAGGGCCTCGAGCTTGCCGGCTTTCAACACCAGCCGTTCAGGGCCCCACAGGTTTGTGAGCAGCCCGAAGAGCGCCCCCACCTGCCGGCGCAGTTGCTCTTCGGGAGAGAGCTTCTTATTCAGGGCCTCCATCTCATCCGGTCGGGCGCTACGAATAAGCTTGTCTAAAATATCCTTCATATGGATTAGGGCCGGCGGCCCACACCTCCTCTCGCAGCCAGACGCGGCCCTGACCGGGTTCGCCGGCCGGGCCGCTATTCTCTACTCAGCTACGATTTCGACGTTCACGGTACCTGTGATGTTGTGGCCGAACTTCAGCGAGACGGGATAGACGCCCAGGGACTTGATGGGAGAGGTCAGTTCGATCATCCGCCGATCGAACTCCTTGCCCAGGAACTTGCTGATGGCTTCGGCCACATCCTTGTTGGTGACGGAGCCAAAGAGGCGGCCTGCCTCTCCGCACTTGGCGGGAAGCCGGACCGTCTGCCCCTCAAGCTTGTCACGCAGCGCCTTCAGTTCGCTGAGAATCCGCTCCTGCTTGGCGGCCTGCGCCTTCTTCTCTTCCTCAATGGACTTGAGGGCACCGGCGGATGCTTCCACAGCCAGGCCGCGCGGGAGCAGGAAGTTGCGGGCATACCCGTCGGAGACCTCCAGCATCTGGCCCTTCTTGCCCGTGCCCTTTACATCGGCCTTCAGAATCACCTTCATGTTATCCCTCCTAGGTGCTCTCCTCTGGGCGCTTCCACATGCCGTGGCCCAGGCCTCGGAAGTCAAAGATGGTATCCCACATGGCGAGGAGAATCGAGAGTTGGAACGCAAGCTGGAACATGAGCAGGAACAGAATGGCGAGCAGCCAACCAGCGGCCGCCTTGCTCCAATTGCGCTTGCGCAGGTACCCGTAGGCTACGGCAATGCCGGCCAGCACAAAGATGTACCCTAAAGGGGTGAACAGGTTTAGCAGCAGTTTCGTCCACCACGGCGCACCCACAATCGTGGGGGTCTGCATGGCATAGGATGTGGCAAACATCAGCAGACCGTAGACCCAGACGAGCCAGACCGGCAAGGTGAACTGCTCGAATGGTGCCGTTTCCGGGACGGGGTGGCCAAAGCGTGGGAGTGACCACCGGCAGAGCTGCCAGTTGATCCAACTCATCAGGGCACCGCCCATAAAGACAAGGGCAGGCAGCAAGGCCCATGCGACCGCAACCTTGTCCTCACGAAACTCCCGGAGGAGCTGGAGATAGGCCTCCTGGTTTCTGGCCTCGGCCTCGTTGCGGGGCGGCTGGGCGCGGGTAACCTGCTCCAGGGCCAGGTAAAACTCGTCCTGGGCCTTGGCCAGCGGCCCGCTTGCTACCATCATTTCGACGGGATCCCGCCCGGGGAAGACGGCCACCCGCATCAGGACATAGGTCATGGCGAAGCCGACGAAGAAGACCGCGACAGCACCCAGTCCGATGGTCAGCGGCCTCCATTTGTGCCGCAAACCGTAGCCAAAAATCAGCCCCGGAAAGACGCCCGCCGGAATCGACATCAGGGCGTTGACAACCCCCCGGAAGGCCCCGGTCATTAGGACGGCGACAATCGCCGTCAGCAGAGCCGTGCGCCCCCCATGCCGAATGAAGACCACGACGAGCGGAAGCGGCATGAGGAGAGCGAGGCCGGGAACGATCGCGAAGACGACGACCAGGGCTGCCATCAGCCCGCCGAAGACAAGTCCTCTTGCGCTTGCGTGTCGAGTGTTCATCGCTCTACTCCTTTGCCGGGACGGAGGCATGGGCTTCTCCATTCGCCAGGTGCTGGGCCGACTCCTGCGCCAGATCGGGGTAGGAAAAAGGGGGCACCGCGGCAGCGGTGCCCCCTTGGTTCCGTTACGGTGCCGCCTACTCGACGGTAAACGGCAGCAGGGCCATAATACGGGCCCGCTTGATCGCCACGGTCAGCGCACGCTGGTGGGCGGCGCAGTTGCCCGAGATACGCCGCGGCAGAATCTTGCCACGCTCGGTAATGTAACGCTTCAGACGCCCAACGTCCTTATAGTCAACGTTCTCAACCTTGTCGACGCAGAAGCTGCACACACGGCGCTTCGGCCGACGGCCACGTTCACGACGCATTTCCTTGTCCTCCTTTCATTAGAAGGGGACATCATCATCGTCGTTGAAGGTCAGTTCACTGCCCATGCCCGACTCGCGGCGAGGGCTTGTGCCCGCATTCATGGAGCGATCCCCACCGCTGTCACGCCCGCTGTCGAGGAACCGCACCGTGCTGGCGACGATTTCCGCTTTCTCCCGGCGCTGACCCTCCTGGGTCTCAAACTGCCGGATCTGCAGGCGCCCTTGAACCGCCACAAGGCGGCCCTTCTGAAGGTAGTTGGCAACGGTCTCTGCCTGACGCTCCCACACGACGATATCGATGAAGTCCGTTTCTTTCTCGCCCTGTGGATTCGTGGTGCCACGGTCCACGGCCAGTCGCAGCGTTGCGACGGCTTTGCCCGATGGGGTATACCGCAGCTCGGGGTCCTTGGTAAGGCGGCCAATCAGAACAACGGAGTTGAGCACATCCTTACCTCCTTTGGTGGTTCTACTCCTCCGGGCGGACGATCAGGAACCGGACGACTTCATCGGTGATCTTCAGAACGCGGGTCAGTTCCTCCGCGGTCTTCGCTTCACCCTTGAAGTAGACGACCGTGTAATAACCGTCACGGAGATCCTTGATCTCGTAAGCCAAACGCTGCTTCTTCCAGGCCTCGGTCTTCTCGATCGAACCACCGTTGCCGGTGATCAGACCAGAGATCTTGTCCATCAGGCCCTGGAGACCAGCCTCGTCCAGCTCAGGACGGCCGATTACCATCATCTCATAGTTCCTCAAGGTAGCACCTCCTCCCCATGGTCTTATGGCTCCACTCCAGTGGAGCAGGGAGGCAGCAGCCAATGGCTGCGCCTATGTCTGCGCTGTCTGCCAGCGCATCCAGTTCATATTAGCACGCGCGGACCGTGGGTTCAAGCGCGTAATAGCCGGAATCACCCGCGGTTCAGGCCGTCCCCTCAGCGCCTTTCGGGAATCGCTCCCGAACGCTCTTCTCAAACTTGGGCCGGGGAATCATCACCCGGTGTCCACATCCCTGGCACTTGAGTCCGAAGTCAATCCCGGTTCGGTAGATCTCCCACCTGTCCGAGCCGCACGGGTGCGGTTTCTTCAGACGAACCACATCGCCAATCTCATACCTTACGCGATCCACAGTCTGGTCCCTCCGCCGAATAGTAAGCCCCGAATCAGTTCAAAGAATCCAATGAGATACGGGGTCGTCTTTGACTGGTTGAATGCCTCGCCCAGGTGCTCCGCCCCGTAGATCGACAGGGTGGGCACGACAAAGACGGTGACAAAGCTCAACACCACCGCCGCCTGGAGCAGCAGCGCAACCGCCCCGAGCATGCGATCTGCCGTTCCGATCAGGGGTATCTCCTGCACCTGATCGGAAATGAACCGGCCCAGGTAGCCCAGGAGCAGGCTAATCACGGTCACGAGGCCGGCGAAGACCAGGGCGCTCAGCAGCCCGGAAGCGATTTGCTCAATCAGGAACTCGGCAGCTGTCCTGCCGCCCGCAGCCTCCGACCAGTCGGCCAGTCGGTGGGCGAGCGGGTGCTTGTAGCCATCGGGCAGCGGGACAGCCTGAAGCCAGGAGAGGGCTGTCTCAAAGGGAACCCGTGACATGGGAACCTGTGCCGCCTCGGGCGGCAGGTTCAGGCGGCGGGTCATCACCTGTTCCATTCGGCCCTGCAGGTTCCAGGCCAGGTTGAGCCACTCCATGACCAAACCGCTGTAGCGCCCTGCCACCAGCACGGCGACGATGAAGGAGACGAATCCGGTCAGAAACCGGATGATCCCGGTGGACCAACCGATCAGCACAGCCACCAGGAGCGTTCCGAGAATCGTGATGTCAACCACGGTCAGGGAGGCGAAGCCCTGCATCTTGCATCCCCACCTTATGCAGGCGATTTCCGAACGGCAGCCCATTGAAACAGCGCGATCCCGACGAGCAGCAGAAGACCGCCGACAAGACTTACCGGACCGGGCCCCGTCCGCCAGATGAGCCAGGCGAGAAGGGTTGCACCCACCGGCTCTCCCAAAATGCTGACGGACACCACTGACGGGGGCACGTACCTGAGGGCCCAGTTGAAGAGGGTGTGACCGAAGATGGTCGGGAAGAGCGCCAGGCCAACAAAGACCCACCAGGTGGAGGCGGGAAACCCCGTGAGCGGGCTTCGCATCAGCAGGGCACCCACCAGCAGCACGAGGGATGCCGAGGCGAAGGCGATGGCCGAGTACTGCATGGCGCCCATGCGCTGCCGGACGTACCGGCCGATGAGCAAGTATCCGGTGACGGCGACGGCGCCCAGGAAGGCCAGGAGGTCGCCCCACAGGGCCCGCGCATCCAACCCAAAATCGCCCCAGCCGATAAGGACCGCACCAATCACAGCCACTACTACGCCGATCATGGCAGAACGATCCGGCCTCTCCCCCCACATTACATATGCGAAGAGTAGCACCAAAAATGGGTGGGTACTAACCAGAACCGTTGATGACGCGATGGAGGTAAGGGTCAAGCTGAAGAACCAGGCGGCGAAGTGCGCAGCGAGGAAGACGCCGCTGGTCAGAGACAGAAGCAGGTCCCGCCTCTCCACCCTCTCCCGCTTCTGCCAGAGCAGGGGAACCGCCAGAATCAGTGTGGAGAAAGCCAACCGGTAAAAGGCGACAACCAGAGGCTCCGCGCTCGCGAACTTGAACAGAACCGAGGCTGCGGATGCCGACAGCACACCCAGGAGAATCACCAGGTATGGGGTAGATATGGCCCTTCCTCCTCCTCGGGTTCTCTTTTCGGCTGTCTAAAAGGTTACACCTTCACAGTACCGCGAAAAAGCCTGCCGGCTCACGTGAGCCGGCAGGTGCGTCTGGGCAGCCAAACTAGAGTTCGCCGAGGTAGGCCTCGCGAACAGACTGGTTCTCCCGGAGAGCCGCCGCACTGTCGGCGAGCGCAATCTCCCCGGTCTGGATCACGTAACCCCGGTGGGCCACCTCCAGCGCCATGTGAGCGTTCTGCTCCACCAGCAGGATCGTCACGCCCTCCTGATTCAGTTGGGTGATGATCTCAAAGATCTGTTCAACCAACCGGGGAGCAAGGCCCATGGAGGGCTCGTCCATCATCAGGATCTTCGGGCTCATCATGAGGGCCCGACCGATGGCCAACATCTGCTGTTCACCGCCGGAGAGAGTACCGCCCAGCTGCTTCGCCCGCTCCTTCAGACGCGGGAAGAGGTCGAACACCCGGGTAATTCCCTTCTCAATCAGCGCTCTGTCCTGGACGGTGTAGGCGCCCATCTCCAGGTTCTCCGTCACGGTCAGCCGGGGAAAGATCTTCCGCCCCTCGGGCACGTGGCCGACACCCAACTCGGTCACCTTGTGCGCCGGCAGACCGTGAATGGGCTGGCCGTTGAGCAGGATTGCCCCGGAGCGCGGGGCCAGCAGGCCCGAGATGGTCTTCAACGTCGTGGACTTTCCAGCGCCGTTGGAGCCAATCAGGGTCACGATCTCGCCCTTGTCTACGGTCAGGGAGATCCCCTTCAATGCATGGATGGCTCCGTAGTAGGTGTTTACGTTCGAGAGTTCCAGCAGCGGCATGTTAGGACGCGGCCCCCTTTCCGAGGTAGGCCTCGATCACCCGCGGATCCCGCCGGACCTGCTCAGGCGTACCTTCCGCAATCTTCACCCCATAGTCGAGAACGGTGATTCTGTCAGAGATCTGCATGACCAACTTCATGTCATGCTCGATCAGCAGAATGGTCATCTGGTGCTCATCCCGGAGCCGGCGGATCAGGTTCATCATCTCCTCGGTCTCCCGAGGATTCATGCCCGCCTTGGGCTCATCCAGCAGGATCAGCTTGGGCTGGCTGGCCATGGCCCGGGCCAACTCCAGTTTCCGCTGCGCCCCGTAGGGCAGGTTCTTGGCAATCTCGTTAGCCGACGCCTTCAGCCCCACATAGTCCAGGTACTCAAGCGCATCCAGTTTGGCCGCGTGCTCCTCTGCCTGGTGCTTAACGAGCCCAAACATGGCATCAAACAGCCCCGCCTTCAGGTGCAGGTGCATGCCGACCAGCACGTTCTCCAGGGCGGTCAGGTTCTGGAAGAGCCGGATATTCTGGAAGGTACGGGAGATGCCGGTGCTGGCGATCTGTTCGGGTCCCTTGCCACCGATCTCCTTCCCCTCGAAGAGGAGGCTGCCGCCATCGGGCTTGTAGACCCCGGTAACTACGTTGAAGAAGGTGGTCTTGCCGGCGCCGTTCGGGCCGATAATGGAGGCAATGCTCCCCTTCTCCAGCGTGAAGTCCACCTCGTTCACGGCCACCAGGCCACCGAACCGTTTCGTGATCTTCTTCGCTTCGAGCAGTACTGCCATGATTGCCTCCTATCTCGCCACCGACGTGCCCTTGCCGCCGGACCGGACCCTGGAGCGCTCCAGGGCTTCGATATCGACGGTCGGACGGGTGGCCGGCACAAGACCTTGCTGCCGGTAGATCATCATCAGGATCAGGATCAGGCCAAAGATCAACGGCTGGTACTTGGTGACATCGATGGCCGGGGGCAGGCCCCAGTTGGCGAAGTAGTCGGAGAGGTCACGGAGGAACTGGAACCGGAGGAGGGTGACCGCCACAGCGCCTACGATCACGCCGCGAATCGAGCCGAGACCGCCGAGGATGATCATGGCCAGGATGCCAATCGACTCCATGAAGCCGAAGGTCTCCGGGTTGATAAACTGCTGCTTGATCGCAAAGAGCATGCCCATGGCGCCCGAGAACGAGGCACCGGTGGCAAAGGCAAGCAACTTCATCTTGACCAGCGGCACACCCATCGCCCGGGCGGCGATGTCGTCCTCACGCATGGCTGCCCACGCCCGACCGACCCGGCTCTGCTCCAGCCGTACCATCGCGATGGCGACCAGGACGGTGAAGATGAGTCCCAGGAAGTAGATGGCCGTCGGAGTACCGAGATCAAGCGGCCCCAGGGTTGGGGTGTTGATCGGGGCGATACCCGGAGCGCCACCGGTGATGTTCACCGGTCGGTCAAGGTTGCGGGAGATTACCTGAATGACCTCGCCGAAGCCCAAGGTGACGATGGCCAGGTAGTCGCCGCGCATCCGGAGAACGGGAAGACCGAGGGCCAGACCCAACAACGCTGCAACAGCGATGGCGAGAGGAAGAGCTGCCCAGAACCACCAACCGCCAAGACCCTGAGGAGCGTTGGCCGCGAACCAGGGGGAGAATTTGGCCGCCTGGTTTGAGGCGAAGATGGCGTATACATAGGCGCCTCCCGCAAAGAAGGCGATGTAGCCGAGGTCCAGCAGGCCGGCAAAGCCAACGACCAGGTTGAGGCCGAGGGCAAGGGCCACGTAGATGAACATCTGCACCATGAGCGGTGCCAGGGCGGGGTTTTCCAAGCCCGCATAGGGCACAACCGCCACCAGGACTATACCAGAAAGTACCCACTTGTAGATCGGCTTGATCGCCGCCGTCGTCGCCACATGGACAGCCAGGAGCGAGAGCAGAATCGCGAAACCGCTCATGGGAGCCAGGATCTGAATCACGCTGGCCAGAAGCGTAAAGCCAACGGCAGTGGGCAGCGCCCTGCCGTCGGTCGACAGTTGCGTGCTAAACCAGCCCAAGGCTTGTGACAGGGCCGCGCCGATTGGTCGAAAAATGGCCTTCATGCGCTTCCCCTCCTATACCTTTTCGCTGGTGGCCTGACCAAGCAACCCGCTTGGCTTGAGCACCAGGACGAGAATGAGAATCAGGAAGGCGAAGATGTCCTTGTACTCGGAGCCCGTCAGCGCTCCCCCGGTCAGGGGACCCAGATAGGCTGTGGCGAGCGCTTCAAATAGCCCTAGAAGCAGTCCGCCCAGCACCGCACCGCCGAGGTTACCGATGCCTCCGAAAACGGCTGCCGTGAAGGCCTTCATGCCGAGGATGAAGCCGATGAAGGGATTGATGGAGGTGTAGCGCACGGCGAAGAGTGCACCTGCGGCACCACCCAGTGCGCCGCCCACCACGAAGGTCATGGAGATGATCCGGTCTACGTTAATCCCCATAAGCCCGGCTGTGGCGCGATCTTGCGCTACGGCCCGCATGGCCTTCCCAACCTTGGTTCGATTTACAAACCAGATGAGACCGTACATCATGATCAGGCTGGAAACCATGATGATGACCGCCCGGTGAGGAATCTGCACCGAACCCAGGTTAAAGCTGCCGGTGTAGATGGCGGGCACCGCCTGGTGGAAGTTCCCGCGGGCAGCGGTCCAGATGATGCGTGCGGCGTCCTGCAGAAGGAAGGAGACGCCGATGGCAGAAATGAGAGGCACAAGGCGCGGGGCGCCGCGCAGGGGCCGATAGGCAGTGCGCTCCACCGCCCAGCCCAGGGAACCCGCTACCAGCATCGCTGCCAGAACCGTAATGATCAGCGAGACGAACTCCGGCATGGTCGTGAGCAGGTTCAGTTGCTGCAGGAGCATTAGGACTTCGAATCCGGCAAATGCACCGAACATGAATATTTCGCTGTGCGCGAAATTGATGAACTCCAGAACACCGTAGACCATGGTGTAGCCCAACGCCACAATGGCGTATAGGCAACCAATGATCAGGCCGTCTGTGAGAATCTGGGGCAAAATCTGCAAGTGTTCTTCCATCGACGGTCGCCGCCCCTTCTAAGGTGGTGATAATCGGTGGATCAGATAGATAGGGAACGGGGGCGGGCTCAGCCCGCCCCCGACTGCCACACTGGCCTACTTCTTGATCTCACCGAGGGAGGCGCCGGGATACTTGGAGTTCTGGATCTGGAAGAGGTAGACCTTCGCGCTCGGGTTGTCGCCCTTGGCATCGAAGTTGACCTCACCGGCCAGACCCTTGTAACCCTTCGTCGCGCGGACAGCCTTCATGATTTCCTCACGAGACGGGGTCTTGCCCGGGTTCGCCTTGGCGTATTCAAGGAGGGCGTTGATGATGACGCCGGCGGCGTCGTAGCCGTAGACGGCATAGGTGGGCGGGTCGGCGTTGAAGGCCTTCTTGTAGCGGTCAACAAAGGCCTTGCCGTCGGCGGAGCCGTACACGTTGTCAGCCACGGAGGTGTAGTAGACGCTGTTGGCGGCGCCGCCGGAGTTGGTCACGATGTCCGCGGCATCGAGGCCGTCAGCACCCATGTACTTGCCCTTGAAGCCCTTCTCATGGGCCTGCTTGAAGATCAGCGCAGCCGTGTCGTAGATACCGCCGTAGTACAGCGCCTCCGCCTTCGAGGAGAGCAGCTTGGTCACAACGGCGCTGAAGTCGGAGTCCTTCGGATTGATGCCTTCGCCGTCGCCGTTGACGACCGTCAGGCCAATCTTCTTGGCCTCCTTGACGAACTCAGCGGCGATGCCCTGGCCGTACTCCGTCTTGTCATGGAGGACCATGACCGACTTGGCCTTCAGGGTGTTGAGAACCGCACGGGCGCCCGCCGGGCCCTGGGCGTCGTCACGGGCAACGATACGGTTGTAGTTACCCCAGCCGCTCTCGGTCAGAACGACGGCCGTATTGGCCGGCGAGACCATAACGAGCTTCGCATCGTTCAGGGGCTTCACCATGGTCTTGGCAACGCCCGAGTTCAGGGTGCCGACGACACCGATAACTTCCTTGTCGCCAGCCAGGCGGTTCGCAATGGTCGGGCCGTTGGTCTCCGTGGCCTGGTCATCCTGCGGGAAGGCCTCGAGCTGAATGCCCGCCTTCTCCAGGTCTGCCTGCCGGTCCATAATGGCGAGCTTCACACCGTTGGCGATGGCCGTGCCGAGCGTGGACTGGCCGCCCGAGAGCGGAGAGACCGAGGCAATCTTCAGTTTCACCTTCTGGGTACCACCGGTGGTGCTTCCACCACTGGTGGAACCGCCCTGCTTGGCGCCGCCGCAACCCGCCACAATGACCAACATTGACAGAGTCAAGATGGCAGCAAGGAACTTCTTCATAATAAACTAGTCACCCCCGAATGTTTTTGGAACACCCCTCGTTGCGGATCTCTGTCTCTTCCGAAACCCACAATACCCTACTCCTGCATGGTTGTCCGGCCGGACTTTTAGAGCAGGTGGGACAGTAGATTCGGCGCTGAAGGGTTTATTCCTTCATTCGGATAAACTTTTTTTGACTGGGCGCTCAAATCTCACATGGCAACCAATAGGACTGTTAGAATCGTTGCGATGGAGAGAATTGTCACAACTGAGCCAAAGCATCCCCGGCCTCTTGAGAGACTCTGACGCACTGTTGCCATTCGAGTCTTGGCTTCCTCTCTTGCGTACTGCCGGTCAAGCCTGTGGGCCTGCTTAAGGGCAGCTATGGCCTCGGAGACTTTGCCGAGCTTCTTGTAGGCGGCGTGGAGATTCGTTTGATAGGTGGGGTTGTCGGGATCCAGCGTTGCCGCTGTCCTGTACTTGGCGAGGGCGGCTTCGTAGTCCCCCCGAGCATAGTAGACATTCCCAAGGTTGCTGTGGGCCTGGGGCAAAGCAGGGTCCAACTCAAGCGCCTTAACCAGGGACTGCTCAGCGCCCGCCAGATCCTCCTGCTGTGCCAGAATCGCTCCCACCCGGCTGTGCGCCCAGGCGATGCCGCCGTCTATAGCGAGCACATCCTGGTAGGCTTGAAGAGCGGCATCAAGTTTTCCATCGCGGTAGAGGGCATCCGCTTCCTTTAGCCGGGCCTGAAGTTCTTCGTGCTCCATAGTTGCCTCCTCATTGCACACGCGCTGTACATAGCTTGCCTGGAACCGCCGTATACTTCCCTGTACCACGGTCAACTCTGGCCTGGACGGGAGGGATAGGGCGCTTGCTTGAGGGTTGGAAGGATCTCTTGCCCCGCATCTGGTCCCCCCCGCACGAGATCCGGGTCCACATGGACTCCGTTGATGCAGCTGAGGTAATTGGCGAGGCTCTCATCCAACTTGGGTCGGCTCGTCTGCGGTCAGTTGATGGCATTGTCCTTCTCTGCATTGGCACGGACCGTTCCATTGGTGATTCGCTTGGACCCCTGATTGGGTCTCAGATCAGCGAGGCCGTGGACGGGGATGTCACGGTCCTGGGGACGCTGGACAACCCGGTTCATGCCGGCAATTTGGTCGAAACGTTGGAGCGCATTGATGCGGCCTATCAACGCCCTTTGACCATCGCCGTTGACGCCTGTCTTGGCCGGTTGGAGTCCGTTGGCATGCTGACGGTCGGCAGCGGGAGCCTTCGGCCCGGTGCCGGTGTGAACAAATCACTGCCAGCGGTCGGCGACCTCTTCATAACGGGTGTCGTCAACGTTGGAGGGTTCATGGAGTACTTTGTCCTACAGAACACCCGGTTGAGCCTGGTGATGCGGATGGCCAAGGTGGCGGCTCGAGGGATTCAGCAGGGCCTAGGGTCCCTGGTTCGCAACCGAGGACCGTTTTCCCTTTCGGACTGATCAAAACGCCCGTCCTGTTCATGCAGGGCGGGCGCTTCTCGTCTCCCTTATTACTCATCGTGAGCAGCTGCGATCTTCCGGGCGGGGGCCTCAGTTCCCGTGTTCATATTGCTTCGGCCCTGAAAGACGGCCCCTTCGTGAACGACCAGGTGTCCGCATTTGACATCGCCATGGAGGCGGGCGCCTGGAAGGAGTTCCAGCTTCCCTTCCACCTCGATATCGCCACGAACCTCACCCGACATGGCAAGCCCCTTGGACTTGACGTTGGCGACAATCCGCCCCTTCGGTCCCACCACCAGATCGCCGTTGTGAATGACAGTCCCTTCCAGGTATCCGTCCACTCGGACGACACCGGAGGATTCGATGGTCCCTTTGATCTCGGTGCCTTCCCCGATCACAGTCTCAATCTTTCCGTAGTTAAGGCTGTCAGCCGTTGGCTTCTTGCTGCTCCCGAACACACGCATTCCCCCGGTTCTACTGTAGATAGGTGGTCGGATCCACCGGCACCCCGTCGACGTGCACCTCGTAGTGAACGTGGGGTCCGGTGCTCAGGCCTGTGTTGCCGACCCAACCGATAACCTCGCCACGCTTGACCTCCTGGCCGTACTCGACGTTCCAGTCAACCATGTGGGCGTACAGTGTCTCGAAGCCGTATCCGTGGGATAGTTTCACGGTGTAGCCATAGCCGCCGCTCATCCATCCGGCGTGGACCACCACACCGTCAGCTGTCGCGTGGATCGGGGTCCAGTAATCATGGGCAAAGTCAATGCCCTCATGCTGTTGCTGTCCCCATCCAAAGGGGCTCCAGCGCCAGCCGAAGCGATCAGTGATGCGCCCCCCTGTAACAGGGAGGCCCGTAGGCCGGTGGGCCAGGTAGTGGAGGTGGTCTACGATCTCCTGCTTCCCCTCGGACAGCGCCTCTTTGGCCTGGTCGATCATCTCCAACTGTGCGCTGAAGGCGCTGTTGGTCACCTGAGCAACCTCCAGGTTCTTTTGCGGGGAGCCGCCGAGCCTGGCCAACTGAAGGTCAAGGCTGAGCGTGTCACGCCGCCCCAGAACGTACTCCCGAACGTCACCAGGCAGGAGGGTGGCCAACGTGGGGAGGTTTTCCTGACGGAACGCAGCGGCCTCTGGGCCACCACGGCCGGCGGTAGCAATCGTTTCATCCCGGCTGTCTCCGCTGCGAGAAGAAACCGTGCCAGTCTGGCCTGTTAGTTGCTTAATCTGCTCCTCAAGGCTTTCCAACTCGTAGAGCCGGGCCTGGATGGCCTGCGCCTTGGCCTGCATCTCTTCGATCTGGGCCTGCTGGAGACGGTTTGCCTTACGAAGTTCCTGGAGTTCCACCAAATCGGTGCGCAACGCCTCGACCTGCTGGTAGTAGTACCAAGTCCCTCCCGCCAATCCGACGAAGAGGGCAGCCACCACAACCAGCCAACTGGGCGAAAAGGTAAAGCTAAAACTGCGCTTTGCGGTTTGAGGGACGACAATGACGGTTAGACGACGGTTGTTCTTCGCCAAACAGCGAGTCCCCCCCGAGCGGGTGCATCTCCGCGGTTAGTAGGAGCAGTTAAAACGGGCAATATGGGTGATTCCACCCCATATTGCCCGATTCCTTCCTGCATCTAAAAGATTTAGTCTCATTTAAGTGAGACTTTCGTAGGGTTGAGGGATGCACAATGACCCATCACCCCTCAGTTCATTGGGGCTACCCCATCTGGCCCTTCGCGATGGCCAGCGCCTGCTTCTCCTCATCTGACAGCGTGTAGGTAGAGACTCCCCCGCGGATGGGCTTCGCATAGATGCGGGATTCGCTGCGGCCATATAGGCTGGACAGGACAAAACCGTTGTCCTGTGCATCCAGGAGGGCAATGGCGAAGCTGAGATCACTCCCGGTATCTGGAAAGGCGTTAAAGCGGACGATCCCGACGCGCTGAACGTGGCGGAGAGAGTCGGTCGCCAGGCCGTCAACCCGCCGCTCCAGCAAGGAGTGGGCCTGCTTCAAGGCCTGCAAATCCTCCCCCTGAGCCAGGAGCAAGGCCTCCAGATCCTTTCCGGTCTGTCCATTCAGGAGCAGACGGTACCGACGAAGCAGGCGTGATTGCCGCAGCATAACCACTAGGATGAGAAGGAGCGCAAGAACACAAAGACCGAGTGCCGAAAGGGCGACAATGGTAGGATCAAGCAACTCGAGGGCGTCCACGGTGTGGACCTCCTTTGCCAGTTTCAGAGCCGGTCTCACGTCTAGGATCTGAGTAAGGGTGGTGTTTGGGGATTGCTGAATCTGCTGACGGTCCGTGTGGATCTCCCGATACTCCTTGGGCGTATGGGGTCGTGCTGCCCTGAGTCACCCTGAAGTTGCCCTCCGGGGTGCACTTCGACGGAGCCTGCGTTGTTCCACGTGGAACAACAGCCCCACTTCTACCAAGGTGGCTGATGAAAGCCGTGCCAGGGATCCGTGAAGAGCATATGGCCATATCAACAGGAGCCCCACTGCTTGAGCAAACTCTGCCGGAACCGCGGTGCTCCCATAGGACAAGGGGCGGGTGGTACACCATCCCGGCTGTCATCTACCCCCGTGTTCCACGTGGAACACGGGTGACCAACCGCAACTCACCTGCGAGGCGTCGGGGCAGAACCCAATCGCCTGCTCTGTTCCACGTGGAACATCCCTACACCCGGAACCGCTCCTTGGGTGCTGGCGGGGTTGGTGAAGAGCCCACTCCCAGGGTATCGAGAATCCGTCCGAGCCCCTCCTCGCCAAAGAAGGTGATCTCAATCCTTCCCTTCTCCCTGGACAGATGGAGTCTGACGGGTGTTCCGAAGAACTCTCGCAGTCGGCTCTCCACCTCCCGGAGATCAGGAGTCATCTCCTCAGACTTGCGCACACCACCCTTTCGAGCCGGAGCAACCTCCCGGGTGAGCTCCTCCACCTGCCGGACCGACAGCCCCTCCTCGACCGCTCGCAAGGCTAATTCCTCCTGGCGCCTACGATCGGCCACCCCCAACAGAACCTTCGCATGGCCCATGGAGAGACGCCCGGACCGGACTTGCTGCCGTGCTGCCTCGCTCAACTGCAGCAACCGCAGCGTATTGGCAATCTGCGGCCGGCTCTTTCCCAGACGGTCCGCCAGCTGCTCCTGGGTCAATTTGAACGTCTCCATCAGGACACGGTACGCCTCTGCCTCCTCCAACGGATTCAGATCCTCACGCTGAAGATTCTCGATGAGCGCGATCTCCATCGTTTCTGCTTCAGAGAACTCTCGAACGAGCGCGGGGACCTTCTTCAATCCCGCCATTTTGGCCGCCCGCCAGCGCCGTTCGCCGGCCACAATCTCATAGCCGTCACCCTTCTGGCGCACGACAATCGGTTGCACGATCCCGTGCTCCTTAACGGAAGCGGCCAACTCCTCCAACCGAACCTGGTCGAACTCCTTGCGCGGCTGATTCGGATTCGGCTTCACCTGGGAGATCTCGATTTCCATGATGCTGTCCCGATCCCGCTCAGAGACCTCCACCTCTGGAATGAGCGCTTGAAGTCCCCTACCCAGCCCTTTCTTCGACATGTTCGATCACCTCTCTCGCCAACTCCATATACGCCTCGGCGCCCTTCGACCGCGGATCATACATGGTGATCGGAACTCCGTGACTCGGGGCCTCGCTGAGGCGCACATTGCGGGTGATAATCGACCGATAAACCTTGCCCTTGAAGAACCGCTTGACATCCTCCACCACCTGAATGCTCAGGTTCGTCCGGCCGTCAAACATGGTGAGCAGGACTCCCTCGACCTCCAGAGCAGGGTTCAGGGCCTCTCGCACCAAGCGGAAGGTGTCCATTAGTTGAGTAAGCCCCTCCAGTGCGTAGTACTCGCACTGAATTGGAATCAGAATCGAATCAGCCGCCGTGAGAGCATTGATCGTAAGCAACCCCAGCGATGGCGGGCAGTCCATCAGAATGAAGTCAAATTGCTCCCGGACCGGATGAAGTGCCTTCTTTAGCCGATTCTCCCGCGAAATCCGTGGCACCAACTCAATCTCTGCACCAGCCAGGTCGATGGTGGCCGGCACAACCGCAAGCCCGGGGACCCGGGTCTCCACCATGGCCTCCGTGGGGGACATGTCGTCGAGCAGAACATCATAGATCGAGGCCTTCACAGCCTTGCGATCGATCCCCAATCCCGATGTTGCGTTCCCCTGTGGGTCAACGTCGACCAATAACACTCGCTTCCCCAGCTCAGCCAGGCAAGCGCTCAAGTTGACTGCGGTGGTTGTCTTGCCGACGCCACCCTTCTGGTTCGCTACTGCAATGATGCGACCCACTCTTCGACACTCCCTCCGTACTCGCCACAGGTGCGATCCCGGATAATCCGTTCAAGAAAGTCATAGTAACTCGTAACTGATTCGGCATCCCCATATGCGTTCCTGCACTCATTCACTGGCATTCTCCCTGGAGTTCGCGCCCCCACCCCTTCGGCAACCAAAAAGGACCACCCTACCCACCTACAGGCAGTATGGCCCTCTCTCGGTTATTTCTCAGAAAACTCTGTGCAACCAGAACGCCGCCAGAGCCGTTTTTCTGCGGGCACCGCTACCGACACATAGCCGAATCGGAATGGCCCCGAAAACGCAATGTAAGGCCGCTCCTGCCGCTTTTTTATAGCGGGCTCTTCGCGGGAGTTCCTGCTCTGCGGGGGTAGGACTTGGGCGTTGCCATTACCTTCCGAATGCGGATGAGCGAGCGAACCCCCGCACCCTCCGGCAGCTCCACTTCAACGGCTTCCTCCACCTCCCCCCCCAGCAGATTCAGCGCCCTCTTTGCATGGGCTATCTCCTCTCCCACCCCTGGTCCCTTCATGGCCAGGAACTCCCCTCCTACCTTGACGAACGGCAGGCAGTACTCCGCAAGGATCCGCAGCTCCGCAACGGCGCGAGCTGTCACCACGTCATACCGCTCCCGATGCAGGGGGGACTGACCCGCATCTTCAGCGCGGCTCCATATGATCTGGTACCCACCAGCACCCCCGGTGAGTGGTTCAATCACCTCTTGTCCAACCACCTCCAGGAATCTGCACCGCTTCTGGAGGCTCTCGAGCAGGACCAGGTCAATCTCGGGCATAAGGCACTTCCAGGTCACCCCGGGAAAGCCCGCCCCTGTGCCCACGTCGAGCATCTTCAGGCCGGACTGCTTTTGAATGACCTGCAGGCCCGCCGCCGAATCCAGGGCATGCTTGATCACCATCTCCCTCTCTGCCGTGATGGCGGTCAAGTTTATCCGCTCATTCCACTCTGCCACCAGCGAGAGGTGTTTGATCACCGCTTCCACCGACGCCTCCGTAGGCGCCAGACCAAAGGCGCGCAGACCTTCCTCCAGGAGTTTCCGATTCGCTGGCTCCATCATCTTCGCCTCCATTAGCTCCGGTCGCTGTCTGCGGTCGGATTGGCTGTACGGATCCGCTTCTCCAGGTAGACCAGAAGCATGGCAATGTCCGCCGGGGAGACGCCGGCGATCCTGCTCGCCTGCCCTACCGTTTCCGGCCGGATGCTGCTGAGCTTCTCGCGCGCCTCCATGGAGAGCCCCCTGAGTTCACGGTAATCCAAATCCTCGGGGAGCCGCTTACCCTCCAAACGGCGCATCCGCTCGACCTGTTCGATCTCCTTCCGGATGTATCCCTCGTACTTCACCAGGGTTTGCACTTCCTGAATCACACTGCGATCAAGGTCGCTCCGTCCCAAACCCATCACGATCAAGTGATCGTACTCGACCTCCGGCCGGCGGAGAAGTTGGGCCAGGGACGCCCCCGTCTTCAGCTCTGCCGAGCCAACAGATCGCAGAACCGTCTGAACCTCCTCGCTGGGCGGGGCGATGGTCGTCTCCAGCCTCTCACGTTCCGCACCAATGGCATCCCGCAGCGCCACAAAGGCAGACCAGCGCCGGTCATCCACCAGCCCCACCTCCCGGCCCTTCCCTGTCAGCCGCAGGTGGGCATTATCCTGGCGAAGCATCAGTCGATACTCTGCCCGGGAGGTCATCATGCGGTACGGTTCCGGGGAACCCTTTGTCACCAGGTCATCGATCAGAACACCGATATACCCCTCGGACCGATCGATCACCAGCGGCGGGCGCTCCTGCACAAAGAGGGCGGCATTCACACCGGCAATCAGCCCCTGGGCTGCCGCCTCCTCATAGCCCGAAGTTCCGTTGATTTGCCCTCCACAGAAGAGTCCCCTCACCAACTTGGTCTCCAGTGATGGTTTCAGCTGCGTGCTGATGATGTAATCATACTCGATGGCATACCCGGCCCGCAGGAGTTCCGCCTCCTCCATCCCCCTGATGGAGCGGACAACCTCGATCTGAACCTCCTCGGGCAGGCTGGTGGAGAGACCAAGAACGTAGAGCTCCGTTGACTCCCGTGACTCGGGCTCAAGAAAGACCTGATGACTCTCCTTGTCGGCAAACCGTACCACCTTATCCTCGACGGACGGGCAGTAACGGGGCCCCCGCCCCTCAATGACCCCCGTGAACATCGGGGCGCGATGAAGATTCTCCCGGATGATCGCGTGCGATCGCTCGTTGGTGAAGGTAAGCCAGCAAGGCAACTGCTCCCGAGGTACCCGCTCTGAGAGGAAGCTGAACCGCCAGGGCTCCTCATCCCCCTCCTGCCTGGTCATGACCGAGTAGTCGACGGTCCTCCCATCCACGCGCGGCGGAGTTCCCGTTTTGAAGCGCCCGACCTGGAACCCCAGCCTTATCAGATTCGCGGTCAGACCAACTGCCGGGGCCATCCCACTGGGGCCCGACTGCCGCTGTACCTCGCCAACAATGATCTTGCCATGCAGGTACGTGCCGGTGCTTAGTACAACCGCTCTGGCCGGGAAGAAGAGCCCTGTGGCCGTGACGACTCCCCTGACCCGACCCTCCTCCACTACGATGTCCTGAATCATCCCCTGCTTCAGGTCCAGATTCGGGGTGCGCTCCATCACCAGCCGCATCGCCCACGAATACTCCCGCTTGTCGATTTGCGCGCGCAGCGCCTGCACCGCGGGCCCCTTACCGCTGTTGAGCATGCGCATCTGCAGGAAGGTGGCATCGGCGGTCAATCCCATCTGGCCCCCCAGGGCGTCTATCTCACGCACAAGATGGCCCTTCGCTGGACCGCCAATGGAGGGATTGCAGTTCATCATGCCGATATTATCCAAGTTTGTAGTGAAGCACGCGGTCCGCATACCCATGCGGGCCGCTGCCAGAGCAGCCTCAATGCCAGCATGCCCAGCCCCCACCACGATCACGTCATACTCCCTGGTCAACGCCATACAGCCTTCACTTCCCTATGCAAAAGCGGCTGAAGATCTGATCCAGCAGATCTTCCCCCACCGTTTGCCCGATGATTTCGCCCAAAATCACCCAGGCCGCCCGAACGTCAATGGAGACCATATCGGATCCCATGCCCAAGGTCAACGACTCCATCGCCCCCGTAAGATGAGCACGGGCCCGGCGCAGGCACTCCTCCTGGCGGGCATTCACAGTCAGATCCTCCGATGCGTCATGCACACCCGCGACCGCGGCAATGGCTGACTCCAGTTGATCCAACCCGGCCCCGCTTGCCGCCGAGACCTTGACCACCCGGCTGTCCCCCAGCACCTGATGCACCGCAGCGGCGTCGAAATCCGGTGCAACATCCACCTTGTTCACCACACCCACGGTGGCGGCGCCGGCGGGAAGGTAGCGAATCCACTCCAGATCTTCTGCAACCACCCCGGCTGTCGCGTCAAATACCACCAGAACCAGGTCCGCCCGGGAGAGTGCCGCCATCGTCCGCTCGACACCCAGTTGCTCAACGGGGTCATCGGTCCGTCGGATTCCTGCCGTGTCGGCCAGTTGTACAGGCAGACCCGCGATGCTTACCCACTCTTCGATCACATCCCGGGTGGTGCCTGGAACCTCGGTCACAATCGCCCGGTTCTCACGCACCAGGCGATTGAGCAGGCTCGACTTGCCTACGTTGGGCCGCCCGGCGATCACCACGCGCAGCCCTTCCCGCAACAGTCTGCCCTGACGGGCCCCTCCCAGCAGCCGGTCGATCTCGGCGAGCGTCCAGCGGCATCCTGCAGCCACCTGCTCCTGGGTCTGCACCTCCAACTCCAGCTCAGGAAAATCGATGTCTGCCTCCAGGTGGGCGGTCATCTCCAGCAGCCGGTCCCGAATCGCCGCCACTGCCTCCCCCAACTCGCCGCGCAGGTGCGAGACTGCCGCGGCCATGGCCCGGTCGGTCTTGGCCCGAATCAGATCAATGACCGCCTCGGCCTGGGCCAGGTCCATACGCCCGTTCAGGAAGGCCCGCCGGGAAAACTCGCCGGGTTCTGCCAGCCGTGCACCCGCTAGCAACACGACCTCCAGAACCCTCCGGACGGCCACCTGCCCCCCATGGCAGTGCAACTCCACCACATCCTCACCCGTGAAGGATCTCGGGCCCTTCATGAGCACGGCGAGGGCCTCATCGACATACTGGCCAGAGGGGTCGACCACCCAGCCATACACCACGGTGTGAGAGCGGCGCCGGCCGAGGGAGGCACCCCTCTTCGGCTGGAAGACCTGCTCCCCCACTGTCAGCGCCGACGGCCCGCTGATCCGGACAATGCCGATCCCACCCTCACCTGGACCGGTGGCAATCGCCGCAATCGTATCTCCTCGCATACCGCACCCCCCGTCCGCTCACCTGTTGGATGAAAAACGGCCCAGTAGCTTTGCTACCAGGCCGCTTGTCCCAAACTTAGCGCTTTGCGTGAATGACCACCCGTCGGAAGGGCTCTTCCCCCTCGCTCGTCGTGTAGACGTCAGCGTGGTCTTGCAGAGCCAGGTGGATCACCCGCCGCTCCTGCGCGCTCATGGGTTCCAGGGCTGCCGATTCCCCTGTGCGCGCCACCCGCTCGGCCAGTCGTGCGGCCAGGTTGGTCAGCGTCTCCGACCGGCGTCTGCGATACCCCTCGACATCGAGCAGGATGCGAGGACCGTCATCTCCCGCCCGCGCGGCCGCCAGGTTGCAGAGGTATTGCAGTGCATCAAGAGTCTGCCCATGATGCCCGATGAGAATTCCCGCTTCCTGGCCGGTCACATCGACGTGCACGTATTCGTCGTCCTCTCGGACCTCAATGTGCACCCCAATCTCCATGGCCTCGCAGATGTCGCCCAGGAAATTCTCGACCCGCTCGGCCCGGTTCTCCTTCAAGGAGACCCGCACCGATGCCGGACGGGCACCGATACCCAGGAAGCCGCTCTTGCCCTCGTCGAGAACCTCGATTTTCACTCGATTCGACGGAACACCGAGTTGTTCCAGAGCCGCGGCAATGGCCTCGTCCACGGTACGGCCGGTCATCTCAATCGTCTTCATGGGAATCATGCTTCCCCTTTCGCTCCGGAGACACCCTTAAGCCGGGGGAACCCCGGGTAGATCGCTTGCTGGATGAGCCCGAACACCGTACTGACCACCCAGTACAGAATGATGCCGGACTGCGGCATGGTAAAGGCGATCCAGCCGAACATGATGGGCAGCAGCCAGGTCATCATCTTCTGGTTGGGGTCATTGGTCATGCCCGACAGGTAGCTCTGAGCGAACATGCTGACCACGGTCATAATGGCGAGGGGGATGTCCTTCTGGCTCAGATCGGCCCAGAGGAACTGATAGGTGTAGCCCAGCGCAACTGGATCGAAGAGCCGGAAGACCTCAAAGAGCCCCCAGAGAATCGGCAGCTGCACCAACATGGGCAGGCAGCCGGCGAACGGATTGACTCCCTCGGTCTTATAGAGGGTCATCATCTCCTGATTCAGCTTCTCGGGGTTATCCTTGTACTTTGTCTGGAGTTCCTTCATGCGCGGCTGCACTTCCTGCATCCGCTTCATCGACTTGGTCTGGTAAATGGTCAGCGGCAAGATCAGAATGCGCACCACGATGGTGAGCAAAATGATCGCAATCCCGTAGTTACCGGAGACCTGCAGAAACCAGGTCAACAGGGCTGTCATCGGATCAACCAGCCAACTTGGAATCCATGAAGCGGCTAACAACGTGTTGAAACCCCCTCGAATAGAAGAACATCCCTGCGACCAGGTCGGTTACGGAACGGGGTCATAGCCCCCTGGGTGAAACGGGTGGCACCGAAGTACCCGCCGAACCGCCAGGTATGTGCCCTTTATCGCCCCGTGCTTGGCCAACGCCTCGTAAGCATAGTGTGAGCAGGTTGGGTAGAAACGACAGGTCGGACCGCCCTTGAGCGGTGACAAGAACCGCTGGTAGAACCGGATCAGGCCCATCAGAACAATTTTCACTGCTTCTTCCCTTCCCGCGAGAGCACCCCAGCGCGCTCGAAGAGCTCCTCGACCCTGGTCTGCAGTTCGAGGAACGGCATATCCAGTGCAGCCTGCCGGGCGATGATGACCACAGCAACCCCCGGTCGCACACGGTTCCAAAGCAGGCGAACCACCTCTTTGATTCGCCGTTTTACCCGGTTGCGGACCACGGCCTTGCCTAACTTGCGCCCGGCTGCGAAACCAACGCGACTAGCGGCCCCCGCCTTCTCAGGTAAGACGTGGACCACCGCTGCCCGATTTGCCACAGAACGTCCCTTTGTATAGACCGCCTGGAAGTCCAGACGTGATTTCAACCGGAATGCTTTTCTCACGATATCGGGAGAGGGATTCGACTGCGACCAGGCGTCTCCCTCCCCTAAACCCCCCATCTAAGCACAGGGGGCACAAAAAGTGCCCTGGATGGAAAAAGAGCCACGACGATGCCGCCGCGGCTTAGACAGCGAGACGCTTCCTGCCCTTGAGACGCCGAGCCTTGAGTACCTTCCGCCCACCGCGGGTGCTCATACGGCTCAGGAAGCCGTGAACCTTCTTATACTGACGGTTATGCGGCTGGAACGTGCGCTTCAACCGGTACACCCCCTAACTGCCGAACAAAGACACACGCGGATTATACCGGACGCGCCACCTGAAGTCAAGCAAGCCAAGATGTCACATAGACCACGATTTGCCCGGGGGGAACCCCCTGGATATCTCCCGCTCTGCCCGACGCCCTTCCTGTGGACAAGCCCTCCGGGGAGAGCCCGGCGGCCCCCTTCTGTCCACACCATCCACACACAGTTTATGCCCAGGCTGCCATGTGTGTGGACAGCCATCAACAGATTGTCCACGCGCGAGAAGGAGCTTATCCCACGCGCGCCGTACCTTTTCCCCAGATGAAACAGGGGTTGGGGAGAGCCGTCCCCAATGCTTGTTGATAACTTCCTCAGGCTCTGTTATCATGAAGCGTGCAGCCCGTCCACTTCCACACAGCGTGGAGGTTGGCACAGGCTCACATCTTTTTATGCACAAGTTGTGGATAATAATGTGCATAACGTGTTGATACTCCGCTGCTACCCTGGCGATTTCACCCGCTCCGAGGAGGCTCACTTATGAAGACCGAGTTGTCTCAGGTATGGCAGCAGTGCCTCGAGGTACTGGAGCGCCAACTGCCCAAGTCGTCGATGGAGAACTGGGTGCGAACCACACGTCCCGTGGCGGTGGTCGAGGACACGATCATCGTCGGCGTACAGGGTGAGTTTGCGAAGGACCGCCTCGAGTCCCGCTACGGCCCCCTCCTCCGCCAGGCCCTTCGCGACCTGACCAAGCGGAACATGCAACTCAAGTTCGTAGCGAATCCCAACATTATAGAGGATGCTACGCCGACCAATGGTGGTGTAGAACCATCCCCCTCCTCGCCGGCGTCACAGGGTGTTGAGAGCGCGCCCGATGTGATCGCGAAACCGCTGGGTCAAATCAACCCGAAGTATACCTTTGAGACCTTTGTCGTAGGCAATTCCAATCGCTTTGCTCACGCCGCAGCCTTAGCCGTAGCCGAAACGCCGGCCAAGGCGTACAACCCCCTCTTCATCTATGGTGGTGTTGGTCTGGGGAAGACCCACCTGATGCACGCCATCGGTCACTTCGTCATGGGGCAAAACCCCCGCGCCCGGGTGGCCTATATCTCGACCGAGACCTTTACCAATGAGTTCATCATGGCAATTCAGAAGGGTTCCACGCTCGATTTTCAAAACCGATACCGCCATGTGGATGTGCTCTTGATTGACGACATCCAGTTCCTCGCGGGGAAGGAGCGAACCCAGGAGGAGTTTTACCATACTTTCAACGCCATTCACGAGGCCAACAAGCAGATTGTGATCTCCTCTGACCGGCCGCCCAAGGAGATCCCCACGCTGGAAGATCGCTTGCGGTCCCGCTTTGAATGGGGGCTCATCTGTGACATCCAGGCGCCAGACCTGGAGACCCGTATCGCCATCCTCCGCAAGAAAGCCATCATGGAGCATCTCGATGTGCCTGATGATGTCACCAGCTATATCGCTACAAATATTGAGACGAACATTCGTGAACTGGAGGGCGCCCTGACTCGGGTGGTCGCCTATGCCAATATGATGCGCAGTCCGCTCACCTACGAGTTGGCGATGCATGCCTTGAAGGACATCCTGCCGCCCAATCGGCCCAAGCAGGTGACCATTCCGACCATCAAACAGGTAGTGGCTGAGCACTATAACATCAAGCTCCAGGACTTCGAAGTCCGAAATCGCTCCCGTAGCGTGGCCTACCCGCGGCAGATTGCGATGTACCTCTCCCGAGAGCTGACAGATGCCTCGCTGCCGAAGATCGGCGAGGAGTTCGGCGGCCGTGACCACACCACCGTCATCCACGCCTGCGAGAAGATCGCGGACGATATCAAACACGACCCGACCTTCGCTCACACCATAGAGGTCCTGATTGGCAAGATCCGTTCCGAGTAAGGCTGTTTTTTATCCACGTTCTGTTGATAACTATTGTTGATAACCGCGACGTTCCTACAGCGGCGCGCGTTCTCCCCACCCCCAAAGGCAGATGTGGATAGATTGCGCGCAGATACCCACAAGTTATCGCGGAGCGCGAAGAGCATTTCTCTAGATATCCACTGGCTTTTCCACATATCCACAGCCCTTACAATGACCATTGCTATCATTGGTCCAATGTACAAGCGCGCGGGAAGAGGCGAATGAGAGTCAACGCAACCGCTCCCAAAGGAGGGCTCCACGTGAAGATCCTGATCAGCCAGGAGGGCCTGAACGCTACCCTCGCCACTGTTGCGAAGGCCGTGTCGACCAAGAACACCATACCTGTGTTGTCGGGGGTCTATCTCTCGGCACGAGCCGGGATCCTGACCATCCGCGCCACCGACATGGAGCTTGCGATTGAAGCCTTTACACCCTGCGAGGTGCTCACCGAAGGCGAGATTGTCCTCCCTGCTCGATACTTCACCGATCTGATCAGGCGGATTCCCTATGGGAACATTGAGCTGTCGGTGGATTATCGCAGCTATGTGGCTACAGTCCGTTGGGGCAAGTCGCAGTATGTGATTCACGGCCACTCTGCCGATCAGTTTCCCAGCCTTCCCGACGTAGACGGTGCTTCGACCTTCACCGCCAGCCAGCTCCTCCTTCGGGAGCTGCTCCGCCAGACGACCTTCGCCGCCGGGCACGACGAGTCGAAGCCCTGGCTGACCGGCGTGCTCTTCAAACTACGGGAGAACCGGATCACCGGCACGGCCACAGACGGGGTACGGATCGCCTACGCCGAAACGGCCGCTGATAATCCCGCCGGCCACAGCTTCTCTATCATCATCCCCAGCCGGTCTCTCAACGAACTGACCCGACTGCTCTCCGGTGAAGAGACGGAGATGGCCAAGGTAGCGGTCACCTCCAATCAGGTCTTCTTCGATCTGGGCAAGGTCCGGGTGATTTCTCGCCTCCTGGAGGGACAGTATCCCGATGTCATGCGCCTGGTGCCGCAGAGCTATCCCACGGAGGTCGTTCTTCAGCGGGCCGAGTTTATGGAGGCCCTTGAACGTGCAACCTTGATCGCTAAGGATGGCACGGTGAAGGTCGGCCTTCAGCCTGACAAGGTGACGATCACCTCCAACACCCCGGAGGTTGGGCAGGTCTACGAAGAGTTGCCCACATCCAGCATGAACGGGGACTCACTGGACATTGGCTTTAACGCCAAGTTCCTCGTCGATTTCCTCAAGGTACTCGATGAGAACGAGTTCCGGTTCCAGTGCTCGGGGAGCCGCAATCCGGCTCGTCTGCAGCCGGCGGGCAACACCCATTTTCTCTACGTGGTGCTGCCTCTCATCACGTTCTAGGAGTCATCGATGGCAGAACAGATCGTCCGAATTACGACGGAGTACATCACCCTGGATGCGTTCCTCAAGTGGGCAGGCGTGGCCGATACCGGCGGTCACGCCAAAACCCTTATTGCCTCCGGTGTGATAAAGGTGAACGGTGAGGTTGAGCATCGCCGGGGCCGAAAGTTGAGGGCTGGCGACCGCGTTGTGGCCGCTGGTGCCGGTCAGTGGCTCATTGCCCGCGAGGGGGAGTAGGGCGTGTACCTTTCCACGCTCCACCTGCGATCGTTCCGCAATTACAAAGCGCTCCAGGTTGATTTCTCGGCAGGCCTGAACGTGATCTACGGCGACAACGCCCAAGGAAAGACAAACCTGCTGGAAGCGATCTACTTCCTGGCCACAGGGAAGAGCCACCGGACAGCGCGCGACCAGGAACTGATCCGGGAGGGCGACGAGGAGTTAGCGGCACGTGCCACCGTTGTCCGCAAGACCGGAGAGCTGAACATAGAGCTGCACTTCGGCCAGCAGAGCCGGAAGCAGCTGAAAATTAATGGGATTGCTGAACGCAAAATCACCCGCCTGGTGGGAAGTCTGGCGGCTGTCTTCTTCTCACCCGATGACCTGCAGTTGCTCAAGGGATCCCCTTCCGGCCGGCGGCGATTCCTGGACATCGAACTCTCCCAGATTTCTCAGACCTACCTGCACCATCTGGTCACCTACAACAAGGTGCTTCAGCAGCGGAACACCATCCTCAAGCAGGAGGCTGCCGACAGTGCTCTGCTGGACATCTACGATGAGCAACTGGTAGCGTCCGGGGCCCAGTTGATCGCCAGGCGGGCTGAGGCCGTTGAGCGCCTCTCCCCGATCGCCGCCCACTACCATGCCATGCTGGCTGAAGGGCGAGAAGAGCTGAGGCTGGAATACCAGAGTCAGGGAGCAGAACCCGGCTCCCGGCCCGACGCTGCCGCTGCCGCTGTGCGCCTGCGGGCGCAGCTTGAGCGGGTTCGGCGGGAGGAGCGCCGCCGGCAGGTCACCCTGGTCGGTCCGCACCGGGATGATATCGGCTTCTGGATCAGCGACCGCGATGCCCGATTGTACGCTTCGCAGGGGCAACAACGGACCGCCGTGCTGGCGCTGAAACTGGCAGAACTGCAGTTCATGGCCGAGGAAATCCAGGAGTCACCGGTTCTCCTGCTCGACGATGTCCCCTCAGAGCTGGATCCGCACCGGCGCCACTACCTGTTGCACGCCGTGCAGGAGGGGATTCAGACCTTCGTCAGTTGTACAGATCTGGATGATCTGATGGTCCGGAAGTGGCCGGCCGAGCACCGATTGTTCCGTGTGCGGTCGGGAGAGATCCAACTGGAGGACAGGGGGTTAGGGTAATGTTTCTCCACGTGGGAACCGATGTGGTTGTCAGCCTCAAGCGGGTGATTGCCATTTTGGACCTGAAGAGTGCAGGTTCAACCGAGGCAACCCGAGAGTTCATCGAGCAGCTGCGGAGCAAGAAAAAGGTGACCGACATCTCTGCCGGTGAGGCCAAGAGTCTTGTGCTGACTGAATCGGAGGCGTTTCTCTCACCCATCTCTTCCCTCACCCTGAAAAAGCGCTGCGACTTCCTGACCAACAACCCCAACCTGGACTTTGTCCTCTAGGGTCTGTCACTTGTGATTACTCGCACAGTGTGCTAACATTGGTCTGATATAGAAGCGTTATCCAATGAGGGAGGAACCTCAGTGGCTGAGGAAAGAGACGTGACCCTGCCCGAGGTCAGCCAACACCTGAACACCCAGTCGTCGGTCGACTATACCGGCGAGCAGATTCAGGTGTTGGAAGGCTTGGAGGCCGTTCGCCGGCGCCCGGGCATGTACATCGGCGGCACTTCGGCGCGAGGGTTGCACCACCTGATCTGGGAGATCGTTGACAACGCCGTAGACGAACGCCTGGCAGGCGTTTGCGATACGATCATCGTCACCATTCACGAGGACGGATCCCTCTCCGTCAAAGACAACGGTCGCGGCATTCCGGTCGACATCCATTCAAAGACCGGCAAGTCAACCGTCGAGACGGTATACACGGTGCTTCACGCCGGCGGAAAGTTCGGCGGCGGCGCCTATAAGGTTTCGGGTGGTCTGCACGGCGTCGGGGCCTCCGTTGTGAACGCACTGTCCAGCAAGCTCTATGTAAAGGTCTGGACCAAGGGCGGCATCTATGAGATGGAGTTTGCTGACGGCGGAAAGCCGCAGTATGACCTTCGCCGCATCGGGGATACCGACGAGCACGGTACCTATGTTCGGTTCTGGCCAGATCCGACGGTTTTCGAGACCATCAACTTCGACGCAGACGTAGTGATCAACCGTCTGCGTGATACCGCATTCCTAAACCAGGGCTTGTTCATCCATTTCACCGATGAGCGGACCGGACATGAGTATCGTTTCAAGTACAAGGACGGGCTCCAGTCGTTCGTCCAGTACTTGAACCGCGCTCGTGAACCTCTGCACGCCAAGCCCATCTATATCTGCCAGGCCACGGACACCCACGAGCTGGAGCTGGCAATTCAGTACACAGACAGCTACACCGAGAACATCTACAGCTATGCAAACAACATCCGGACCATGGAAGGTGGCACCCATGAGACCGGATTGAAGACGGCGCTCACCCGTGTGATGAACACCTATGCCCGGAAGAACAAGATCCTCAAAGAGAATGAGGACAACCTGTCGGGCGAGGACATCCGCGAGGGCATGACCGCCATTCTTTCCGTGAAGTTGCAGAACCCTCAGTTTGAGGGGCAGACCAAGACCAAGCTGGGCTCGTCCGAGATGGAAACCTTCACCGCCAGCGTGGTCTCGGAGAAGTTGGCCGAATTCCTCGAGGAGAACCCTTCGGTGGCGAAGCGGATCATCGAGAAGTCGATCAGTGCAGCCCGGGCCCGCGAGGCTGCCCGGAAGGCGCGCGATCTCGTCCGGCGCAAGAACGCTCTCGAGATCACCGCGCTGCCCGGCAAGTTGACCGACTGCTCCTCCAAGGACCCGCAAGAGTCCGAACTCTTCCTGGTGGAGGGCGACTCCGCCGGTGGTTCAGCCAAGATGGGGCGAGACCGCCGCACCCAGGCCATCCTGCCGCTGCGGGGCAAGATCATCAACGTGGAGAAGGCGCGGTTGGACAAAATCCTCTCCCATGAAGAGGTCCGCACCATCATCACGGCGCTCGGCACCGGGATCGGCGACGACTTCGATGTCTCCAAGTGCCGCTACCACAAGGTAGTCATCATGACCGACGCCGATGTGGATGGCAGCCATATCCGCACGCTGCTGCTCACCTTCTTCTATCGCTATATGCGGCAGTTGATCGAGGCGGGCTATGTCTACATCGCCAATCCTCCGCTCTACATGATCAAGAAGGGCAAGCAGACCTACTACGCTTACTCGGATGATGAGAAGGACAAGATCATCGCCCGGATCGGCGGGGTGAGCGAGAAGCCGCAACGCTACAAGGGCCTGGGCGAGATGAATCCGGAGCAGCTGTGGGAAACCACCATGGACCCCGCCAAGCGGACCCTCTTCAGGGTCTCGCTGGAGGACGCCATGGAGGCGGACACCATCTTCGAAATCCTCATGGGTGACAAGGTTGAACCTCGCCGCGAGTTCATCGAGCGGAACGCCCATCTCGTCCAGAACCTGGACACCATCGGCTAACCGCCCTGCCCGGCGAACCGACTTTCACCCGTTTAGGAGGACAGATCTGTGGTCGGTGATTTCGCACAGAAAACCCTTCCCAGGGATATCAAGGACGAGATGGAGACCTCGTACCTGACGTACGCGATGTCGGTCATCGTCGGCCGGGCCCTGCCGGATGTCCGGGATGGCCTCAAGCCGGTGCAGCGCCGCATCCTGTACGCCATGTTCGAGGCCGGCAATACCGGGGACAAGCCCTATCGTAAGTCGGCCAAGACCGTCGGTGACGTCCTGGGTAAGTACCACCCCCACGGTGACTCGGCTGTTTACGACACCATGGTGCGCCTGGCGCAGGACTTCGTGCTGCGCTACCCGCTGATCGATGGTCAGGGCAACTTTGGCTCGGTGGACGGCGACCCGGCGGCGGCCATGCGTTACACCGAGGCCCGCCTCTCGAAGCTGGCCGGCGAGATGCTGACCGACATCGAGAAGGACACGGTCGACTTTGAGGACAACTTCGACAACAGCGAACGGGAGCCAAAGGTCCTCCCTGCTCGCTTCCCCAACCTGCTGGTCAACGGCTCCACGGGCATTGCTGTGGGCATGGCCACGAACATCCCGCCCCACAACCTGGGCGAGGTGATTGACGGCATCAACCTGCTGATTGACCAACCCGACGCTTCGATCGAGGAGCTCAATGCCGTGATCAAGGGGCCGGACTTCCCCACGGGCGCCCTCATCCTGGGCAGGGAAGGGATCCGGAAGGCCTATCACACAGGCAAGGGCTCGGTCACCATGCGGGCCAAGAGCCAGATCGAAACGCTGCAGAACGGCAAGAACCGGATCGTCTTTACCGAAATCCCGTACAACGTGAACAAGGCCCGACTGATTGAGCGGATTGCCGAACTGCACCGGGAGAAGAAGCTCGACGGTATCACCGATCTGCGGGACGAGTCTGACCGGACCGGAATGCGCATCGTCATTGAGCTGCGGCGCGATGTGAATGCCCATGTGCTGCTCAACCAGTTGTTCAAGTACACGGCGCTCCAGCAGAACTTCAGCATCAATATGCTGGCGCTGGTGGACAACCGGCCCCAGGTGCTGAACCTGAAGCAGATGCTGCACTATTACATCCAGCACCAGCTGGATGTGGTCGTGCGGCGGACCAAGTTCGATCTGGAGAAGGCGCTGGCCCGGGCCCACATCTTGGAGGGCCTGCTCAAGGCGCTGGACATCATCGACGAGATCATCAGCACGATCCGCTCCTCGCCGACCACCGACGAGGCCCGGAGCCGGCTGCAGGAGAACTTCGGCTTCACAGAAGTCCAGGCGCAGCACATCCTTGACATGCAGCTGCGGCGCCTGACCGCCCTGGAGCGCGAGAAGCTGCAGGAGGAGTACAACGAGCTGCAGGACCGGATCAGCTACCTGCGGGCGGTGCTGGGCTCGCAGAAGATGCAGTACGACATCATCAAGCAGGAGCTCGGCGAAATCAAGAAGCGGTTCGCTGACCCCCGCCGGACCAAGATCACGGCAGATGACGGCGAAATCGACGTGGAGGACCTGATCGCCGAGGAGGATGTGGTTGTCACCATCTCCCACTCGGGCTACATCAAGCGGGTGCCGGTCTCCACCTACCGCTCCCAGAAGCGCGGGGGACGCGGCGTCCAGGGTGCGGGGACCAAGGAAGAGGACTTCATTGAGCACCTCTTCATCACCACTACCCACCACTTCATGATGTTCTTCACCGATCAGGGGCGGGTCTTCCGGATCAAGTGTCACGAGATTCCGGAGGCCTCCCGCCAGGCTCGCGGCACAGCGATCATCAACCTGCTGCCGCTGAATGCCGGCGAGAAGGTGAACACCGTCATTCCGGTCAAGGACACGTCGGATGAGAACAGCTTCCTCTTCTTCGCGACGAAGCATGGCATTGTGAAGAAGACGTCCCTGGACGAGTACCAGAACGTGCGGTCGACAGGCATTATCGCCATCCGCCTGGAGGAGGGCGACTCCCTGGTCGGCGTCCGGTTGACCCACGGGAATGAGGAGTTGATCCTCGTCTCCAGCAAGGGCTATGCCATCCGCTTCCACGAGGAGGATGTGCGCCCGATGGGACGCGACGCCCGCGGCGTGAAGGGCATCGAGCTGAGCGGTGAGACCGACTACGTGGTCGGGATGGATGTGGCCAACTCCAACGCCGATCTGCTGGTGGTTACCGAGACGGGTGTGGGCAAGCGGACGCCGATTACTGAATACCCGACCTACAAGCGGGGCGCCCGCGGGGTGACCACGATCAAGTTGGTGGAGGAGAAGCACGGGAATCTGGTGGCCGTCCGGGCGGTCCTGGAGGGCAACGACCTGATTCTGGTCTCTGAGCAGGGCGTCCTGATCCGGATCCCGGTCAAGGAGGTCCGTCAGAGCGGCCGCTCCACCCAGGGTGTCCAGTTGATGAACCTCGATGCCGATGACCGGGTCTCTGCTGTGGCCCAGGTCGTGACCAAGGACGAAGAAGAAGAGTAAGCCCGACGAGCCCGCCTTCCTCCAGGGAGGCGGGCTGCTTTTCCCGGCAGAGGGTGGCCCATCCAATCTTAACTTAAAATGGACCGATCCAATCCACCCGTTCAGTTGGCCGTTTACAGCGAGTTTGGGCTGCCCTAGCATGAAAAAGGAGCCGAATTGACAGACTACAACGCTGGGGGGTACAGTCCAATGTCCGAACAGGGTACCTGGAAGGTGAAGGTTGGCCTGGCCGAGATGCTGAAGGGCGGCGTCATCATGGATGTGGTCACGCCTGAGCAGGCGGTCATTGCGGAGAAGGCGGGCGCTGTGGCTGTGATGGCGCTGGAGCGCGTCCCGGCCGATATCCGGGCGACGGGCGGCGTGGCTCGGATGAGCGATCCGAAGTTGATCAAGGGGATCATGGAGGCGGTCACGATCCCGGTGATGGCCAAGTGCCGGATCGGTCACTTCGTGGAGGCCCAGATTCTCGAGTCCCTGGGTGTGGACTACATCGATGAGTCGGAGGTGCTCACCCCGGCTGACGAGCAGTTCCATGTGGACAAGCAGAAGTTCAAGGTCCCCTTCGTCTGCGGCGCCCGAAACCTCGGCGAAGCGCTGCGCCGCATCGGTGAGGGCGCGGCCATGATTCGCACCAAGGGGGAGCCAGGCACCGGGAACGTGGTGGAGGCGGTCAAGCACATGCGGCAGATCAACGCCGACATCCGCCGGGTGGTGCAGGCGCCCGACGATGAGTTGATGACCCTGGCCAAGGAGTTGGGCGCACCCTATGAGCTGGTCAGGGAGACCAAGCGTTTGGGGCGGCTGCCCGTGCCCAACTTCTCTGCAGGCGGTATCGCCACGCCGGCGGATGCCGCTCTGATGATGCAGTTGGGCGCCGAAGCGATCTTCGTGGGGTCGGGCATCTTCAAGTCCGGCGATCCGGAGAAGCGGGCGCGGGCGATCGTGCTGGCTGCGGCGCACTACAACGATCCCAAACTCCTGGCCGAGATCTCGGAGGACCTGGGCGAGCCGATGGTCGGCATCAACATCACCACCCTCAGGGATGAGGAAAAGATGGCCCCCCGGGGGTGGTAGACGCATGACGACAGCCCGTTTTGGCGTGCTGGCCCTGCAGGGTGCGGTCCCGGAACACCTGCGGGCCCTGGCGGCGGTGGGGGTGGAGCCGGTCGCCGTCAAGTGGCCCCACGAACTGGAGGGGCTGGCCGGCCTGGTTCTGCCTGGCGGTGAATCGACGACGATCGGAGACCTGATGCAGCATTACGGCTTGATCCCTGCCATCCAGGAGTTCGCGCGGCAGGGAGGGTCCCTCTATGGCACCTGCGCCGGCGCCATCCTCCTGGCAACCGAGATCCTGGGGGGCAAACCGGACCAGCCGCACCTCGATATCATCCCCATGACGGTGCAGCGGAACGGCTTCGGGCGCCAGGTGGACTCGGCAGAGGTGCCGCTGGAGATGCCCGTGCTGGGCGCTGAGCCCTTGCACACGGTCTTCATTCGGGCGCCGTATATCGCTGCCGTGGAGCCCGGCGTGGAGGTGCTCGCCGAGCACCAGGGCAAGATTGTCGCCGTGCGCTATGGGCGGCATCTGGCGACGACCTTTCACCCGGAGTTGACCGAGGACCGGCGGGTGCACCGCCTCTTTGTGGAGATGGCCCTACAGCGATAAAAAAGGTGGCTGGCTCTTCCTCAGGAGGAGCCAGCCCGTCTATCTGAGCGCGGCTCGGGGCGGGGAGGTGCCCCCAGACCGCAAGGTCAGGACTCGGCCTTCACAATACAGCCGGGAGCCACCCGCATATCCTTCTCGGCCTTGGGATCACACCACTCCCGGAAGCCGCTCAGGCTCTTGAGTGGGTATTCCGGGGCCGGGCTGAGAAGCACCTCGGGTTCGCTGCCAGCGAAAACGCGCGCCCGATCATTGGGGTTTGTGCCGCACGGCAGGGGCTCCCGGTTGGAAGCATGGAGCACCACCGGGCTGTTCTGGCTGCAGTTGGGCTGGGGGCCCGGGTCACCCAGAAGGAAGGCCCTGGGCTGCTCCTTGGTGTCAATGGTGTAGAAGTAGTAGCGGGGTTTGTCAGCGGTACTCCAGGGGGACTGAAAGGTGAAATCAGAGCGGATGTAGCCACGCTCGGTGAGCAGGCCCAGGCGGGTGGGATAGTGCCCGTGTTCGGCACGGTAGGCCTCCAGGGCATCCTCCATGACCCGAAGGTCCCGCAAACTGCTGGCCAGCCGCGCCTTGTCGGTAAGCTGGTCGTAGATGGGGACGCTGAAAAGGGAAAGGAACATCAGAATGGCCGTAACAGCCAGAAGCTCCAACAGGGTGTAGCCGGATTCCGAGGTAATTCGCTGGGGGCGAAACCGTGGCATCAGACCCATTCCTCCTTGTCGACGCATGGCAGAATATGGGATTACGAAGAAAGGTATTCTCGCCTTCCGGGCCATCTTCCTTCTCCTGGGAGAAAAATTCTTCCAAATTCTTGGAACAGACCCGCTGTGGCTGAAAGTGGTGCGGTGGGCAGCGTTCACTGGTGTCGCCGACTGCATATACTAAACCTCCACACACTCGACAGCCGGAGGGAGAGCCCATGCGAGAGAACCGACAGCGGAGGCCCGAGGCAGAGCGGGGCTCGGACCCCTGGGAGGAGAATCGGTGCCTGGTCTGTGGCCGGGAATCCAACGGCAAGGCGATCTGCAGTGATCCTAACTGCGCCGTGGAGTTGGCGCTCGGGTAGCGCCTCCTCCTGAAGGATGATTTTTTGCGAATGCTATTGCAAGAGCGTAAGTCGGCTGGTATACTCCGACACATAGTATCGCCCAGCGACAGGGGACAGCCGTTCCATTTCGGACGACAGAGAGCCGGCGGTTGGTGCAAGCCGGTGTCCGACGGAGCGCTTCCACCCCTCGAGGGCCCGGGGATGACCCGGTCGGGTTCGGCCCGTTACAGCCGAAGCAAGTGGGCTGCCGGCATGCCGGCGCCAACGTCTGGGTGGCACCGCGGGAGTAACTCCCGTCCCTGACCGACAGGGACGGGAGTCTTCATTTTACCCGGGCGGAGGCGGCGGATTCCTGGCAGTCAAGCAGGGTGGCACCGCGGGAGGTCATATCGCACCCCCGTCCCTGGCAGTCTCGGCACCACTATGTGGCGCTGACTCTGCCGGGGGCGGGTTTCCGTTTCTCCCCGGCGGGCGGCGACCTAAATGAGGAGGCGGACCGACGATGCTGACGGAGAAGTCCCTGTTGATGCTTCCGGGTCCCACACCCATTCCCCCGCAGGTGGCGGCGGCGATGACCCAGCCGATGATCAACCACCGGGGAGAGGCTTTCTTCACGCTGTTCGATGAGGTGTCGGCCAACCTGAAGCTGGTCTTCCGCACCGAACAGCCGGTCTACATCTTCCCGGCGGCCGGCTCGGGTGGCTGGGAGGCCGCCCTGGTCAATACGCTCAACCCCGGCGACACCGTGCTGAGCGTCTCGGTGGGCGACTTCGGCGAGCGCTGGTTCAAGGTGGCAAGGGCACTGGGCTTTACGGTGGAGCGGCTGGTCTTTGACCCGGGGCAGGCTGCCGACCCGGCTCGGATTGCCGAGCGGCTGGAGGCCGACCGGGAGAAGGCGATCAAGGCGGTGCTGATCCAGCACAACGAAACCTCCACCGGTGTGACCAACGACGTGGAGGCCATCGCCCGAGTGGTGCGGGAGCACGGGGCGCTGCTCATGGTGGACAGCGTCTCGGGCCTGGGCGCCCTGCCGCTGGAGTTTGATGCCTGGGGGCTGGACGTGGTGCTGACCGGGGCGCAGAAGGCGCTGATGTGCCCGCCCGGCCTCTCCATGATCGCCTTCTCCGAGCGGGCCCGGGCCGCCAGCGAGAGCAACAAGATGCCCCGCTTTTACTGGGACCTCAAGGCGGTGCACAACAGCTACTTGAAGCGGCAGACCCCCTACACGCCTGCCATCTCCCTCTTCTACGCCCTGCAGGCTGCACTGCGCATGATCAAGCAGGAGACGGTTGAGGGCGCCTGGGCCCGCCACCGGCTGATGGGCCAGATGTGCCGGGCCGGGGTGAAGGCCATGGGGCTCACCCTGCTGGCGCAGGACGAGGCCCGGGCCTCCAACGCCGTGACGGCGGTGCTGGCACCCGTCGATCCGAAGAAGCTGCGCAAGGTGGCCCGGGAGCGGCTGGGCGTGCAGTTGGCCGGGGGTCAGGCCGATCTGGAGTCCAAGATCTTCCGGATCGGTCACCTGGGGTATGTGACCCCGAACGACGTGATCCAGGCGCTGGCGGCGACCGAGATCGCCCTGGCCCTGAGCGGGGTGGAGGTTCCCGTTGGCGAGGCGGTCGCAGCTGCTCAGAAGGTATGGGTGAGCCATCTCCATGGATGATCGTTACCGCAGAGCCCTGGATGCTGCTGTGGCCGAGTTGATGGCCGATCCGGAGGTCGTCGGGATCCTGTTCACCGGGTCGGTCCAGCAGGGGCATCCCGATCCGACCAGTGATCTGGACCTCTATGTCGTCACCCACAAGCGCCTGACCTGGCGGGAGACCCGGCGCTGTGCAGGGGTCACCACCGAGTTGTTCATCAACAACGTCGCCAGCATGCGGTGGCGGATCACCCGTCCTGACGAGATCGCAGCCGCCGCCGGCTTTGCGACCGGGGTGGTCCTGCTGGACCGGACCGGTGAGGTGGCGGAGCTCCAGGCGCTGGCCCGCCGGCGGTGGGAGGCACCCCCGCCCGCCCTCACCCCCGAGCAGGTAGACCTCCTCCGGTACGCCCTGACCGATCTGGCCGAGGACCTGGAGGATGTGGCCCATGACCCCGTCAACTCCCGTGTCGTCGGGGCGGCGCTCATCCAGCAGGCGATGGAGGCCTTCTGCAAGATCCACCGGCACCACGGGGCCAAGGCCAAGCGCCTCTTTGCGTACGTATCGGAGCGGGACAAGCTGCTGGGCATCATGCTGCGGGACTACTACGCCCGTGGGATGCACGCCAAGCACGCCCAGGAGATCGTGGACTACGTGCTCGCCCCGGTGGGCGGGCGGCTGATTGAATGGCAGAGCCCAAAGGCTCCCTACCCCCGACAAGGAGGCTGATTTCCCATGAAAATTCTGGTGGCTGAAGCGATTTCGGAGGCGGGGATTCGCCTCCTCAAGGCAGAGCACGAGGTGGATGTCCGCAAACTCTCCCCGGCTGAGCTGCTGGAGGTGATCGGTGAGTACGATGCGATCATCACCCGTTCGGAGACCAAGGTCACGGCGGAGGTGCTGGCCCGCGGCACCCGGCTGAAGGTGGTCGGTCGGGCCGGCGTCGGCGTGGACAACGTGGATGTGGAGGCGGCCACCGAGCGCGGCGTCGTGGTGGTCAACGTCCCCGGAGCGAACACCTACTCCACGGCGGAGCAGGCGATGGGGCTCCTCATTGCCGTGGCCCGGCACATCCCCCAGGCGCACCATGCCCTGGCCAGGGAGGGGCGCTGGGACCGCAAGACCTACGTCGGCACCGAGCTGTACGGCAAGACCCTCGGCATCATCGGGCTGGGGCGCATCGGCTCCGAGGTGGCGGTGCGGGCCAAGGCCTTCGGCATGAAGATCCTGGCCTACGACCCCTACGTGCCGGCGGGCCGGGCCGAGGCGCTGGGCGTCACCATGGTGGACGAGATCCCCGCCCTGCTGCCCCAGGTGGACTTCCTCTCGATCCACGCCGCCAAGACCAGTGAGTCGGCCAAGTTGATTCGGGCGAAGGAGTTGGCGTTGATGAAGCCAACCGCCCGCATTATCAACTGCGCCCGGGGCGGCATGATCGACGAGGAGGCGCTGTACGAGGCGCTGCGGGAGAAGCGGCTGGCCGGAGCGGCGCTGGACGTCTTCGCCGTGGAGCCCTGCACCGACAGCCCGCTCTTCTCCCTCCCCAACGTCGTGGTCACCCCCCATCTCTCCGCCTCCACGGAGGAGGCTCAGGATGCGAACGGCCGGTACATCGCCGAGTATGTGCTGCGGGTGCTCCGGGGGGAGTTGGTGCCCGAGGCGGTCAACCTGCCGCAGGTCCCACGGGACGAGGCACAGATCATTACCAGCCACCTGAAGCTGGCCGAGACGCTGGGCTCCTTCCTGACCCAGGCCTTCCCGGGCTCCTATGACAAGGTGGAGGTCACCTACACAGGGGAGTTGGCCAAACACCCGACCACGCTGGTGACCAACACCGTCCTGAAGGGCCTCCTGGCGGTACAGATGGGTGAGCATGTCAACTATATCAACGCCCCGGCCATCGCCCGGCGCCGTGGCATCGCCGTCCAGGAGGGGCGCTCCCTGTCCCATGCACCGCTCGGCGAGGCCTTGAACGGCTCCGGTGCGGCGGCGGCGGGTGCGCTCTCACCGTCGGCCAGCGTGATCTCGGTCAAGGTCTCCGGCCGGCAGGTGGAGCACCAGATCTCCGGTATGCTCCGCCGGGACGGGGGCATGCGGTTCATCGCTGTGGATGGCCTGCACATCGACATGGCGCCTACCCGCCACATGCTGGTCAGCCTGCACAAAGACCAGCCCGGCATGGTCGGCCGCTTTGGCACCCTGCTCGGTCAGCGAGATGTGAACATCGCCGGCATGCACCTGGGCCGGCACCAGGCCCGGGGGGAGGCCCTGATGCTCCTGCAGATCGACGAGGCGATCGGTCAGGACGTGCTGGCCGAGCTGCGGACGGTGATGGCGGTCTCCACCGTACAGGCGGTGACCCTGCCTTCCGCCGAACCTGCATAGTCGACCGCGCAGAGGAAGGGAATGGCACACAGGGCGGCGAACCCAAGAGGGCTGCCCCATCAGCGGGCTCGGGGATTCTTCTCCCGAGGGTGGGAGAGGATACCCAAGAGATTCAGGAAGGGAGACCCGCCCTGTGCGCACCGTAGAACTTGCCAGAGACGCTGTGCGGCTGATCGACCAGCGCCGGCTGCCCAACGAACTGGTTGTGCTGGAATGCACCGACTACCACCAGGTTGGTGAAGCGATACGGTCTCTTGCCGTGCGAGGCGCCCCCGCCATCGGTGTCACCGCCGCCGCCGGCCTGGCACTTGCCGCCCAAACGCTGAAGCAGCGTCCCGCCGCTGACTTCTGGGCCGGTCTGGAGACCGCCGCCGGAGAACTCCGCGCCACCCGCCCGACCGCCGTCAACCTCTTCTGGGCGATCTACAAGGTGATGGACTTCGCCGAAACCCTGCGGGAGAAATCCCCGGCAGAGGTGGCGGAGGCGCTCTACGAGTACGCCCAGCAGCTGGCCGAGGAAGATGTGGCCGTCAACCGGCGGATGGCCGAGTTCGGCGCTGCGCTGGTCCCCCAAGGGGCCGGCATTCTCACCCACTGCAACACCGGCTCCCTGGCCACCGTGGAATGGGGTACCGCCCTGGGCGTGATCCGGACGGCCCATGAGCAGGGGAAGGGGATCCACGTCTTCGTCGACGAGACCCGACCGGTGCTGCAAGGCTCCCGGCTGACCGCCTGGGAGTGCGTGCAGTACGGCATTCCCGCCACCCTGATCACCGACAACATGGCGGCCCACATGATGCGGCAGGGCAAGATTCAGATCGTCTTCGTCGGGGCCGACCGCATCGCCGCCAACGGCGACACGGCCAACAAGATCGGCACCTACGGCGTATCGATTCTGGCCCGGGAGCACGGGATCCCGTTCTACGTGGTTGCGCCGAGCAGCACGGTGGACCTGGCGATCGCATCGGGCGACGAGATCGAGATTGAGGAGCGGAAGCACGAGGAGGTCACCCACATCGGCGGCGTCCGCATCGCCCCCGAGGGCATTGGGGTGACCAATCCGGCCTTCGATGTGACCCCGGCGAAATACATCACCGGGATTGTCACGGAGAAGGGCATCATCTATCCGCCTTTCAATGTCAACCTGCGTCGACTGCTTCAGGGGGGGTAGAGCTTTATGTTGGATCTCAAATTTGTGCGCAGCAATCCGGACGTGGTACGGCAGGCGCTGCTCCACAAGGGCGTCGAGGTCGATCTGGACCGGATCCTGGCGCTCGATGTGGAGCGCCGCCAGACCCTGGCCGAGGTCGAGCAATTAAAGGCCCGGCGGAACGAGGTCAGCAAGCAGGTGGGCATCCTGAAGAAGCAAGGTCAGGATGCCAGCCACATCATTGCCGAAATGGGCAGCATCGGCGACCGGATCAAGGAGCTGGACGAGCGGAGCCGGCAGGTGGAGGAGGAGCTCCAGGAGCTGATGTACCAGCTGCCGAACATCCCCGCTCCCGAGGTTCCGGTCGGCAAGGACGATGCCGATAACATCGAGGTGAAGCGCTGGGGTACCCCCCGGTCGTTTGCCTTCCCTGTCAGACCCCACTGGGAGATCGGTGCGATCCTGGACGGCCTGGACTTTGAGCGGGCCGCCAAGGTGACGGGCAGCCGCTTCACCTTCATGAAGGGCGGTCTGGCACGGCTGCACCGGGCGCTGGTCAGCTTCTTCATCGACCACCACGTGGCCAACGGCTATCGCGAGGTCCTGCCGCCGGTGATCATCAACAGCGCCAGCTACTACGGCAGCGGCCAGTTCCCCAAGTTCCGGGAGGATGTCTTCAGCCTGGCCGGCACCGACTACCACCTGGCGTCGACCGCCGAGGTGCCGCTGATCAATATGCACCGGGACGAGATCCTCGATGAGAAGCTCCTGCCGATCAAGTACGTGGGCTACAGCGGCTGCTTCCGCAGCGAGGCGGGCGCCGCCGGCCGCGACACCCGGGGCCTGATCCGCCAGCACTACTTCGAGAAGGTGGAGATGATCCAGTTCACCCGCCCCGAGGAGAGCGAGCAGGCGCTGAACGCCATCACCGAGAGCGCCGAAGCGCTGCTGGAGAAGTTGGGCATCCCCTACCGGCGGATGCTGATGTGCACCGGCGACATGGGCTTCGGCCAGTACAAGAAGTACGACATCGAGGCCTGGATGCCCAGCTATGAGCGGTTTGTCGAGATCTCCAGCTGCTCGAACATGAGCGACTTCCAGGCCCGTCGGGCGAACATCCGCTACCGCCCCGAGGGCGGCAAGCCGGAGTTCGTCCACACCCTGAATGGTTCGGGTCTGGCCGTTGGCCGGTCACTGGCCCTGGTCGTGGAGAACTATCAGAACGAAGATGGCAGCGTGACCGTTCCGGAGGTGCTGCGGCCGTATACCGGATGCGACGTGATCCGGGACTAAGCCGGATGATGGCTCCCGCGCCGGCGCTGGCGCGGGAGCCACTTCCTGCCATACTCCCCAACTTGCATTCGACGGGTTGCTTGTGTAAACTAGTAACCTGACGGTTCATCCACCGGGAGAGGTGGCCGAGTGGTTTAAGGCTCTCGTCTTGAAAACGAGCGTGGTCTAAACAACCACCGTGGGTTCGAATCCCACCCTCTCCGCCACAGCAAGAACGTGACGAAGAGCAGACCACCTGGTCTGCTCTTCTGTATAGATTGCGGGAGTGGAAGGCGTTGACACACGAACAGTTCATGCAGGAGGCGCTTGC
>JBMONC010000060.1:67625-77446 GCA_049324875.1 Bacillota bacterium
GACCTGGAGGAGGAGAACCTGCTGACGGTCTGCTGCGAGAGCAGGGTGGAGTGGGATCTCCCCGCCAAGAAAACCCCGATGGGCGTCCTGAACGACTGGGATTGCAAGCCCTACCCGAACGGGGCGCGCGGGGCCCTGCCCGACGAGTACACCTGGACCCAACCGCTGGGGCTCTGGGCGCCCGTCTCCCTGCTGGGTGTGGGAGAGGCAGTGCTGGAGCAGATCCAGTATGCCCCTGAGATCAACGCCGATGGCTCTGCCACCGTCCATGTGCGGGCACGGGTGACCAGCCTGGTCGACCGGCCCGCCGCCGGACGCCTGGAGGTAGGGATCGGCACCGGACAAATTGCCGCCGCAACCCTCCTCCTGCGGCCCCACGCCTCGACGACGGCCGAACTCGCCATCCGCGTAGAGGAGCCGGCCCTGTGGTGGCCCTGGACCCATGGCGACCAGCCGCTCTACACCGGAACAGCCCGGCTCTACATAGAGCAGAACCTCAGCGCCACCACTGTCACCCGCTTCGGCATACGCACGGTGGAGTACCGGGGGGAGGAGGCGCCCGAAGGCCCGGGCTGGTTCATCAATGGGCGGCCTATCTTCCCGATGGGTTCCAACTACATCTGCGACTTCAGGTTCGACACGGCTACCTACGAGCGCCACCGGTCTGACCTGCAGATGATGAAGGATGCCAATATGAACATGGTGCGGGTCCACGCCCACGTGGAGCCCGACTCCTTCTACCGGGCGGCGGATGAGTTGGGCATGCTGGTCATGTGCGACGGCGTGCTCAACGGCTGTTACGTCTTCGGTGCCCCGCCGGAGGACCGGCTCTATTACGCCTGGGCGGCCCGCGACCAGGTGGAGAAGTTGGTGCCCTTCCTGTGGAACCACCCGTCCATCGCCGTCTGGGTGATGCACAACGAGCCGCCCTGGCCCAAGCACTGCTGGTGGTTTGGTGACCCGCACCGCACCCGTACCGACCGTGATGTGGATTTGGTGGTTACCCTCCGGGCGTGCGAACTGGACCCCACCCGGCCGGTGATCACTGCCTCCGGCGAAAAGGATGAGCACACCTACGGCGGCTGGTACCATGACACCTGGATGCACTACCGGCAGGTGGCGCCCCGCTTCCCCACCGAGTTCGGGGCACAGGCGCTTCCCAGCCTCACCTCTCCGTTCTGGGCCCACGTCAGCCGTGAGTGGCCGGTGGACCCGGCCGACCCGACCTGGGTCTACCGCGACTACCAGGCCTATCAGTGGGCCAGTTTCGGCGTGGGCGCTCCCGGCCACTTCGGATCGCTGGCTGAGTACGTGGCGGCTTCCCAGGCGTACCAGGCCTGGGTCTGCCGCTATGCCGCCGACCGCTTCCGCAAGCAGAAGTGGAGACCCACCGCCGGCATCGTTCACTTCATGTTTGTCGATGCCCATCCGGCGATCACCTGGTCGGTGGTGGACTACCACCGGCTGCCCAAGCAGGCCTACCAGGCCCTGCGGGATGCCTTCCGCCCCACCCATGTGATCATCGATCCCGCCGGTGAGTTCCAGAGCGACAGGCTCGGCCGTCTCATCTACCGGCCCGGCCGCGAGGTAGCCGTGGAACTCTGCCTGGTCAACGATGACCCCCGTGCCTTTGGCCCGGCCACGCTCACCTGGGAGGTGGCCGGACAGAGCGAAACGATGCAGGTCGAAATTCCCGCCGATACGGCTCCAGCAACCTGCCTGACCACCCTCCGGTGGACGCCGCCGGCGGAGTATGCGGGGGAGTTGAAGATTCGAACCAGCCTCCAGCAGGCTGGCCGCCTCCTGGAGGAGCAAGCCCTGGCGGTGCTCATTCGGCCCGAGTCGGAAGACCCGGCTGAGCCGGAGCGAGCCGGTCCCACCCTGCGTCTGATGGATGCCGCCATCACCGGCGGAGCTCTCCGCTTCGCTCTGCAGAACCCCTACCACCCCATCGCCTGGAAGGATGTGCTCTCCCTCTCCCTGAACGGCGAAGCGCTGCCGGTCGACCACCTGCAGGTGGAGCAGGCCGGCCGGATGCAGTCCGTGGGTCAGAGGACGATTCACTTCGTCACAGCCACGCCGGTCTGGTTTGAGTTGAGAGCACCGATCACCGGGGCAGAGCAGGTGCTGATGATTGAGGCGCGCGTCGCTGGCTACGGCCCTGTCACCTTCGCCCTCACAGTCAGCCTTTCTGCCACAGGGGAGGAATAAGAGGCAGACAAGCCGGGTAGAATGGAACAGGCTGTGCTAGATGGGGCGGTAGCGGAGCCCTGTACCCGCAATCCGCTGCAGCGGGATCGAAGCCCTGCCCGAGGAGCGCCCTTGTGGGGTCCGGGCCGGCGTGCGCGGCGTCGATGGACGGGTCCCGCACGACTGGACACCTGTGAACCCCGCCAGATCCGGAAGGAAGCAACGGTAAGCAGGTGATCCTTTGTGTGCGGGGGTGCCTGACCGGAGTTGGCGGCGTCGGTACCGCCTGGAAGGGTGTCTTCGAAGGTGGGTGCACAGCCATCTTCATCAGCAGGCAGGCCCTGGGAAGGGGCCTGCTTTTTCGCATTCGTTTGGAAGCAGGACCAATTGTTCCCTGTACCGAATCTCCCTCCTGTGACTTCGGTCTGGGGGGAAGATCCGTGATGAGAAGGATTGTAAAGGGTTGTGGAGTTCTGCTGGCCGCTTTCCTGGTCGTTGGCTGCAGCGCGCCGCTACCCACGGTGCAGAAGCCGGCGCCGCGGCCCGTTCGAACCGAGGCCCGTCTGCACCTGCCGGCCGAGCCCGTCACCTTTGACTCGGCCCGCGCAACCGACCCGGCGGCTTTGGACCTGCTGGGGAACCTGATGGAGGGATTGGTCCGGCAGCAGGCCGGTGGAACGGTGACCGGGGGCGTGGCGGAGCGATGGGAGTCACCCGACGGGCAGACCTTCACCTTCTATCTGCGGAGCGATGCCCGCTGGAGCGACGGTCGCCAGGTGACGGCCACCGACTTCGTCTACGCCTGGATCCGGGCGCTGGACCCCCAGCACGGCTCCGACTACGCCTTTCTCCTGTACGAGATCGAGGGGGCCGAGGCCTGGAACACCCTTGACCCGCGGGACCGGAACTTCGCCAGGCGGTCCGCCGAGTTGATCCGCCGGATCGGTGTTTCGGCGCTGGATGAACGGACGCTCCGGGTTGCGCTCCGGTCCCCGAATCACCACTGGCCGGCCTACACCGCCCACCCGGTCTTCTATCCCCAGCGCGCCTCCGCCGTTGTCCGGGAGGGCGAGCCCTATGGCCGATCCGGCGATCTGGTCGGCAATGGCCCCTACGTGCTGGAGCAATGGGTTGCCGGCGAGTCCATCCGCCTGCGCAAGAACCTCGCCTACTGGGATGCCAGGTCGGTCCGCCTTGAGCGGCTAATCTTCCGGATTGAGCCCGATGCGGAGGCCGCCCTGAGGCTCTATTCCATGGGTCAGTTGGACCATGTGGCGCTGCCGGGCGAGTTGGCGGCAGCCCAGCAGGGGGCGCAGCGCATGGCCCAACCATCCACCATGGGATTGACCTTCAATACCAGCCGGGTCCCCTTTCAGAACCCAAATCTGCGGCGAGCTTTCCATCTGGCCATCGACCGGCAGCGGTTGGTGGATGAGGTGGCCCCGGGGAACGCCATCCCCAGCGAGGGATTCGTCCCACCCTCCCTGTGGGGGGGCTGGGAGGTAAAGGAGTATCCCACCCCGGCCCGAGGCCACCCCCTGCAGGCCCGCCAGCTGTGGGAGATCGCCCGGCAGGAGCTGAAGATGGATCAGATCAGGGTCCGGCTCCTCCATGCGCACGAGAGCGAAGCGCTGGCCCTGTCCGTGAAGGCCATGCTACAGGAGAACCTGGACGGGCTGTCCGTTGAGCTGGAGCCGGTTCCGTTCAGCCGCCGGCTGGAGCGGGTCCGGGTGGGCGACTTCGACCTCCTGCTCCAGGGCTGGACCGCCGATCACGACGATCCCCTTGGGTTGTTGGAGCTCTTCCTTGTGGACGGGGCGGGAAATGACGCCCGCTGGGTTCAGTACCAGTACGATCAACGGGTACGGGAGGCTCGCACGGGGGAGGAGCGCCGGGCGTCCCTCCAGGAGGCGGAACGGCTCCTGCTCAAGGAGCTGCCCATCCTGCCGCTCTACCACCCCGTACGGCACTGGCTGACCAGCCCTTTGCTCAAGGGTCTCAGGTACGCTCCAATAGGCGCCCGGCTTGACCTGAAGGGTGCTTATTTCGCCGGGGAGGTCGATTGAGCGGATCTCTGCCAGCTTTCGGTGAAAGGGAATCCTGAGCCGGGGGTAGAATTGGGTAGGGCTAGTCGAGACTCGGCGGGAGAGATAGATATGGCTCACCTGGCCCTCTACCGAGAGTTCCGTCCGCAGCGGTTCGCCGACGTGGTCGGGCAGCAGCACATCACCCGCACCCTGCGGAACGCCTTGACGCAGAACCGCATGCATCACGCTTACCTGCTGTCGGGGCCCCGCGGGACGGGCAAGACGACGGTCGCCCGCATCCTGGCCAAGGCGGTGAACTGCCTGGACCTGACGCAGGGCGAGCCCTGCAACGCGTGCAAGGCCTGCCGCAGCATCATGGCGGGCGAGACGATGGACGTGATCGAGATCGATGCGGCCTCCAACCGCGGCATCGACGAGATTCGCGACCTGCGCGACAAGGTCAAGTACGCCCCGGCTGACCTGAAGTACAAGGTCTATATCATCGATGAGGTCCACATGCTTTCGGAACCGGCCTTCAACGCCCTCCTCAAGACACTGGAGGAACCCCCGGGGCACGTGCTCTTTGTGCTGGCTACCACCGAAAAGCAGAAGCTTCCGATTACGATCCTGTCCCGCTGCCAGGCCTTCGAGTACCACCGGCTCTCCACGCCTGAGATCATGGGCCGGCTCCAGGAGGTCTGCGCCAAGTACGAGCTGACGGCGACCCCCGAAGCGCTTACCGCAATTGCGAGGCAGGCCGAAGGTGGCATGCGCGACGCCCTCTCGCTCCTTGACCAGGTGATGGCCTACGCTGCCGACGGCCGCATCACCCTGGAGGACACCCTCCATGTGCTCGGCTCAGCGCCCCTGGACCAGTTCCTGCAGTTGGATGCCCAACTGGCCAAGGGGGAGGTGGGCGGAGCCCTGCTCTGGCTGGACGAGATGGTCCGCCAGGGCAAGGATCTGCGCCAGCTCGTCCGGGACTACCTGGCCCACCTGCGCGACCTGCTCCTGTTGAAGGTGGACACCGGCGGGGCGGTGCTCGACCTGCCGCCTCAAGCCCTGCAAGCACTGAAGGAACAGGCCCGGGCCATGGAGCAGTCCCACATTCTCACCGGCATCCGCCTGCTGGCTCAGGTCGAGAGCGAGATGCGGCTCTCGGCCTCCCCGAGGCTTTTGGTCGAGGTCGGGCTCATCCGGTTGGCGGGGCTCTTCGCCGATCAGGAGGTGACCGCTCCGGCGGCGGCGCCGCAGCCCACTCCGCCCCGCTCCCGGCAGCGTTCCACCCCCGCTCCCGCCCCACCGCCGGCCTCCGCCCCCGCTGATGAGCCGGGCAACCGCGCCCCGGCAGAGGCGGCAGCGGCCCCGCCCGAGCCGACCGCACCCCCTGCCCCGGTGGGCGAGGGCGTGGAGAAGGTGGTTCAGGTGTGGGATCAGGTGATTGAGTTGATCCGGCGGAAGCGGCCGAGCACCGTGCCCCTCATTCAGAACGTTCGGGTGGGGGCGCTCCGGGGAAGCACGCTCTTCCTGGTGGCCACCACGCCGACTTTCGCCCAACTGCTCAAGCGGAAAGATGATAAAATGATCCTGGAAAAGGCGCTGGAGCACCTGGGCCTGACCGGATTGGAGATCCAGATTCTCGGCCCAGATGAGGCGTTACGCATCCAGGTGGCGCCCACGGCTCAGACAGAGACCAAGCAGGAAGCGGCTGAGCAGTCGCTCCTGGAGAAGGTCCAGAGCGTCTTTCCCAAAGAGATTGTTCATGAAGTCAAAGAGGAGGGCTCGAAATGATCCCTGGTGGTGGAAATATGAACCAGATGATGAAGCAGGTCCAGAAGATGCAGCAGAACATGATGAAGGCCCAGGAGGAGATCGCCAAGAAGACGGTGGAGGGCAGCGCAGGAGGCGGCACCGTGAAGGTGGTCGTCACCGGGGACAAGCGGGTTACCGGCATTACGCTGGCCAAGGAGGCCGTCGATCCCGACGATGTTGAGATGCTGCAAGACCTGATTCTGGCCGCGATCAACGACGGCATGAAGAAGGCGGAAGAGATGGCGGAAGCCGAGATGAAAAAGGTCATGCCCGCGGGCATGCCCCGCATTCCCGGCCTGTTCTAAGTGAGATGTACTACGCAGAGCCCATCGCCCGCCTGATCGAGGAGCTGACGAAGCTGCCCGGCATTGGCCCGAAGACGGCCCAACGGCTGGCCTTTCATCTTCTTCATATGGATAAGCACGTCGTCCAGAACATCGCTATGTCGATCATGGACGCCCGTGACAAGGTCAAGTACTGCTCTGTCTGCTGCAACCTGACCGATCAGGATCCCTGCAAGATCTGCAGCAACTCCGACCGCGATCACACCATCATCTGCGTTGTTCAGGAGCCGCGCGACGTCGTCGCCATGGAGAAAACCCGGGAGTACAAGGGGCTCTACCACGTTCTGCAAGGCGCTCTCAACCCGATGGAGGGTATCGGTATCGACGATATCCGCGTAAAGGAGTTGGTCACCCGCCTGGGGGATGGGAAGGTGCAAGAGGTGATCCTCTGCACCAACCCCAACACCGAAGGGGAGACCACCGCCATGTACATCGCCCGCTACATCAAACCACTGGGTGTGAAGGTGACCCGGATCGCCCGAGGGCTCCCCATGGGCGGAGACCTGGAGTATGTGGACGAAGTCACGTTGGCCAAAGCTCTGGAGGGGCGTCGCGAGATCTAGCGGCGCCTCTCTTTGTTTACCGCTCCTTCTCACCGGCAAGACTGAAAAGGGTCATAGAGCGGTGTGGGTGGCCCATAGGCTGTCCGGTGAGGGGGAGCAAGTATGAAACCGCAGATTGGGTGGACGGGCATCTGGCAGGGGTGGCTTGGGCGGTGGACGCGGGTGGAAGCCCGTCAGGACAGGGTGGAGCGCAGGCTCCGGCAGGAGATGGAGGTGGCGCGCCGTGAGGTGGAAGCCGCGGAGAGCTACTTTCAGACGGTAACAGACCCGGAACTGGTGGACCACGCCATCTTCTCCATGGAGGCCGCCAGGCGCAAGTATCTCTACCTATACCGCCAACTCCGCCGACGCCGCGGAGGTGCCGTTGAGTTGGACCGGGGGGAAGCGGAATGGATATGAGCACCGCCTTCGGGTACGCGATCGGACTGCTGTTCATCCTGTTGTTCCTGCATCTCATGGCAAAGCCGCTGGAGGTTCTGCTCCGGCTGCTCGGCAGCAGCCTGGTAGGCGGTCTGGCCCTCTGGCTCGTCAACCTCGCCGGAGGGCTGTTCGGGTTTCACCTCGGACTCAATCCGGTCTCCGCCGCCGTGGTAGGGATCCTCGGGGTGCCGGGACTCCTGGGTCTGAGCCTGCTCTGGGTGATTTTGGGTTGATTTTTGTGTCATGGCGGGGTAGAATACAGCCCAGAATACTGCGTTCACAAGCTTTGAGAGGGATGAGTACGCAGCCGCGTGGAGCCCTAGCGAGCCGGAGTTGGTGAAAGCCGGCGCCCACGTCTGCCGAAGAGGCCCTGGAGCTTCTGGGCTGAACACCTGAGTAGGTCCAGACGGCTTTCCCCCGTTATCGGGAACCGAGCGAGACCGCAATGGTCTAACCTAGGGTGGTACCGCGGGTTCATCCCCCGTCCCTGACCGGACGGGGGTTTTATTTTGGTCTTCATCCTATCAGCAAAGGGGATTTTGCCGTGACGATTCGTGTGCGCATTGCGCCCAGCCCGACAGGTCCGATTCACGTGGGAAACGTCCACACGGCCCTGTTTAACTGGCTGTGGGCCCGAAAGGTCGGCGGTCAGTTCATCCTGCGGTTTGAGGATACGGACCAGGAGCGCTCCCGGCCGGAGTGGGAGCAGGTGATCTTCGAGGACCTCAAGTGGCTGGGCATGGATTGGGATGAAGGGCCGGACATTGGCGGTCCCTACGCACCGTACCGGCAGATGCACCGGCTGGAGATCTACCGGGAATACGCGCAGCGGCTGCTCGAGAGCGGACATGTGTACAAGTGTTATTGTACCAGGGAAGAGGAGGACGCCGACCGCAAGGAGGCGCAGGCTGAGAATCGGGTCTACCAGTACAAGGGCCGCTGCCGGAACCTGACCCCCGAGCAGCGCAAGGCCTTGGAGGAGGAAGGGCGGTCCTATGTCCTGCGCTTCCGAGTGCCCCGCGGCGAGGTTGTCCGGTACAACGATCTGATCCGTGGGCCCATTGAGTTCCCCACCGACTCCATCGGCGACTTTATCATCATGCGGGCGAACGGCATTCCGCTCTATAACTTCGCGGTTGTGATTGACGACGTCACCATGAAGATCACCCACATCCTGCGCGGTGAGGGGCACATCTCGAACACGCCTGTCCAGTTGCTGATCTACAAGGCGCTCAACCTGCCCATCCCGGAGATCGGGCACCTCGGGCATATGACCAACGAGGAGCGCGGCAAGCTCTCCAAGCGGAAGGGCGAGGCTGCGATCCGGGACTACCGGGAGCAGGGATACCTGCCGGACGCCCTGATGAACTTCATGAGCCTGCTCGGCTGGACGCCTCCCGGGGCGGAAGCGGGCCGTGACATCCTTTCCAAGGAAGAGCTGATCCACGACTTCGACATCGCCGATTGCACCAAGGCGCCCTCTGTCTTTGACAAGACCAAGCTCAACTGGATGAACGGGGTCTACATCCGCAGAAAGAGCCTGGATGAGTTTGCTGAGCTGGCCCTCCCCTTCGTGGTCCAGGCGGGCATTTACACGGAAGAGCAGGCCAGAGCCAACTGGGAGTGGTACAAGCAGGTCCTGGCTCAGGTCCAGGAGCGCGTGGAGACCCTCGCCCAGGTCCCCGAGAAGACGAGCATCTTCTTCAAAGATGAGATCGAGGTGGATGAGCAGGCCGCAGCCAAGTTCCTGACGGAGGCGGTCAAGCCGTTCTTCCGGCGGGTGATTGAGGGTCTCCGGACGGTGGAGTGGGACCTGCCCTCGGTGGAGAAGTTGATCCGTGGCATTCAGGAGGAGATGGGACTGAAGCCGAAGGAGTCCTTCCAGCCGATCCGCGTGGCCGTGACCGGCCGGACGGAGAGTCCGGGGCTCTTCGAAACGGTCTACCTGGTCGGCCGGGAGCGGACGATCGAGCGGATGTCGAAGTTTGCGTAGCGGGAAGGGTGGGGCGGAGAAAAAACTCCGCCCCATTCGTATTCGGCATGAGCTATTCCCTTGCACGGGAAAGGATCGCGTGCTACAATGCGCAATGCCGACGGACGAGATCTATAAGGATAGCGAGGCGGACGCCCAGGCGTCCTCTTTCTATCGGGGGCCGGAGATATCTACCAAGAGTTAAGTGCTTGCGCAGATCGGTCGTTCATGTTAGAGTAAATAAGTCGCCGTTGCAGCGCACAGCGAAATGGCGAGAACGCCAAGATCTTGTGTGTTGACAAAGAGGCGGCGAGTTTGCTAACATATCGTCCTGCGGGCCGCTGATAGAGCGGTGCGCAACGGTGCTCGAACCTTGAAAACTAGACAGTGCAGAAGAGAGAGAAAGCCAAGCGAGCCGAGCTCAAAGAGCAAGAGCCAACTCAAACTTTTTTACGGAGAGTTTGATCCTGGCTCAGGACGAACGCTGGCGGCG
>JBMONC010000061.1:0-11740 GCA_049324875.1 Bacillota bacterium
GCCGTTGCTCTATCGCTCAGCGCCCGCTGCCTGCCGGGGGGAACGGCTGAAGCGAGCGAGAAGCGCATCCCAAAGGGAGCGGTCCTCCCGGGCCTGCGCCTGGGACGGGACCGGCTGCCGGCGGTCTGCCACCGCCGTCTCCTTGCCCTGCAGGGTCTGGACGACGCCCGAGGGCGGCTTCATGTTGTGGCTCTTCGCCCAGGCCTCGACGGCGGAGACCGAGACGGCGGTGGCGATCTTGCCGTCCAGCTCCAGGTTCTTCTGCTCAAGCAGCTGGATCTCTTCCCTCATCCGGGCGATGTCCGCCGACGCCGACCGGATCGCCGCGCTGGTGCTGATCAGCGAGAAACAGAGCATCATGGCGGCGCCCCAGATCGACCCCACCACCAGGAGGGGGACGAGCCGGAGCTTCTTCTTGGGAGCCGGGCGGGTGGACGGCCGCGAAGCGGGGGCGGCGGTGGTACCGCCGATGCGACTAGGTTCAAGGGGGGCCAGCTGATGCGCTGCCGACATCTCCATCCGCCTCCTGTGACATGTTTTTTTAGGTGTTACAACTTGATGATCGCCCGGAGCGTGGCGCTCCGTGAGCGTGGGTTCTGTGCCACCTCTGCTTCCGAGGCCCTCACCGGCTTGCGGGTGACGTGCTCGGCCAGGGGCTGCTTGCCGCAGATGCAGACCGGCATCTGGGGCGGGCAGGTGCAGGGCTTCACCCAGCGGTGGAAGGTCTGCTTGACGATCCGGTCCTCCAGGGAGTGAAAGGTGATCACCGCCAGCCGCCCGCCGGGCTTCAGCACCTGCAGGGCTCCCTCAAGCCCTCGCTCCAGCGCCCCCAGCTCGTCGTTGACGGCGATGCGGATCGCCTGGAAGGTGCGCCGGGCGGGGTGGCCCCCCTCTCGGCGGGCCGCCGCCGGGATCGCCGCCTTGATGATCTCCACCAGCTCGCCGGTGGTCTCGATCGGCTTCTTCCTGCGGGCCTGTCCGATGAACTGGGCGATCCGCCTGGACCACCGCTCATCGCTGTACTCCCAGAGGATGCGGGCGATCTCCCCCTCATCCCACTCGTTGACGATGGTGGCGGCAGAGACGGGGTTCTCCCGGTCCATCCGCATGTCCAGCGGGGCGTCCTGGTGGTAGCTGAAGCCGCGCTCCCCCTCATCGAACTGGTGGGAGGAGACGCCGATATCCATCATGACGCCGTCGACGGGGGCGATGCCCAGCCGGTCGATGACGGCAGCGATCTGCGCAAAGTTGGTCCTGACCAGTCGGGCCCGCTCGCCGAAGGGGGCGAGCCGCTCGCCGGCGGCCCTCAGGGCGTTCTCGTCCTGGTCGAGGCCGATCAGCCGGCCATCGGGAGAGGAGCGCCGCAGGATCTCGGCGGAGTGGCCGCCGCCGCCCAGGGTACAGTCGACATAGGTACCGCCGGGCCTGACCGCCAGGGCCTCCAGCGTCTCCTCCAGCAGCACGGGGATGTGATGAAACCTCTGCTCAGACTCCACTGGGTTCGCCTCTCTCTAGAAGCCCAGCTTCTCTGCGATCTCGGTGAAGAGCTCGCCGGCCTCCTCACTGTACTCTGCCCAGCGCTCCTGGGACCAAATCTCCACCCGGTTCTCGACGCCGACGATGACGCAGTCCTTCTCGATGCCGGCGTACTCCCGGAGGTTGGCCGGGAGGAGGATGCGGCCCTGCGGGTCCAGTTCGCACTCGGTGGCGCCAGAGAAGAAGAGCCGGTTGAACGCCCGGGCGGCGCTGTTGGCCATCCCCAGGCTGCGCAGCTTGTCGCTGAACGCCTCGAACTCCTTTTGCGGGAAGACGAAGAGGCACTTGTCCAGCCCCTTGGTGGCAATAAAGCGCTCACCCAGCCCCTCGCGCAGCTTGGCCGGGATGATCAGGCGCCCTTTGGCATCCACCGCGTGCTGGAATTCGCCCATGAACATGGCTGTCGTCCCCCGCTGCCCTGGCACCCTGCAGGGGTGCTGGCCGCTTGGTCCGAGTGGCTTCGCAGGGGCCCCCACCTTTCCGGGGGTTCAATGGGCTTACCCACCACTTCCCACCACTCTTCACCACCATACTACCACGAAGTTACCAAAACGCAAACCCCTTCTTTCACAAAAGGTTGCAAAAGATTTGACCATGGCTGAAGGATCCGATTCCATCGCCGGACGGGGCAAGCTAGGAGAGGGTCCCACACGTTTGCACAGGAGGGGTCGCTTTGACTGGCAGGAACCGTTCCACTCCGGGCAGGCTCCCGGCTCCCGCCCGGGAACCGGGGCCGGAGAACCGCACCGGCTACGAGATTGCCGGGGAACTCCGGGCGGAGGCTCCCCGGTCCGGGGTGCCCGTAAGCGCCGCACGGGACCCACAGCAGACCCACGCCGCCGGACCCGACCTGTGGGGAGCGCCCGACTGAGCGCCACCGCCCGCAGGACCAAGCAGAACCCGGCCCCCTTGTGAGGGCCGGGTTGCTGGTCCTGGGGTATTTGTTCGGCCGCGCGTGGTGCGCCACACCGGCTCAGCAACTACCGGTCCGGCAGGCTGATCGGGACAAGCTCCTCCCGACCCCCATAGCGGACCAGCACATCCAGCCGGGTCAGCGCCTCCTCGCTGCGCCAATCGGCCACCCACTGCCCGGGGGCCTGGGACTCCATCCGGCTGGTCATGACCAGCCGCTCCCCGCTGTAGGCCCGCACCTCAGCCCCCTCCAGGCGGGTGCAGCGCTCCATCGTGTCCCCCATCCCGGACAGGGAGAGCCAGTAGCGGTTCTGGGGCTCCACCCGCACATGGAGCCTGACGGGGAGGGTGAAGTAGTGCCGCAGCGGGAGGCGGCGGAGGCCGCTGCTCCGGCTCTCCTCCGGTCCCTCGGCCAGGATCTGGTACTCGAAGTCCATCTCCTGCTTGGTCCTGGCCGCAGTCGCCGCCCCCGCTTCGGAGCTGCCTCTCCCCGGGCGTATGAGGTTGACCGAGAGGTGGGGCTCAAGGATCGGTGCGGCCGCCACGGGAAGGCGGGCCTGGTAGTTCTGCCCGCCGGTGGGGCGGACCGGGGCCTCCTGCCACGGCTCCCCTGCGCCGGTCCGGTAGAGCAGCCGGGAGGTGGTGCCCGGCACCCAGCGGCGCAGCTCCCACTCAATGAGCGCCTCCGCTTGCTGGCAGGTGCTGTCCGGCTCCACCCGCTCCCGGGTGACCGCCATCCACCGCTCCGCCTCCTCCATCTGCCGGAGGCTGCTCTGCAAGTAGTCCAGCCTGCGCTGAAGCCCTGTCTCCACCTGGTTCTGGAGCGTGCTCACCCGCTCAATTCCCCGCTCCAGGCGGCCCTGCCGGTTGATGGACCACACCTGCAAGAGAAGCGTAGAGACCAGGAGCAGGATGATCCAGCCACGGGTGCTCGTCTCCATCTGCCATTCCTCCCTCTTCCTTAAGACGGCCAAGGCGGCGGGATTCGTTCCCGCTCAACCGATGCATAAGGCAGTCAGATACCGCCAGGGACCGGGCAGTGGAACAGAGAGAAACGGAGAAGAGCTGTCTTGATGCAGACCATCTCCCACAAGCTTTCCACGAACCACCCGGCCGGCCCTACCGGGCTCGCCCCCACCCAATCCCAGGGGGAGCGAATGAATGCAGGATGCAGCCCGATTCTGGCCAGGAGGGGAATCGCTTACGGCCACACGGCACGTACCGATACACCGTCCCACGAGCAGGCGCGGCGTACGAGCGGAACAGGAGGCGAGCATCCGGCGAACATGTGGTAGACAGAAGGTAAACAGAAGGTAAACAGAAGGTAACCGTCTGGTGAGCATCTCTGACCAATGATTTTGCAAGAAAACCCAAATCACCTATTGATTTCCATGAACCTCTGTGATATGATTTAGGATGAAAGGAGGTGATACCATTACGCAGCAACCATCGCCGAGGCGGGTAGTCCGCAAGACAAGCCGCCGCTACCGAGAGACCCGGACCCTCCGTGGCAACTTCTGCTGGGTGAACGCCCCGGGCAATGTTCAGTTGCTGAAGAAGCCGGTCATCATGCTGCAGGAGGTCAGTGAACTGAACGGCCGCACCGATCTGACCGTCAGGCAGATCGCAGCGGTTGTCGATATAGAGACCCGCATCGTCTACCTCTGGCCCTGCGACCAGGATGACCCCGACGGCTTCGAGGCGACCGTCACCCCCAGCTGGATTCGTGTGAACCTCGGCCCCCTGCTGGAGGAGGCCAAACTGGCCCTCCCCGTTCGGCATCGTGAGCGCTTCCGCGTCAACCTCGCCAAGGAGTCGGAGACCCCCGAGGGGGTCCCCAACGCCCTCTGCTTCGATCTGAACAAGCCCGAGGAGGTCCAGGTCCTTCCCATTCGCAAGAAGAAATCCAAGGGTTCCGGGGAGGCCCAAGCCCCTGGGACCGGTGAGACGGCCGGCGAGAAGTAGCTCCGGCTCCGACCCTAAATAAAGAGGTGGCCCTACAAGACACGGCCTTCTACATCAACAGATCCCGAGCGCCGCAGGACCGCTCCCATCGACGGGGGCGGTCCTGGCGCGCCGAGCGTGCCCTAACTGCGCATCACCATCAGGTTGCCCGATTCATAGCGGCGCAGCCCCCGGTGGAAGAGCCAGACGGCCAGCCCCAGGAAGAGCGCCGCTCCCCCGAGCAGCTGCAGGAACCGCCCCCAGGAGAACTCCCGCACCAGCTCCACCGGCAGGGTGGAGACGAAGGCGGCGGGGATCAGGGTGAAGAGGATGAACTTCACCCCCTGCTCGAAGATGACGGCCGGGTAGGTGGAGAAGTGGAGCAGGGCGTTGGTCAACTGGCCCGAGAGCGCATCGGAGTTGCCCAGGAAGAAGGTGAGCGACCCGGTCAGGATAAAGAAGCCGAGCAGCACCATCGCCGCCAGGAGCGTGGAGAGCAGGAAGACCAGCAGCTTGGTCCAGGTCAGGTCGACCATCACCAGAAGCAGGACCGGCCCGAAGAGCAGGTCGCCGAAGTTGACCAGCCGCATCTGGCTGACCAGCAGGTGCAGGAGCACGTTCTTGGGCAGCGCCAGGTAGTAATCCAGCTGTCCCTGCACCACCAGCTGCGGGATCCGCAGGCTGTTGGCCATCAGGCCGGCCGCCAGCCCGAAGGCGGTGGTCACCACCGCCCAGAGCACGATCACATCCTCCAGCGTCCACCCCTTCAGCACCGGAAACTTGGTGAAGTAGAGCGCCCAGAAGGCGACCCAGAGGATATCGTTGACGAACATGCCAAAGACCTGGGAGATCAGCGAGGTCCGGTACTCCAGGGCGGCCGAGAGGTTGTTGCGGAAGTAGGCCGCCACGAATGCGAGCTGCTTAGCCGCCATTCAGATCCACCCTCCTCACGCCCAGCCGGAAGATCCCGTTGCAGATCAGGCCGAAGATCACCAGCCAGACCAGCTGGTTCAGCAGCAGCTCCCCCGCCGCCGCCCACTCGAACTTGACAAAGAGCCGGGCCGGCCCGCCGATCATGTGCCGGAAGGGGAGCCACTCCACCAGCCTCCGCACGGCGTCGGGGTAAACCTCGATCGGAATCAGCATCCCGCCCAGGATCCACTTGAGCCGGTCGAAGAGCAGGTAGAGCCCCACCACCTCCTCCACCCAGAAGGCCATCAGCCCGATGGAGGCGATAAAGAAGAAGTTGAGGGCATGGGTGGTCAGGTAGAGCAGGACGAGCAGCGGGGCCGCCTCCCAGCGGAAGCCGAAGCCGCCCACCAGCAGGTAGGCCGTCCCCCCGCCCACCAGCAGCAGGGTGACCAGCTTCAGCAGCGCCTCCCCCAGGAAGGAGGCGTAGTGAAAGGCGAGGTAGGAATAGGGCTTGTTCAGCCGCAGCGCCAGGTCGCCGCCCTTCACCTCCTGCTCCAGCACCTGGTGAATGCGGGGCAGCGAGAGGACGATCGCCTCGGTGGCCACCAGGTACCAGATCATCTCCGCCAGGCGGAAGCCGTTGATCTCCTCCCCCTGGGTGGCATAGGTCACCTTCCAGAGCTGGACGAAGACGAAGATGACGACGATCAGAAAGATGTTGGCGATCAGCTGGTTCCAGAGGTAGGCCCAGGCGGAGCGCATGGTGATGGAGGCGACCTCCACGTACTTCAGCAGGCTGCGGGTCACACCGCATCGCTCCTTCCTCCGGCGGAGCCCTCCGGCGACTGGCTGCGGTAGATCTCGGCAATGATCTGCTCCATGGGCGGCATGGCGATGGCGATATCCTGCACCGGGTAGGCCTGCAGCAACCGCCCCACCACCGCCTCGATCGGGGTGACGGAGGTGTCCACCGCCAGCTTCACCCCGTAGCCCTTCGCCTTCACCACCCGGACGCCCGGCAGCGCCGGGTCTCCGTCCCAGGGCACGCCCAGCTTCAGGTCGACCTCCCGCTCCTTCATGAAATCACGGCGCAGGGCGTTGACCGAGTCGTCCAGGATCACCTGTCCGTGGTTGATGATCACCACCCGCTTGCAGAGGCTCTCGATATCGCCGGCGTCGTGGGAGGTGAGGAAGACGGTCACCCCCTCCTCCCTGTTCGACCGCTTGATCAGGTCCCGGATCGAGGACTTGGCCACCGGGTCCAGCCCGATGGTCGGCTCGTCGAGGAAGATGATCTCCGGCCGGTGCAGCAGGCTGGCGGCGATCTCACAGCGCATCCGCTGGCCCAGGGAGAGCTTGCGGGCCGGTGTCTGCATGATCTCCTGCAGCTCGAAGAGCTCCACCAGCTCCGCCCGGCGCTTCAGGTAGGCCGACCAGTCCAGCTCGTAGATGCGGGCCAGCAGGTTGAAGGTGTCCACCGGTGGCAGATGGAGCCAGAGCTGCGACTTCTGGCCGAAGACCGAGCCGATCCGGAAGGCGAGCTTCTGCCGCTCCACCCACGGGGTGTAGCCCAGCACCTGCGCCTCCCCCGCCGTCGGGTGGAGAATCCCGGTCAGCATCTTGATGGTGGTCGACTTGCCCGCACCGTTGGGGCCGATGAAGGCCAGGGTCTCCCCCTGCTCCACGGTCAGGTCGATCCCCCTGACCGCCTCCACCGCCACGGTCTGGGGTCGGAAGGTTGCTACCAGCCGCGCCCAGCCCGACTCGGGTTTCCGCTGCACCAAAAACACCTTTCGAAGACCCTTCACCGCAATGACCGACATGCCGGACGCCTCCTTTCCACCCCTACCGTGGGGGCCGTGTGGATATTTTTATGAAGAGACGCCGGCCCCGGGCGAAAGGTTCCACTTCTGCATAGAGTTTGGGGCCAGAATTTCCCCAAAGCCGTCCCATGCTTGCTCATCACAGGTATACAGAACCAGCAGGAATCTGGATATAACTGTCTAACCTTATAGGATAAAGAAACCAGGCAGACCCTTGCCGGGAGGGAGAGTCCAGATGAACGGGCTTGAGTTCTTTCACGACACCCAGGAGACGATCTTCAGCGCCGTCCGGAGGCTGGGGTACTCGGAGAATGTCTACAAGATCCTGCGCAACCCGCGCCGCACCCTGGAGGTGCATATCGGGGTGACGATGCCGGACGGCTCCATGGAGACCTTCCTGGGCTACCGGAGCCAGCACGCCGCTGTCTTCGGTCCCTTCAAGGGCGGGGTCCGCTTCCACCCCAATGTCACCAAGGAAGAGGTGGAGGCGCTCTCCATGCTGATGACGCTGAAGAACGCCGTGCTGGGACTGCCCTACGGCGGCGGGAAGGGCGGGGTGATCTGCGACCCGGCGCAGCTGCCCGACTCGGTGGTGGAGCAGATCGCCCGAGGCTACGTGCGGGGGCTGAAGGATATGCTGGGGCCGCACAAGGACATCCCCGCCCCTGACGTCAACACCAACGCCCGGATCATCGGCTGGATGCTGGACGAGTTCCTGAAGATCGGCCCCGAGCTGGATTTCTCGGTCTTCACCGGCAAGACCACCAACCTGGGCGGCATCGAGGGGCGGACCGAGGCGACCGGCCTGGGCGTCGCCTTCATCGTGCGGGAGGCCTGCCGGGTCCGGGGGATCGACCTGGGGGAGGCCCGGGTGGCGGTGCAGGGCTTCGGGAACGTGGGCAAGGGCTTCGCCTTCGCCATCGCCCGGATGGGCGCACGGGTGGTGGCGGTGTCCGATCTCTCGGGCGGCCTCTATAACCCGAACGGCCTCGACCTGGCCGCCGTGGAGAGGCACCAGGCGGAGCACCGGGGCGTCAAGGGCTTCCCCGGTGCCGACCCCATCACCAACGAGCAGCTCTTCGCCCTGCAGGTCGATGTGCTGGTCCCGGCGGCGCTGGAGGGGCAGATCGACGCGGTGGTGGCCAACAGCATCAAGGCGCCGATCGTCGCCGAGGGGGCGAACGGCCCCACCACCCCGGAGGGCTCCCGGGTGCTGCACGACCGGGGGATCATGCAAGTGCCGGACATCCTGGCCAACGGCGGCGGGGTGACCGCCTCCTACTTCGAGTGGGTCCAGGGCCGCCAGGGCGGGCTCCGCTGGTCGAAGCGGGCGGTGGAGCGCCGGCTTGACCGCTACATGACCGACGCCTTCGGTGCCGTCCTCGCCTACAGCCAGCGCCACCAGGTTTCCATGCGGGAGGCCGCCTTCCTCTACGCCGTCGACCGGCTGGCCCAGGGGATGGTGGAGCGGGGCTGGATCCGATCGATCAAATGACCCACAGGCGGATGGAGACCGGGCGGCCCGGCTCTGTCCGCCTGCTTCTGTGCAGCGGGGCACGATCCCGCGGGGTGCAGGAGATCCGGCCGAGGCGGGTCGAATACTTTGGCGATATGGAGATTTCTTTCGTAAGGTGTGATCCAGATGACCCTGCCGCCAGACCCGACGCCGCTGGTGGGACGGGAGCGAGAGCGTTCCGAGCTGACCCACCTGCTCACCTCTTCCCCCTGCCGCCTGCTTACCATCATCGGCCCCGGGGGGATGGGCAAGACCCGCCTCGCCGCCCAGGTCGCCCTGGAGCTGCAGGGGCGCTTTCCCGATGGGGTCCACTGGGTCGACCTCCTCCCGGTCCGCTCCGCCGCCGGGCTGGACCGGGCCATCGCCGACGCCCTGGGCCTCTCGGGCGGCGCGACCGACGACCCCCGGGACCACCTGACCGACTACCTGGCCGGCCGGCGGGCGCTCCTCCTGCTGGACAACTTCGAGCACCTGATGGACGGGGCGACCCTGGTGAGCGATCTCCTCCGGACGGCGCCCTCCCTGCAGGTGATCGTCACCTCCCGGGAGGCACTGAACCTGGAGGAGGAATGGCGCTATCCCCTGTTGGGCCTCCCGTTTTCCTCCGATCCCTCGGCGGCGGATCCCGCCAACGCGGCAGCGGCCCGGCTCTTCGCCGACCGGGCCCGCCGGTTCCGGCTCGACTTCCGGCTGGAGGAGGAGCTGGAGGCGGTCAGCCACATCTGCCGGCTGGTGGAGGGAAGCCCGCTGGCCCTGGAGCTGGCGGCCGCCTGGACGGCCGCCCTGCCCTGCCAGGAGATTGCCCGGGAGATCGAGCGGAGCCTCCGCTTTCTGACCAGCCGGGCGCGCAACAGCTCCGCCCGGCACAGCAGCATGCAGGCGGTCTTCGATCAGTCCTGGGATCTGCTGACCGAGGAGGAGCGCTCCGCCTTCGCCGCCCTCTCCGTCTTTCGGGGCGGCTTCGACCGGAAGGCGGCCCTGGCGGTGACCGGCTGCTCCCTGGGGGTACTGCTGGCCCTGGTGGACAAATCGCTGCTCCAGGTGGAGCCCAGCGGGCGATTCCGGCTCCACGAGCTGCTGCACCAGTACGCCGCTGACCGGCTGGCAGCATCGCCGGAGGCCGCCGGGGCACGGGAGCGGCACGCCATGCACTACCTCCGCTTCCTCCACCTCCGGGAGGCAGACCTGATCGAGGGGGAGCAGCTGCGGGCCGCCCGGGAGATCCGCCCGGAGCTGGAGAACATCCGGGCGGCCTGGCAGTGGGCGGTGAGCGAGCGGCGGACCGGCGCCATCGCCATCGGCATCCGCACCCTGGACACCTTCCTGCAGCTGGAGAGCCGGTACCGGGAGGGGGTCGAACTGTTCGGGCAGGCGGCAGCCTGCCTGGAGAGCCTCCCCCCGCAGGGTGACGGCGGGGCGGTCCGGGTCGAGGTGCTGACCATCCTGGGCTGGTTCTCGGTCCGGTTGGGCCGGATCGAGGCGGCAGACCGGCTCTTCCGCCAGGCCTACGAACTCCACACCCGGTTGGAGGAGCCGGATCCGGGGCCGGGCAACCACCCGTTGGCGGGGCTGGTGATGGTGGCCCACAGCCGGGGGGATGCGGCCGAGGCGGTCCGGCTGGGCGAGCAGATGCTGCGGGAGGTGGAGCAGCGGGGGGACCGGCACAACGAGTCCGCCGTCTGCTACCTGCTGACCCAGGCCTACCTGACCCTGGGCCGGCTGGAGGAGGCCTTCCCGTGCGGCACTCGGGCGGTGGCAGCCGCCGAGGCGGTGGGGAATCGCTGGTACCTGGCCTTCTGCCTGATCCGGCTGGGCAACGTCCTGCAGGCGACCGGCCGGACCGATGAGGCCCGCCGCCACTACCAGCTGAGCTACGAGATCCGGCGCGCCTTCGCGGATGTTGGCGGCATGGCGGTCGCCCGGGTCCACCTGGGCGAGGTCAGCCTGGAGGCAGGCCGCCCCGAGGAGGCCCAGTCCGCCTTTGTGGAGAGCCTGGCCCTCTATGCCGAGACCGGCGACAAGGGGGGGCTGGCCACCGCCCGCTGCGGCCTGGGGCGCTCCGCCATGGCCCTGGGTGATCTGGGGGCCGCCGGGGAACAGCTGGAGCAGGCGCTGCGGATCGCCGCCTCCATCGAGCACCTGCCGCTCACCCTCTCCGCCCTGGCGGCGGCCGGGGACTGGTTGGGCCGGGCGGGGGAGCCGGAGCTGGCGGTGGAGGCGCTCTCCTTTGTCAAGCTTCATCCGGGCTGCGCCGGGCGGCTCCGGGAGCGGGTGAGCCGGATCCTGGATCAGCTGGGAGACCAGCTCCCGGCGGCTGCCTTTACCGGTGCGCTCAAGCGGGGGGCCGGAGCGGAGCGGCAGCGGTTGATGGAGGCGGTCCGGGCCCGGCTGGCGCTCCCGCCCGATCCCGCCCCACGGTCCGCCCCGGGTCCCGCCTTCCATCCCACAGGCCCGTCGGGCGGCGCACCAGCACCAGAACGCCCCGCCAAGGAGGGGCTGCCGGAGCGGCTCACCCCTCGGGAGCTGGAGATCCTGAGCCTGATCCGCGACGGGTTGGGGAACCAGCAGATCGCCCAGCGGCTCTTCATGACAGTGGGCACGGTCAAGTGGTACAGCAGCCAGATCTATCAGAAGCTGCAGGTCGCCAACCGGACCCAGGCGGTCACTCGCGCCCGGGAGTTGGGGCTGCTCCCGTGACCTCCCCCACCCAACCCTGAACCTGACCCGATCTCTAACCTTTGGCAGGTGGATCCCAACCACCAACCCGGCATGATGAGGACTGTGGGCAGCGCCCCACAGTCCTTTTACGTTGGGGCCGAAGAGAGCGCACGGAGGGGAGGTGTTTGACGATGGTTTCCGATGAGAGGCACCCCACGCTGCTGGCGGTGACCGCCCACCCGGATGACGAGAGCTTTCTGCTGGCAGGCACCTGCGCCCGCTACGCCGAGAGCGGGGTGAGGGTGGTCCTGGTCTGCGCCACCCTGGGCGAGGTGGGCCGCTGCGGGAACCCGCCGGTCTGCCGGCCGGAGGAGCTGGGATCGGTCCGGCTCGGGGAGCTGATGGCGGCCTGCCGGGAGATCGGGATCGAGACGGTGGA
>JBMONC010000061.1:11840-25375 GCA_049324875.1 Bacillota bacterium
GAGCAAGAAGTGAGGGAACCCGCATGTCGAACGTGAGCGAGCAGCATGTGATGGATCAGGCCAAGGCCGAAGCCTTTGCCCAGCAGGTAATGGATATCCTGAACCACGGCGCCCTGGGGCTGATGATCAGCATCGGACACCGGACCGGCCTCTTCGACACCCTGGCCCCCCTTCCCCCCTCCACCGCCGCCGAGATCGCGGCGGCGGCCGGGCTGAACGAGCGCTATGTGCGGGAGTGGCTGGCGGCCATGGTGGTGGGCCGGATCGTGGAGTACGATGCCGAGGCGGCCACCTACCACCTCCCCCCGGAGCACGCCCTCTGGCTGACCCGATCCACCCCCGCCGAGAACCTGGCCCGCACGGCCCAGGGCATCGGCATGCTGGCCGAGGTGGAGGACCCGATCATCGAGTGCTTCAAGAAGGGCGGCGGCGTCCCCTACTCCGCCTACTCACGATTCCACGACTTCATGGCCGAGGACAGCCGGCACACCGTGGTCAACCACCTGCACGACCTGATCCTCCCCGCCGTCCCGGGCCTGGTGGAGGCACTGGGGCGCGGCATCGATGTGATGGACATCGGCTGCGGCCGGGGCGAGGCGCTGATGGAGATGGCCCGCCACTTCCCCAACAGCCGCTTCGTCGGCTACGACATCTCGGAGGAGGCGCTCGAGTACGCCCGCAACGCCGCCGCGCAGCGTGGCCTGACCAACCTGCGCTACGAGGTGCAGGACGCCGCCCAGGTGCACGATGTAGCCCGCTTCGACCTGATCACCGCCTTCGATGCCATCCACGACCAGGCGCAGCCCCGCAAGGTCCTGGCCAACATCCGCAGCGCCCTGCGGGAGGGCGGCACCTTCCTGATGCAGGACATCAAGGCACACACCCACCTGCACGACAACCTGGACCACCCCCTCGGCCCCCTCTTCTACACCATCTCCACCATGCATTGCATGAGCGTCTCGCTGGCCGCCGGCGGCGAGGGGCTGGGCACCATGTGGGGCCGGGAGAAGGCGTTAGAGTTGCTGACCCAGACTGGCTTCGCCGAGATCGAGGTGAAGGAGCTGGAGCACGACATCACCAACGACTACTACATCTGCAAGCGGTAAGGAGAGCGGGCGGCGGCCTTCGGGCCGGCCGCCCCCTCCCATGCAGCGATTGGCCTCCCCTTCGCGCTGCAGAGACCAGGAAATCAGGCCCCGTGGTCGAATGCTTCCCTCATCATGATTGAGAGGTGCTGAGGCATGCGCACCCTCCTGGAACAGTCGGTTCGGATCGGCCAGCCCAAGGGGCTGCATGCGATGGTGGCCGCGACCCTGGTGAAGATCATTGCCGGGCCGGCCCGGCAGACCGGCGCCCGCTTCCTCGTCCGCTACCAGGGGCAGACCGTGCCGGCCTCCAACCTGCTGGCCCTGGTCTCCCTGGGGGCGCGCCGGGGGGAGATGATCACACTGCTCTGCGCCGTGGAGGCGGGCTCCCTCCGCCCCGAACTGGAGGAGGCGATGGTGCGGGCGGGCCGCCTGCTGAGCGGGGCCGATCCGCTCCCCGCCGCCGACAGCGCCGACGGGGTGGATGAGATCCTGAACGAGGCGACGGTCACCCTGGACCGGGTGCTGGAGAACCTGGCCCACGGGCTGGTGGTGGTCAACGCCGAGGGAGAGATCATCCTGCTGAACGGGGCGGCCGAGCGCTACCTCGGGGTGACGGCGGTGGAGGCGCTGGGGCTGCCTGCCGATCAGGTGATCCCCAACTCCCGGCTCCTGCGGGTCCTTCAGACCGGCCAGCCCGAGGTGGCCAGCCGCCAGGCGGTGGACGGCCGGACCCTGGTGACCAACCGGACCCCCATCCGGCTGGGCGACCGGGTGATCGGTGCGGTGGCCGTCTTCCAGGACATCTCCGAGCTGGAGCGGCTGGCGGACGAGCTGACCGAGTACAAGGCGCTGCGGGAGAAGTTCAGCCTGCTGCTGGACTCGGTGGCCGAGGGGATCTGCATCCTCAACCGGGACGGGACGGTCAGCTACAGCAACCCCGCCTTCCGGCAGCTCTTCGGCGACCAGCCCTACTGCAGCCTGGACGGCACCATCCACCGGGCGCTGCAGACCGGCGAGTCGGTGCTGGGGCATGTGGGGGTGAGCCAGGGCGGCTCCCGGGTGGTGGAGGATGTCCACGTGGTCCGGGTCAACGGCGAGGTCTGCGGGGCGGTGGCGATCACCCGCACGGTGGACGTGCTGCGGGAGCTGACCCGCCGGGTGGAACAGGAGGAGGCGCGCGCCGAGTACCTGGAGCAGGAGCTGGTGCGGGCCCGCCCCCTGCCTCCCTCCTTCGCCCGGCTGATCGGCGGCAGCGGCACCCTGCGGGATGCCCTGGCCATCGCCGCCAAGGCGGCCCCCTCCACCGCCACCATCCTGATCCGGGGCGAGAGCGGCACCGGCAAGGAGCTGGTGGCCGAGGCGATCCACCTCTCCTCCCAGCGCTCCCGCAAACCCTTCATCCGGGTCAACTGCGCCGCCATCCCGCCGACCCTGGTGGAGTCGGAGCTTTTCGGCCACGAGCGGGGCGCCTTCACCGGGGCGATCAAGCGGCGGCTGGGCAAGTTTGAGCTGGCCCACGGGGGCACCATCTTCCTGGACGAGATCGGCACCCTGGACCTGACCCTCCAGGCCAAGCTGCTCCGGGTCCTGCAGAACCGGGAGCTGGAGCGGGTGGGCGGGGAGGAGACCATCGGCATCGACGTGCGGGTGATCGCCGCCACCAACGCCGACCTGGAGGAGATGGTCCGCAAGGGCGAGTTCCGGGAGGACCTCTACTACCGGCTCAACGTGATCCCCATCTACATGCCGCCCCTGCGGCAGCGCCGCTCCGACATCCCGATCCTGGTGGAGCACTTCATCGAGAAGCTCTCCCGGGAGAGCCCATCCAAGGTCCGGGGGGTCTCCCCCGAGGCGCTGCAGCGGATGATGGACTACCCCTGGCCCGGCAACGTGCGGCAGCTGGAGAACGTGGTGGAGCGGGCGCTCACCCTCAGCGAGGGGCCCTACATCCTCCCCTCCGACCTGCCGGGCTACCTGCACGAGCAGTCGCTGCCGCTCCCCCTGGTCAACCCGCTGCCCACCGGCGAGGTGGCGACCATGGAGGCCTACGAGCGGGAGATCATCCGGCTGGCCCTGGAGCGGCACGGCTCCTTCAACGCCGCCGCCCGCGCCCTGGGCCTCACCCACCGGACGGTGGCGGTCAAGGCCCGCACCTTTCAACTGGTTCCCGACCGGCCTGAAGTCAACTGAGACCCCACCTGATAGCAATTGACACCCCGAAGCGGCCCCCCTGTCAAAAAGTATCAAGCCCCTCTCCCGGCCTGACCGGGGGAGGGGCTCTCTGTTGCGGTTTTCGGGGATTCTACCCCCATGGCACGCTTCTTGCTCCACATACGGGGTGCGTCCCACCATCACATGGAGGAGGATGACGGATGAAGAAGCTGATCAACCAGGTCGAGCGGGTCGTAGAGGACATGTTGGATGGTTTCGTGGCAGCCTACCCGTCGTATGTGAAGCGGGTGCCGGAGAGCACCGTGGTCGCCCGGGCCGGCGGCGCCGTCCAGGGCAAGGTCGGCCTGGTCAGCGGCGGCGGCAGCGGCCATGAGCCCTCCCACGGCGGCTTCGTCGGCTACGGCATGCTGGATGCGGCCGTGGCGGGCGCCGTCTTCACCTCCCCCACCCCCGACCAGGTCTTTGAAGGGGTCAAGGCGGCCAACGGGGGGGCGGGCGTCCTGCTGGTGATCAAGAACTACACCGGCGACGTGATGAACTTTGAGATGGCCGGCGAGATGGCCGAGGCCGAGGGGATCCAGGTGGCCAACGTGGTGGTCAACGACGACGTGGCGGTGGAGAACTCCACCTGGACCACCGGCCGTCGCGGCATCGCCGGCACCGTCTTCGTCCACAAGATCGCCGGCGCCAAGGCCGAGGCGGGCGGCAGCCTGGAAGAGGTCAAGGCGGTGGCCGAGAAAGTGATCGCCAACGTCCGCTCCATGGGCATGGCGCTGACCCCGTGCATCGTGCCCGCCGCCGGCAAGGCCGGCTTCGAGCTGGGCGCCGACGAGGTGGAGATCGGCATGGGCATCCACGGCGAGCCCGGCACCCACCGGGAGTCGCTCCGCACCGCCGCCGAGATCACCCGGCACCTGACCGAGAAGGTGATGGCCGACCTGGAGCTGAAGGCCGGCGAAGAGGTGGCGGTCCTGGTCAACGGCCTGGGCGGCACCCCGCTGATGGAGCTGCTGATCTGCAATAAGACCGTCGCCGAGATGCTGGCCGAGGCGAAGGTGAAGGTCCACCGGACCATCGTGGGCGAGTACATGACCTCCCTGGAGATGGCCGGCTTCTCGGTCTCGATCCTGCGGCTGGACGATGAGCTGAAGGCGTTGCTGGACGCGCCGGCGGAGACGGCAGCCTGGCGGCAGGGGCGGTAGCGGCATGATGGAGAAGCAGGGACTCGTCAACCTCCTCCAGGCGGTTGCCCAGGCGGTCTATGACCAGCGCGACCTCCTGACCCAACTGGACGCCGCCATCGGCGACGGCGACCACGGCCACAACCTGGCCAAGGGCTTCACCGCCGTGCAGGAGAAGGTGCTCTCCAACCCGCCCGACGACCTGGGTAAGCTGCTGCAGCAGACCGGCATGACCCTGATCTCCACCGTGGGCGGGGCCTCCGGCCCGCTCTACGGCACCGCCTTCATGCGGATGGGCGCCCAGCTGGTCGGCCGTACCGAGGTGGCCTTTGCCGACCTGCCCGGCTTGCTGGAGGCGGCCATCGGCGGCATCAAGCAGCGGGGCAAGGCGGAGCGGGGCGAGAAGACGATGCTGGATGCGCTGATCCCCGCCCAGGAGGCGCTGGCCGCAGCGGTGGCGGAGGGGCTCGACCCCGTCACCGGGCTGGACCGGGCGGCCACCGCCGCCGAGGAGGGGGTCGCCTTCACCAGGACAATCCGGGCCACCAAGGGCCGGGCCAGCTACCTGGGCGACCGCTCCATCGGGCATCAGGACCCGGGGGCCACCTCCAGCGCCCTGATCCTTCGCACCATACACTCTCACCTGGCAGGACGGTGATCCCCGATGGTGGGGTTGGTCTTGGTCTCCCACAGCCGCCAGATCGTTGAGGGGCTGGCCGAGCTGGTCCGGCAGATGGCCGGCGAGATTCCCCTGGCCGCCGTCGGCGGGACCGCTGACGGCCGGATCGGCACCGACGCCACCGCCATCCTCAGCGGGATCGAGGCGGTCTGGTCCGAGGAGGGCGTGCTGGTCCTGGTCGACCTGGGCAGCGCCGTCATGTCCACCGAGACCGCCCTGGAGCTGATGGATCCGGCCCGGTCCGGGCGGGTGCAGCTCTCGGGCGCCCCGCTGGTGGAGGGCGCCATCGCCGCCGGTGTCGAGGTGATGCTGGGCAGCGCTCTCGCCGAGGTCCGGGCCGCCGCCGAGTCGGCGCTGACCCAGCCGAAGTTCTAGTCCACCCACGTAGGATGTGAGCATATGACCGTTGTGGAGCAGGAGTTCGTTGTGCAGTTGGAGCAGGGGCTCCACGCCCGGCCGGCGGCCCGGTTCGTCCAGACCGCCGCCCGGTTCACCAGCGAGATCACCGTGACGGCCGGGGGCGTTTCGGTCTCGGCCAAGGGGATCATGGGCGTGCTGCGGCTTGGCGTCCGGCAGGGGATGAGCCTGCACCTCCGGGCCGAGGGTGCGGATGCGCCCCGGGCGGTGGAGGCGCTGGGACGGCTCCTCTCGGGAGCGGACGAGTAGACCCCGCATCACGAGGAGCCCCCGTCGCCGGGGGCTCCTCCTTCGCTTGTGCTATACTGGAGTGGTGAAAGGGGCGGATCAGATTGAAGCTGCAGAGAAAGCGGGTCGCCTGCCTGGTGGGCGAGGACTACGAGGATCTGGAGGTCTGGTACCCGGTCCTGCGACTGCAGGAGGAGGGCGCCACGGTGGAGCTGATCGGGCTGGAGCCGGGGCCCTGCAAGGGGAAGCACGGCTACCCCTGCAAGGCGGAGAAGGGGATCGGCCAGGTGAGCGCTGCCGATTACGATGCGCTGATCGTCCCCGGCGGCTGGATGCCCGACAAGCTGCGCCGCTACGAGCCGGTGCTCCGGTTCTGCCAGGAATTCGATGCGGCGGGCAAGGTGATCGCCACCATCTGCCACGGCCCCTGGATCCTGATCTCGGCCAAGCTGCTGAAGGGGCGGACCCTCACCTCCACCCCGGGGATCAAGGATGATGTGGAGAACGCCGGGGCGGTCTGGGTCGACCAGGAGGCGGTGCGGGACGGGAACCTGATCTCGGCCCGCCGCCCGCCGGACCTGCCCGCCTTCATGCGGCTGATGATCGCCGCGATGCAGGAGGGGTAGCCCCGGGCCAGATTTTTCAGAGGAATCGAAAGGAAACGACCGTCCCCCCTGCGTATTGTGACCGCAGGGGGGATGCGCATTGGGCCAGATCCTCTACCAGGGCATGGCAGGCCGGATCACCGTGCGGGAGGAGGGGCGCTGCCGCCGCCTCTACATCGGCGAGATGATGCAGGGGGGCATCTGCCTGGATGACCCCACCGCCTGCACCTTCCCGGTCACCGAGGGGTTTCACCAGATCACCGCCCTGCGGGAGCAGCCGCCGGAGCGGATCCTGATCATCGGGCTGGGGGCGGGGGAGCTGCCCCGCAGCTTCCTCCGCCGCTTCCCGAAGAGCCGGATCCGGGTGGTGGAGATCGACCCGGTGGTGGTGCAGGTGGCCCGGCGCCACTTCTTCCTGCCCCATCACCGCCGGCTGGAGGTGGTGGTGGCCGACGGCTATGCCGACCTGGCCCGCTCCCCCGAGCGCTACGACCTGATCGTGCTGGACGCCTGCGGGCCCGAGGGGCTGCCGCAGCCCTTCCGGGGCGACCCCTTCCTCCGCCTGGCAGCCGCCCGCCTGACCCCCAACGGGATGCTGGCCGCCAACCTCTTTGACCTGAGCGAGGCGGGGGACGGGGCGGAGCGGTTCGCCCGGGCGGCGGCCCGCTTCTTCCCGGAGCGCCACCTGCTGCCGGTGGGCGACCGGGGCTCCTTCGCCTACCTGAACCAGCTCCTCTTCTGCGGGCTGCGGCCTGACCGGGGGGACCAAGGCCGGGCGGCGCCGCCTGCCGAGGGGTATGCGGGGGTGCTTCGGGTGGTCAGAAGCTGAAGCCGCTGCCGATGCGGAAGGCCAGCCAGCGGCCTTCCACCCGCTTCATGGCGAGGCTGACGGCGACGGGAGTCCCGTCCGGCTGGACGGCGCCGGCCTGGACGATGAACTCCACCCCGGACCGGTTGGGCAGGGCCCTGACGAGATCGAAGGTCCTGGGCTGGGAGAGCCCCTGGTACTGGGCAACGATCTCCACCGCCTTCCGGTCCGCGTCGGGGGCCAGAAGCGCAGCCACCCGCTCGGCATCGCCCTCCACGGCGGCACGGAGGAGCGCATCCCCTGCCTTGCGGGCCTGGGCGGCCGGTGACCATGCGCTCTCGTAGAGCTGAAGCCCCAGCCAGGATGCGATCAGAAGCGCCAGAGCTCCCATCAAGATCGGTTTCCACTTCACCTGCAGGGAGACCTCCCTCCGTCTCACTCAGTTGGGACCACCGGGAACCACCAGTGCTCCTCACTCGTCTGACGGGAAAAGGGGGGGGTGAAGTTGCGCCATCTCGTAGTGCTGGCTTTGTTGGCAGTAGTGTTCCTGACCGGCTGCGGCGGCCGTTCGGGCCCCGCCGCCGATCCGAGGGAGCCCACGGAACCCGCTTCGGCGGAGCCCGCCAAGCCCATGGAGCCCACCAGCCCCGCCGAGCCCGCAACGCCGGCCGAGCCGGCCAGGCCGCCGGAGCCCGCTGGGCCGGCGGCCCCGCCCGGTTGCCCGGAACGGCTCTCGTCCATCCAGCCCGGCGGCCCGGAGGGCTGGGAGGAGCAGGAGGTGGACGCCTCCCGCCTCTGCCACCGCCGCTGGATCGAGCCGGCCACGGGCATCGAACTGACCGCCATCCTCCCCGAGGGCGACTGGCAGCGGTACCTCTCCCCGCAGCTCCGAGAGGTGGAGCCGGTGACTCTCTCCGGCTACCCGGCGCTGATCCTGACGGCGCTCCCGGAGAAGACCGGTGGGGCTTTCTGGGGCCCGGTCCCCCGGACGCTCCTGCTGCAGGGCGAGAAGGGGAGCCTGATCGCCACCTGCTCCACTGCGGGCTACGCCGAGAGCCTGGAGGAGGGGCAGGCGGCCCAGCGGATCGTAGACCGCCACTGCTTCCGCATCCTGAAGGGGATTCAGGTAGGCGACCTGGGGGAGCCGAGGGAGATCGCCCTGCCCCCCATCGACCAGGAAGAGGCCTCCTGGATCGCACTGGCCTACATCCAGCCGGAGAGGCGCCAGGCCATTGAGATCGGCGCGGTGCGCTACCAGGAGAGCCCCTCCCCGGGGGTGAAGGCCGCCTGGGCGTTTGAGATCAAGCCAAAGGAGGCCGGCCACCTCCCCTACTGGATCAAGGTGGACGCCTACCGCCGCCGGGTCTACGAGGTGACCAGCCCCAAGGGGGGCGTCTGAGGCATTGTTCGGCCTACGGCTCCCCTCGCCGGAGGAAGGCGATCCTCCCCTCGGGGGTGCGCACCGCCAGCCACTGCCGGTCCGGCGAGAGGGCGGCCTGCTCCACGGACAGCCCCTCCAGCGGCCAGCGCCCGCTCCAGTCCGGGCCATAGACACGGAGCTCCCCGTCGCCGCGGAGGATCAGATCCCTCCCCGCCCCCGGCTCCGGCAGGGTGGGCGGGAAGAGCGCCGGGACCAGGGGGGCGCCGCCCTGCCAGGGGATGGGCTCCCCCTCGCCGGTCAGCTGGAACAGCAGCTCGCCCTGCCGGTAGAGGACCCCCTTCTCCAGTACCCGCTCCAGAAAGATCTCCCCCGTCCCGGCGGAGCCGAGGCGGGTGAACCGGCCGGTGGCCAGCTCCAGCAGGAGGAACTCCTGCGGGCGGCTCTCCCCCTGGGGGCCGGGCGCCTCCACCTGCAGCCCGATCCGCGCCCCATCCGCCGACCAGAGGAGGCGGCGCACGTAGAGGGGATGCCCGGGCAGCTCGAAGTTGCGAACCTTCCCCGCCTTGGGATCGTAAACCGAGAGGGTGTCGACCCCGTAGGGGGGCGGAGGCGGCTCAGGCGGCGTGGCGTGGGCCGCCTGCACGCCCAGAAATGAGGCCCAGAAGAGCTGGGCGTTGGGCTCCAGGCGGACATTGGTGTAGGCGACCCGGATGTCGGCGGGGTCCGGGATGGGACCCCGCCCCTCCAAATACGGGCTTCGGGGGTAGGCCAGCACCTTGTGCGGAAGGCCCTCCAGCCCCCCGCAGAAGACCCCGCCCGTGCCGTAGCAGAGCTCACCACCGGCCAGCGCCCGCATGGTGAGATAGTTGTTGCTGTAGTCACTCCGGACCGTTATGGCCTGCAGGTCCACCAGCTGGGGCCAGTCGGCGGTGGCCAGGACCACCAGCCCGGGGGTGACCCAGCGCCCGGGCCACCCTCCTGTGTCCACCCGGTCGAACCGGGGCATCTTCCAGACCGCGCCCGTCTGCCGGTCCAGCAGGTGGGTGGGCAGATCGGTGCGGGGCCGGAAGAAGAGCCAGCGCCCGTCGGGGGAGGCGCCGTTCACCTCGCCCAGGCGGGGCAGGGGCTCCACCCGGCCATCGGGGAGAGAGAGCTCTACCGCCTCTTCCTCCTCCTCCCAGACCAGCAGCACCCGTCCCTCCCCCAGCCAGTGCAGGCCGGTGAGGGCGCCCCGGTCCGGGGCGGAGAGGGCCAGCCCCTGGGGGAGCGGCTCGGCGGTGACCACGGTGGGGCGTGGGCCGCTTCCCGGGGGAAGCGCCGCCTTCTGCAGGGGCACGGTGGTGAGGGCGGTGACCTTCCGCTCAAACCTGGAGACCGGCTCCTCAGGGGGCAGGGGATAGGGGATGCGGGGCTTCCCGCAGCCGGCCATGACAAGATAGATCAGCAGCGTACAGAGCAGCAGACGGCGCAGATGTTTCGACACGGCTCCCCGCCCCTTTCGCCTCTGCGTGGATCATATCCACCGTGATGGACGCAAGGAGTTGTCGAAAGGTTTCAACGCAATTCTAAACGGTTGGCGGGCAGCGGATCACCCCCTCCTCGGTGGCAATGCCATGAAGCCGCACGTCGTGGGGCTCGGCGGGGAGCGCCTCCACCAGCTGAAAGGCGTAGGCCAGGGCGACGAAGCGGCCGCGGCCCATCAGCGGCAGCGTCCGGTCGTAGTAGCCGCCGCCGTAGCCCAGCCGGTTGCCGGTCCGGTCGAAGGCGACCCCGGGCACCACCGCCAGATCCACCTCCCCCGGCTCCACCCGGGGCCAGTCCGGGGCGGGCTCCTGAATCCCGTAGGCCCCGGCCACCGGCTCCCCCACCCACTGGTGCAGCCAGAGGCGCGGGACCGGCTCCCGCTCCACCCGGGGGAGCAGGAGTCGCTTGCCGGCGGCCCGGGCCGCCTCGGCCAGCAGACCGGTCTCCACCTCGCCCCGGATGGGCAGGTAGAGCAGGAGGGACCGGGCCTGGTGGAACCAGTCGGTGGCGATCAGCGCCTCCTGGGCGGCCCGGCTCCGTCGAGCCCGCTCGGCGGGCTCCAGCCCCTGCCGGCGGGCGATCATCTCCCTGCGCAGCGCTCGCTTCTCCATACGAAAAGGGCCGGGCGCTCTGTCACGCCCGGCCCGCTCACCTGCCTTACTCCACGATCTCCGAGAAGTGGACCACGGTCACCGTCGAGTCCAGGGTGATGGGGCTCTTGTAGATCTGCCCCAGGAACTCCACCGCATCCTCCGGGGTCTTCATCTCCGGGTTCTCGCCCTGCAGATCCTCCAGGGTCAGCTCCCGGATCGTCTTCACCTTCACCATGTCGATGACGGCGGTGTAGACCTTCTTGCGGGGCTTGAAGCGGTCGCCGTAGGTGACCAGCACCACATCGCCGTCGTGGTACTTCTCGGTCTTGTCCCCGAGGCGGATCGTGCAGCTCTTGTCGCGGCTGACCAGGAAGCCATGGTACACAGAGGAGTAAAAGTTCAGCGCTTTCACAGGGGCCCCTCCTCTCAGCAGGGATGCTTCGGGACGGTCACTGGACTGATGCAGGAATTCGTGAGGATCCGTCCGGTTCCCTGCGGGATGCGCAGAAATCCCCTGAACTCCTACTTTATGCCCAGGAAGCCTTCCAGCCATTCGGTGGAGAACTTCCCCTTCCGGAAGTCCTCCGCCTCCAGGATCCGCTGGTGGACCGGGACGGTGGTCTTGATCCCCTCCACCCGGAACTCGGAGAGCGCCCGCTGCATCTTGGCGATGGCATCCTCCCGGCTCTCCCCCCAGACGATCAGCTTGCCGACCAGGGAGTCGTAGAAGGGCATCACCTTGAAGCCGGTGTAGAGCATCCCGTCCCACCGGGTCCAGGGGCCGCCGGGCACCTCCAGGGCGGTGATGGTGCCGGTGGACGGGTAGAGCTTGTTGTCCGGGTCCTCGGCGTTGATCCGGCACTCGATGGCGTGGCCCCGCAGGACGATCTCCTCCTGCTTCCACGGCAGCGGCTCGCCGGCGGCCACCCGGATCTGCATCTTGACCAGGTCGATCCCGGTCACCGCCTCGGTCACCGGGTGCTCCACCTGGATGCGGGTGTTCATCTCCAGGAAGTAGAACTCCTTGGTCTGCTCATCGTAGATCATCTCCACGGTGCCGGCGTTGTCGTAGCCGACCGCCTTGGCCGCAAGCACGCCCGCCTCCCGGATCTGCTGCCGGGTCTCCTCGGAGATGAAGGGGGCGGGGGCCTCCTCCAGCATCTTCTGGCGGCGCCGCTGCATGGAGCACTCCCGCTCACCCAGATGGATGACGTTGCCGTGCTTGTCGCCCAGCACCTGCACCTCGATGTGCCGCCCCACCTCGATGTACTTCTCGATGAAGACGGCGGCGTTGCCGAAGGCGGCGCCGGCCTCGCTGGCGGCCTTCTCCAGCGCCTGGGTCAGCTCCTCGGCGTTCCGGGCGATGCGGATCCCTCGCCCGCCGCCGCCCGCCGTCGCCTTGACCATGATCGGATAGCCGATCCGCTCGGCCACCGCCAGCGCCTCCTCGGCCGACTCCACCAGCCCATCGGAGCCGGGGATGGTGGGCACGCCGGCCCGCTTCATCAGCGCCTTGGAGGTGTCCTTCAGCCCCATCGCCCGGATCGCCTCCGGGTTGGGGCCGATGAAGGCGATCTTCCACTGGCGGCAGGCCTCGGCGAAGAACGGGTTCTCCGCCAGGAAGCCGTAGCCGGGGTGGATGGCGTCGGCGCCCGAGGCGGTGGCCGCCGTGATGATGGCCGGGACCGAGAGGTAGGACTGGTTGGAGGGGGCCGGACCGATGTAGTGGGCCTCATCTGCCAGCCGGACGTGCAGGGCATCCTTGTCGGCCTCGGAGTAGACGGCGACAGTCTTGATGCCCAGCTCGCGGCAGGCGCGGATAATCCGGATCGCAATCTCTCCCCGGTTGGCGATCAGGACCTTCTGAAACATTCTTTCTCCTCCTTTATGTGGAGGGGGGGTCGCCCCCCCTCCACCCTCCCCCCTCGTCCAGCGGGTCGCACCATCTGACGCGCATGTCGTCAGATGGTGCTCCTTTGCTGTCGAGAATTGCTGGCCGCTCTAGCGGTTGCGGAAACTGGCGCGGGTCAGGTGGGTCTGGATCAGGCCGGCCTTGGCCCAGGCGCTTGGGGCCGGGGCCTGGGCTGGCGTGACGGGCTGGATGGATCTTATCTGGAAGCTGCCTGTGGGCTGGTCTAGCATGGCGGCGATGGCGGCGGTGATCGCGGCGACGATCTCCACCGGGACCTTGGCCTGCTCCTGGGTCATGGGCTCTCTCCTCCCGTTGCCTGGGGATGCAGCGCCAGGCGCGCTACGGGGTTGCTCAGCCGATCACCACCAGCGGGTCGTTCAGGCTGACCGAGGTCCCCTTGGAGACCAGGATCTGCTTGACGGTGCCGGTGTAGGGGCTGGTGATGTCGTTCTCCATCTTCATCGCCTCGAGGACGACGAGGACATCGCCGGCCTTGACCGCCTGGCCCACCTCCACCTTCACCCCGACGATCATGCCGGGCAGCGGCGCCTTCACCGCCTGGCCGCCCTCCACCGGGGCGGCAGGGGCGGCGGGGGCCGCCGGGGCCGGGGCGGGAGCGGGGGTCGGGGCGGGGGCCGGCGCCGGGGCGGGGGCCGGGGTGTAGACCGGGGCCGGGGGTGCATAGGCGGGAGCGCCGGCCGGAGCGCCGACCTCTTCCACATCGACGTTGTAGGTTACGCCACCGATGGTCACCCGAAAACGTCTGGTCATGGTGGAATCATGCCTCCTGGGGGTCCAAGTGATGTCGCCGCTGCGGCGGCGGTCTGAATCCGGCCCTGCCGGATTCACACGGGGCCTCTCCCGGTTTGCTCTGCAAACCGCTGTCGGCGGTCTGAATCCGGCCCTGCCGGATTCACACGGGGCCTCTCCCGGTTTGCTCTGCAAAC
>JBMONC010000061.1:25475-51312 GCA_049324875.1 Bacillota bacterium
CGGTCTGAATCCGGCCCTGCCGGATTCACACGGGGCCTCTCCCGGTTTGCTCTGCAAACCGCTGTCGGCGGTCTGAATCCGGCCCTGCCGGATTCACACGGGGCCTCTCCCGGTTTGCTCTGCAAACGCTGTCGGCGGTCTGAATCCGGCCCTGCCGGATTCACACGGGGCCTCTCCCGGTTTGCTCTGCAAACCGCTGTCGGCGGTCTGAATCCGGCCCTGCCGGATTCAGACGGGGAAGTTGCCGTGCTTTTTGGCCGGGCGGGACTCCCGCTTGTTGGCCAGCGCCTGCAGCGCCTGGGCCAGCATCCGCCGGGTCTGGCGGGGGTCGATCACCGCTTCGACGAAGCCGCGGCCCGCCGCGTTGTACGGGATGTTGAACTTCTCCTTGTAGGCGGCGACCCATTCGGCCCTTGCGGCCTTGGGATCCTCCACCTCGGGGCCGGGCTTGAAGAGCACGTTGGCCGCCCCGTCGGCTCCCATCACCGCGATCTCGGCGGTGGGCCAGGCGACGGTAAAGTCGGCGCCCAGCGACTGGGAGGACATGGCCAGATAGGCGCCGCCGTAAGCCTTGCGCAGCACGACCACCAGCTTGGGCACCGTGGCCTCGCAGTAGGCGTAGAGCAGTTTGGCGCCGTGACGGATGATCCCGCCGTACTCCTGGTTGATGCCCGGCAGGTAGCCCGGGGTGTCGACGAAGGTGATCACCGGGATGTTGAAGGCATCGCAGAACCGGATGAAGCGGGAGGCCTTGTCGGAGGCGTTGATGTCGATGCAGCCCGCCAACACCTTGGCCTGGTTGGCGATGATGCCCACCGACCGGCCGCCCAGGCGGCCGAAGCCGACCACCATATTCATCGCCCAGCCCGGCTGGACCTCGAAGAAATCGCCGTGGTCCAGCACGCCGGTGATCACGTCCCGCACATCGTAGGGCTTGTTCGGGTTATCCGGCACGATCTGCAGCAGCCGCTCCTCCGCCCGCTCCAGGGGATCGGTCAGGGGCAGGGCCGGGGCGTCGTCCACGTTGTTGGGGGGCAGGAAGGAGAGCAGCCGGCGGACCATGGAGAGGCAGGTCTGCTCGTCGGGGGCCGCGAAGTGGGCCACCCCGGACTTCTCCGCATGGGCGCGGGCGCCGCCCAGCTCGTCGTGGGTGGTCACCTCGCCGGTGACCGCCTTGATCACCTCAGGGCCGGTGATGTACATGTAGCTGGTCTTGTCCACCATGAAGATGAAGTCGGTCAGACCCGGGGAGTAGACCGCACCGCCGGCGCAGGGGCCCATGATCACCGAGATCTGGGGGATGACGCCGCTGGCGATGGTGTTGTTGAAGAAGATCTGGCCGTAGCCGTTCAGCGAGTCGATGTGCTCCTGGATCCGGGCGCCGCCCGAATCCTGGATGCCGATGATCGGGCAGCCAGCCTTCAGCGCCAGCTTCTGGACCTTGATGATCTTCTCGGCGTGCATCTCGCCCAGGGAGCCGCCCATCACGGTGAAGTCCTGGGAGAAGGCGTAGACGGTCCGCCCCTCGATGCGGCCGAAGCCGGTGATGACACCCTCCGCCGGGTTCTCCCGCTGGGGCATGCCCAGCTCGGTGCCCCGGTGGCGGACGTGCAGGTCGATCTCGGTAAAGGAGCCCGGATCAAAGAGCAGCTCCAGCCGCTCCCGGGCGGTCAGCTTGCCCTGCTCGTGGCGCTTGGCAATCGCCTTCTCGCCACCGCCCAGCCGCAGCCGGGCCTCCTTCTCGGCCAGTTGCCGGACCAGTTCCTCCATGCTCACGGTGCTCTGTTCACTCCTCACTCCACGGTTGATGGGCGGTCCCGTTGCCAGCCGCCCATCGCCGGACGCTCTAATGATCCCGCTTCTGCACGAGCTCGGTCAGGACACCGCCGGTCGTCTTCGGGTGCAGGAAGCAGACCAGGGTCTGGTGGGCGCCGGGGCGCGGCTCCTCGGAGAGCGGTGTCAGCCCCTGCTGCTTCGCCTCGGTGATGGCGGCCCGGATGTCGGCCACCTCGTAGGCGATGTGGTGCATCCCCTCGCCCCGCTTCTCGATGTGCTTGGCGATCGGGCCGTCCGCCGCCGTGGACTCCAGCAGCTCAATGCGGGCATCGCCCACCTGGAAGAAGGCGACCCGCACCTTCTGGGTGGGGACCTCCTCGATCCCCTCGAAGGCCATGCCGAGCTGATCCCGGTAGATGGGGATCTGGGCCTCCAGCTCCTTGACGGCGATCCCAATGTGGTCAATCTTCTTCATCATCATACCAGATGGGCCTCCTTATGACCAGATACTAATACGACATTATAAAACGTCGATCAGGATGCCCAGGATGCCGCTCAGGAGGACCAGGCCCCCCACCACCTGGATCAGCCAGGCCAGCGGTGCCTGCCGGGAGAGGCGGCGGCCCATCACCAGCGTCACCAGGCCGCCCACGGCGAACATCAGGGAGATGATCAGGAGCGGGGAGATCATGCCGGCTTCACGTGCTGCTGGATGAACTGGATGGCAGCGGCGGTCGGGGTGCCGGGGGTGAAGACCTCGGCCACGCCGGCGGCCTTCAGGCCGGGGATATCCTCCGCCGGGATCACCCCACCGCCCACCACCAGCACATCCGCCATCCCCCGGTCCCGAAGCGCCTGGACCGTCTTGGGCAGCAGGGTGTTGTGGGCGCCGGAGAGGATGGAGAGGGCGACCACGTCCACATCCTCCTGGAGCGCCGCCTCAGCGATCTGGTCAGGGGTCTGGCGGAGGCCGGTGTAGATCACCTCGAAGCCGGCGTCACGGAAGGCCCGGGCGATCACCTTGGCGCCCCGGTCGTGGCCGTCGAGGCCGGGCTTGGCTACGAGGACGCGAATCTTCCGCTCCATACCTTACAACTCCTCGCTGGGCTGGTATTCGCCGAAGACCGACCGCATCACGTCGCAGATCTCCTGCAGCGTGGCGTAGGCCTTGACGGCGCTCAGGATCGGCACCATCAGGTTGGCGCTGCCCTGGGCAGCGATCCGCAGGTCGGCCAGCGCCCGGTCCACCGCGGCCTGGTCCCGCTGCGCCTTGACGGCGGCGATCTTCTTCACCTGGCTCTCCTGGACCGAGAGGTCGACCTTCAGCAGGTTCCTGGGCGGCTCCTCCTGCACCTGGAACCGGTTCATGCCGACGATCACCCGCTGGCCGCTCTCCACCTGCCGCTGGTACTGGTAGGCCGACTCCTGGATCTCTCGCTGCATGTAGCCGGTCTCGATCGCCCGGGTGGAGCCGCCCATCGCCTCAATCTTGTCGATGTAGGCCCGGGCGCCCTTCTCGATCTCGTTGGTCAGGTGCTCCACGTAGTAGGAGCCGGCCAGCGGGTCGATAGTCTCGGCGGCGCCGGACTCGTAGGCGATGATCTGCTGGGTGCGCAGCGCCACCCGCACCGACTCCTCGGTGGGCAGGGCGAGCGCCTCGTCCATGGAGTTGGTGTGGAGCGACTGGGTGCCGCCGCAGACGGCGGCGAAGGCCTGCAGCGCCACCCGCACGATGTTGTTCATCGGCTGCTGGGCGGTCAGGGTGGAGCCGCCGGTCTGGGTGTGGAAGCGGAGCATCCAGCTCTTGGGGCTCTTCGCCCCGAACTCCTCCCGCATGATCTTGGCCCAGAGGCGGCGGGCGGCCCGGAACTTGGCGACCTCCTCGAAGAAGTCGTTGTGGGCGTTGAAGAAGAAGGAGAGCTGCGGGGCGAAGGTGTCCACATCCAGCCCGGCGGCGATGGCCGCCTTGACATAGGCGATGCCGTTGGCCAGGGTGAAGCCCACCTCCTGCGCCGCCGTGGAGCCGGCCTCCCGGATGTGGTAGCCGGAGATGGAGATGGTGTTCCAGTTGGGCACATGCTCCGCACAGTAGGCGAAGATGTCGGTGATCAGCCGCATGGAGGGGCCCGGCGGGAAGATGTAGGTGCCCCGGGCGGCGTACTCCTTCAGGATGTCGTTCTGGATGGTGCCGGAGAGCTTGGTGGAGGGGACCCCCTGCTTCTCCGCCACGGCGATGTACATCGCCAGGAGCACCGAGGCGGGGGCGTTGATGGTCATGGAGGTGGAGACCTTGTCGAGCGGGATGCCGTCGAAGAGGATCTCCATGTCGGCCAGGGAGTCGATGGCCACACCCACCTTGCCCACCTCCCCCTCGGCCATGGGGGAGTCGGAGTCGTAGCCGATCTGGGTGGGCAGGTCGAAGGCGACCGAGAGGCCCATCTGGCCGTTCTCCAGCAGGTACTTGTAGCGGGCGTTGGACTCCTCGGCGGTGCCGAAGCCGGCGTACTGCCGCATGGTCCAGAAGCGGCCCCGGTACATGGTGGGCTGTACGCCCCGGGTGAACGGGTACTCCCCCGGGAAGCCCAGGTCGTTCAGGTAGTCGACCTGCACATCGGCGGGGGTGTAGAGCCGGTCCACCGTGATGCCCGAGTTGGTGGTAAACCGCTCCTTCTGCTCCGGGAACTTGGCGAGGCTCTTCTCCACCAGGTTTTTCTGCCAGCGTTCCTTCTCCGCGGCAATCCTGGCGCGCTCATCTGTCACGATCATTCACCCCATCACGTGGTAGTGGAGTCATGCACACGCAGCGGGGGGCAAGGGGTGCCCCACCTGCCTATCCACCTGCCATTCTAAGGCGGCGGACGCCGGGCCACCATCCTCCATGCACCGTAAAGCGGGAGGCCGACAAAGCGCTATAAGCGAGACCTTTGATAGGGCTTCACCCTGAGAGTTCCCGTTCCTTGTAGCCATATTCCCGGCATGAATCGGGCACCACAGCGAGTCTTATACCCCCTCGGCGACTTCGCTGCCGCTTATAAGGCTACCGAACGTTTGGTACCAATAATCTTCCGAGTTAGGCGACAATCCAACCAAAACTCTATCCGTTTTCGATAGAGGTCGGCCATTTCCTTCTCACAAAGACGCATCGATCCTGCCTCCTACGAGGGGGCGTGTAGTCCGATGGTGCCATGGTGGGGCGGACGGGACTACATACCTGCGAGCGGCATCTCCACTTTTCGAAGGATTGTGATGAAGATCACAGACGCGGTAGCCTGAAGGTGCAACAAGGACGCGATGGGAGGGAGTGCGATGAGTTACCCACTGTGGGAGGTTCCCTACCTGGGCGGCGGTCTGCTGATTGCGATCGTCGCCGTGCTGCACGTCTTCGTCTCCCAGTTTGCGGTGGGCGGCGGCCTCTTCCTGGCCCTGGCGGGGCGGGAGGCCTACCGGACACAGGACCTGCACTGGCTGGAGTACCTCAAACGGCACACGCGATTCTTTCTGCTGGTCACGGCGGTCTTCGGAGCGGTCTCCGGCGTCGGCATCTGGTTCACCATCGGGCTGATCAGCCCGCAGGCCACCTCGATCCTGATCCGCACCTTTGTCTGGGGCTGGGCGATCGAATGGTGCTTCTTCCTGATCGAGATCGCCGCCCTCCTCCTCTACTATTACGGCTGGAACCGGATCGACCCGAAGACCCACCAGCTGCTGGCCTGGGTCTACGCCATCTCCTCCTTCCTGACCCTGGCGGTGATCAACGGGATCGTCGCCTTCATGCTCACCCCGGGTCGGTGGCCGGAGACCGGCTCCTTCTGGCACGGCTGGATCAACCCGAGCTACTTCCCGGGCCTGGTGGCCCGCACCGCCGCCTCGCTGGCCCTGGCGGGGCTCTACGGGCTGCTCACCTCGGTGTGGCAGGGGCAGAGCACCGTGCGGGAGCGGCTGGTCCGGTTCGCCTCCCGGTTTGTGCTGGTCGCCTTCGTCTTCTTCGCCGTCGCCTCCGTCTGGTGGATGGCGGTGATCCCGCCCGATGCCCGTGAGCTGGCCATGGGCGGAGCCGCCCCGGTGGCGATCATGAACGCCGGCACCCTCATCTTCTCGGTGATCATCCTCGGCGGCATCTACTTCGGCCCCTTCCTCCGGCCGGCCAAGACCTCGATCACCTTCGCCGTGGTGATGCTGGCCCTGGGGCTGCTGGCCACCGGCGGCGCCGAGTGGGTCCGGGAGGGCGTCCGCAAGCCCTATGTGATCTATGGCTACCTCTACTCCAACGGCCACTTCGTGGGCGAGCAGCCCTACGCCGAGGGGGTCCTTACCCGGGCCAAGTGGTCGGTCTACGGCAGCGTCGAGAACGCCCCCAGCCTGGTCGCAGCGGGGCAGGACCTCTTCCGGGTGGAGTGCGCCTCCTGCCACACGGTCAATGGCTACAACGGGATCAGGCCGCTGGTGAAGGGCTGGACGGCGGACTTCGCTTACGACCAGATCGGACGGCTCAACATGCTCAAGGGCTACATGCCGCCCTTCCTGGGGAACGACCAGGAGCGGAAGGCCCTCGCCACCTACCTGGAGAGCCTGAACAAGAAGGAGGCGAAGCCGCATGCCACTGCCCAACGCTGAGCCGATCGGGCTGCCCGCTCCCGCCTGGCTGCTCCAGTTCCTGCTGGTGCTCACCTTCGTGCTCCACGTGGTCCCCATGTCGATCACCCTGGGCGGCTCGCTGGCCGGGCTGGTGATGGAGGTCCGGGGCCGGCTGCAGCCTGACAAGCCCTTCCGGGCGCTGGCGGGGCGGATCTGGGGGGCGCTGCCCTCGGTCACCGCCTTCACCATCACCCTGGGGGTGGCGCCGCTGCTCTTTGTCCAGCTGATCTACGGCAAGTTCTTCTACCCGGCCTCGATCCTGACAGGCTGGTCCTGGTTTGCGGTGATCCCGGTCCTGATTGTCGGCTACTACCTGCTCTACCTGCAGGCGATGGGGCCGGCCGGGGCCCGCTGGCGCCCCTGGGCCGGTCTGGGAGCAGCGCTCTGCTTCCTGGCCATCGCCGGGATCTACGTCTCCACCATCTCGATGACCACCGAGCCGGAGAGCTGGAAGGCGCTCTATGCGGCGTCGCAGCGGGGGGTGCACTTCCTGGTCAACCTGCCGCGCTGGCTGCACGTGCTCTTCGGCGCCACCGCCATGGCGGGTGGGCTGATGGCGCTCTTCGGCCACCTCTCGGAGGAGCGGCCCTTCAGCCTCCATGCCCGCACCTGCGGCACCGCCTGGGTGGGGCTCTCCCTGCTGGCCCAGGCGCCGGTCTCCCTCTGGTACCTCTCCACCTTCAGCGAGACCGCCCGGGGGGCCGTGGCGCTCTGGATCCCGGCCGCTGCGGAGTCGCTGGCCGCGGTGGGCCTGCTGCTGCTCTGGGTCAGCCGGACCGGTGCGGCACGCCCGGTGATGGGCTGGTCGGCGATGGGCGCTCTGGTCGCCTCCGCCGCTCTGCTGGCGGTGCAGCGCCACCTGGTGAGGCAGGCCCTCCTCTCGCCCCACATCGACGTGGCCACCGACTGGAAGCTGCAGCCCCAGTGGGATGTCTTCACCCTCTTCGCCCTGCTGCTGGTCGCCACCATCGGGCTGCTGGCCTACCTGGTGGTGCGGTACCTGCGGGCGCTGAAAGCGCAGGAGCCGGGGCAGATGAGCCGGACGGCTGATTGAACCGCTACGAATGAGATGCCCCGTCCGGGCATGACAGAACCGGACGTTTATCAGCAAAGGCCGCCCCCGGGATGCGGGGGACGGCCTTTGCTGTTTCGTCCACCGGATCATCCGCCTCCTAAATCATGCGATTTTCAAATCATTACCTGACTACTTGAATTATTATGAATAAATGTTCTATGCTATAAGCGCTTCATTCCCGCGAGATCGGCCCCATACCGACGAAAGGGGGATCTTTGATGCGACAGAACCTGCCCGAGGTTCAGACCCGGAACGAGCTGATCTACCTCCTCTACCAGGCTTCGGAGCTGGAGCATTCGCTGCTCTGCCAGTACCTCTACACCGCCTTTACCATCAAGCAGCCCGGTGAGGACCGGAAGCTGACCAACCAGCAGCAGGAGAGGCTCCACCTCTGGGGCCGGCAGATCTACCATGTCGCGGTGCAGGAGATGCTCCACCTCTGTCTCGCCGCCAACCTGCTGACCGCGGTGGGCGGTGCGCCCAACCTGCGCCGCCCCAACTTCCCGCAGCCCAAGGAGCGCTACCCCCTCGGCCTCCCCTCGGAGCTGGCCCCCTTCTCCCTGGAGACGATCGAGCGGTACAAGAAGTGGGAGGAGCCGGAGTTCCTGGAGCCGCCAACGACGGAGGCGCCCCTGATGCCGCGGGATCTGACCTACAAGACCATCGGGGAGCTGTACCACATCATCGAGACCGCCTTCCGCCGCCCCGATGCCCAGCGGTGGCTGATTGGTCCGGCGCGGGCGCAGGTGACCAACCAGCTCTTTCCCTTCCAGCCGCCGGTGATCGCCGTGACCAATCCCGAGGCGGCCTGCCGGGCGGTCCAGCTGATCGTGGAGGAGGGCGAGGGCACGCCGCCCCGGGCCGACGGCTCCCAGCAGATCGACCCCAACAGCCACTACGGGATCTTCAGCGCCATCGTGGAGGGGCTGAAGGAGGAGCCCCCCGGGTTCGCCCCGGCCTGGGCCACCGTCCACAACCCGATCTACCACAGGCACTACGACGCCGTCACCCCCGAGGGGGCGCACCAGGCGGTGATGGTGGAGCACCCGGCCACCCGGGCGGTGGGCGAGCTGTTCAACGCCCTCTACGACCTGATGTGCCAGTGGCTGATGCGGCTCTTCGCTCACACCGAGGAGAGCGATGAGCAGCTGCGGATCCTGGCGACCTCCAGCATGGAGTTGATGTCCATGGCGCTCCAGCCGGTGGGCATCATGCTGACCAGGATGCCGGTGGCCGTCCAGCCGGTGGCGGACGCCGAGGGGCTCTACCCCACGGCCGGGCCCAGCTTCGAGATGTACAGCTTCACCCAGCCCCTGCCGCACATGGGTGCGGCCTGGACCTTTTTCCACGAGCGGATCCGGGAGATCGCTGACCACTGCCAGATCCTCTGCCACGACGAGGCGATCACCCGCTTCGCTGCCAGCCAGTGGGCCTTCTCCCCGGTGCAGCGGAACATTCCCCACACCCTCTTCGAGGTGGCGGCGGTGCTGGAGACGATGATCGACCGGTTCAAGCGCTGAGCAAAGGAGGCAGTCGGCATGAGCTATCTCTCCCTCCCCCGTATCGGGTTTTACAGCGAGGATGCCTACACCAACCCCTCCACCGCCAACAACGAGAACACCCTGGACATCCTCGACTACGACCATGTGACCCTCAAGTACCCCGCCGGCCCCATGACCCCCGACGAGTACCGGGAGTGGATGCTGCAGGTGGTCAACCTGGTGGATGGGAGCGCCCCCGACCGGCCGCCCCGCCCGAGCCTGCGCGGGGCCTACTGGAACTACTACGGTGACCACGCCACCCACTTCGGCTTCGCCACCGCCCGGTCGGTCTGGCTGAAGGGCACCCCGGGCCCGGTCACCAGCCTGCAGGACGACCACATGCTGGGCGCACAGGTGCAGCTGAACGCCCGACTGGTCGACCTGAGCCCCGCCGATGTGTACACCACCAACATGATCGCCAGCCACTTCCTGGTCACCTGCCGGACCTTCAACGGCGAGGTGGTGCGGCTGATCACGGGGCGGAACCCGACGGCGCACGCCAGCCACTTCATCAACTTCGTCCGGCCCCTGGGAGCGGGCACCTTCCAGTTCGTGCTGCCCAACGAGCGGATCGAGTGGGGGCCCAGCCACCTCTCCCCCACCCTGAACCAGTTGCGGGAGGCGGCGACGACGCGGGGCGCCGGCCTGCTGGTCCGCTACTGCCTCTATGCCATGGCCACCCGGCCGATGGATGCCCGGGATTTTCAGGAGATGGCAGATGCCTTCCGCCGCGGGGAGGCGGTGATGAACCCCAAGGTGGGCAAGGTGCTGGGCTTCATCACGGTCTGGGACGGCCAGGTGCCCAAGGGGGAGGCGGTGGGCCGGCTGCTCTACCCGCCCTCCTCCGCCTACTGCGGGGCGGGGGGCGCAGGGGCGCAGGCCCTGGCCGGGGGCTGGCGCCCGCGCAGCCACGGCGACCTGGAGCGGATCTGGGAGCATGGAGACTCGGCGGAGCTGCGCAAGGAGCTGGGCGTCGATCCGGTGAGCATGGCGGCGGAGGGATCCGGCCCCTACCTCTACCCGGCGATCGCCGTGCATGACCGGGGCCGGCAATCGGTGGTGCTGGACCTGCTCTCCAGCACCCCGGAGCGGTTCGGGGCCGACGGGAAGAGACTGGAGAAGGTGGACTTCGGCAAGCTGGCGCTCTATGTGCAGCCGCCGGGGGAGAAGCCCCCCATCGCCCTGGGCCCGGTCCGCTACGAGCGCTACCAGGAGGATTACGTCGACCAGGCCGGCGTGGTGGAGGTCAGCTATGCGGCCCGGCCCGAGCTGGAGATTGCCATCGAGCAGGGGCGGCTCTTCCTGGCCCGGGAGGAGGAGGCGGCCAAGGTGATGCTCTCGGAGGTGCGGGTGCCGCAGGTGCTGGTGGATGAGGACCGGCTGGCCTACTTCGAGCAGGGACAGCCCGGCAGCATCCGGGTGCAGGTCTTCGAGCAGGGGCGGCCCGCCCAGCGCCCGGTGCGGGTCCGGCTGGAGCTGTGGAAGGACCAGAACACCCCCGGCTCGGAGGATTCGAGCACCGACCCGCCGACGGTGACGGTGACACAGCTTCACTACGTCCCCATCACCGAGAGCGACCCGCGCTACGCCCTGACCGCCGCGGAGATCGAGGTGCCGGCGGGGGGAGTGGCCGAGGTGGGGATCATCCCGAAGGCCCCGGGCTGCTACAAGATCCGCTACATCCCCGAGGGGGTGGACCCCGCCGCCCTCCCCTCCCCGCCCGACTGGACGGTGGAGTTCTTCTCCTGCTTCCGGGTGCTGCCCCAGGATGACTACAGCGGCTACTCCGACGAGGAGATCAACGAGTGGAACTTCATCTACGAGCACCTCTTCCAGTACTACGACCTGCTCTACCCGATCATGGGGAAGTACATCCCGTGGACGGAGCAGAAGGGCAAGCCGGAGCAGCTCCGGCAGATGGATCAGGAGAAGGTGCGGATGTTCGCGGCGCTGATGCTGCAGTCGATCGATGAGAAGAACCTGGGGTCGACCATGGCGATGCCGATCACAAGGGAGCTCTCGGCGGGGAAGCGGGAGCTGCTGCGACGGTGGTGCCTGCTGCAGATCAACCAGGAGGGACGGGCATGAGGCGGAGCGGGACCGGCGCGCTGGTGCTGGGGGGGATGATGGCGGCAATGGCGGCCGCCCTGCAGCTCGCCCCCCTCTACCTGCCAGGGGTGGGGCTCCTGCTGGCGATGCTGAGCAGCCTGCCCATGGCGGTGCAGGCCTACCGGCACCCCCCCTCGGCGCTCCTCAGCTACGGGGCGGCGGTGGCGGTGATCCTCTCCCTCTCCGCCCAGGAGGCGGCGATTTTCGCCTTTACCAGCGGCCCCTTCGGGTTGGCGGTGGGCTACTGCCACCGGCCGGGCCAACCGGGCTGGCTCCCGTGGTTGGGCGCTGCCCTGCCCCTGTCGGCCGGCCTGCTCTGCCTGGCCTACCTGGTCGGGCTGCCACCCCTGGGTCCGGAGCTGGGGGCGCTCTCGGTGCCGGCCCAACTGGGCCTCTACCTCGGTTTTGCCCTGCTTTACAGCCTGCTCTGGGGCTGGGCCTTCGGCGCCCTGCTCCGCCGGCTGCAGCGCTGGGCCGTCTCGCCGCCCCCGGCACGCCTCTGATGAAGATGGACCACCGCTCCTGGACCGGGCGGTGGTCCTTGGCTTCGCGGCTGTCTCCAGTACCCCTCCATCACGCAGGCGATGCCCGTGCCACGGTGCATAAGGGCTGCGCCCTCGCCTCATACTTCTTGGAAGTGAGAGTCTCAGGGGAGGGATGCAGCATCAAGCAGCAGTTCTGGCAGATCTCATCCCTGCAGGCAGCGATGTTGGTGGCAGGGGCTGTCTCCCTGACCGGACATGCCCTGGCGGTCACCTTCTTCATGGAGGCCGGTGGGCGGGACGCCTGGATGGCAGGGCTGCTGGCGATGCCCATGGCCGCCGTGGCGATCACCTCGATGGTCACCCTGAGCCGCATCTACCACGGCCAGCCGGTGACGGAGTACCTGCCCCGCCTCCTGGGTGTGGGGGGGTACCTGGTGGCCGCTCTCTACATCGTCTACTACCTGACCACGGTGATCTTCACCCTCCGCATGACCACCGACTGGCTGGTCGACTCGGTGCTGATGCAGACCCCCTCCTGGGTCCTGGGCCTGACCTATATGCTGGCGGTCCTCTATGCCGCGATTCACGGCCTGGATGCCATCGCCCGGATCAACCAGTTCACCCTGCCGCTGCTCTCCGGTCTGGGGATCCTGGTGGCCGCGGGCACGGGCCCCCAGAAGGACTACGGCCTGCTGCTGCCCATGCTGGAGTTCGGCTGGGGCCCGGTGCTGGCCGCCACCTTTCTGGGGCTGGGGTACTTCGGGGAGATGTGCATCCTGATGATGCTGGCCGGCTACGTGGTCCCGAAGGACCGCCGCCGGCTGCTCCGCGCCTCGCTGGTGGCGCTCCTGTTCGTGGTGACCACCCTCACCGGGCCGCTGGCGGGTTCGGTGGCCACCCTGGGCTACCGGGTCGCCGAGCAGATGCCCTACCCCACCTTCACCCACTGGATGATGATCCGCCTCCCGGGCCGGGGCCACCGGCGCCCCCCGGGCGAGCGTCTGGACGGTCTCCGTCAGGGCGCGCTCTGTCGATGAGGCGATCCACCTGGCCAACCACCTGGTGACCCGGGAGATCACCCTGGCCCATGTCCGGGGAGTCGTCTTCGGCGAGGAGTTCGCCCGGCAGGGGATCACCCGGGCCATCGACTTCCTGCTCCGCAGCGTCGAGGTCCGTCCCACCGTCTGGATGATGGTCACCCAGGGGGAGGCCCGGGAGTTCATGCAGACCCGACCGATTCAGGAGATGGTCCCGGTGGAGGGGCCCATCGGCTACCATGATGCGGTTCAGAGCCGGACGGGGACGATTCCCGCCCGCCGCCTGGCCGAGGTGGCCAACATCCTCCAGGAGGAGGGGATCGACCTGGTCCTGCCGCTCTTCCGTCGGGCGGATCAGCCGCCTCCCAAGGCCAACGGGGCGCTCCACCCGACCGGGGAGAGCAAGGAGATCATCTTCGGCGGGGCCGGCGTCTTCCGGCAGGGCCGTCTGGTGGCCTGGCTCAGCCCCGAGGAGGTCCGGGGGCTGCTCTGGACCACCGAGCGGCTGGCGGCCGCCGTCCTGACCGCCCCGTGTGAGGGGGCTGCCCAGCAGGCGGTCTTCCGGATCCGCAAGAGCGACGGCCGCATGCGTGTCAACCTTGAGCAGGGCCGGCTGCAGGTGACCATCCAGGTAAGGGCGGTGGCGGACCTGAACGAGCTGACCTGCGAGGAGGTGATTGTCGGCGGCCGGCCCGGTGACTTGGAGAACCTGCTGGCCGGGCAGGTGCGGGAGGAGATCCAGGAGGCCATCGCCGTTGTCCGGGAGACCCGCTCCGACTTCTTCGGCTTCGGCCAGGAGCTCCACCGCAGGAATGCGCTGGTCTACAACACCAACGCCAGGCGATGGGAGGAGCTCCTGGAGAGGATGTCGGTGGAGGTGGTGGTGGACCCGACGGTGCCCCGCACTGGGCAGATGCTGGAGCGCTACCGGGGGCGCTGACCCCCTCGCCACGGATGACACGGATTTCCACGAAATGTGGGGCAGTGCAACGAGGTGGGCTCTGATCCTTCGTTGCCGTTGTCATCCGTGTAACCACCATGGTGCGGTGCTTCGCGCCAGTACCGACCATAAAAAGGGTATAACCCTTATAATTGTAAGCATTATATCTTCATCGGTGTAATCCGTGTAATCCGTGGCAGAGATAACGGCCCCACTGCCCTGCAGCACAGCTCAAAAGGGCAGAGGGATACCCCTCTGCCCCTTCCGGCTATTCGCTTGATGCTAGATCCAGCCGCGGGCGCCCATGGCGTCGGCCAGGCGCTTGATGGCGACCATGTAGGCGGCGCGGCGCATGGAGACGTGCCGCTCCTCCATCATGTTGTAGACGGCGTTGAAGGCGTTGGTCATCATGTGCTCCAGCTTCTCGTTGACCTCGTCCTCCGACCAGTAGTAGTTCTGGATGTTCTGCACCCACTCGAAGTAGGAGACGGTCACGCCGCCGGCGTTGCAGAGGATGTCGGGGATCTGCAGAATCCCCTTCTCGGTCAGGACCCGGGCCGCCTCCGGCGTGGTCGGGCCGTTGGCCGCCTCGGCGATGATCTGCGCCTTGATGGAGTCGACGTTGCCCAGGGTGATCACGTTCTCCAGGGCGGCCGGCACCAGGATGTCCACCTCCAGGGCGAAAAGCCCGGCCGAGTCGATGGACTCGGTGTAGGGGAGGCCCTTGACGGTGCCGTGCAGGTTGTAGTACTCCACCGCCTCGTGGATGTGGATCCCGCTGGGGTTGTAGGCGCCGCCGCGGGCGTCGACGATGGCGACCACCTTGACGCCCAGCTCGTCCAGGAGGAGGGCGGTGTTGGAGCCGACGTTGCCGAAGCCCTGGATGGCGGCGGTGGCGCCCCGCAGGGAGAGGCCCATCCGCTTGGCCGCCTCACGGATGCAGATGACGGTGCCGCGGCCGGTGGCGGCGCCACGGCCGGCGGAGCCGCCGATGATCATCGGCTTGCCGGTGATCAGGCCGGGGGTGTTGTACCCCTTCATCCGGGAGTACTCGTCCATCATCCAGCCCATGATCTGCGGGTTGGTGTTGACGTCGGGGGCCGGAATGTCCCGGTCGGGACCGACGAACTGGGAGAGGGAGCGGATATAGCCCCGGGAGAGCGCCTCCAGCTCACGCTTGGAGAGCTCCGCCGGGTTGCAGATGACCCCGCCCTTGCCGCCGCCGAAGGGCAGGCCCATGACGGCGCACTTGAAGGTCATCCACATGGAGAGCGCCTTGACCTCATCGAGGGTGACATCGGGATGGAAGCGGACACCGCCCTTGCACGGGCCAATGACGTCTGAGTGCTGAGACCGGTAGCCGAGGAAGGTCTTGACCTCACCGTTATCCATCCGGACCGGGATCGAGACCGTCAGCACCCGCTGCGGCTCCTTCAGATACTCGTAGACAGCCATGGGGAGCCCGAGCTCGCGCGTGGCGTTGTAGATCAGAATCTGAGCGATCTCAAAGGGGTTCAGGGTCTCCTTCTGGATCTCGATGTTCTGAGCCAACAGATCGCCAGCTTTGGACGGATCCTGCATCGTGCTGCTCATCTCCATCACCTTTTGGGGGGCCGTTCCTCTTGCCCCCGACTTGGAGCCGTCGGCAGACCGCGCGCCCTTGCGGGAGGAGCGCGCTCGAATCCGGGGCTTAGGCTTCCTTCTTCTCGGAGCGGACGGCACCCACGGCGCTGCGGTTGAACTTGAGCTCCACGTTGGAGGCCACCTTCAGCCGGACCGTGTTGTCGTCGATCGCCTGGACGACGCCATGCAGGCCGCCGATGGTAACCACCTCATCGCCGACCTTCAGGGCGTTCAGCATCTCCTGCCGCTTCTTGGCCTGCTGTTGCTGGGGCCGGATCATCATGAAGTACATCAATGCGAAGAGCACCAGGAGCGGGAGCAAGCTGTACAGCTGCTGCAAAACTCATTCCTCCTCTGTCACCAAGCTCAATATACCAGACTGGATAGGTTCTGTACATTTCCAGAAAGGGCTCATCACCGGATGATCTACTGGGTGAAGCCGGGACTAAGGTTTCCACCCCAGGGAAGCACCGGGAGACTACTGCCCCGCCCCGGCGTAGAGCATGGTCTGGATCGGCTTGAAGCCCAGCCGCTCGTACAGGGTCAGGGCCGGGCTGCCGGTGGGCAGGATCAGGGAGAGGCGGTAGGCGCCCTTCAGGTAGCCCCAGCCCCGGACCCGCTCCACCAGGCCGGAGCCGATTCCCTTGCGGCGGTGCTCCGGCAGCACGTAGAGATCGGAGATGAAGGTGAAGAGCTCAGGCCTGAAGATGGCGGGCGGCTCCTGGAGCATGCCAACGGCGTAGCCGACGATCCGGGGCCCCCCCTCCTGCTCCTCCGCCACCATGACACAGGCGGCGGGGTGCTCAATCGCCTGGGCCAGCCCCGAGCGGGCGTAGTCCATGAAGTTGTCAGCCAGGTCGTTGATCGGAATCTGCGCCTGCTGCTCCCGGGCAAAGGCCTCCACCAGCGGCAGCAGCTGCTTCAGGTCGGTGGGCTTGCCGACGCGGTACTCGATCGCCATGCGGTCCTCTCCTCCTTGGGTGCTCCTCTCAGCGATTCTCGGGCAGGGCGGGTTCGGCGGGCCCCAGCCTGGCGCCGCCCCGCTTCCGGGCCGCCTCGCCGGCGTGCCAGCGGGCCAGGAAGTCCCGGCGGTACTCCGCAAAGCACCCCTGCTCGATCGCCGCCCGGACCTCCTCCATCAGCCGGACGAGGAAGCGGAGGTTGTGGATGGAGCAGAGCCGCAGCCCGAGCATCTCCTCCGCCTTGAGCAGGTGGCGGATATAGGCCCGGCTGTAGTGCCGGCAGGCGTAGCAGTCGCACCCCTCCTGGATCGGGCGGAAGTCCCGGGCGAACTCGGCGTTGCGGACGGTCAGTTTGCCGTCGGGGACGAAGACGGTGCCGTGCCGGGCGATCCGGGTGGGCAGGACGCAGTCGAACATGTCGATCCCGCGCCAGACGCCCTCCACCAGGTCTTCCGGCGAGCCCACGCCCATCAGGTAGCGGGGCTTCTCCACAGGCAAAAGGGGGACGGTCACCTCCAGCATCTCGGCCATCAGCTCCTTCGGCTCCCCGACGGAGAGGCCGCCGATGGCGTAGCCGGGGAAGTCGAGGTCGACGATCTCCCGGGCGGACTGCCGCCGCAGGTCAGCGAAGGTGGAGCCCTGGACGATGCCGAAGAGCGCCTGGCTCTCGGGCCGCCGGTGCGCCTCCTTGCAGCGCTTCGCCCAGCGGGTGGTCCGCTCCAGGGAGCGCTTGGCGTAGTCGTGGTCGCAGGGCCAGGGGGTGCATTCATCGAAGGCCATGATGATGTCGGCGCCCAGGGCGTTCTCGATCTCGATCGCCTTCTCGGGGCTGAGGAAGTGGGCGCTCCCGTCGATGTGGGAGCGGAACTGGACCCCTTCCTCGGTGATCTTGCGCAGGTCGGAGAGGGAGAAGACCTGAAAGCCCCCGGAGTCGGTGAGGATCGCCCCGCCCCAGTTCATGAAGCGGTGGAGCCCCCCGGCCTCCCGGACCAGCTCGTGGCCGGGGCGGAGGTAGAGATGGTAGGTGTTGGAGAGGATGATCTGCGCCCCCAGCTCCCGGACCTCCTCCGGGTTGAGGGTCTTGACGCTGGCCTGGGTCCCCACCGGCATGAAGACCGGGGTCTCCACCACCCCGTGGGGGGTGTGGAGCCGGCCGCGCCTGGCGCCGGAGTCCGGATCGGTCTTGAGCAGTTCAAGCGTGACGGCCATGTGCTGCCTCCCCTGAGATTCCCCAGGTATGGTACCACAGTTTGTCTTAGGATGCCAGTTTCTCCGCTGCCGGGCTAAAGGATCAGCATCGCATCGCCGAAGGAGAAGAAGCGGTAGCGCTCCGCCACCGCCGTCTCGTAGGCGTGGAGCATCAGTTCCCGGCCGGCCAGGGCGGAGACCAGCATCAGCAGGGTCGACTTGGGCAGGTGGAAGTTGGTGATCAGGCAGTCGACAAAGCGGAAGCGGTAGCCGGGGTAGATGAAGATATCGGTCCAGCCCTCCCCGGGCTGGAGGATCCCCTCGGGGGTGGCGGCGGTCTCCAGGGTCCGGACCGAGGTGGTGCCCACGGCGATGATCCTCCCGCCCCGGGCCCTCACCTGGTTGAGCGCCGCCGCCGTTTCGGGCGGGACGTGGTAGAACTCGCTGTGCATCTGGTGCTGGGTGGGGTCCTCCACCTCCACCGGCCGGAAGGTGCCCAGCCCCACGTGCAGGACCACCTTCTGTATGGAGACGCCCATTTCGGCGATTCGGTTCAGCAGTTCGGGGGTGAAGTGCAGGCCGGCGGTGGGCGCCGCTGCGGAGCCCCACTCCCGGGCGAAGACGGTCTGGTACCGCTCCGGGTCCTCCAGCTGCTCGTGAATGTACGGGGGCAGCGGCATCCGGCCCAGCCTCTCCAGCAGGTTCTCGAAAAGGCCCTCGTAGGCGAAGTCGATCACCCGGCCGCCGAACGGGGTGGTCTCCACCACCGTGCCGGTCAGCAGGCCGTCGCCGAAGGTGAGCCGCTGGCCGGGGCGGGCCTTCTTGCCGGGCCTGACCAGGGTCTCCCAACGATCCCGCTCCAGCCGCTTCAGGAGCAGGACCTCCACCGCCCCGCCGGTCTCGGCCCGCTGGCCCATCAGCCGGGCGGGCATCACCCGGGTCTCGTTGACCACCAGGGCATCGCCGGGCCGGAGGTACTCGGGCAAGTCGCGGAAATAGCGGTGCGAAAGCGCACCGCTATGACGGTCCACCACCAGCAGCCGGGAGGCGTCGCGGGGCTCCACCGGCCGCTGGGCAATCAGCTCTTCGGGCAGATGGTAGTCAAAGTCGGTCAGTTTCAACTTAGCGAGTCTCCACCTTCGTGCCTGAGTAAAAATGGGTCAGGATCTGCACATAGTTCTTGCCCTGCCGGGCCAGGCCGTGGGCGCCCCACTGGGACATGCCCACCCCGTGTCCGTTCCCGCCGCCGGAAACCTCCAGGCTGGTCAGCACGGGGTCGGGGGGCGGGGGGGCCGGAGGGGTCTTGCCCACCACCCCGTAAAGGAGGGAGCCCAGGGCGACGGCGGGCCTGGCGGGCAGCTGGCTCACCTTGCCGCCGGCGCTGACCACATGGCTGCCGGCCAGCGGGCGGCTGCTGACCTGGCCGGCGGCCCCTACCACATGGACCGGCTCCGGCGGGGGCGTGGTCACCGTCGCCGGGCTGTCGGTGCCGAACTTGATCGCCCGGGGGGCCGCCCGGAGGCCGAGGGCGAGCCGCATCTGCTGCATGGAGAGGGTTACCTGCCCGCTCCCGCCCTCCACGGTCCAGGTGGTCGGCTTGCCGCTGGCCCCGGGCGGGCCGGGTTTCACCGCCTTGACAGGCCCCAGGTCGTAGCCCGCCGCCCTCAGCTTCTCGGTGAACTCGGCAGGGGTGAACTGGTGGCTCCAGCTGAAGTGGGGGTTCCCCTTCAGGTTGTCGTAGTCCGGCACGTTGTCGTAGTCGACGACGCCGCGCAGGTAGGCCTGGGGCGAGCCGGTGGTCCAGACGAACTCGTTGTTCTCCGTATGACCGCCGGAGGAGGAGTGGTAGTAAGCGGCGACGGGCCGGCCGTTGTAGGTGAGGATCTGGCCCCTGGTCTCGGTGACCGCCTGGGTCGCCCGGGCGGTCTCAACCGCCACCCCGCCGTAGGCCTGGTCGGCCGTGTTGGGCATCAGGTCGAAGCCGTGCGCCCTCTGCTTGCCCATGTTCGCCACGGCATAGGTGCGGGCGGCCACCGCCTGGGCCTTGATCGCCTCCAGCGGCCACGAGGAGGACATCTCCCGGGGCACCACCCCCAGCAGGTACTCCTCCAGGTTGAGGTAGTTGACCACCGAGAGCCGTCCCGTGGAGGCGACCACCACCTCGATCTCCCCGCGGTAGGGCTTCTGGGCGTACAGCACGTAGTTCGGGGCGGCGGCGGGCTTCGGCACAAGCCTGACGGGGCCGGACAGCGGCGCCGCGACCCCCGCCACCTGGATCTTGCCCGCTGCCAGCTTCAGCGAGACCGGCTGGGCTCCGGGCAGCTCCAGCAGGAGTTTGCCCTCGGCGATCACCAGGAGGCCGGCCTGGGAGGCTACCTCGGCGCCGGTCAGCCCATAGCCCAGCCCGATCCGGATCGGGTGGTCGGATGGCGGGGCGGGCAGGGCGGAGGCCGTGCTGCCGGGGGTGCTCGCCAATGCGGAGAGCGGCGCTGTGAGCGCCGCCGTGAAGATGAGCCCTGTGAGGACAGCTGCAGCCAGATACAGCCCGCTGCCATGTCGCAAGGCAATCCACCGCCTTTGTCTAGGATGGGTGGGACCGGCGAAGCGCTATGCGTACGACGGGAGGATCAGGGCCTCTGACTCCCCTTGGAACCTTCGTTCGCCTTCTCCTCGCCGTTCTCCTGCCCGCCCCGGCCCCTGTTGCCCCGTCCTTCCTCCTCGCCCTTCGACTTTCCGGGCGACTCCTTCTCGTCGTCAGCTTCGGAGCCCAGGCCCAGCCGGATCTTGATCTCCTCCAGCAGCCCCCGGCCCCGGTTCTCGGGGCGGCCCTCGGACTCCTCGTTCTCCGGGCCGTTGGCGGAGTCCTTCTCCTTCTCCTGGTCACCCTTGCCGTCATTGCCCCTGGACTCGCCCTTGCCGGGATTCTCCGGCTTGCCGCTCCCGCCCTTGCCGGGCTCCTGCGGCTTGTTCGCCTCGCCCTTGGAACCGTTCTCCTCGGGCTTGCCCTTGCCGCCGGCCGCGGCCGGTTCCGCCTCGTCCTTCTTCTTGTTCCGGTGCTCCTCTGCCTTGCCGAAGAAGTCGCCGGGGTTGATGTTCAGATCTTGGAGGATCTGCGCCGGGGAGGCGCTCTGGAGCGACTCCGGGGTCACCTCGGGGTGTTCCTCCTTCAGCTCCTGGAGGATCAGGTACTTGGGCAGTGTCAGCCCGACCGCCTTGGCCTCCTCCACCTCGTCCTTGACGGCCTCCACCGCCGAGACGACGGCCTGGGCCGGCCTGCCCCGGGCCTCCGCCTGCTCCTTCACCTCGGTCTGGACGGCGATCTTTGACTTGGCAGCCACCTCGTGGGCCGTCTCCTCCGAGAGCGGGCGGCTGTCGGCGGGGCTGACCGCCACCACCACGGCGCTCCCCTCGGCCCAGGGCTGGAGCTTGCCGGCGGCAACCGCCCTGGCGGTGATCTCTTCCGTGACCGTCTCCACCGGCCGCCGCTGCCAGTCGAGCCCCTGCAGGATCAGCTGGCCGTCGGCGTTGAGCCCCACCGCATCGATCACCTGCTGCCGGCCGTTGACCGTCAGCTGGATGCTGGGGTTGATATCGATCATCACCAGCGCCGCCGGCTGGGCCAGCACCCAGCTGTTGTAGCCGGCCGGCGAGAGCAGCAGCAGCAGGACGGCAGCGGCGGCGGCAATCCAGCCCCAGCGCGCCCCGGCGGCCTCCGGGAAGGTGATCTCCTCACCGATGTCGCAAGCGGCCCGGCGTGGGAGGGGGACGCGCCTGAACTCACCCGTCGGGGTCAGAACCACCCCGGTGCGGCCCTCCTTCTCCAGCAGAATGCCCTTGCCCATAAGATGCGCCTCCTCGTATTCCTATCCTGCGATGTAGTGACGTAAATGATAGAAGTCTTCAAGCAAGATTAACGCCACGGCGATGATAAACTTCCGCTGCCGCTCCAGCGTCTTGCGGCTTACCCCGACCCGCTCCTCCAGTTGCTTGAGCGGCAGCTCCCGCTTGGCCAGCATATGTTGGGCCATCAGCGGGTGGCCCGCCACGATGCGGGCCGCCTCCAGCGCCCGCTGCCGGGCGTCCTCGTGCTTGGGGGAGACATCGGCCAACTCGCTGAACCGGATGCCGAACTCGGCCAGCCGCTTGGCATAGCGGGCGATCTCATGCCTCCGCTCCTCCGCCTCCAGCATCCGGGCATGATCCTCTATCGCCCGGCGGCGCTGCACGCTGTCCAGGAGGTTGCCTTCCTCATCTTCGGTTTCCAACTCACTGAGCGGGATCTCCGACTGCCCCTTCTGGCGCCGGTAGTGGTCCACCAGCCGCCGCTTGATCACCAGCTCCGCAAAGGAGACAAAGGAGGCCCCTCGATCGGGGTCGAACCGGTCGATCGCCTCGTTCAGGGCGATCAGCCCGATGGAGACCTCGTCATCCCGCCCCACCGTGAGGTAGCGGCCCGACACCTGACTGCCCACCCGCAGCACGAGCGGCGTGTACTGGCGAATCAGGTCATCGCGGGCCTGCTTGTCGCCGTTGCGTGCCGGCCCCAGCAGCCTCTCCAGCGGGGAGTCCCCGCCGGCGGTCGAGCCGGAGTTTCCCGAGAGGCTCAGCAGAAAGCTCAGCACATCCTTCACCTCTCGTCTGCTAAGAGATACGTACCGCTCTAGTCGCTTTGTGGGGGCCGCCACGCAGGAAGTTAGGCGGCCGTTTCTTTGCCACGGATTACACGGATTACACGGATATAATACAGATTATAATGATAGTGGGTGTGCTGGATCAGAGCACCAACTCGACGAGGTCAGTACTCCGAATGGGCCATAACAAACCCATTTCATCACCATGGTGCGGTGCTTCGCACCAGCACCACTGATGGAAAGGGTACCGCCCACATTGTTGGTAATGTATTTGTTTTACCCGTGTAACCGCCATGGTGCGGTGCTTACGCACCAGCACCACCCATGAAAAGGGTACGAACCCCATCATTGTCCATGTTCTGTCTTCATCCGTGTAATCCGTGTAATCCGTGGCCGTCATTTTCAGGGGAATCCGTGTCATCCGTGGCCGTCATTGGGCTTAGAACAGCCGGCTCTGATTTGACTCGGGGTGTTCGCCGTAGGGCATGCCGAGGTACTCGTAGGCGGCGCGGGTGGCTACCCGGCCCCGGGGGGTCCTTTGGAGGAAGCCGATCTGCATCAGGTAGGGCTCGTAGACGTCCTCGATGGTCTCGGACTCCTCGCTGGTGGCGGCGGCCAGGGTGTCAAGGCCCACGGGGCCGCCGCCGTACATCTGGATGATCGCCAGGAGGATCTTGTGGTCGACCAGGTCGAGGCCCAGGGCGTCGACCTCCATCATCCGGAGGCCGGCGTCGGCCACCTCCCGGGTGATGATGCCGTCGGCCTTGACCTGGGCATAGTCCCGCAACCGCTTCAGCAGGCGGTTGGCGATGCGGGGGGTGCCGCGGGAGCGGCGGGCGATCTCGTGCGCCCCGGTGGGGTCCAGCTCCACCTTCAGGATCCGGGCGGCCCGCAGGAGGATCTGGGTCAGCTCCTCCACGGTGTAGAACTGGAGCTGCGCCACCACCCCGAATCGGTCCCGCAGGGGGGAGGTCAGGGCGCCGTAGCGGGTGGTGGCGCCGATCAGGGTGAACTTGGGCAGGTCGAGCCGGAGGGTCCGGGCGCTGGGCCCCTTGCCCAGGATGATGTCCAGGGCAAAGTCCTCCATAGCGGGGTAGAGGGTCTCCTCCACCAGCCGGTTCATCCGGTGGATCTCGTCGACGAAGAGCACGTCGCCCTCGGCGAGCTGGGTCAGGATCGCCGCCAGATCGCCCTGGTGGGAGATGGCGGGGCCGGAGGTGACCCGCAGGTTGACCCCCATCTCCTGCGCGATGATGTGGGCCAGGGTGGTCTTGCCCAGGCCGGGCGGGCCGTAGAGCAGGACGTGATCCAGCGCCTCCCCCCGCTGCCTGGCCGCCGCGATATAGATGGAAAGCTCCTCCTTCACCCGCTCCTGGCCGGGGTAATCGGCCAGCCGCTGCGGGCGGAGGGTCTCGTCAAGCCGCACATCCTCCAGCCGCTTGTGGCCGGAGAGGAACCGTTCCTCACTCATCGCGCTTTACCCCCGGAAGAGATGCTTCAGACTGAGCCGCACCAGTGTCTCAACGGCAGGGGCCTCGCCGGCCTCCCTGCGGGCGCGGTCCAGCGCCTGGCCCGCCTCCACCCGGGAGTAGCCGAGGGCGGTCAGCGCCTCCATTGCCTCGGCGAAGACGTCGCCCTCCGGGCCGCCTCCGACTACGCCGGCCAGGCCGACCGGCTCCGCCCCGGCGCCCTGACCCACATGGCCCACCTTCTCCTTCAGGTCGAGCACCATCCGCTGCGCCGTCTTCTTCCCGATCCCGGGGAGGCGGCAGAGGGCGGTGATATCCTCAAAGGCGACCGCCCGCCGGAAGGAGTCCGGCGTGGTGGCGGAGAGCACCCCCAGGGCGACCTTGGGGCCGACCCCGTCCACCCGGAGGAGCAGTTCGAACAGCTCGTACTCGCCGGGGGTGAGGAATCCGTACAGGGTCATGGAGTCCTCCCGGACCTGGAGCGAGGTGTAGAGATGCAGGCTCTGGCCGGCCGCCGGGAGCCGGTTCCGGGTGGAGGAGGGCACCAGGCAGCGGTAGCCCACCCCGCCCACGTCCAGGATCACCGAGTCGGCGGTGGCGGCGACCAGCTCGCCGCGCAGGTGTGCGATCATGCTACGTCAGCCCTCCTAACCGGGAGGCGAGATTGGAGCCGTGCAGCGCCGCGATGGCCACCGCCAGGGCGTCGGCCACGTCGTCGGGCCGGGGGACCGTCCGCAGCCCCAGCAGGGTCTTGACCATCTGCTGTACCTGGGACTTATCCGCCTTGCCGTAGCCGGTGACGGACATCTTTACCTGCATCGGCGTGAACTCTCTGATGGGGATGCCGTTGTCCGCCGCTGCCAGCAGGACGATCCCCCGGGCCTGTCCCACGTGGATCGCCGTGGTGACGTTCCGGCCGAAGAAGAGCTCCTCCACCGCCACGGCGTCGGGCTTGTGCTCCAGGATCAGGTCGACCACGCCCCGGTAGAGCGCCTGCAGCCGCTTCTCGGTCAGCATCTCCGGCGGGGTCTCCAGCAGGCCGAAGGCCACCGCCCGCTCCCGGCTGCCGCCCGCATCCTCAACGATGCCGTAACCCATGCGGGCCGTGCCCGGATCGATTCCCAGAATCCGCAAAGGGGTCCACCACCTGCATCAGGAGAATACCGTATAACTGTTCGGGGCAGCCCTCGGACAGTCCTGCCGGGTTGGGTCGCTCGGAGCGGTTTGGCAGGATTCCACCGGGCTGGATGGAGGCGGCGCCAATCCAGCCCATCACCCACCATTTCTCGATTGAACTCCGCACCCGGAAATGCTATTCTCATGTGGTAAATCCACCACATCTATCTTATATACCCGTTCAGGGAGGCGTGCACCCGTGTCGAAGTCGGGCAAGAGGCAACCGCCCGTGCTCCTCATCATCGCTGCCGTCGTTCTCGTGCTGCTGGGCGGCTGGGCGATCCAGACCTTCGCCTTCAGCGCCAGCCAGCCGGTCAACATCCTTCTCATGGGCCTGGATGAGGGCAAGATCCGGACCGATGTGGTGGTGCTGGCCCACATCAACCCGAAGCAGAAGCTGATCAACCTGATCTCCCTCCCGCGGGATACGCTGGTCCCCATCGACTGCACCGGGCTGGAGGATTCCTGCGTCTCCCCCGACAAGCTGGCCCACGCCCACGCCTACGGCGGCGAGAACGGCCCCCAGACGACGGTCCGGTCGGTGGAGAGCCTGCTGGGGGTCAAGATCGACCATTACATCCGGGTCGACTACGAGGGCTTCCGGCAGGTGGTGGACACCCTGGGCGGGGTCGACCTGGTGATCGATCAGAACATGGACTACGAGGACCCTTATGCCCACCCGCCGCTGAAGATCCACTTCAAGGCCTCGCCGGAGCCGCAGCACCTGGACGGCCAGCAGGCGCTCAACTACGTCCGCTTCCGGAGCGATGGCCGGGGCGACATCGGCCGGACCGAGCGGACCAAGAAGTTCCTGGTCGCGCTGGCCAGGAAGGCGAAGGAGTCCCAGAGCCTGACGAAGCTGCCGTCGGTGGTCTCCCAGGTCCTGCGCCACGTCCAGACCGATGTGGACACCTCCACCGCCGTCGCCCTGGCCCGGAGCGCCATGAGCTTCAACCTGGACCAGGTCCAGATGGCCACTCTACCCGGCGTTGATGACCGGAACCACCCGCGGGGTTGGGTCTGGGTCCCCGACCAGGCCAAGGTGGCCGAGCTGGTCGACCGCCTGGTCCTGAACCCCAGGCCGCCCGAGGAGCAGGCGGGGAAATAGGTCAAGACCCCGGGGGGCGATCCCTCCGGGGTTCTTTTCTTTGCCACGGATTACACGGATTACACGGATAAATACATGAAAA
>JBMONC010000061.1:51412-77107 GCA_049324875.1 Bacillota bacterium
AAGATGGCGATGATCACGTCGTGGACCTTCCCGTTGCGGATCAGGAACGCCCGGATGTCGGTGGGGCCGGCCAGGGAGATGATCACCCGGACGGCTTCGGGGTAGTGGACGGCCTGGTTCACATCGTTGAGCGACGGCATGGCGGGGGCGGTGGGATGGGAGTGGTAGATCCCGACCAGCTCCTCCCCCCGCGCCACGATCTCCCGGAGCACCTGCTCCTGGTGCTCCACGTCCACCTCGTAGAAGACGGGGCTGCGCTTGGCGTTGTCCGTGGCGTAGGCGTGCAGTACCCTCCCCGCCCGCCCCGTCAGGATGCCGCACGCCTCGTAGGGCTTCTCCTCCAGGCAGTGCTCCAGGATCCGCTGGAGCAGTTGCTGCCCGATCACCAGCCGTTCCGTCATCCACCCACCCCCTGCTGTCAGGGTACGTCGTTCCGGACCGAGGATTCCGACGCCTGGCGGACCGCCTTTCGCAGGTCCCGCCAGAGGCCGTCGGTATGCTTCACCACGACGATGGGGTGCTCGGTCACCTGCCGGTCCACAATTCGCCAGGCCCGCACCTTCGGCCGCCGCTCCTTCAGCGAGACGATCACGTAGAACGCCTCGGGCCAGGTGGCCTGGTCGATGTCGGTCCGGGAGGGGACCGGGTCGGTCTTCACGTGGGAATGATAGATGGCGATGATCTCCTGCCGTTCGTTCCGGATCTCCCGGTCCACCTCCAGGAGCTGGAGGTCGTCCACCTTGTAGATCACCGGGCTGCGGTGCTGGTTGTCGGTGGCATACCCGGCGGTGACGTGGCCGGCCTCGCCCACCAGCAGGCCGCAGGCCTCCAGCGGCCGCTCCTCGCTGCAGTGGTTGATCATTCGGCGGTAGATGTTGTCGGGAATGAAGAGACGCCGCCGCCCGTGGGCGTCCAGCTCACGGACGTTTCGCTTTTTGCCAAACCACCCGAACAACCATCCACCCCCTTACCGGCCAATGTTACCGATTCGAATGTTATCCATTCTATGGTAGCAAGAAGCTACATTTGTGTCAATGAAGGAAGCGGCTCTTTCTGGCAGGGAGTCGTAGGCGGGAGCCGGATTCCTACTCGATCTAATCCAGCAGCCGGGACGGCGTGGCGTCCCGGCTGCTCGTCTCTCTACACCAGACGGCGCTTGGCCAGCACCGCCTCCAGGTCGTCCGCCTTCCGCTTGAAGGCGGTCCGCTGGTTCTGCCGGATGATCCGGCGGGCCGACTCCGGCGAGACCGGGAGGGTCGGGTCGCTGAGGATCGCCTCCACCGCCTCGGGCAGCACGGTCATGGTGGGCGCCATCACCGGGCTCTGCAGGTGCTTCTCCAGGATCCAGACGAAGAAGCGGTCCGCCTCCTCGTAGGTGAAGCCCAGCTCGGCCTCGTCGGTCTGGCCGGGCCAGAGGCCGGCGGTGGGGGTGCGGTTGACCAGATCCTCCGGCAGCCCCCGGGAGGCGGCCAGCGCCCGGACCTCCGCCTTGGTGCAGTCCCGGATCGGCTGCCGGTCGGCGATGCCGTCGCCCCGGATCGAAAAGTAGCCCAGGAAGTTCTCGATGGCGTTGTCGGTCCCCATCATCAGCCCCTGGAAGGCGTCGGCGAAGAAGCCGGCGGTCATCATCCGCAGGGTTGGCTTCAGGTTGTTGATCGCCCAGGCCAGCCGCTTCTCATCCAGCGGCAGGCCGGACTTGGCGGCCATCTCCTTCGCCGCGGCGGTGTAGAGCGCCACCGCCTGCTGCCAGAGGTCGGACAGGTTGATGGTGACCGCCGGGATCCCGGCAAAGTCGGCCACCCGCTGTCCATCGACGATGTCCTTCTGCCGCTCTCCCTTCAGCTCCTCCTCGGTCGAGCAGGGGAGGAGCAGGCCGATGGCGCCCTGCGGCGCCGCCTGCTTGGCGATCAGCGCCGAGGCCGATGAGTCGATGCCGCCGGAGAGGCTGTTGATCAGCGCCTTGATTCCGTTCTGTTCCATGTAGGCCCGCTCGATGGCGGCCCGCTCCTCGACAGAAGCGACGTAGTGCTCCCTCTTCATGCGATCCCTCCTCCTCCGGGCGGGCGCTTACCGCTCCGCCATCAGGTACTGCTGCACCACGCTGATATAGTAGGCGGTGCCGACGGCGATGCACTCCTCGTCGATCAGCAGCCGGGAGGTGTGCAGGCCATAGGGCTTGGTGGCCCCGGGCGCCATGGCGCCCAGGCGGGCGAAGGTGCCGGGCACCTTCTCCAGGTAGTAGGCGAAGTCCTCGCCGCCCATGGAGGGGGCCATCCCCTGGACCTGGCCGGGCTCCAGCACCGCCAGGGCGGCCCGGCGGGCCAGCTCGGTCATCTGCAGGTCGTTGATCAGCACCGGATAGCCGGGGTCGTAGTGGAACCGGTAGGTGGCGCCGGCGGCGTCACAGACCCCCTTGACCACCTCTTCGATCCGCCTGGGCATCAACTTCCGGACCTCCGGGTCCATGGTCCGGACGGTCGCCTTGAAGGTGACCTCGTCGGGGATCACGTTGGGCGCCGTGCCGCCGTGGATCATGCCCACGGTGATCACCGCCTGCTGGAAGGGGGAGACGTTCCGGGCCACCACCTGCTGCAGCAGGGTGATGATCTGGCAGGCGGCCAGCACCGGATCGACGGTCAGGTGGGGCGCCGCCCCGTGGCCGCCCCTGCCCACCACCGTCACCTCCACCTCATCGGGGGAGGCCATCAGGGGGCCGGCCCCGAAGCCCATGCTGCCGGTCTCCATGAAGGGCATCACGTGCAGGCCGAAGATGGCCTCCACCTTGGGGTTCTCCAGGCAGCCGTCCCGGATCATCAGGGAGGCGCCGCCGGGGTTCTTCTCCTCGCCGGGCTGGAAAAGGAAGACCACCTTGCCCGGCAGCTCTGCCTGGAGCGCCTGGAGCGCCTTGGCGGTGGCCAGGAGGATGGCGGTGTGGACATCGTGGCCGCAGGCGTGCATCTTGCCAGGCCGCTGAGAGGCGAACTCGAGGCCGGTCTCCTCCAGGATGGGCAGGGCGTCGATATCGGCCCGGAGGGCCACGGTGGGGCCGGGCCTGCCGCCCTCCAGCACCGCCTTGATGCCGGTGCCCCCTCCCAGGCCCGACTCGAAGGCAAAGCCCAGCTCCTGCAGCTGCTCGACCAGGAAGCGGTGGGTGTCGTGCTCCTCAAAGGAGAGCTCAGGGTTGCGATGAAGGTGCCGCCGGATGGCGACGGCGTAGGGATGGACGGCGCGGGCCAGGTCCCAGATCTGCTCTTTGCTCATCATGCCCAAAGTGGACATCCTCCCGGTCGGGGTATTGCCTAGAAGAACTACCCCGCGGGGAGCGTGAAACCCTGCCCGCCTGTGAGGGAATCTCTCAGGGGGCCGGTGGCCGGGGTTCCGGCATCTCTGACCCGATCCGGGGCGGCAGGCCGGGGGAGGTCTGGGTCTGCACCCCTTTGAAGATCGACTGGAGGAAGGGGACATCCTGGTTCCGGACCACGAAGAGCTGCCCCTGGGTGTCGATGGAGGCGAAAAGCACATCCTTCACCCCCTCCGCTCCCCGGCTGAGCAGCTGGGCGACCAGCCACTCCTCGGTCAGGCCCACCTTCTGCAGGTTCTGCCGGTCCAGCTTGCCGTCGGTGATCAGCAGGGTGGAGTAGCCCTCGTACTTGGTGGTCAGGTTCAGGTCGCGGGGCGTCACCGGCCGCGCCTGGGAGCGGGGCACCACCGAGAGCTTGCCCGAGGACTCCAGCAGGGCAAACTCCACGTCGGCCGGGTTGTGATAACCCTTCTCCCGGAGGGCGGCGAAGACCTCCTCGACGCTGATCTGGTGCTTGATCATGTTGGCCTTCAGCAGCCGGCCGTTCTCGATAAGGGGCACCGGGGCGCCCACCAGGTAGCGTTTGGCGGGGTTCCAGAGGCTGAGGAAGGAGAGGGCGGTGTGCATCAGGGCCAGGGTGCCCAGGGCCGGAAAGGCGCGCCAGAGCGCCACCTCCTGGTTGACGATCAGGTTGGCCGCAGCGGAGCCCAGCAGCACCTGAACGGCCAGGTCGTATGGGCGGGACTGGAACTGGAGCCCTCGCCCCAGGAAGCGGAGCAGCAGGATCAGCAGGGGGTAGACCACCAGGGCGCGCAGGTAGAGCATGCAGCGGATCCCTCCTGCACCTAGCATTCCCCGACTCCCGATGGGCTCAGAATCCCGGTGATCACCGGTGGTGGAGAGGAATTCGCCGTGTGTTGTGATGGTGCAGGAGGGGCTCCTGTGGCCGGGTCTCCTCGCAGCGGCGACCGTGCTGTGACTGGGGCTGGGGCTGCGGATCTCCCGCTCCCGAGGGCAGCCGGCCGTGGCGCTGCAGGCTGCTGCCCGGCAGATGGAGTTCCTGGCCCGGGTCTCGCTGACGTGCTGGAGCAGGTCGCCCGGCTGGTGGAGCGCCATGTGGCCGGAGCCGTCGGAGAAGGATCTGCGGCTGGTGGAGGCGGCCTCCCGGGTAGTGGCGATCGCCATACAGCGGCATGAGGTCGAGGAGGGGCGAGAGCAGAACCTGGAGTCGCTGATCCGCCATATGGCGGAGGGGGTGGCGGGGCTCCCCCTCGATGAGGCAGGCCTGCCCGATCCGCTGGTGAAGGGCGCTGCAGCGGGTCTGCCGCCCCGGGAAGGACTCCCCCGAGCGGCTCACCTTCCACCTGGGGCAGCGGGTGGTGGAGGCCCACGTCTCGCCGGTCTAGAGCGACCTGCACTTTCACGGGGCGTTGCGATCGTCCAGGATGCGACCGCCCTGGGGCGGCTGCAGGGGGGCGGGTCGATGTCAGCTCCGCGGTGGGGGTGGGCACCACCTTCAGCCTCTGGCTGCCGCTGGCGGAGAAGGTGACATAGAGGACGCCCCCGGCCAGATCGCTGGTCGGGGGCGTTGACTAGGCGCTACTCCTTCTTCGCCTCTTCCTTCTTCACAAAGGTCCCCTTGCCGCCACACTCACACTTCTGGGGCTTGCACCGGCCCTCCCGCTCCGTGCCACACTGGCTGCACACGAACACCGCCACGCATTCCACCCCCCTGCTGGCTGGGCTGTCAGGTTCAGCCTACCATCAACCCAGGAGGGGGTGCGATGACACCTTGGTGCTGAAAAGGTGCATCAGGTGGAGCCCAGGACCTTGGTGCCCCGGGGCTGCAGACCGTAGGCGTCGGGCTCCCGGGTGACGCCCAGGGCATCGAACTCGACGCTGCCGGGGAGCCAGGTGACCAGACCGCCCTTGCCGGTGGCGTCGATGACAAAGACGCCGCCGCTGGTCCGCTTCCCGTCCTTGATCAGCCAGAGCTGATAGGCCTGGCCGGGCTCCAGCTGGGGGAGGCCGCTGGCCTGCAGCTCGACCCGGGTCCCGTCTCCCTCCCGGGAGATGACGACCCGGCCCGCCGCTGCGGGGGCCTGCTCGGTGCCAGTCAGGGCGACGGAGCGCTGAACCGGGGCCATCGACTCATAGGCGGCGAGCCGGTCCTGGACGCTCCTCAGCTTCACGGTGGAGTAGGTGCCCAGGGCCAGCGCCAGCACCGCCGCTGCGGCGGCCACCGGGGCGGCGAAGCGGCGCCATGCGGGACGGCGACGGGCCGCCTCAGCCGCCACCCCCCGGACCACCCGCTGCTTCAGATCGGGGGGCGGCGCCACCTGCGGGGCGGCGTAGGCCAGGAGGTCGACGCTCTCCTCCACCTCGGCCAGCTTCAGCCGGCAGGCGGCGCAATGGGCCAGGTGCTCCTGAAAGGAGGCCAGCTCGGCACCCGACAGCTGGTGAAAGGCGCAGGCGATGGCATCATCAGTGCGGGGGCAGGTTTGCATGTCGGTCGACCTCCCTTCGGCGCGGGGCCAGCAGATGGCTGCGCAGCGCTTCGAGTCCCAATCGGATCCTCCCCTTGACGGTGCCCAGGGGCACCGCCAGCCGTCCGGCGATCTCGCTGTGGGAGAGGGCGCCGAAGTAGGCCATCTCCAGCGCCTGCCGCTGCTCCGGCGGGAGCCGCATCAGGGCGGTGCGGACCTGGGCGCCCATCAGGGCGGTCTCCACCTCCTCCGCCGGGTTGGCGGCCGGGTCGGGCTCATCCCCGCCCGTCTCCTGGTAGCGCCCGGGCGCCATCTTCGCCCGCTGGCGGACGGCATCGACCGCCGTGGTATAGGCGATGTGGAGGATCCAGGAGGCCGCCCGCCCTCGCTCTGAGTCGAACCGGGCCGCCTGCCGCCACACCTTGAGGAAGACCTCCTGGGTCACATCCTCCGCGGCGGCCCCCTCCCCCAGCATCCGGTAGGCCAGGGAGTAGACCTGCCGTCCGAGCCGGTCGTAGAGATCGGCCACGGCGGTCTGGTCCCCTGCGGCCAGCCGGGCGATCAGTCGCTCCTCGTCCACCGGTCAGCCCCCTCCCCTCATCGCTCCCTCGCTCCGACTTACGTACATCCTACACCGTTGGATCATCATAAGGGAAGAGAAGCCTGAAGCGTGGTGCTTCAGGCTTCTCCTGCAGGTTCAGTCACCGTTGACGGGCACCTGGCCCCGGAGCCCTTCGATCAGGACCTGGGCCACCTCGGGACGGCTGAACTCGGGGGGCGGCACCTGGCCGCTGTAGAGCATCTCCCGCACCTTGGTGCCCGAGAGCGTCAGGTGCGCCGACCTGTCGTGTGGGCAGGTTTTGGCGGAGGCCATGTTGCCGCAGGCGGTGCAGTAGAAGGTGTGCTCGAAGAAGAGCGGGGTGATCCCCAGCTCGGCGGGGTCGATCTCGTCGAAGATCCGCTGGGCATCGTAGGTCCCGTAGTAGCTGCCCACGCCGGCGTGGTCGCGCCCGACGATGAAGTGGGTGCAGCCACAGTTTGTAACTTGTAGGCTCCGGCCACATGAACCCCGGCCTCTTCACCCCTGGGACCGGGGTTCTCCTTTACCTTGCGCTTTTTCCAATTTGCCCCACTGTGTATTCTGTCTTCATTGCTGCCCATTGCTATTAAGATAAGCTCTCTCTAAGAGATAAGAATCAATGGGAGCAATGAATAAACCCTTCGGGAAAAATCCCGAAAAATACCCCCGAACCCGGAAAGCCGCTTCAGCCGCCGCTTTTGAGTTTTCCGGATTTTTCTCGAAAAATCCGGGTCGAAACCACCTCTCGGAGCCGTTCTGGTTTTTCGGGAAAAATGCCGAAAAATAACCTTCGGTGCTGATCCCCAAATTCGCAGGAGAAAGTGTTGACAGATTCCATGGTTGATCCTAAGATCATTCTTGTAGGGGTGCGCCCATCCGGATGACGGGTGGGCTTCTCTGATTCTGGCAAGGGAGTGCTGGCTGTGATCGTTGATCGCAAAGCGGTTCGCCGGCTGTCGCCACAGATGGAGTCCCGGATGGCCCAAATCAACCCGACAGCCGAGCTGGCCATTCTCCTGGCCGACGGCGACCTGACACGGGATCACGACCGTCCGGTCAATCGGCAACTCATAAAGCCCATGTCGGTCGAACGGCTGATTGCCGCTGGTGGGAAGTTGTCCGAAGAGGAGCAAGCCCGGGTCCGCTACCACCAGCTCGGGGATCTCGTTGCGGTGGCCAAGGAGCTGGGCCGTTCGGAGGAGTGGGTCCACCAGGCCTGCGCCTGGGACATCGAGCAGCGCCGGTCTGCATCGTAACCGCACAGCACCGCTCACCAACAGGGTGGGCGGTTTCTTTGTGCCCTTTTCGCCAGCATGGGAAGACCACCCGGTGGAGGGCAGTGGGTAGCGACACCGTTTTGGGCGAGAGGTGACGCCATGGCCAGGGAGTTTGCCCGGGCGTTCTACAACAGCACCGCCTGGCGCAAGTGCAGGGACGCGTTCTTCAAGGCCCAGTTCGGGCTGTGCGAACGCTGCGGAGCTCCGGGCCTGATCGTCCACCACCGGATCGTTCTCACGCCGGAGAACATCCACGACCCGGCCGTCACGCTCAACTGGGAGAATCTTGAACTGCTGTGCCTGGACTGCCACAACCGGGCCCACGGCGGGCCCAGCACGGCCGAAGGGGTCGCATTCGACGACGAGGGGAACCTGGTGCCCACCCCCCCCTCCCTCGAACGGTCTCGGCCGCGGCGGGTGACCGGCGGCGGACCTCCAAAAACCCCGGAAGGGGTCCGCACATGAGGGGGGGTACAAGGGAGGGGGGTACTTGTGAGACTTTTCACCGAGGAAGAGAAGCGTAAGCGGGTTAAGCGCGAGATCGGCCGGCTTCGCAAGCTATTCAGGGAGATGCCGAAGGAACGGCAGTCCGCCGCCGAAGGTCTGATCCAGGAAGCGGCCTTCATGCGGGTCACCCTGGAGGAGGCCCGGCACATCATCGACCGAGACGGTGTGCTGGAGACCTTCGAGCAGGGGGAGCAGCGGTTCCTCCGTGAGCACCCCGCCACCAAGGTCTACAACGCCATGATTCAGCGGTACTCCACCGTCTGCAAACAGATGGTGGACCTGCTGCCGGATGGTGACCCCAAGGACAAGAGCAGCGATGCCCTGATGGAGTTCCTGAAGAAGTCGAGGCGGTAGCCGTGGGGCAGCCCAACTACATCCGAGAGTACTGGGCCAAGATCCAGTCCGGTGAGATCGCCGCCTGCAAGCGCCTCCGCCAGCAGTACCAGAAGCTGATCGACGAGCTTGACCATCCCCGGGACCCGTGGGTGTTCGACCTGGATCGAGCGAATCAGCCGATCGAGTTCATCGAGAACTTCTGCCGGCACTCCAAGGGCCGGTGGCTCGGTCAGCCAGTCCAGTTGGAGCTCTTCCAGAAAGCAAAGCTCCAGGCCATCTATGGTTTCGTCCACAAGGAGACCGGCGAACGCCGCTGCCGAGAGGTCCTGACGATCGAGGGACGTAAGAATGGCAAGTCGACGGAGATGGCTGGGCTGGGGCTATACATGTTCGTGGGCGACGGCGAAGGCGGGCCCGAGGTGTACACAGTGGCGACCAAGAAAGACCAGGCCCGGATCGTGTTCACCGAAGCGGTCAACATGGTCAGCCAGTCGCCCCCGCTGCGCAAGCACATCAAGAAGCGCAAGACCGACCTCTACTTTCCCCTAACCTTCGGCAAGTTTGAGCCCCTGGCGTCGGAGAGCAACAGCCTGGACGGCCTGAACGCTCACTGCGTAACCATCGACGAGCTCCACGCCATCCGGGACCGCAACCTCTACGACGTGATGAAACAGTCGATGTCGGCCCGCACTCAGCCGCTCCTGGCCATGATCACCACGGCCGGATTCGTGCGGGAGTGCATCTACGACGATATGTACGACTACGCCTGCAAGGTCCTGGACGGCGTGGTCGAGGACGAGCGGTTCCTGGCGTTCATCTACGAGCTGGACGACCGGAGTGAGTGGACCGACTATCGCTGTTGGGAGAAGGCGAACCCGGGGCTGGGCACCATCAAGTCCTACGATGAGCTTGCCGCTAACGTGGAGAGGGCCAAGAACGATCCGTCGTTCCTGCCGACTGTCCTGACCAAGGATTTCAACATCCGGGAGACCCGGGCCGGCACGTGGCTGACCTTCGAGCAGGCGGAAAACAAGGCCACCTTCGCCCTGGAGGATCTCCGGGACTCCTACGCCATCAGCGGGGTGGACCTGAGCGCCACCACCGACCTGACAGCCGCCTGGGTGCTGGTCATGAAGCCCGGCGCCCCGACCATCTATGCGTTCGGGCAGGGGTTCATGCCGGGCGAAAACATTGAGCAGCGGTCCATCGAGGATAAAATCCCCTATGACAAGTGGGCCCAGCGGGGGTTGATTACCCTCTGCCCGGGCAATCGGGTGGATCACCGCTACGTCACCGACTGGTTCGCCCGGCTGCGGGAGGACCTCGATATCTCCTGCTACTGGGTAGGGTACGACAGCTGGAACTCGCCGGCCTGGGTGGAGGACATGGAGACTCGCCTGGGGTACGTCAAGGGCGAAAACCTGATTCCGGTGATCATGGGAGCCAGGACCCTCTCAGCCCCGATGAAGGAGCTGAAGGCGGACCTGATGAGCAAGCGGATCAACTACAACCACAACCCGCTGCTGCTGTGGGCCCTCACCAACATGGCCGTCGAGGTCGACAAGAACGAGAACATCCGCCCCATCAAGGGGCAGAACAAGCGCCAGCGCATCGACCCTGCGGTGGCGCTCATCATTGCCTACACCGTCCTCCAGAACCACCTGGAGGACTATAAGGCGCTGATAGGGTGGTGATTCGGTGGAGCGACGGAGCCTGTTCCAGACCATCTTCGGGGCGCTGCGGCCGAGCAGTCTACTCACCCAGCTGCGAGTGCTCTCCGGCTACACCCCCGTTTTTACCCCCTGGCAGGGGAAGCCCTACGAAGCCGATGTAGTCAGGGCGGCGGTGGACGCCATCGCCCGGAATGCGGCCAAGCTGAAGGCGAAGCACGTCAGGCGGCTGAATGGGCGGATCATCCCTGTAGGCGGCCAGATCGAACGGCGGCTCACCGTGCGTCCGAATCAGAACATGAACGCCTACGATTTCCTCTACCGGCTCATCACCACCCTGATGATCGACAACAACGCCTTCGCCTACCCGGTCTGGGATGGTCCGAACCTGGTGGCCATCTGGCCGGTCAACTGCGTCATGGCGGAGTTTCTGGAGGATGCCCGCAGGGTCATCTACGTCAAGTTCTACTTCGCTGACGGCGGCAGTGTGGTGCTCCCGTACTCCGAGGTCATTCACCTGCGGCGGCACTACTACAGCAGCGACCTGCTGGGTGAGCAGAACCAACCGGTCAACGCGACCCTCTCAGCCATCCACACCACCAACGAGGGCTTGGCCCAGGCGGTCAAGGTCTCGGCCCACCTCCGCGGCATTCTGAAGTTTCAGGGGATGTTGAAGGACGAGGATATCAAGAAGAACCGGGAACGGTTCGTCAACGAGTACATGACCGTCCAGAACAGCGGCGGCGTGGCGGCGCTGGACTCCAAAGCCGAGTACCAGGAGCTGAAGAGCCAGCCCCTCATGGTCAACGCGGCCCAGATGAAGGAGCTGCGTAACGCGGTTTTCCGCTACTTCGGCGTGTCGGAACCGATCGTCATGGGCGACTACACCGAGGAGCAGTGGAATGCGTTCTACGAGTCCACCATCGAGCCGCTGGCGCTCCAGCTCTCCCTCGAGTTCACCAGCAAGCTGTTCACGGAACGGGAGCAGGGCCATGGCAACGAGATCGTGTTCGAGGCCAACCGGCTGCAATATGCCAGCGTGACAACCAAACTCGATCTGCGGGAGATGGTGGACCGGGGGGCCCTCACGCCGAACGAGTGGCGCGAGGCATTCAACCTGGCCCCGGTGGAGGGTGGCGACAAGCCGATCCGCCGGCTGGATACCCGACCGACAGACGAAGAGGAAGGGGGCGACAAGTATGGCGATGCTGGAGACGGCCAAGCGGGAGATCCGCCTGGCGGAGATTCGGGCGCTGGATCCGGCGAGTGACCAGCAGGAGATGATCGTGGAGGGCCGGGCCATCGTCTATGATAGCCCGACCGTCATGTACGAGATCGATGGGGTCAAGTACTACGAGGTCATCGCCCGAGGAGCCCTTGACGGAGCCGACCTGCGGGATGTGCCCTTCAAGTACAACCACAGCGACAACGTGATGGTGATGGCCCGGACCCGGAACCGGACCCTGGAGCTGATCCCGGACGAGCAGGGACTCCTGATCCGGGCGAAGCTGGCCAACACCACGGCTGGACGGGATCTCTACGAGCTAATCAGGCGGGGCGACATCGACAAGATGTCCTTCGCCTTTACTGTTGCCGAACACAGCTACAACCGGGACACCCGGACCCGCACCATCACCAAGTTCAAGAGGATCTGGGATGTGTCGGCGGTGGACATCCCGGCCTACCCGGATACCTCTATCACCGCACGGGACTTCTACAGGGCGCAGGCGGAGGCCGAGCGCCAGGCGGCGGAGGCCGCCCAGGAGCTCCGCAAGCGGTTACTGCTCAAAACGTACCTGTAAGGAGGAGAATCGCCATGATGAAGCGACTGGCTGAGATCGAGGCCCGGAAGCTGGAGATCCGCAAGCTCCTGGAGGGCGAGAGCGAGGTCGACCTGACGAAGATCGAGGAGGAGCTACGGGCGCTGGAGGAGGAGGCAAAGGAGCTCCGCCGGCGCCAGGAGATGGCCCAGAACATCCACGACGGGACCTCCCAGGCCCGTACCGTCGCCGCCACCCCGGTGGAGACGCCCGAGCAGCGGGTGGTGGACAAGTTCGACACCACCGAGTACCGCAAGGCGTTCATGGACTACGTCACCCGGGGGGTCAAGGGCGACCACCTGGAGTTCCGGGCGGATGCGACGACCGGGACCGGTGACATCGGTGCCATCATTCCGACCACGATCCTCAACAGGATCGTGGAGAAGATGGAGGACGTGGGGCGGATCTGGAGCCGGGTCACCAAGACGGGCGTCCAGGCCGGCGTGCAGATCCCCATCAGCACCGCCAAGCCCACCGCCACCTGGGTGGCCGCCGGGACCATGTCGGACAAGCAGAAGAAGACCGTCTCCGGCTACATCAGCTTCAGCTACTACAAGCTGCAGTGCCGTGTGGCGGTGGAACTGGTGGCTGGCACGGTGGCCCTGCCCCTGTTTGAGGCGACGATCGCCAACAACATCGCCGAGGCGATGGTCAAGGCGATCGAGGAAGCCATTATCTCCGGGTCCGGCGCCGGCCAGCCGCTGGGCATCGTCAACCACACCAACATCCCGGCCGCCCAGGTTGTGGAGGTGGCCGCCGCCGACTTCAGCAAGTGGAAGACCTGGACCGGGCTACTGGGTAAGGTTCCCCGGGCCTACCGCAGCGGTGTGGCGCTCATCATGAACGACGCCGACTGGAACACCCACATCGTGGGCATGGTGGACGCCAACGGCCAGCCGGTGGCCCGGGTCACCTTCGGCCTGGACGGCACGATGCAGGAGCGGTTCCTGGGCCGCGAGGTGATTCCGGTCGAGGAGCTGCTGCCGTCCATCGACACCGCCGTCGCCGGCGATGTGGTGGCCATCCTGGTGCGCCTGGAGGACTACATGGTCAACAGCAACATGGCGATCACCTACCGCCGCTACTTCGACGAGAACACCGACGAGTGGGTCAGCAAGGCGACGATGATCGCTGACGGCAAGCTGGCCGACCCCAACGGCGTGGTCCTGATCAAGCTGAAGGCGGCGTAGCCGCATGACCTGACCGAGGCGGGGGGCATCCCCCGCCTCTAGTTCGAGAGGAGGCTGCAAATGTACCCCCACAATCACAAGATGGGCCAGACGGTACAGACGGACGTCGGCGGCGTGGTGTGTGACCGTGGATTCATCGCCCACTACCAGGTCACGGCTGCCGCGGCTGACCCGGATGGCGTTCTGGCGGCCACGGCCCTAACCGCCCAGACCGCCGAGGTGAGCACCGGCATCACCAGCCCGGACGTGCCCCGCAATCTGACCGTCGTTGGCAACGCCGCCGGGATCGCGGGCAACGTGGTTATCACCGGCACCAACTTCGCTGGTGAGGAGATCACCGAGACGTTCGCCCTCAACGGCGATACCCCGGTGGTGGGCACGAAGGCCTTCAAGAAGGTCACCCGAATCAGCCTCCCTGCCGAAACCCATGCGGGTACTGACACCGTGAGCGTCGGTTGGGGTGACAAGCTGGGCCTGCCCTACAAGCTGCCCCACAACACGGTTCTGGCTTCTTGCCTGGGCAACGGCCGGCAGGCCAATCCGCCCACGGTGACCACCAACCCCGCGGCGCTGGAGTCCAACACGGTGGAGCTCGACAGCCCCCTGGACGGCCAGGTTGTCGACATCTACCTGATCGTCTAGCGAGGTGAGGTAGGATGCTGGATGAGGTCAGAACGGCCCTCCGGGTGGACGGTACCGATCACGACGCAGAGATTCAGGGGCTGATCGACGCGGCGGTTGCCGACCTGACCCTCTCCGGCGTCGACCCGGCCAAGGCCCAGGCGATGACGGACCCTTTGATTAAGCGGGCGATCATCACCTACTGCCGGGCCCATTTTGACTACGCCGACCCCAGTGCAGACCGGCTCCTCCATTCCTATGGGATGCTCAAAGCGCACCTGACCATGGCTGAGAGCTACCGGGTGGTGGTGGAATCATGACCACCGCTGGCAAGCTCCGCCACCGGGTGACCCTCCAGGATAATCAGGCCCCCCGGGACTCCTACGGTGCCGAGGCGGACAACTGGGTCGACGTGGCCACCGTGTGGGCCAGCGTGGAGCCGCTGCGAGGCCGGGAGTTCTTCGCTGCCCAGCAGGTAAACTCCGAGGTCTCCGCCCGGGTCCGTATCCGGTACCGCGCCGGGGTCAACTCGGCCATGCGGGTCCGATTCGGCGACCGGATCTTCGACATCATCTCGGTCATCGACCCCGAGGAGCGCCACCAGGAACTCCAGCTGATGGTCCGGGAGGTGGTTAGGTGAGGGTCAAGCTGCAAGTAAACGGCTTCGATGAGATCCGCAAGCGCCTGGAGCGATTGGCCGTGGAGACCGTGCAGGACCACCTCCGGGAAGCCGGTCGGGCCGGCGCCGAGATCATCCGGCAGGATGCGTCCGGCCGGGTGAACCTCGGCCCCCACCGACAGCACCTTCGGGACTCCCTGGTGATTGAGGAGGTCCGGGAGCGTGACAGCCGGGTGGACTTTGGAATCGGGCCGGACCGGGATCACTGGTACGGCCGGCTGGTGGAGTTCGGTCATGCGATTGTCAGGGTGACCAACCGGGTCCGCAACGCCAAGGGCCGGACCGTCCGGCGAGTGGTTGAGGTCAGCGGACAGGTTCCGCCCCACCCCTTCCTCCGCCCCGCCCTGGATGAGAAGCGCAAGGAGGCCAACGCCCGGGTGGCCGAGATTCTGCGGAGGAGGCTGGGGCTGTGAACCTGAAGCAGGCCGTCTTCGCACACCTGCAGGGTGTCGCGGGTGCCGGTGACCGCATCTATCCGATCCTGCTGCCCCAGAAGCCGACACTGCCGGCCGTCACCTACCAGGTGATCTCCGATGTGCCGGAACGGGACCTGGCCGGAACGGCCCGGCGGCGGGCCAGGGTGCAGCTGTCCTGCTGGGGTGCAACGCTGGCAGCCGCAACGGACCTGGCGGCTGCGGTGGCAGCCCGATTCCAGGACCTCACCGGGCCGATGGGCACGGGCGGCCCAGAGGTACTGGACAGCACCACGACCATCCAGGCCGACGGATTCGATGATCAGGTGGGCATCTACCTCGTGCCGGTAGATGCCCTCATTCTGTACCGAGGAGGGGACACCTAGATGGAGATGACCGGTCTGAAGACGAAGTTCCAGCGGGAGGGAGCCATGGCGGGCACCTATACGGATGTTGCCCAGGTTGCCAACATCACCCCGCCCCAGCCCGAGCGTGAGGTGGTCGATATCGAGGACCTGGATCCGGCCGACGAGATCAAGCGGAAGCTGCCCAGTCTGATCGACGCCGGGGAGGTCTCCCTGACCCTCAACTTCGACCCGGCCGAGACCTCCCAGACCACCCTGGAGGCCGACTTCTACGCGGGCGATGTTCATAACTACCGGATCCTGCTGCCCAACAACTACGCCTGGACGTTCCCTGCGTTCATCTCCGGGTGGGCCCCGAGCGAGATCACCGCCGGGGATGTGCTCCAGGTGGAGGTCACGTTCACCGTAACCGGGAAGCCGACCCTGGCCCCGGTCGTCTAACCTGATCCAGGAGGGTAGATCATGAGCAACTTCCTCTCCCGAGATGCGATCCTGAATGCTCCGGACCTTGCCACCGAAGAAGTCGAGGTGCCCGAGTGGGGCGGCAAGGTGCTGGTTCGGGGCCTCACCGGCAAGGACCGGGACGCCTATGAGGCCTCCTTGGTCGAGACTGTCACCGAAGGCGGCAAGGCCCGGGCCAAGATGAACATGAACAACATCCGGGCCCGCCTGGTGGCTATGACCGTGGTGGACGAACGGGGGAAGCGCCTGTTCACCTCGGCTGACATCGAGGCCCTCGGGCAGAAGTCCGGGGCGGCCCTGGATCGGGTGTTCCGGGTGGCCCAGCGGTTGTCCGGCCTCAAGGATGGCGACCTGGAGGTCGCGGAAAAAAACTCCGAGCCCGGCCAGAGCGGCGATTCTACTTCCGCCTAGCCCTGGCCCTGGGCAAGACCGTGGGGCAACTGCTTTCGGAGATCAGCTCCGCCGAGCTCACGGAGTGGATGGCCTACTACCGCCTGGAGCCATGGGGTACCGGGGTGGAGGACCTGCGGGCGGGCATCGTCGCCAGCACCGTGGCGAATGCCAACCGGGACCCGAAGCGGCGGCGAAGGCCATTCGCCCCCCAGGACTTCATGCCGACCTGGGACCGTGGGGAGGCGCGGGAGCAGAGCCCGGAGGAGCAATTCCGGATCATCCAGGCGCTGCATACAGCGTTATCGGCCAAGCATAAGTGAGGCGGCCTGCAGACACAGCAGGCCGCCTTTACCCTACACGAAGGCTAAACGAATAGAAGTCGGACCAAAGGATGCCCCGGAGGTGGTGAGGCGATGGCTACCATCGGTTCGATGGTCGTCAAGCTGATCGCAGACGCCCAGCAGTTTGAGCGGCAGATGAACATGTCGGTCCGAACCCTGCGGGGGATGGAGCGGCAGTTTGAGCGCACCGCCCGCCGCCTCGAAGACGCCGGCCAACGGCTTACCTGGGGCGTCACCGTTCCCATGGGGTTGATCGGGGGATCCGCCCTGAACACGGCCATGGATGCCGTGGAGGCCCAGAACCTGTTCGAGGTGACCATGGGTGACATGGCTGACGAGGCCGAGGCCTTTTCCCGCCGCCTGCGGGAGCAGTTCGGGCTGGCGACGGACGCGGTCAACCTGCAGCAGGCGGCCTTCTTCAGGCACTTCAAGTTGTACGGCATCGGCCGCGACCAGGCGCTGAGCATGGCACAGAGCCTCTCCATGCTGACCAACGACCTGGCGTCCTTCACCAATAAGGATCCCACTGAAGTGCTTGAGCGCCTGCAGAGCGGTCTGCGTGGTGAAACCGACGCTGTTGAGACCTTGGGCATCACCCTGGCTGACTCGATCATCAAGCAGGTGGCCTACCGGAGGGGCCTGGCCAAGAAGGGCCAGGAGCTTACAGAGCAGCAGAAGCAGCTGGCCAGGTACCTCGCCATCATGGAGCAAACCGCCGATGCCCAGGGCGACCTGGCCCGGACTATCGACAGCCCAGCGAACCAAATGCGCATTCTCCGGCAGGAGGTGAAGGAAGCCCACAAGGCCTTCGGCAAGGGCCTGCTGCCGTTCCTGGAGGCAGCCATTCCGGTGCTTCGCCGCATGGCCGGATGGCTTAACGCTGTGGCAGAGGGGTTCCAAAAACTGAACCCCGGGCTGCAGGAGTTCATCGTCTGGTCCGGACTCCTGGCGATGGTCGCCGGGCCGGTCACATATGGGTTCGGCATGATCGCCCGGGGGGCGTCCGGGGTCATGTCCCTGATGGGCGGGGTGGCCAAGTTTTCCCGGAACGCCGTCAGCAGCATCGCCCTCTTCCGCACGGGAGCCGCTACGCTGGGGCAGACCCTGGTGGCGATCGCAGGGGGGAAGTTCACCCTCTTTCTGATCGCCCTGGGCGCCGTGGCGGTGGCAGGCCTCCTGCTGGTTGCCAACTGGGAACGGGTCTCTGCAGCGGCCCACCGGGCCTGGAGCGGAATCTCTGCCGTCATCCTCTACGCGGCCTCCCTGGTCGTCCGGGGGGTGGCGGTGATCATCGGGGCGTTTGCTGCCATCATGCCCGGGCTCCGGCCGGCCGCCGATGCCGTCAACGGGTGGGCTGACTCCCTGAAGGGGGCCGCTGGTACGGCCCTGAACGCCGCCCGCACCGCCGCCACCATGGAGGAGGCGGCCGCTGGCACACAGCAGACCGCCCAGGCAGCCGAGCAGGCCGCCGGCGCCCAGCAGAACCTGGACGAGGCGATGAAGGAGTCCGCCGAGGCGGCGGCCGGGAACCTGCAGTCGTTCGACCAGGTCCACCAGCTCCAGGAGAAGATGGCCGGGACCCCTGCCGCCCTCCCTCAACTGCAACTGCCTGGCTTAGAGATTCCGGGCATGGCCGGTCTGGGATCGATGATGGAGGATCTCTCCGAGCAGGCGGCCACCTTGGGTCAGTCGGTCGCCGACGGGTGGGCCCGATTCACAGAGGCGGTCACCACCTCCTGGGAGACCCTGAAGGCCAAGGCCCTTGATACCTTCCCCTGGCTGGAGGAGATCGTCGGGGGCCTCTCCACGGCGGTCCAGTACCTGCGGGATAACTGGGACACCATCGCCCCAGCCGTTGAGAAGGCGGCCGGGGTTCTGCTTCTTGTGGGGGTGGTGGCGCTGGCCGTCACTAACCCGATCACCGCGGTGGTCAGCATCGCCGGCGCTCTGGCCATAGCGGCCGGGTGGGTCATCGCCAACTGGGAGACCGTAGGGCCCACCCTGACTGCCATTTGGCAGGCGATCCTGGCGGTGGCACTCCCGGTATGGAACGCCCTGCGAGAGGCCCTGGCTGACATCTGGACCGGGATAGTTGCAACGGCCATCTTCCTCTGGGACCAGCTCCGCGCCTGGTGGGCCAGCTGGGGCGATACCGTGATTGCCTACCTAACCGGGCTCTGGCGAACCATCGGCCTGGTGGTCGAGACCGCCATCAACCTGATCCGCGGCGTGGTGGGCCTGGTCCTGGCGTTGATCCGAGGGGACTGGGAGGCGGCCTGGAACTATGTGAGGTTCATCGGCGAGACCATCTGGACCTTCCTCGTGCAGGCGGCCACCATCCTCCTGGAGACACTGGTGGCCATCTGGGAGTCTCTTCAGGACAACATCAAGGCCGCCTGGGAGGCCATCCAGGCAAAAACCCTGTCCGTCTGGATTGCGATCACCAGTTGGCTGACGGAGACCTGGAATCACATCGGGAGCACGGCATGGGCCGTCTGGAGTGGGATATGGACGTCGATTCATGCGTGGTGGGACAGTGTCTGGTTCACCACGTCCGGGACATGGGCGGTCATCGCCACGTGGCTGGAGGCCCGCTGGGAATGGATCGGCGAGACCGCATCCCGAACCTGGCAGGACATGGCGTACACCATCGGAGAGTGGGTCGAGTCGGCCAGGTGGACAGTCGCGACGATCTGGAGCAACATCGCCGCCGGCCTGGAGCGGATCTGGACCGGCATCCGCGATACCGCCGCCGAGGTCTGGAACGGGATCATCGAGGCGGTGAAGAGCCCGATTAACGCTGTGATCGGCCTCGTCAACCGGTTCCTCGACCACCTCAGCAGCATCCGCATCAGCATCCCAGAAGTCAAGATCCCCGGCACAGACATCAAGCTGGGCGGGGGGAGCATCGGGTTCCCCAGCATCCCGCAAATCCCCATGCTGGCCGATGGCGGCAACATCGTCCGGCGGGGGGCGGCGATCGTCGGCGAGGCCGGGGCCGAACTGGTGGAGCTGCCGCGAGGCGCCCGGGTGACCCCGCTCTCCGGTGGTGGCGCCGATGACCTGGCCGACGCCATCGGACAGGCCGTCTATGCTGCCGTGCGGCAGGCGCTGCAGAGCACCACCAGGACCGCCGGCACTGATCAGGAGGTCGTCCTGCAGATCGACGGCCAGCGGTTCGCCCGCATGATCCTGCCGGCCATCACCCGGGAGGGCCAGCGGATTGGATCGCCCGTAGTGCGGATCCAGGAGGGATAGGGCATGGTGACGCTCAACGGAGTGCAGCTCCCCAACCCGTCGGCGGTTGAGATCGGGAAGTTCAACATCACCAAGGCCGGGCGTACTGCGTCCGGCCTTATGACCATGGAGATCATTGCCCGGAAGCGGTCGGTGACGCTCCAATACTCGCACCTGTCCGAGCCAGACCTAAAGAGCATTCTGGACCAGTTGGACAGCAGAACCTTCCACACCCTTACCTACCCAGACCCGCAGGGGGCCGACGGCACGAACACCATCACGGTCTATCTGGGCGACCTCGCCTATCGACCGTTCCGCCGGGTCAACGGGGTCTGGTGGTGGGCCGATGTAAGCATTCCCCTGATCGAGAGGTGACGTGGCATGGAACCGGTGACCCAGGCGTTCAACGAGGCGATGCGGGCGCCGGAGCGGCACGTGGTGGCCCGGGTCGTGATAGACTACACCGATCCTACCATCGATCAGTCGGTGGCGGTGGTCGCCACGGAGGAAGCCCGGATCGCCTACCCCGCCCAGACGGCGGACTCGGTTGAGGCGGCTCCCAGCCGCTGGGCCAGCCTGGACGGTTCCTGGGTGCTGGACGGGTCCTACCGCCTCGCGCCGGACACGCCGGAGGATGCCGACCGCTACCAGATGGGGTGGTGGGGCGCCTCCCTGGCCGGGCTCGGCGGGGCGTTCGCCTCTCTCTTCCCCACCCTTACGGTCACCTTCCTCCCCCGCCCCATCCACTCCCTGCGGGTGGTGGGCGACTCCGCCCGGGCCGAGTACCCGGTGGACTTCGCCATCCGGCTGTATGACGAGACCGACACCCTGCTCCATGAGGAGTTGGTGACCGGCAACGCCGGGGTGACCTGGAGCAAGCCCCTGGCCCAGTCGGTCAACTCGGTCACCCGGATGGTCCTGGAGGTCACCCGGTGGAGCCATGAGGGGCGGCAGGTGAAGATCACCGAGTTCTTCACCTCCGTCCAGCAGACCTACGAGGCCTCGGACCTCTTGGAGATCAGCCTGCTGGAGGAGCGGGAGGTCTCCCAGGGTTCCCTGCCGGTCGGCACCATCTCCGCCAACGAGATCACCATCCGGCTGTCCAACGAGGACCGCCGGTTCGACGCCGACAACGAGCAGTCGCCGCTGTACCAGCTGCTGAAGCCGAACCGGCGCATCAGGGCATGGCTGGGAGTCGTCCTCCCGGATGACAGTACCGAGTTCGTCCAGCTGGGGACTTTCTGGTCCACCGAGTGGAAGGCCCGAGAGGACACGGTGGAGGCCACCGTGCGGGCCCTGGACAGGCTGGAGCTCCTCCGTAAGTCGACCTACCAAAGCGCGACCGTCAGCTCCAACACCAACATCTACGATCTGGCCGTGGCTGTGCTGACCGACGCTGGGCTGGAGCCGGAGGAGTACTACGTGGACCCCGCCCTGCAGGAGTACGCTATCCCATATGCCTGGTTTGATCCCATGTCCCACCGGGAGGCCCTGCGCCTCATCGCAGAGGCCGCCCTAGCCCAGGTCTACTGCGACCGGGACGGGGTCCTCCGGGTCGAGGGGCCCGGCGGTGGGTTCGGGTCAGTCACCGCCCTGGAGATCACCGCTGACGACTACTATACCTGCGATAACCCCATGCGCCCGGGGCATGTGGCCAACGAAGTCATCGTGGATACCCAGCCCCTGCGGCCGGCTGCAACGCCGGAGGAGGTCTACCGGAGCAATGATCCGGTTACGGTTCCGGCGGGTCAGTCGGTCACGGTTGCGGTTCACTACAGCAAGACCCCGGTCATCGAAGCCGCGGCCTCCCTGGAGGGGGCGGGGGCGACGATCACCGGGGCGGTCTACTATGGTTGGGGCGCCGAGGTGACCCTGACCAACTCGGGCGGGACGGACGCCCAGGTAACGATCGTCGTCACCGGCCGGCCGCTGACGGTGCTAAGCCGGGAGCGAGCCATCGCCAGGGATTCCGCCAGCATCACGGAGAACGGCGTCCTGCGCTACCAGTTTACCTCCAACCCGCTGGTCCAGACCCTGGCGGTGGCCCAGCGGATTGCCGACACGATCCTGGCCAGCGCCAAGGACCCCCGACGGGACCTGGAGGTAAACTGGCGGGGGAACCCGGCGCTGGAGTTGGGCGACCGCATCACGGTGAAGGGCCGGGATTACCACGTCATCCGGCAGCAGATCGACTGGGCTGGGGCGCTCTCGGCCACCACCACAGGGAGGAGGGCTACGTAGCATGAGCACCGCACCAACCGGGTGGCAGGAACCCAAGACCAACTGGCAGGCGAATGATCCTGTAGGCCCCGGTGACCTCAACCGGGTGGAGGGAAATATCGGGGCGGTTGAGACCGGGGCCAGGACGCTGGACCCCTTCCTGGCCGGGGCAGCCGACACGGGGACTCTGCGACAAATCCTCTCCTGGCTGGCCGGCCGGATCCTGGCGATTACCGGGACGACCAACTGGTACGAAGCGCCGGCGGCCACCATCGCCACCATCTGGGCGAAGTTCAGCGGGTCCACTGGCCACAAGCATACCGGCGGGGCCAACGACGCCCCGCCGATCCCCTTGAGCGGCATCGAGTCGGCCGCGAAGACCACTGCGGGCGGCACCGAGGGCAACCGGCTGGCGGTGACCAACGCCGGGGGTGCCGTTGGCCGGGCCGATGCCCTGAAGGACGGTAACGGCACCTACAGGACGGCTGCCGGTCCTGGTGGATGGGGTGCCGGGGCGGCCTATCGGGTGATGGTCACGGATGCGAATGGCCGGGGCGGTGACTCCGAGCGTCTGGGTGGTGTGTCGTACACCAACTATGCCCGTACAGACCAGCGCCCCACCTTCGCTGCCGGTATCCAGGACGGAAACGACAACGCGGATGTCTCCTACCTGCAGGCCTTGGTGGTCCCGATCCACACCCGAAGCCTGGTGGCCACAGCCTGGAACGCAGCTGGGTACCCCACCACCCTGGAGATCCGGAACGGGGCCGCTGTGCTGGGGACCATTAGCATCACCTATAACTCGGCCAACAAGCCCACCCAGGCAGTTCTCACGGCGGGCGGGAAGACGGTCACGGTCACCCAGTCGTTCGATGCAGCGCAGCCCACGAAGTTCCTAAGCCGGTCTGTGGGGGTGGTCTAGATGGAGATGTTCGGGGAGTTCGAGGACCTGCTGAATGCGCTGACTTTTGGTGGGGGCAAAGCGTTCAACTTGCGAGATTACCCTTCGAACGGGCTACCCGCCAAGGCTGTTCAGTCTCACTTCTCGTACACGTTCCTGGACATAACTGGGAAAGGAATGCTGGTCACCCTTTCGTCTTCGCGCAGCACTATGCAGTGGGCGGTCCAGGCCGATGGCGGTACCATCTATGAGCTGATGTCAAACACGACTGGTGATGTAATTTTGTTCCTTCCGTTCACAACCTCACTAAAGGTCACTAACTACTGGAATATCCCTAGTGATGAGTACGCCTTCGCGATCCTGGGCGATTCCGATGACTGGTCCAAGTGGACCCCGGTGAACTCCATGCCCACAGCCGCGTCTCACCTAGCCAACACCATTCTCGATATTGCGGGGAAGGGGATTCTGCTCTCTGTGTACCATTCCGTTGGATCATACAAGGAGGCACGTATTCAGGTGGACGGCGGGACAATCCACACACTCTACATGCCTTCTTCGTACGGTGCCGCCCACGCCTTTGTGGTCCCTTTTGCCAGCTCGCTCAAGATTACGTCAGACGACACCTCGTGCAAGGCGATCTACAAGTTAGTCTAGGGGAGGGAGCAGAACATGACGTATGAGCGCGTTGCTCACGAAGTACTTGAAGTCCAGGTGGTCGACACGGAGACGCAACGTGCGATAGTCCGCCGTCACCACACCATGTTCGCTCACGTCAGCCTGACGGCGCCGACGAACACGGCGGTAGGCGAAACCATCGCGGTCAACGTCCAGCTGGTCCGGTGGGACGACCTCTCCCCGATCACCGACGAGGAGCGGGATCTGGCAATCCTGGTGGATGATGTGGAGGTAGACCGCCTGACCACTGCCACCGGGGCAGCCACCTACTCCCTCCGGTTCGACACGGCCGGGACCTACAGGGTGCAGGCGACTGGCGACAAGGTGACGGGCGCTGAGGTGGAGGTGACGGTCGGGTGACCAAGCGCGTGGAGATCAGACGGGAGAACGGAGTGACGGTCGTTGGTCGGCCTGCTGACCCCACCCGGGACCGTGTGGAGCAGCTGAAGCGTAAGCCGTCCCTCACCCAGCAGGAGCGGGAGGAGCTCCTCCACCTTCGGCTGGACAGGCTGGAGGAGGGCCTGCGGCAGATTGCTAAGGCCGTGGGAGCCGAGTCCTAGAGATTGGGGGCGCCACATGGAGGCGCCCTCGCCTCATGTTCCCATGGACAAGCCCGCGAGGGGTTCTCAATCCGGCCGGCATGAGAAGGGAGGCAGATGAAAGTGGACTGGACGCAGATTCTGCAGTGGCTCAACACCGCTGCCCTCGTCGTGTTCGCCTACCTCCTGGCTCGGGGGTACCTGGTCCCCATGCCGGTGGTGGAGCAGCACATGCTGGCACCCCGGGACGAGCGCATCCAGGCGCTGGAGCGAGTCAGTAGCAAGAAGGATGAGCAGCACGCGGAACTGCAGCGGATGATGGCGGCGGCGATCGAGGCCCAGAGCAAGGCGCTGGAATACATGCACGGGGAGCGTGGGCGACAATGACTCGCCTGTGGCGCCTCCTCCTGCGCCTGTGGGTCCCGGAAGGGGATCGTGTCCAGTCGCTGCCGCCCGTACCGGATCCCGAGCCCGGGCCCGAGTACCATCGGGCATGGGCACAGGCTGAGGAGGCCCTCACCCGGGCCGAGCAGATCATGTCCCGCTCCAAGTCCACCCGCCCGGCCTGAGCGCCGGGCCTTTCTCATGGGGAGGAGTGAACCCATGTTGCAGCTGGCTGAACATTACCGAGGGCAGGCCTACACCGCCCTGCCTGCCTCCGTCCGGAACGGCATCCCCCAGGGGGTGCGGCTGACCGGGGCGCCGATTCTCTGGCGACGGGGCATCGACGGCCGGGGGATCGTGATCGCCAGCCTCGACACCGGGGTGGATGCCACCCACCCGGACCTCCAGGTGACCACCGACGGCAAACCCAAGATCCTCTCGATCCGCGACTACGCCCACGGCACCGGGGAGCTCTGGCCGGGCACCCGGAGCTACGACAATCACGGCCACGGCAGCCACGTCGCCGGCACCCTGGCGGCCAACGGGAACCTCACGGGGGTCGCCCCGGGCGCCCAGCTACGGGTCTACAAAATCCTGGGCTGGGACGGCTACGGCCGGGAGGAGTACCTGACCAGGGCCATCGATGACGCCGTGGCCGACGGCTGCGACCTCATCTCCATGTCCATCAGCTCGAAGGAGCGGCTCCTGGCGGCCGCCGAGGCCATCCGGCGGGCGGTGGCCGCCGGGGTGCCCGTGATCGTCTCGGCCGGGAACAGTGGGCCCGGCTCGGTGGGCTGGCCGGCGGCGGAGCAGGAGGTGATCAGCGTCGGGGCGGTCGGCATCGACCAGGAGACCGGGGAGCTCACCATCACCTGGTTCTCCACCACCAACCCGGAGGTGGACCTGGCCGCCCATGGCCTGGACGTGATCTCCTGCGCCGCCGGCGGTGGCTACGCCGTGATGAGCGGCACCTCCATGGCCCAGCCCCACGAGGCCGGCCGGATGGCCCTGCTCCTGCAGATGCTCCGGGGAACCCCGGGGGTGAGTGCCACCGAAAACGCCGCCTGGGAGGGCCTGAAAACCCGGTCGGTACCCCTGCCCGGCCACACCCCTGAGCAGGTGGGCGCCGGGTTCGGGACGTTCCTGCCGGCCCTCCCCCGCCGGCGGGTGGTCCAGTTCCGGATCGGCGAGGCCGCCCGGTGGGTCGACGGTGAGCGCCAGAGGCTCGACGTGGCGCCCATACTGGTGCCGGTGAAGGACGGAGATCGCACCCTCACGCCGCCCCGCCACAGCCATGA
>JBMONC010000062.1:0-7823 GCA_049324875.1 Bacillota bacterium
AGGTACAGAAAGGATGTGGGGGCTCCTTGACCCAGCGCCCGACGACCTCCCTGCCCGGCGCCCTGATCGCCGGGCGCCCGGTGAAGGTGGGCTTCATCTCCCTCGGCTGCCCGAAGAACCTGGTCGACAGCGAGTCGATGATCGGCCTGCTCTCCAGCACCGGCTACCAGATCACCAACCAGCAGAGCGAGGCGGACGTCCTCGTTGTCAATACCTGCGGCTTCATCGAGGAGGCGAAGAAGGAGTCGATCAACGCCATCCTCGAGGCGGCCCAGGAGAAGGTCACCGGCAAGTGCCAGGCACTGGTGGTGGCCGGCTGCATGGTCCCCCGCTACGGGGAGGAGCTGAAGCAGGAGATCCCCGAGATCGACGCCCTGGTGGGCACCGCCGACTACCCGAAGATCGGCGAGGTGGTGGCCGGGATCCTGGCGGGCCAGAAGGTGGAGCAGATCTCCGACCCCGACGCCATCACCGACTGGAACTTCGAGCGGGTGCTGGCCACGCCGGGCTACTCGGCCTATATCAAGATCGCCGAGGGCTGCGACTGCGCCTGCGCCTTCTGCTCCATCCCGATCATGCGGGGCGGCCACCGCTCCCGCACCATCGAGTCGATCCTGGACGAGACCCGGCGGCTGGCCGCCATGGGGGTCAAGGAGCTGGTGGTGATCTCCCAGGACACCACCTTCTACGGGGTCGACCTCTACAAGCGGCCGATGTTCGCCGCCCTGCTCCGGGAGATGGCCAAGGTCGAGGGGATTCGCTGGATCCGGATCCACTACTCCTACCCGACCCGGATCAACGACGAGCTGATCGAGGTGCTGGCCACCGAGCCCAAGGTGCTGAACTACCTGGACATGCCCCTGCAGCACGGCTCCAACCGGATGCTCCGGATCATGAACCGGCCGGCCAACGCCGACGGCTACCTGAAGCTGGTGAAGAAGCTGCGGGAGCGGATCCCGGACATCTGCCTCCGCTCCACCTTCATCGCCGGCCACCCCGGCGAGACCGAGGAGGACTTTCAGATCCTGCTGGAGTTCCTGAAGGCCTGCGAGTTCGACCACGTGGGGGTCTTCGCCTACTCCCAGGAGGAGGATACCAAGTCGGGCCGGATGGAGCAGCTGCCCGAAGGGCTGCGGAAGGAGCGGCGGGACCGGGCGATGGCGCTCCAGTCGGAGATTGCCGCCCGCCGGAACCAGGCCCAGGTGGGCCGCACCCTGGAGGTGCTGGTGGAGGGGCGGGCGCCCGAGGGGAAGGGCTGGTTCGTCGGCCGCTGCTACCGCCAGTCCCCCGGCATCGACGGGGTCGTCTTCTTCCAGGCCTCCCCCGGGCAGGAGTACCGGCCCGGCGAGATGCTCGACGTGGAGATCACCGGCGTCAAGGGCTACGACCTGGTCGGCAGGGCGGCCGGCGCCGTCACCATCGATCCACGGGATGAGCTGACCCTGACCGTGATCTCCCCCACCCCGCACCAGTAAGCGCTCGGGCCCGGCACAACCCGTGCCGGGCCTTCTTGCAAGGAGGCGTCTTGAGCCGTGAAGACCATCGCCGCCCGGATTCTGGACCAGATGAAGATCCCCTACGAGCTGCGGGAGTACGCCTGGGATGAGGAGGAGCTGGACGCCGTCACCGTCGCCCGCAAGGTGGGGCTGCCGCCGGAGCAGGTCTTCAAGACCCTGGTGCTCCGGGGCGACAGGACCGGGGTGCTGGTCGCCTGCATCCCCGGCAGCGCCGAGCTGGACCTGAAGCAGCTGGCGGCGGCCAGCGGCAACAAGAAGGTGGAGATGGTGCCGGTCAAGGAGATCCAGGCGCTGACCGGCTACATACGGGGCGGGGTCTCGCCCCTGGGCATGAAGAAGCAGTACCCCTTCTACCTGGACGAGACGGCGGAGATCATCGACCTGATCTCGGTCAGCGCCGGGCAGCGGGGGCTGCAGATGCTCCTGTCGGGGCCCGACCTGATCCGGGCGACGGGGGCACGTCTGGCAGCGATCAGCCGGCAGACCTGAGGAGGCCGCTGTGCCTCAACTCCTGACGGAAGCCCTCGTAACCCTTGCTCCGCCCCTTCGTCTAAAGCAGAAAGCGGGGGGAAAGGGAGGGAGGTCCAATGGGAGGCCGGCGGTGGATCGGCGGGGCGGCGCTGGCGCTGGTGGTGCTGGTGGCCGGTTACGCAGCGCTTCGGGCCCGGGAGGTCCAGTCGACCAACGGTATCCAGACCAGCAACGCCTTCACCAACATCCGGGAGCTGCCCAGCCCCCTGGTGGGCAAGGCGGCGCCCCGGATCGGGCTGAAGGGTGTCACGGCAGCGGGCGACCTGGATCTGCAGGCCCATCGGGGCAAGCTGCTGCTGGTCAGCTTCTGGTCCCACTTCTGAAGCTTCTGCACCCGGGAGCTGGAAGCTCTCCAGAGGCTGCACGACCCTGACGGGGGGATCGTGGTGATGGCGGTCCACAACGGCAGTTCGCCGGAGAAGGTGCTCCAGGTGGCACAGGAGCGGGGCTATACCTTCCCGGTGGGAGTCGATCAGAACGGGGCGGTCCACCGGGCCTACGGGATCACCCTGCGGCCCACCACAGCGGTGATCGGCCCCGATGGGCAACTCATGGCCCTGCGGGCGGGAGCCCATACGGCCGAGCAGTGGCGGGCCGAGCTGGTGCGGTTTGGCATGAAATAGCGTGAGGCCGCCCTCTCCTTCACGGAGGGGGCGGCTTTCGACTTTCCGCAACGGGTTGCTGGTGACTATACAAGACAGAATTATAAGTCTAGTATAAGGATTACAACCTTGAGGGGCCGGGTCCACTGCGGCGTCCGGCCGCCCTGGCAGAGGAGGGCGCGCATGTTTCGCAGCGTGTGGGGAGTCCGGAGTCGCTTGCTGGTGGTCTTCCTGATCCTGCTGCTGGCCCTTTCGCCCGGCGCGACCCAGGCCCACCTGGACCCGGGGGAGGAGGCGACCACGATCATTGCCTACGCGGAGATCAACCGGCTGGACCTGGTCACGGACATGGACGACGGCTTTGACGGCGATGCCGAGCTGCTCCTGCTGGTCCAGGTGCAGCACGCCGGCCACGGGGGCTCCCGACTGGAGTTCCAGAGGGATGATTACAACTGGGATGATGGGCGCCCCTGGCTGGTGCAGCCCTCCGAGCTGTGGGCGCATGTGGAGTGCAGGCCCCGCGCCCCGCTCTCGGTGGTCCTCCACCTGATCGACATCGACAGCGACCTGCAGACGGCCACCATCTGGGCGGTCCTCTCGGGCGTGGGCAGCTGGGTCGCCACCGGCGCCAAGGCCGGGCCGAAGGGGGCGGTGGCGGGCTTCGTGGTCGGCTTCGGCCTCTCCATGGCCGGGGTGATCAACGACAACGACGATCTCGGCCTCAACTTCGGGCTGGTGCCGGAGAACGGGCCAGTCTGGGTGAAGCTCCGTGGGCCGGACGGGGGCGCCGATGTCCGCTTCTACGGCCGGACCGGCGTGACGCCCGACGAGGACTGCGCCCTGCCGCCCGCCTCGCCCGAGTACTCGCTGCGGAGCCCGTCGGAGCGGACCCAGCTGCTCTTTGACCCGCTGAAGGAAGGGCTCGCCGCTGCGCTGGCGATTCAGCCGGAGCCGGGCAACCCGGCGGGTCTGACGGAGCAGCAGGTGGCCGATATCCGGCAGTCCTACAGCCGGCTCCTGCTCGGCATCGGCCGGACCGTGGCCGGGCTGGAGGTGGAGGATGCCATCGGGCTGCGGGGCGCCAACGGGGCGGTGGAGCAGTACCTGACCGGCCTGGAGCTGGACCGGGAGGATCCCGTTCAGGCCCTGGCAGCCTATGAGGCGGCCTTCCTCCAGGCTGCCACCGCCTTTGCCGACGGGGTGGAGGAGGAGGGGATTGGCCTGCCCTTCCACCTCTCCCTGACGCCGGAGGTGCTGGCCACCCGCGCCGGGCGGCAGCCGGAGATTCTGGCGGTGGCGCACGGGGCGTCGGGGCCGGTGGAGCTCTGGCTGGAGGGGCTGCCCGAGGGGGCGGCCGCCACCGTCACCCCCGGCTCGGAGGAGGTCCCCTTCTTCAAGATCGGCCTTGATCTGGCCGGTCTCGCCCCCGGGCGGTACCCGATCAAGGTGCTGGCCGCCGGCGGGGAGGGGACGGCTGAGCAGGAGCTCCTGCTGATCGTCAACCCGAAGCCCTCCCCGGAGCAGGCAGGGGTGGAGGTGCCGGGGGAGACCGAGGCCGGGGTGACCACCGCCCACCTCAACCCTGCCCGTGACCAGGCGGTCACCGATCCGGGGGCCGGCTGGCGGCTGAAGCTCCCCGCCGGGAGCCTCTCCGGCAGCGAGGCCCGGGTCAGCCTGGCCCCGATGAGCGGGCCGGCCCTGGCGGAGATGGCCGGGGCGGCGGCGCTGCCGCCCGGGGCCCGGGCGCTGGACTTCGGCCTTCTTCTTGCGGCAGAGGCGGGGCCGGAGGGCGCCCCGGCGGAGCGCTTCGGCCGGCCGGTCTCCCTGGAGCTGGGCCCGGGGGCGCTGGGGATCGCGGGGATCCAGGAGCCGGCGAAGGTGGGGCTGCTCCACCTGTCCGGTGACGGCCTCCAGCTGATCGGGGGGCGACCGGCGGAGGCGGGGGTGAGCTTCACCCTGGAGCAGCCCGGCCGGTACCTGCTGGTGGAGATGGCGCCCTCCTTCGCAGATCTGGCGGGCCACTGGGCTCGTGCCGATGTGGAGCTGATGGCGGCCAAGGGGATCATCCGCGGCGTGGAACCGGGCCGGTTCGACCCCGCCGGGCAGGTGACCCGGGCCCAGTTCGCCGCCCTGCTGGCCAGGGCGATGGGACTGGAGCCGGTGACCGGCAGCAGCGCCTTCCGCGACGTGCAGCCGGATGACTGGTTCTACGGCGAGGTGGGGGCGGCCGCGGCGGCGGGCCTGATCCGGGGGATGGGGGATGGCCGCTTCCTGCCCCACGCCCCGGTCAGCCGGGAGCAGGCGGGCGTGATGCTGGCACGGGCGATGACCGCTGCCGGGAAGGCGCTGCCGCTCACGCCCGCGGAGGCGGAAGCGCTGCTGATGCCCTTTGCGGACCGGCATGCGGTCTCCAGCTGGGCGGCGGCAGAGCTGGCCCTGGCGGTGAAGGAGGGGATCCTGCGGGGCGACGAAGCGGGCGCCCTGGCGCCGGGAGCCGTGGCGAGCCGGGCGGAGGCGGCGGTGATGATCGCCCGCTTCTGGCGGTAGCCGGGCGGCTGGCTCGGCGGCCGGTCGGAACGCAGTGATGCAAGGGCGAAAGCAGGAATAGAGAATCGGAAAGGGGAAGTGTCAGCAAGAGGGAGCGGAAAGAAATCGCGCAAGTAAGGAGGGTCGGGCCGTGGAACGGGCTTGGTCGTTCCTGGAACGGGTGTGCCGCTACCCGCACCGCGGGGTGGGAACCCCGGAGGAGGGTGCAGCGGCCAGGGAGGCGGCAGCCTGGCTGGAGGCGATGGGTTACGCCGTGGAGATTCAGCCCTTCAGGGCACCGCGCGACACGCTCTACCTGGGCCCCGCCGTCCTGATGACCGGCTTCCTGGGAGCGGCCGGCCTGGGCTTCCTGGGGCTGCCCTGGCTCGGTCTCGGGCTCACGCTTCTGCTGCTGGTGCCCCTGGTCGGGGAGATGAGGGGCCGCGGGCCCGACCTGGACCTCTACCTGCCCAAGGTCCGCTCCCAGAACGTGATTGCCCGCGCCCCGGAGCGGGGCGATGAGCAGATCACCCTGGTGATCTCGGGCCACATCGACACCCAGCACGCCACCTGGCTCTTTCATCCCCGGATGGTCCGGCATATCCCCGCCTACCTGAACGCCGCCTACGGCGCCCTGGCCCTGATGCCGGCAGCGCTGCTCCTGCGGGCGCTCCTGCCGGCCGCCGGCTGGACGGGGTGGCTGCTGGCGGCGGGCGCCGCCCTCCTGGGGGGTCACCTGATCTTCCTGCTGGGCTGCGCCTTCACCGGGGGGTACATCAACGGCGCCAACGACAATGGCACCGGGGCGGCGCTGGTTCTGGGGCTGGCGGAGCATTTCGCCGCCCATCCGGTGCCCGGGGTGCGGCTCCACTTCCTGCTGCCCGGGGCGGAGGAGGTGGGGACCCGGGGGATGAAGCAGTTCCTGCGCCGGTACTCCTACGACAGGCGGAGCACCTGGTTCATCAACCTGGATAACCTGGGCGGCGGCAGGCTGCACTACCTGCGGGGCGAGGGGATGACCATCTACCACCGGTACGGCCCCCGGCTGCTCCGGCTGGCGGCCGCCATGGCGGCGGAGCGGGAGGGGATCGTGCGGGTCCGGGAGAACCTGCTGCTTCCCACCGACGGGATGATTCCGGCCGCCCTGGGCTACGAGGCGATCAGCTTCCTCGCCTTCCTGGAGGATGGCAGCCTGCCCAACTACCACTGGTACACCGACACGCTGGAGCGGGTCGACCGGGATCTGCTGGCCTATGCCGAGCAGTTCCTGATCGAGTACATCCAGCGGCTGGCCATCCCCCTGGAGCAGGTGGCGCCGGGCCGGCAGTAGCCCGTCTCCATCCGCACAAAAGAGGAAGAGCCGTGAGGATCAGCCCTCGCGGCTCTTTGCTATGCCCCCCGCACGATCTGCTGCAGCAGCCGGGCCCGGGCCTCCCGCTCCCCCCGGGAGGAGATGCCGAACTGTTCCAGCCGCCGGCGGATCTCCTGCAGGCTGTCGGAGCGGCCGATTAGCACCTGGACCAGGAGGACCAGGGCGCCCCCGCGCGACATGGGCATCCCCCGGCGGGGATCGGTCCGGTAGATCTCGCCGGCCAGCGCCCGGACCAGCTCCTGGCAGTCCTCCAGCGTCTCGGCCAGCTCCTTGACGGTGGTGATGCCCAGGCTCTCCAGCTCCTCCACCCGCGCCTCCACCACCGCCTTGGTCGGCCCGGTCAGGGGCCGGCCCCGCATCTCGGAGAGCTCCTGGTCCAGCTGCTGCAGCAGCGGATTGGTCTGGATGAAGCGCTCCAGCGAGACCGAGTCGATCGCCACCTGCTCCGGGCGGGTCTGGACCTGGTCGGTCACCTGGGCCGAGTACTGGGTCAGCTCGTCCCGCAGCCGCATGAACTGGTCGTCGGCCAGCTCCAGCAGGCCGGCCAGCAGCGAGAAGCGCCGGCGCAGGTGGACGGGGATGCCGCGGGCCACCTTGTAGCCCAGGTCGTGCTCGATCTCCGCCCAGGCGTGCTGCAGGATGGACCGGATCTGGATCTCGCAGCGCAGCCCCGCAAAGGCCCGGTACTCGGCCAGCTGCGTCCGCCGCTGCGGCAGCTTGCAGACCCGGTGGACCGAGGCGTAGCCGAACCGGTCCGGGTCGTTGAGCGGGCGCTTGTCGGCGGAGCGCTCCAGATCGATCTCCAGCTCCCGGTCGACCACCGCCACCACCCGGTCGACATCGTTGGCGAAGTAGGTGATGATCCGCAGCCCCAGCAGGTCGGTCACATCGGTCAGGGAATCGTAGCTCTTGCCGGGCCGGCTCAGCTTCTCCTCCAGCCGCGCCGGATCCTTCACCCGGTAGGTGATCGAATGAATGGGGACCGACTCCTCCTGGAGGATGCTGGCCAGCAGCCCCTGGAGGCGCCTGCCGAAGAGCTCATAGAGCCCCTGCTGTGAACGGAAGCTCTCCACCCATGCCTGGACGGAGCTCTCCCTCAGGTCGTCACCCGTACGCTGTGGATGCTCTGGCAGCCACTTTTCCATGGAGCGGACCCCCTCTGCCGGTCGGGAAGGATGAACGGATCGCTTGGACCAGTTCCATCCTGAAGTTCCGCGCAGGCGGGAAAACTCCTGCCCGGCTGCAGGGCGCCGGTTCCGCCCCGAGCAAAAAAAG
>JBMONC010000063.1:0-2618 GCA_049324875.1 Bacillota bacterium
CCGGGCCCGGCTCCAGTCCCGGGGCGTGGTGGTGGTGGATGTGCCGCCCGAGGAGTTCTCGCCGGCGGTGGTGAATCAGTACCTGCTGATCAAGGAGCAGGGGAGGCTGTAGGAACGCCGTCAGGCGCCGGGTGGGGCCCCCCCTCCAACTGCCCCTCCGGCGCCCTACGGCGCCCCGGGAGCAGCCAGTAGGCGAGACCCAACAGGAGCGTGACCCCCGCCACCCCGTACTTCCCGGCCTCGCTCAGGCCCTCCAGGGGCGTGACGAAGCCCTCGATGGCAGCGGCGATCACCAGGAAGGGCAGGGCGCCCAGCATCAGGATCACCGCCCTGCGGGCCCCGGCGGCCAGCGCCTGGAGCCGGGTCTGGTCCCCGGGCGCCACCAGGGGCCAGCCCATGCAGAAGCCGGCGGCGCCGCCCAGGAAGATCGCCATCAGCTCCAACATGCCGTGGGGGACGATCAGGGCCCAAAAGCTGTAGGCCAGGCCGGCGGCGTGGTAGTGGGCGGCCAGAGCCCCTACGACCAGGCCGTTGTAAAAGAGCAGGACGCCGGTGCCGATGCCCAGCGTGAACCCCAGCCCGAAGGCCAGGATCGTCACCCGGATGTTGTTGATCATGATCAGCGTGCCGATCAGGGAGCGCCACTCGACCGGCCAGTCGGCGCCGCCCGCCCGGGGGGTCACATTGCGCATGGCGTCGGGGACCAGCGCCTCGGCCAGGTTGGGGTCGTGGAGGATCGCGAAGAAGCCGACCAGGCCGCCCAGCAGCATCAGGGCGATGGAGAGCACCAGGGGCCTCCAGGCCCCCCGGACCGTCCGCGGGACCTCCTGGGCGAAGAATCGCCAGAGGCTCTTCAGGCGCTGGGGCTCCTCGGCGTAGATCAGGCTGTGGGCCTGGGCCACCAACTGATTCAGGTAGAGCGTTGCCTGGCTGTTGGGGAAATAGGTCCGGGCGTAGGCCAGGTCGGAGGCGGTCTGCCGGTAGAGGCGGCCCATCTGTTGCACCTGATCCAGCGGGAGCTTCCGGGGGCCCATCCGCTGGGCCTGTGCCAGGATCTGTGCCAACTGCTTCCACTGCTCCTGCCGCCGGGCCACGAACTGGTCCTGGTTCACGCCGAACTCCCTCCTTGAGGTGATAAGATGGATCAGATCCGCATCGACACGCCGGAGAGCGTCGACCTGGCCCTGGAACCGGCCGGTCTGGGCAGCCGCTTCATCGCTGCCCTGGTGGACGCCCTCATCCAGTATGCCGTCGTCTTTCTGTTGGTCCTCGTCGGCCTGCCGACCCTCGCCCTGACCTTCGCCATGGAGGGGGACCCGTCCATGGCGGGGATCGCTGTCATTGCAATTCTCTTCATCGGACTGGGTCTCCTGTTCTTCCTCTACAAGCTGCTCCTGGAGGCTTTCTGGAACGGCCAGACCATCGGGAAGCGGGTGGCGGGAATCCGGGTGGTCCAGGCCAACGGGCTGCCGGTCACCTTCCTGCAGGTGGTGATCCGGAACCTGCTCCGGATCATCGACTACCTGCCCACCTACTACCTCGTGGGGGCCGTCACCATCCTGGCCACCAGCAAGAAGCAGCGGCTCGGCGACCTGGCCGCCGGGACGGTGGTGGTGCGGGACCGGCCGGCGGGGGCGCCGGTGGTGCCCGTCCAGCTGAGCCACCCGCCCAGGACCGACCTGAACCGGCTGCGGGAGCACGTCCTCCGGCTGAGCGAGGCCGATCTGGCCCCGGCCCGGGGCTACTGGGAGCGGCGCTTCCAGCTGGACGGCGAGGCCCGGGCCCGGGTGGCGCCCCAGGTGGCGCAGGCGCTGGCGGTGCGGATGGGCTGGCAGGAGCCGCTCCCGCCCCATGCGGATGACTTCATCGAAGAGGTGCTCTACGTGCGGGCGCGGTAGGCTGCCTGGCCATCGCCTCCTCCCGCGGGAGGAGGCGGCGATCCCCCCGAACAGCGGATGGGGATTCCTACGCCCCTCCGATGGCAGGGAGAGCGTTCTCTGCTACGCTGAAGCTGTCAGATGATACAGCGAAAGCGGGGGAATGAGATGGCGAGGAGCCGGGAGAACACCGCGTTGGTTGCGCGGATGCAGGAGTACGGGTACAGCCGGGAGCAGGTGACCGCCTGGTTGGATCTGACCGATGCCGTGGTCACCGTGGCCCAGCGGGGGACGAGCCTGGTGAAGCTGCTCTTCCCGCTGCGCGCTGAGCAGAGCCGGTAACCCGGAAAGACCCTTGGTACAATCAAGCCCCTCCCTCTTCCTGGCGGAAGCGGAGGGGTTTTTGCCATTGCTAGAGCCTGCGAGTCGTCCAGTTGATTCTATCTGATCCTGAAGGGAGCGGAGACCGTGGCCGACGAAAAGCTGCCGATTGGTCCGGATAGTGAGGGGAGCGGTGATTGGGAGAAGGTTACCGACGGCTATGTGCGAGGCGATGCCCTCAAGGAAGGGGCCTACGTGAACCTCTCGCAAGCGTCGCCATTGAGGCCGGGGCTGAGGCCACGGAACTGGCGCTGCAGTGCGCTGGCGAAAATGGGATGCCAATCCTGGTGATCCCGGTCGGCAAATTCAAGCCCCCTCCCGGTTCGTCGGGAGGGGGTTCTGCTCTGACTTAGGGCTGCT
>JBMONC010000063.1:2718-76210 GCA_049324875.1 Bacillota bacterium
GAGGCCACGGAACTGGCGCTGCAGTGCGCTGGCGAAAATGGGATGCCAATCCTGGTGATCCCGGTCGGCAAATTCAAGCCCCCTCCCGGTTCGTCGGGAGGGGGTTCTGCTCTGACTTAGGGCTGCTTGGCCGGGGCCGGCGGGGCGGGGGGCGGGGCCTGGGGGAGACGGAGCGGACCGTAGAGGGTGAGACTCAGGGTTACGCTTCCGGATCCACCGCTGGTCCCGTTCTCAATCGGAATCGCCCAGCTGATGTTGTTGACCTGGGTAACGGGGCGCCCGTTCTCCAGGAGTCGGATGAACTCCAGAAGCTGTGTCTCCGTGCCGGTCACCGTCGTTCCGATGCCCATGGCGGCCACAGAGCCTGCATCCCTTGCGTTAAAGCTCACCTGGGGCAACTGGGTCGCCGTTGCCCGACTTGCCCGCACCATCGCCATCAGGTCCTGGGCATAGATGTTGCCCGCCTTGGCGTCCAGGAGCCGGGTCTCGATATCCTTGCGGCGGGCCTCGTTCACCTTGAGCTTCGCCTCGCGGGCCGCCAGGGACTGAATCTTGGATCTGGCCTCCCGGATCTGCGTATCGAGCTCGTCTACCTTGGCCTGCTCGGTGCGCCGCATGTACTCCATGATTCCGCCGCCCACCGCCACTACCAGGAGCGTGAGGATGAAGAATAGCCACGGGTTTGATCGCCGCTTCATTGCTCCTTCACCTCCCGCTTGGCGACGGTGATGGACAGGGAAAACTGGACCGTGCCCGGGTTGGTGCCACTGCTCGACAGGACGAGGTTATGGAAATAGGGGGACTCGTCCAGGGCGTTGACAAACTCAGCCACCCGATCCGGATCGGGCGCCGTGCCGGTGATGTTCAGGTTCGGCATCGCGCCGACCACACTGGAGATCCGAACACCGGGCGGCAGCAGTGACTTGAGTCTGGGGTGGACCACCGACCAGTTATCGTACTGGTCCAACTGCGCCAACAGGGGGGCCAGGGCCTCCGCTTTGCGCTCCTCCAGGGCGACCTCCTGCTCTCGGGCCAGCTGCTCCTTCATGTTGTTGAGGGTGCGCTGCTTGAGCACCCACTGATCGGCGAAGCCGGGCATCTGCAGGGTCCAGAGGAAGGCATACCCGCCCAACCCGGCAATCAGGAGCAGGGAGAGGATCGTGCTCAGCCGCCGCTGCCGGTTCTCCTTGACCGTCGGACGGGGCATCAGGTTAAAGGAGGTGGGGCTCCCTCCCGTCACCAGGGAGAGGCCGAAGCTTTGCACCTGGTTGGGGGCAAGTCCGGGTCCCTGGGTGGCGAAGAGTCGGAAATCGGAGCCAAGTCGGTTCTGCAGGGCGCCGGTCAGCTCCCGTCCCAGCTCCTCCTGCAGGGCAGGGTCGCTCTGCGGGTCCAGCAGCACGACGGCGTTTAGGGCCGTTCCCTCCGGCAGGGGGGTCATCAGCAGCTCCACGGTCCGCCGCACCTCGATGGGGAAATCCCCGCCGAACCGGATGGCCGGCGCCTCCCCGCCCAAGGCCGGGCGGGGCACCCGGGTCTCCAGGGTGCGGGCGGCCACCAGGAGCCCGTCGTGGTAGAAGCCGAGCCGCGGCTTCTCCTTGCTCAGGTCCAGCACCGCGACGGCCCCGCTGGCCGGGGCACCCGCCGTGAGGACCGCTGCGCGGTAGACGGCGGAGACGTCTACATCCAGCGCAGCCAGCTTCAGCCCGGCTGCCTGGAGCAGGTTGTGGGCGTACTCCACAAAGCGCAACGGAACCGCCACCAGCAGAACCTCCTGCTGGTGCTCGTTCAGGTTGGGGTTGATGACGACCACTTCAAAGGCGGCACCCTCCCGCAGGAAGGGGATCCACTGGTCCCCCTGGGTCTCCAGGAGGTGCCTCAGGTCGTTCCGCTTCAACTTCGGCAAGGGAACCCGGCGGACCAACAGGTGCTGGGCGCCTACGGCCATCACAGCGCTCCGGCCGGCGCCTCCCATTCGGCCCCGCAGCGCCTCCTTCATTGCGGCCCGGAACCCCTTCGGGTCAAAGATCTGCCCGTCTTGATATACATTAGGCGGGAATTCGACCTCCGCCGAGCGGGCGACCTGGTACCCTGAAGAACCTTGCTGGGCCTGGACGAGACGAATGCTGTTGGCCGCCAGCTCCACACCCAGGAGCGGCTTGATTCGTCTAGCGATAGTCGATTCCTCCCTACCGGTTCCTTTATTTACCCATGCCAGAAGCCGTCTATGGTCCAGCCATCGGGGTCAGACTGGTCCACCACGCCGTCTCCATCCTCGTCCTGGGGGAGTTTGATCACATTATCATACCAGTCCCAGTTGGTGACCCAGACTCGTCCAGTAGCCAGGTGATCGGTGGGGCCGTTGGTCTCCCAGTAGTTGGCGAAGACCATGCCCTCCAGGTAGACGTTCTTGGTCCAGACCTTGCCGCGCGCCGGATCTTTGCTGGGCGCCACAATGGTCCCCAGAACCTGCCGACTGCCGTTGGCAGCGATGCCGGAGTTGTCCCCCTGAATGGTGACATCCCCGTCCATGGTGACGAACTGAATCCGGGACTTGTGCGTACCGTCCGCCGTTGACGTATAGCCGTAGAGCATGTCGACGCCGTTGAAGAAGATGTTGCCTTCCACCAGGTAGATGAGGTTCCCATAAAGCTGGAACTTGTCCACGGGTTTCCCAATCACCGGCTTGTACTGGTCCATATAGAGGTGACCGGGCACCTTTACAAGCATCACCTCATTGCCGGTGGGGCCCTTGCAGTACCACGGCAAATTCGCATACAGCTCATCGGGCGGGCACTTGGGGGTGAAGCCGTCGCCGTTGTTCAGCTCAACCTCCAGGCCGCCCTCAAATTCGAAGGGGGGAATCTCAATCATCGGCTGGTTGCTGTGCAGGGCGTAGGTGCGGGTGTCTCCCACGGTCTCCGTCTCTGTGGCGTCGAAGGAGTAGGGGCAGGGGGCAGGCCAGGTGGCCGCAGGGTCCATCGACCCCACGCTCCCGCCTTCTCCGGCGGTCTCGGTGGCGTAGAAGTTGCCGCAGAAGGTGGGGTTGCCGCTCGTAAAGATGGTCCCCTTCACAAAGATGTTCCCGACAAAAATGCCGTTGGAGTTGATCCGGAACTCGCCGCTGCCCCAGGCGATCGACTGGGCCTCGATGTCGGCGAGCCCCTTCTGGTTAGGCCCGCCATCCGGTACGCCCAACCGGGCCTTGGCCACTCGGGTGATGGCCGTATTCGTGAGGGAACGGCCGTTGGCGACCACCTCGATGGCGTCCTTGTTCAGGTAGTAAGCCTCCACCGTATAGCTGGAGTTTCCCACCGTATTGGTGGTGATGTCCGCACAGATGTTGTGGGTCGGCGGATTATCCGGATCGGGCATCTCCAGCTTCGTGTTGGATGCCGCATCATACATGATGTAGCCCATACAGGCCTCAACGCCTGCCATGGCTGCGTAGCCAGCCTGCTCCAACTCCACCTGCCGCCGGCTCAGCCGCTGCTCGGTGTTCGCTCGGCCAAGCACAGCGAGGCCGGAGATCATGACCAGGAAGACGGTAAAGACGGCCGCCACCATCACATAGCCGTCCTGCGCCCCCAGACGGGTGCGCCACGTCGTCAACAAGGATTGGCTGCGGTACATTTCCCCACCTCTTTGCGCGAGGTCAGGTCGACCTGGACCTCGCGAGTCTCTGTACTCCTGCTCTCTGTTGATGTAGCCTGCAGGATCACCCGAACGGTACCGGACCCCACCCTGGCGAAGGGCAGGGATCCGGAGACGGGCGAGAGGCCGTAGACCACGGTGCGGGGGGTCGCCGTTGCGCGATCGCCATCTCCCCACTCTGCCACGGACTGCTCCGCCCGGATCAGTTCCGTCCCCTGTAGCCAGAAAAAGACAACCTTCTTTTGGCCGTTGATCAGCTGGCCCAATTCCAGGTACTTCCCGCCCGTTACTGCTGCGTCGCTGGGGGTGCTCACCCGGAAGGCGATCTCGACATCTTTATGAATGTGATCCACCGCGTCACGGACCGGCCGCATCACGTTGCCCAGGGCCTGGTCCTCGGCTGAACCGCGGTAGACCGATATTTGCATGCTCGTTACCAGCGAGATAACCATGGCCAGAATGGCCATGGCAACCAGCATCTCGGCTATGGTGCGACCGGCCTCCCCGTCGCGACACTCCCGCCGCATGACTACTCCCCCGTCCACCTCATCGTCACGGCTGAATAGATGGTCACACTGTGGCTTTCGCCCTTCTCCGTCCAGGTGACCGTGACGACAATATCTTTTATGTATGGGCTGCCATCACTCAGATTACGGTTGGTTACAGTCACGGTATACTTGTACGGGATTTCGTAGAGATTCACCGGGTCGGTATACTCGGTTTCCGCTTGCGAAACGATGGTCGTGAAATCCTTGGCCATGACGGTGTCCATCACCGAGCGTGCGACCGCCGCCGCCTCAGCACGGCGGGAGGCCCCCTCCAGGCTCTTGCGGGAGGAGGCCAGCACGCCCATCATGGGGGAGAGGGCGATGGCTATGATCGCCACGGCAACCAGGACCTCGGCCAGGGTCAGCCCCTCCTGTCGCTTCAGGCGCTCCACCGCCCTCACCTCCTTACTGCCTGGGAATCACGTACTAGTCGACGATAATGGTCGCTGTGGCGCCGGTGCAGGCGGGCAGCTCATCCACCGAGTTGGCGGTCGCCGGAGCCCCGCCCCAGAAGACGCCCTGCTTGCCGATCCAGACATGGGTGTCGGTGCCGTTGGCCTGGACCGCCTCGAAGACAGCGCAGAAGTTGTCACCGGCCGTGTTGGCCTCGTACTCGAAGGTACCGGTCTTGAAGTAGCTGCCGGCCTTGGAGGCGCTGATGTTCAGGGTGGCGTAGAGCTCCTGCATCTGCAGCTCACCGGCGGTGTTGCCGTTGGTGGTCGGGTCGGCCGGGTAGCGGGCGTTCTCCGAGCCGTACCGCTCCATGGCGGAGAGGAACTCGTTGGCGGCGCTCTCGGCGGAGTTGATCTTGGACTTCTTCAGCGCATCCAGGACCCGGGGGGTGATCAGCCAGGCCAGAACACCGATAATAGCCACGACGACGATCAGCTCGATCAGGGTCAAACCAGCCTCGTTCTTCTTCAGCCGTGCGAACCAGTTGTGCATCTCTTCATCCTCCTCTAGATTGTGGATCCGTTGTTCCCCTCGCCCGTGCATCCATTTCCTATACATAACCCGCCGCGTTACGAGATCTTCCCATACAGGTCGAACATCGGCAGGAGCAAGGGCACCACGATGATCAGCACGATTCCGCCCAGGACCAGAATGAAGACCGGCTCCATGATCGCCGTCAGCCGCTCCACCGTCTGCTTCACGTCGGACTCCGACAGGTGGGCGATGTACTCCAGCGTATCATCCGAGTTGGAGATCATCTCACCGACCGCCAGCAGCTCCGCCAGGATCGGCGGCAGCATCTCCGTCTCCTTGATCGCCCGGCCCATGGTGGCGCCCTGGGCGATCCGATCGGGCACCTGCTGGAGCTGTTTGGCCAGGTAGCCGTTCTCCACCACATCGGCGCAGACCCGTGCGGCGGTCACCACCGGGACGCCCGCCTTCAGCAGGGAGGCCATCGCCCGGGTGTAGCGGGCAACCTCCCGCATCCGCATCAGGGGGCCGAAGATGAAGATCTTGAGGTAGAGCCGGTGGACCTTTGCCCGCAGCTCCTCGTTCCGCTTCACCATCCACATGAAGATGAGGAAGCCAACGAAGAGGATCGGGATCATATACCAGTGGGTGGTCACCGCTTCGGACACCGCCAGAAGCGCCCGGGTCTGCCAGGGGAGCTCCGCCCCCAGGTCGGCGAACATGCCGGCGTAGTTGGGGACGATGAAGGCAATCATGAAGATCGCCAGGGCGAAGGCCATCACCAGCACCGTGACCGGGTAGGTCAGGGCCGAGATGAACTTGCGCTGCAGCTGGTCCTCGGCGTCGAACTGCTCGGAGAGCAGCCTCAGCCCCCGGTCCAGCTCGCCGGAGTACTCGGAGATGCTGAGCACCTGCGTCGCCATCGGCGCAAAGGAGGGGTGGCGGTTGGACATCGCCCTGCTGAGGGGCATGCCGGTCTCCACATCAGCCGCCATCAGCTTCAGGATTTTGTCCATCGGTCGGCGGGCCTGCTCCTTCAGCACCTCCAGGGACTGGAGCACCGGGACGCCGCCCTTGAGCAGCATCGCCATCTGGCTGAAGAAGATCGACTGCTGCCGCAGGTTCAGCTTCGGGGGGGTGAGGTCCATGTCCAGGCTGAGCTTGAACTCGGCCGCCCGGGACATGTTCTTGACCAGCATGCCTTGCTCCCGGAGCTTGCTCACGGCGTTCTCCCGGCTGGATGCCTCGAGATAGCCGCCCACCAACTGCCCCTGGGCTGTAAAGGCCTGATACTTATAGCGCATTCGCTATCCCTCCGCGAAGGCGACTCGGCGCAGCTCTTCGAGCGAGGTGGTCCCATTTAGCACCTTCTCCAGGCCGGTGGTCCAGAGGGTGCGCATGACGCCCGTCTTCAGGGCGTACTCCTGGATCTCGCCGGCGGTCCGCCGCTCGATGATCATCTCCCGGACGGGGCCGGTGATCGGCAGGAGCTCGAAGATGGCGTTGCGGCCGCGATAGCCGAGCTGGTCGCAAAAGCCGCAGCCCACCGATTCGTAGAGGGTGAGCGGACCCGTGCGGGGGACGCCCGGCAGGTACCGGTTCGGATCCTGCTCGGGAACCTCGTGGGGCTTCTTGCACCGGGGGCAGAGCACCCGGATCAGCCGCTGGGAGACGACCCCCAGCAGGGAGGAGGCCAGGAGGAAGGGCTCGACGCCCATGTCGACCAGGCGGCCGACGGCGCCGGCGGAATCGTTGGTGTGCAGGGTGGAGAAGACCAGGTGGCCCGTCAGTGCGGCGCGGATGGCAATGTCGGCCGTCTCCATGTCCCGGATCTCACCGATCATGATGATGTCGGGGTCCTGCCGGAGGAAGGAGCGGAGGCCTGCCGCAAAGGTGAGGCCCGCCTTGTTGTTCACCTGCACCTGGGCGACGCCGGGGATGTTGTACTCCACCGGATCTTCAATAGTAAGGATGTTTACGTCGGCCTTGTTGAGGTGCGAGAGTGTCGTCATCAGGGTGGTGGACTTGCCGGAGCCGGTGGGGCCGGTGACCAGGATCAGGCCGTTGGGCCTGGTGATCATATCGTCGAAGAACTTCCGCTCCTCCGGGGGCATGTTGAGCTGCTCAATGCCCTTGACGGTCTGGTTCCGCTCCAGAAGCCGGATCACCATCCGCTCCCCGTGGGAGCAGGGCACCGTGCTGACCCGCAGGTCGATGCGCCGACCCTCCTGGGTGACCATGATCTGGCCGTCCTGGGGGATCCGCCGCTCGGCGATGTCCATGTTGGCCATCACCTTCAGGCGGGAGATCAGCGGGGCGTGGATCGAGCGGGGCAGCGGGTTGGACTCCATCAGCGCACCGTCGATCCGGTAGCGGACCCGCACCTTGTCCTCCATGGGCTCCAGGTGGATGTCGCTGGCCCGGAACTGGACGGCCTGCGAGAAGATGGTATTGACCAGCCGGATGACCGGGCTGTCCTCGCTGGCGCTGATGTCGAAGACCCGAGTCGGCAGTGCGTCATTCTCGTCGGCCTCAGGGATGCCGAAGACCTTGACCAGGGCCCGCTGGAACGTCTTGGATGTGATCGCGACCGATCTGACCGGCCGACCCGTCTTCAGGGCGATGTGGTCCAGCGCCATGAAGTTGAGCGGGTCGGTGATGGCCACCACCAGCATGTTCCCCTCTGCCCGGATGGGCAGGGCGCTCAACCGCTGGGCGGTCTCCTCGGAGATCAGCTTGGCGATCTCTACATCTAAGTCGAGATCCGGGCCTTGCTCATAGGGAATGTTGATCTGCTGGGCCAGGGTGGAGACCAGGTCGGACTCCGCCAGGTAGCCCATCTGGACCAGGACCTCGCCGAGGCGCCCGCCATTGTGTTGAATGGACTCAAGCGCTTCTTTCAGATGCTCCTGCGTGATCAGCTTCCGGGCCACCAGCAGGTCGCCCAGACGGAAGCGGCTCAGTTTTGTGGCCTCCATGATTCCCACCCGATTCTTGTCTAAAAGTAAGCCATCCGGATTAGTCGGTAGTACGACCGTGCTATTCGCAACTGTTCCGTGTACTCACGTTACTGCTAGATACTTTCATCTCTCATACATGACTCTTTCACATCTCATACAAAGCAAGGAAATACCTCACGAAGAGATGAAACTACCCGCGCGGGGAGGCTCTCTCCCCGCGCGGGTAGTACTTTCGTACCGCTAAACGATAGGGATTCCTACGACATTCACCCTAGAGAGCCACTCCTTCGCCGCCTGTAGGCTCTTTTCGGCCGCCTCCACATCGCCCAGGGCGTGCAGGGCGTAGGCCTGTTCGCCATAGGCCTGAGCGATCTCGTACTGCTCAGCAAAGGGCCGCTCGGCCTGGGCGATCGCCTGGTTCAACCAGCGCAGCGCCTCCTGTGGCCGCCCCTGCCGGCGGGCCAGCCGGCCCAGCAGGAGGGCATGGTAGACCAGCTGCTCCCCCTGGGGCTTCGGCAACCCGGCGGCCTCCACCACCGCCCGGTGAAGCTCCCCGGCCTGAATCAGTCCGTCCAGCAGGGCGAGGTGGTACTCCAGTCCGGCTCTGGGGCCCCCTTCGCCCAGGGAGCGAAGCGCCTCACGGGGCTTGCCGGCGGCAATCAAGCAGCGGGCAAGCTGGACCCGGGCGGTGGAGAGCAGGTGGGGGAGGCCGGCGCTGGTCGCCATCTGGACCGCTGTGATGATCAGGGCCTGTGCCTCCTCCTGCTCGCCCATCCAGGCGAGCATCAGCGCCATCTCTCCCATGGTGGCGCACCGGTCCGCCACGCTGCCGGTGCGGGCCCCGATCACCAGGGCGGCCTCGAAGACCCGCCTGGCTACCAGCCAGCTGCCGGAGGCACGTTCCAGCCGGCCGATCATGTGAAGCAGGTGGGGCAGGAGCCCCGTCTCCCCGGCGAAGATGGCCGCCTCCAGGGCCTCGTGCACCCAGGGAAGCGCCTCCCGGGTGGTGGCAGCGGCGAGGGCGGTGGTCAGGCGGGCCACGGGAGCGGCTGGCCCACTCCCGATGGGGAGCCTGGCCACTGCCCGCTGGGCCACCTCATACACGTCGGACCGGCTCTGGCCCAGGGCCAGCATGGCCCGAGCTGCATCGCTCAGCAGGAGCCCCTCCACCGTGGGGTCGCCGACCCGGGCCGCCTCGTTGGCCTGGCGGAGCACCTCAGCCAGGCTGTCCGCCGTCTGGGATTGCCACAGGCGGTACCGGCTCCGCAGGGCTGCCAGCCGGATGCTGTCGGCAGGGTCCAGCTGCTCCCGTAGCGCCTCGGCCCGCTCCAGCACCTCCAGGACGCTCCCCCCGTCGCCCTCGGCCATGGCGATCCGGCCCAGGCCCAGGAGCAGGGCGGCCTGGGTGGCGGATGGCAGCCCACTCCGCTGCAGCGCCTCCCGGCAGGTATCCACCGCAGCTCGGCGGTCGCCATAGGTCAGCATCACCCGGGAGAGCGCAAGCGGGAGCCGCTCCTGGAGGCTCGGGTCCACCCCGGCAACGCCGGGCAGAACCTGCCAGGCCCTCGTCAGGTGGTGCCGGGCGGTGACATAGGCCCGGCGGGCCTCGGCCTCCTCCCCCGCCTGGATGTGATAGGCAAAGGAGCGCTCCGGCATCCCGGCGGCATCAAAGTGGCGGGCCAGCTGACCGGGGTGGGCGCCGCCGGACTCGACCAGCAGCAGCCCGGCCAGACCGTGGGCCAGCCGACGGGTGAGGGGGTTCAGCCGGGTGTAGGCGGCCTCCCGGAGCAGGGGATGGGTGAAACGGTAGAGGTCCGGCCCGGTCGCGGCGATAATCCACTCCTGGACCGCCTGCTCCAGCCCGCTCTTCAGCAGCTCCTCCTCCCCACTGCTCAGCCGCCTCAGATCGCTGGTGTGGAACTCACGGCCCAGGACCGCTGCAAGCCCCAGCAACTCCTGCACATCGGGCTCCAGTTGGCCCATGCGCCAGGTGAGCGCTCCCAACAGGTCGCGGGGGGCCTGCACCGCCGCCTCGAAGTCGAGGGTCCAGCCGCTGGGGCCCGGGGTGAGGATTCCGGTGCCCGTCCAGGCCTTCAGGACCTGGATGACCTGCAGGGGGTTGCCGCCGGTCATCTCATGCAGGACGCGCACGGCGGGGCCGGCCAGGGTGCTGCCCAACTGCGCGAGGGCCAGGCGGCGGGTGCCGTTGAGGTCCAGGCCCAGCAGTTGCTCCCGCACCAGCCGTTGGGTAGCCGCCCCGATGGTGGTCAGGCTGCTCCAGTCGAAGGTGGTGTTGGCCCCCGTCTCCAGGGCCAGCGCCACCATCACCCTGCCGTGGTGCAGCTTCCAGCTCATGTGAGTCAAAGCCAGGGCGGTCAGGTTCCCCGCCTCGTGAAGGTCATCGATGCAGATCAGGACGGGCTGGCTGTGGCCCACTTCCTCCATCAGGCGGCCCGCCAGGGCGCGAACCTGACCGTACGGATCGTCCGGGAGCCCCTGGGGCTCCCGCCCGGTCAGCGCCTTTAAAGCTTCGGAGACCGGCTCATAAAGAGCACCAGAGGGCGATGGGGCAACCTGGACCACCCTCCAGCCGGAAAGGCGTGCTGTCTGGGCGAGTTCGGCAATCAGACGGCTCTTGCCGCTCCCGGGCGTCCCTTCGAGCACCAGCATCTGCCCGCGCCCGGCGGCGGCCTGGTCCAGCAGCATCTGCATCCGCTCCCACAGGCTCTCCCGCCCGATCAGGGCAGCGCTGAACTCTGGGGAGCGGGTCTGCTCAAGGGAGGAGGTGGCCATGAGATCCCGGGCCAGCACCACCCGGCGGGCCCGGTGTTTCTTGGCCCAGTGGACGGCGACCTCGGCGGTCCTCTGCAGGGAGAGGGCGTCGGCGGCGTCCTCCGGATAGGCGGCGATCCCGGCGGCGAACTCCACCGAGCCCCGCAGATCCGGGATGACCAGCGAGGCCGAGAGGCCGGCCACCGCTTGCTGGACCAGCACCGCAGCCACGTCGACCGGCACCGAGGGGAAGAGGACCGCAAAGCTGCCGCCGCCCATGCGGGAGACCACGCCCTGGGGCAGCTCCTCCCGGAAGTAGGCGGCACAGGTGCGCAGCACGGAGTCGCCCCGCTCCAGGCCCAAGGTGTCATTGACCCGGCGCAGCCCCTTCATGTCCAACAGGGCGATCACCGGGGCATTCCCCGATCGGATCTCCAACTCCAGCAGCGTCTCCAGGTAGCGCCGGTTGTAGAGGCCGGTCAGCGGGTCGATCAGGGCGAACTGGCCCATGGCGGAAGCGCTTGAGTCGGCGGCCACCTCCGTCGCCGGGCGGCCGGACCAGTTGCCCAGCACCTGCAGGTCGCGGGCGGAGAGGCTCCCTGCCTCCGGAATCAGGGCGGCAGCCGCCTGGGCTCCCACCGTAGGTGCCGCCTGCCAGGAGCCGGCCCGCTCGATCTCGCCGCCGGCAATCTGGTCCCGCAGCCGGGTGGTGGCGGGGTCCGGGGTGGCGCCCAGCTGCGCCTGGATGATCTGAGCGCATTGGGTGTACTGGTTGAGCGCCGCCCCCCGCTCGCCCGCCTGGTAGTAGGCGACCATCAGCCACCGGTGGAAGCGCTCCTGCAGCGGGTCGATGGCAAGCGCCTGCTGGCTGTGCGCGATCACCCGGCCCCAGGCGCTCCGCCCTTCTTCCAGCTGCACAAGCCGGGCCAGCGCTTCGAGGATCCGTCGCTCCCAGAGCAGCCGCTCCTGCTCCAGCCATTCCTCGTAGGTGGAACTGAAGGTGGGCACAAACCCCTGCAGCAGCGGGCCCCGCCAGAGGGAGACCGCCTCGGAGATCGCCTCCACCTGATTGACCCCGGATGCCGACTGGCCGGAGGATTCCAGGCCGACGGCACGGCTGATCTCCAGGAAGCGGAGCGTGTCCAGGGCCACCCCCGAGTACCGGTCCCACTGGAGCATGTCCCCGTTCTGGCGGATGGGACAGACCGGCATCGACTGCCGGAGCCGGGAGAGGGTGGTGTTCAGCCGGTTCCGCCCCTCCGATTCGCTGTCGTCAGGCCAGAGGAGATTGGTGATGTGGGAACGCGAGAAGGCCGTCTCAGGCTGCGCGGCCAGGTGCCAGAGCAGTGCCTGGGCTTTGGTGGCGCTGTACCGAATCGGCCCGTTGGGTCCCTGGAAGGAGGGCTGCCCGAGAATGGAGAGCGAATAGGCCATGCTGAACCCCCGTGTAAGAGATGAAAGGGATGTGAAAGAGCGACGTGAAAGATACAGACGATTTCGGTGTTTAGGTGAGAAAAACCTGCAGGAAAGAAGCGTTGACGTTTAAGAACTATGCAGAGTGGCTCGTCCTGGTATCACCCGAAGGAGGCCCGAACCAGTAGATCGAATCCTGCTCATATCCCAGTCTGGTGGTGAAGACAGAATGCTGGCCAGAGCGGAAGTGTACATTCAGTGCAGGCGGAGAATATGTCCCGTCCCCAGCGTGAACTGGATGACCTCCCTGTTGATCCACGTGACCTGGATACGGCCTTGGAGCGATTCGAGCGCATTAGCGCCGATCTTTACAAGATGGATGAGCTTGTGGATGGATACACCAACGAACTCCTCTCTCGATTGCAGACCATGGAGTGAGGCCGCCCTGTCGAGCGAGCCTCGCCGCAGGCCCTGGTCACCAAGAAAACACCACCCTGCCCGACACGGCAGGGTGGTGTTTCAAGTATCACTACTTGATCCCCGTCAGCGTAATCCCCTTGATGATCTGCTTCTGGAAGATGGCAAAGATGATCAGCACCGGCACCACCGCCATGGTCGCCCCCGCCATCACCAGCTCATACTGGTTGAAATTCTCATAGCTAAAGAACGAGAGCCCCACCGGGAGGGTCCGCATCTCCGGCGACTCGATGGCGATCACCGGCCAGAGGAAGGCGTTCCAGTTCCCGAGGAAGGTGAGGATGCAGAGCGCCGCCAGGGCGGGGCGGACGTTGGGCATGGCGATCCGCCAGAAGATGCCGAACTCGCCCAGGCCGTCGATCCGGCCGGCGTCCAGCAGGTCGCTGGGGACCCCCTCCATGAACTGGCGCATCAGGAAGATGCCGACGGCGGTGATCAGCCCCGGGAACATGATGCCCAGGTAGGTGTCGACGATCCCCGCCTTGGTCGCCCCGATGTACCAGGGGATGATCAGCATCTCGGTCGGGATCATGATCGAGCTCAGGATGGCGAAGAAGATGACCTCCCGCCCCCGGAACTGGATCTTGGCCAGGATGTAGCCCACCAGCGAGTCGAAGAAGGCGACGCTCAGGGTGGTGGTGCTCGCCACGATGATCGAGTTCAGGTACCAGCGGGCGAAGGGGGTCTCGCTGAAGATCTTCTGGAAGTTGGCCAGGGTGGCGGTCTCGGGGATCAGGGAGAGGGTGTAGATCTCGGTGGAGGGCTTGAAGGCGGTGGAGATCATCCACAGGAAGGGGAAGAGCGTGACCACGGCGCCCGCCAGGAGAACCAGGTAGGTGAGCGCCTGGACCAGCTGCCTTGGGAACGGAGCCCGGTTCATGCGTTCACCTCCCTAGTACTCAAACCTCCGGGTCAGCACCTTGGACTGCACGATGGTCAGCACCAGGATGATGAAGAAGAGAATCACCGTCGTGGCCGAGGCGTAGGAGAGGTTGAAGGACTTGAAGGCCTCCTCATAGATGAAGAGCACCAGCGTCTTGGTGGAGTTGAGCGGCCCGCCGGCGCCCTGGCTGGACATGTTCAGCACCTCGGTGAAGACCTGCAGGTAGCGGATGGTGCCGGTCAGCGCCAGGAAGACGATGGTGGGGTTGAGCAGCGGGAGGGTGATGTGCCAGAAGCGGCGCCAGGCGCCGGCGCCGTCGATCTCGGCCGCCTCGTAGAACTGCTGCGGGATCGACTCCAGCCCCGCCAGGAAGATCACCATGGAGAAGCCGAGCCCCTGCCAGACGATGGCGGCGATGATCACGTAGATCGCCTGGGTGGGGCTGCCCAGCAGCTTCTGGGCCGGGAAGCCCAGCCCCAGCAGGATCTGGTTGAAGAGGCCGCCGTGCTCCTGCATGATCCAGCGCCAGACCCAGGCCACCGCCACCGAGGAGGTGACGTAGGGGATGAAGTAGAGCATCCGGAATACGCCCTGGAAGCGGTTGAGCCGCTGGATCAGCAGGGCGACACAGAGCCCGATGGTCAGCTGGGCCGGCACCCCCACCAGCACGTAGACGAACGTGTTGCGCAGCGACTGGTAGAAGACCTTGTCCTGGAACAGCTCCCGGTAGTTGGCCAGGCCGACCCAGGGCTGTTCCTCGCCGAGGATCTGCCAGTCGTACAGGCTGATCTGCATGGCGTAGAGGGTCGGCGCCATGCGGATGGTGACGAAGAAGAGCAGCGGGACCAGCAGGGCGCCCCAGGCCCAGAGCGCTCGCTTCTGGCTGAGGGTCATCCTCCTGACCGGCGTCGTCTGACGGGAAGGCTGCGGAACCGTTGCCAAGGCCATTCCCCCATTTCGGCGCGTCCTTCGATCGGGGCGCGATTCCCCGGGCCGTGGGGGCCCGGGGAATCGCATCCGCTTCGGCCTGGTTTACTTCTTCTTGGCCCAGTAGTCGTCGAAGAGCTTCTGGACGGCGGCCTCGGCATCCTTCAGGGCCGCCTCGGGATCCTTGCCCTTCAGGATCACCTCATCCACGGCGTCGATCAGCGCCTGCCGGTCCTTCTTCTCGTCGACGAAGAAGGTGGCGTTGGCGTAGGGCAGCCCCTCGATGAAGCCCTTCAGCTTCGGATCGTTGGCGAACTTCTGGGCCACCTCCGGCCGGGCCGGCAGCTCGCCGATGGCGTTGGTCCAGCGCTCCATCACGTCGGGCTGGGTCAGGAACTGCAGGAACTTGATCGCCGCCTGCTTCTTGGCGCCCTCGGCCTTGCGGGTGATGCCGTTGGCCCAGAAGGAGGACATGGTGTAGGGCTTGCCGTTGGGGCCGACCGGCAGCGGGGCGGAGGCCCAATTGAACTTGACATCCTTCAGGGAGCCGACCCGGAAGGAGCCGTCCACGTTCATGGCCGCCTTGCCCGCCTTGAAGGCGGTGACGTCATCGGTCATGAAGCCGATCTCGCCCACCTTGTGGACGGTCTGCAGCTCCACCCACCACTTGAAGGCCTTGATCCCCTCGGGGGAGGCCCAGCTGATCTTCTTGCCGTCGGCCGACTGCGGCTCGCCGCCGGCCTGCCGGATCAGCACCTCCCGGAACCAGTTGTGCCCCTGGCCGCCGGTGTTGAAGTAGAAGCCCACCTGCTGCAGCTGGCCGTTGGCGTCCCGCTTGGTGGTCTTCTTGGCGTACTCCACCAGCTCGTCCCAGGTCCTGGGCGGGCCGGGGATGTTGGCCTCCTTCAGCAGGTCCTCGTTGTAGAGCATCGCCAGGGTGCGGACGGCGGTGGGGAGGACATAGTACTTGCCGTCCATCTTGGCCGCCTTGACCAGGCTGAAGAACTCCTTCTCGATGGTCGCTGGCGGGAAGGCATCCTCGGGGAGCGGCTGCAGGTAGCCGGAGTCGACGTAGAGCGGCAGCCAGCCGTAGTAGAGGTTGATCACGTCGGGGCCGCGGCCGGCGGAGACGGTGGCGGCCACCTTCTCGTTGTACTGCTCATAGGGGAAGGTGACGTGCTTGACGGTGATGTTGGGGTTCTTTTGCTGGAACTCGGCGATCAGCTCGTCCATCAGCTTCTTCTTGGAGGCGAAGTCGTACTGCCAGTACTCGATCTCGACCTTCTCTTCAGCCTTGGGCTGGGCCGTGTTGTTCTCGGTCTTGGCGGGTTCCTGCGCCGATTTGGTGCCCCCGCCGCAGGCGGCCAGCACCAGGGAGAGCGCCAACAGTGTGCCCAGGAGTGCCGCAAACCTCTTCTTCATCCCTCTACCCCCTGTCTGTGTTCTACAAACCCCGGTGCCGGAGCCGCCTATCCCTGCAGCAGGGAGAGTGCATCCGAGAGCATCAGGGATCGTGCCCTGTTCTGGGCCTCCCGCCGGGCGGTAACCGCGGCCTTCGCCTGCTCCACAGCCCCGCCGGCCGCCTGGAGCGCCCGCCGGACCTCCCGGGGGGCCGGTCCCCCCACCACCGCCCGCCGCTCCACGAAGTGGCGGGGGTCGATCGCCCGGCGGAATCCCTCCTCGGTCAGCCCGGTGGGGCGACCGAGAACCGCCTGCGCCGCTGTGTTTAGTTCGACGAGTGAAGCATCGGGCAGGGTACGCTGTTCCGATCGGAGCACCTGGACAAACCGGCTCACAACGTGGTGCGCCTGGCGGAAGGGGATCTGCTCCTCCCGCACCAGGGTGTCGGCCAGCTCGGTCACCACCGAGAAGCCCTCCCGGGCCCGGGCCTCCAGGAGCGCCGTGTTGAAGGAAAGCTTGGCGAGGATCTCGGGCAGCAGGTCCAGCGCCCGCCGGGCCTCCTCCACCGCCTCCTCCAGCAGGGGCTGGAGGTCATCCCCCACGTCGTTGATGTCCCCCAGCGGGACGTTGTGGGCCAGGGGGAAGAGGGCGCCGGCCCGGCCCATCAGCCGGCTGAGGACCGCCCGCAGGTGCTCGATCGCCACCGGGTTTCGTTTCTGTGGCATGATGCTCGATACCTGCACCAGGCTGTCGTCCAGCCGGAGAATATCAAACTCGTTGGTGGCCCAGAGCAGCAGGTCGGTGGTGAAGCGGCTCAGGTTGGAGCCCATCACCGCCAGGGCGGAGGCCGCCTCCAGCATGTGATCGGAGGCGGAGACGGCGTCGTAGGCGTTCTCCACCAGCCCCTCGAAGCCGAGCCAGCGGGCCACCAGCTCCCGGTCGATGGGAAAGCCGGTGGTGGTCAGGGCGGCGGCCCCCATGGGGGAGCGGTTGACCCGGCTGTAGAGCGCCAGGAGCCGCTCGGTGTCCCGGGCCAGATTCCCCTCCACCGCCAGCAGGTAGTGGGCCAGGGTGGTGGGCTGCGCCTGCTGGTTGTGGGTGTGGGCGACCATCACCGTCTCGGCATGCTGCCCGGCCAGGGTGAGGACGGCGCTCCGGGCGGCGAGGAGCCGGTCCAGCAGGTCGAGCAGGTCCTGCCGGAGCGCCATCCGGAAGATGGCGGCATCCAGGTCGTTGCGGCTGAAGGCGACGTGCAAGTGGCCTGCCGTCTCCGCCCCCACCGTTTGCTCCACCTGCGCCTCGATCAGGAAGAAGAGGTCTTCGTAGGTGGGGTCGTACCCCTGCTGGGGCGGGCTCTCCATCCGGTCGAGGAGCGCCCGGGTCAGGGCCCGGGCCGCCTCCGCCGGGATGATGGCGCAGCGGTTCAGCATCAGGGTGTGGGCCAGGTTGACCTCCATGATCGACCGGTAGAAGCGGCGCTTGGCCACCTCGAAGCAGGGGGAGAGGATCTGGTGAACGTAGACCCGCGAGCGGTTGGGCATAGGAAAGACTCCCTTACTCGATGTAGGGGACCCGGGGGCGTCCGGTCAGACCTCGACCAGGACCGATCGCCGGTTGGCCTCCAGCACCAGGGCGACCCCGCCCAGCACCCCGGCCTCCTCCTTCAGCTCCGAGAGGCGGATGTGGGGCGGGTAGGGGGCCAGCCGCTCCACCACCGCGCGGATGGGCTCCAGCAGCAGGTGAGCCGACCGCATCACCCCGCCGGTCAGGATCACCAGTTCGGGGTCCAGCAGGCAGGCCATGTTGGCGATGGCCAGCCCCAGGTGCTCGGCGGTCTCCAGGACCACCCGCCGGGCCGCCTCGTTGCCCGACTCCGCCAGCCGCATCACCTCGGGGGCGTCCACGGGGAAGCCCAGGGCCTCGCTGCCCCGCCGGGCGATGCCGGGGCCGGCCGCCTCCTGCTCCAGGAAGCCGTAGGCGGTTCGGCCGGGCCGGGGGCGGCCCAGGAGATCCCGGCTGGTGGCCATGTAGCCCACCTCGCCGGCGGCGTCGTGGCTGCCGCGGTAGAGCTGCCCCTCCAGGAGGACGGCGCAGCCGATGCCGGTGCCCACCGCCATGCAGAGGGCGTTGCGCACCTCCCGGGCGGCGCCGAACCAGCGCTCGCCCAGCAGGATCGTGTTGGCGTCGTTGTCCAGGTAGACGGGGAGGTCGAACTCCTCCTCCAGCTTACGGCCCAGGGGGAAATCGCTCCAGCCAAGGTTGGGGGAGAGGGTGACCACGCCGTTCTCCAGGCTGGTGACCCCCGGCACCCCCAGCCCGATGCCCCGGATGGGCACGCCGGGCGGAGCCTGGGCGAGGAGGGAGCGGATCAGGGCCACCAGCCGCTGGTAGGGCTCCTCCGGCCCCTCCTCCCGGCGGATGGTCTGCCGGGTGATCACCCGCCCCGCCAGGTTGGCCAGGCCGCCGGCCATCTTGCTCCCGCCGGCGTCGATCCCGACCACCAGGGCGGCGTCAGGGTTGAATTCGTAGAGCAGCGGCTTCCGGCCGCCGCTGGAGGCGCCCAGCCCCACGGTCTGGATCGCCCCCTGGGCGATCAGCGAGTCCAGCAGGGCGGTGACGGTGGGCTGGGTCAGGCCGCTCCGCCTGGCGATCTCGGTGCGGGAGAGCGGCCCCAGGTCGCGCACCAGCCGGAGCACGGTGCCCTCGTTGATGGCCTTCATCAACTGTGCGTTGCCACGGGAGAGACCGCTGACAGGGGGTTTCATCTGCGTCTCCGCCTTCCACGGTGGAAACTTTTGAAGGGACTTTTGAAAAGTTCTTTGGAAAGTCCCCGGACTCCTTCCGGGGCTGTCATGCTCGGAGCAAGAACTTTCCTGAACATAATAGACTTGGCCCCCGGTTACATCAAGGATTTCGATTATTAGTGTAGAATAAGTGATGTATGTCGACCAAGGGAGGGCATTTCTTATGAAGCGCGCCTGGGTCCTGCTCCCGATCATGCTTCTGCTCCTGGCCAGCATGGGCGCCTCGCTGACCCAGGCGGCCACCGGGACCGGGGAGCCGGCCGCCAGGGCTCCCCTCGCGGTGAACGAGGAGGAGCTGCCGTCGATCGCCATCTCCCTCGATGGGGTGGAGCTGGAGGGCTTCGCCCTGGTCAGGCCGCTCGCGGTGAGGCTGCCGCTGGTGGAGGCGACCTGCAGCCCGGACGGGATTTGCACCGGGGATCTGCAGCTTGCCATCGATGACCTGGACGCTGCGGCCGGCAGCCTGACCGACAAGGCCCGTCACGACACGGCCAAGAATGCGATCGGGAACATCCGGGCGCTGGCGGCCGAGTTGAACGGGGTCCTGGAGGTGCCCGAGGCCGACCCGGAGGGGTCGATGGAGCGGCTTTACGCGCCGGGGCAGCCGACCTATGGCAACATCACCCTGGAGCGGGCGCTGACGGGGGACACCTCCCTGCACGGCTGGTTCAACGAGACCTCCAAGGGCCAGAACATCCGCAAGTCGATCTCGATCATCATGCGTGATCGGAACCGCAATGAGACGGCCCGCTACAACCTGTTCGAGTGCTGGCCGGTCCAGTGGAGGGTCAGCTCCCGGGACGGCCACCTGGTGGAGGAGATCACCTTTGTGGCGGAGCGGCTCGAGCGGGCGGCGGGCAGCGCGGACGGCGGCGGCGGGAGGCCTTCGGCTGTGACCGCCCTGCTGGAGGCGGACGGGAAGCCGCTGGGCAGCTTCGAGCTGGGCGGCCCGGTCGGCGGGCGGATCCGGTGGGGCGACGGCGACTGCGACGACACCGACTCCTGCACCGTCGACGGGGTGGACGATGACTGCGATGGGGTTATGGAGTGCGCCCCGGACCGCCCGGTCACCTGCGGCGACGGCGCCTGCGTCGCTCCGGTGCTGGCGGCGCTGGATGCGCTCGAGGAGCAGGTGGCGGGGATCGGGGACCGGGCGAAGCACGACATCGCCATGAACGCCATCCGGAACATGAAGGCGCGGATGGCCGAGGTGGAGAGCAACCTGGAGGGCGCCCGTCGGCCGGGGCGGACGAAGTACGCGAACATCGTCCTGAAGCGGGGGCTGAGCGGCGATGCCAGAGCAGCCCAGTGGATGAGCTTCGCCGCAGCGGGAGAGCCGTGGAAGCGGAACCTGACCATGCGGCTCCTGGGGCAGGACGGCAAGGAGATCACCCGGTTCGACATGGGGGGCGGTCCGGTCCTGTACAGCCTGGCTCCCGGCGAGGACGGGCTGATCGAGACGCTGGAGGTCCGGGTGGACCGCATTGAGATGAAGTAACGCAAGACCCCACCATCCGCAGTCGGGTGGTGGGGTCTCGCCTGTTCATGTCGCCCATCGGGATGGAACATTGTGCCACCGCTCAGGTCCGCATCAAGACGGAGAAGGTCCTGGCCCGGTTATTGGCGGCCCATCGGGTCACCGCCTGCAGTGGATGCGGGTGATCTTCCAGCGGTCGCCGGTGCGGATCAGGTAGACCTCCATCTCCGACCAGCGCTTCTCCCCGTCCCAGGGGCCGTGGTAGGCCATCAGGGCGGCCTCGGTGCCGACGATGTCCGCCGGACCGACGATCACCCCGTCGGCGATGTTCTGGGCGCAGAGGAAGAGGTCGAGGCCGGGCTGGTGGGTCTCCCGCCACTCCTTCAGCTTGGCCTCGACCGTGGCGATCCAGCCGGGGTGGAGGTCGTCGGCGTTCCGGTAGGTCCCATCGGCGATCGGGCTGCCCTGGGTCTTGCTCTGGTTCATGTACCAGTCGAAAAACCCCTGGGCCAGGGCTTCCGGGGTGCCGGGCAGCCACTGCTGCCGGACCACCGGCTCCAGGGGCTTGGGGACGGGTGCGGGGACGGGCTGGGTTGTGCTCGGCTGGGCTGTGATGGGCTGGGCCATGCCGGGCTCGGTCCTGGCAGGGGCCTGGGCCTGGGTCTGGGGCGGCCCCCCGGGCGGCGGGGGCGAGGCCGTCCGGCCGCACCCGGCCAGGAGCACCGCCACAGCCAACAGAGTGGCCAGGAGCTTTGCGGAGGGGGTCATGGTTCATTACGCCTGCCTTATCCAAGATTTCCGTGGGGTTCACCCTCCTCAACGGCTGGTCCGGCGGAAGGATGCGGACCATCTGCTTAAAACTTTCTGATGTTGGACATGTATCACTTGTATGGAGCGGTCTCCACCTGCGGAAAAGGCGAGATCTGTGAGCTTTTTCCGACCAGCAGATGTGGTCTGCCGGGTAAAAACTCACAGATCTCCTGGTGGAGTGCCTGTATTGGGCCTGGAGGTAGGTATTTGGGCTGATTTTGGCGGCTAGATGGCGAATGGCCGGGGCGATCTGTGAGCTTTTACTCGCCTGTTACTCGGTCTTCCGGGGAAAAATCTCACAGATCTCATGCGCCGTGGCCCACTATCGGCTTGTACAGGGAGAGTTGGGCGGTCAGGGAGGCCCTGATAGCCGAGGTGAAGGTGACAACCAGCTTCTCATCGGAGGGCCGCGGAACCGGAAGGCCGGGGGTCTGCAGCGAGATCCGGTCCGGGGCTGGGAGCGGGAGGGCTTGGGGTGGCTGGGTTCCCAGGGCGTAGACCACCAGCTCGGCCCGCTCGGCCGGCAGGGGCTCCAGCTCCAGGTCGATCAGCCAGAGGGCCGCCTCCCGGTTGAAGGCCTGGAGCTCCCAGCTCCCGGTCCGGTCCAGGTTGCGGGCCAGGGCCGCCCCGGCCCCCGCGCCGGCCGGGATCCGCAAGGCGCCCTCGGGCGGGACTCCCAGGCTCCGGTGGGCCAGGAGGCTCCCGCCCTCCCGGCCGGCGGCCACGACGAAGAGCGGGCGGGTCGCCTGGGCACCGTCCAGCTCCACCGGCTTCTCCAGGGCGGCCCGGAACCAGAAGCCGCCGCCGGCGGCCACGTAGGCGCCCGCATCGGCGGGGAGGGTGAGCTCGGCCTGGGCCAGGGGCTGGTCCGACGGAAAGGGAGGCTCGCCCGAGGCCTCGGCCAGCCGGATCTCCAGCCGCTCCTCCGCCCGGGGAAGGCCGGGGAGCATCAGCCAGACCGCCAGCAGCCGGCGCTTCTCGGCCGGGGCCTCACCGGCGGCCAGCCGGACGGCCTGCGCCACCTCCAGCCGCTCGGTGGCGCGCACCGAGAAGGTCGGGTTGCCGGGGGCCAGCTCCAGCCGCCGTCCGCCCTCGATCCGGCCGGCGATCCGGAGCGAGGCGCTCGCCTCGGGCGCCTCGCCGAAGGGCCAGGGCAGCTCCAGCACGGCAGGGTTGAGGGAGTCCAGGGCGAGGCTCTGCTCGGGGCCGGCGTAGGAGCGGCCCCAGGCCCCGTCCAGGTCGACCTGGACGACGCCATCGGTCAGGGAGGTGATGCGGAGCTGCACCTCGGCCTCCCCGCCGCTGCTCCCGCGCCGCCAGGCGGCGTTGATCTGGCCGGTCAGGTCCCGGGAGGTGGCGGTTCCTTCCAGCGCCATCTCGGCGGGGAAGAGCTGGGCCGGGGTGTCATCGCCCAGGGCCAGCGCCACCCGGGAGGGCAGGCTGGGGGAGCTGAGCAGGATCTCGGCATCCTCATCCTCCAGCTTTACCTGGACCGCCTGGGTGAGCACCGCCTGCTCGTGGTAGCCGGAGTAGAGGTACTTCCCCCGGCCCCCGCGGAACCGGTTCAGGTGGAGGGGCTGCACATAGGTCCGGTAGTCGCCCTCCTTGTACCGGACCTCCACATCAGCGGCGGAGCGGGCCGTGCGGACCCCCACCGCCTCGATCCGGGCCGGGGCGGCCAGCAGGATCTCCTGCCAGGCCGGGTCGGCGCCGGAGACGGCCCGGGAGGAGCCCCACTCGGGCCGGGCCAGGTTCCGGATGAGGGAGCGGGCGGTCAGCCGGATCACAAAGGCGTGGAAGAGCAGGTCAGCCGGCCCCTGCAGCCGCACCGTGGAGGGGATGTTGGCCCGCAGGAGCAGGCTCGCCACACGGGTTTGGGGCTGGTCCAGCCGCAGCACGGCGGTGGAGGCCGGCGGGGCGGCCGGCTCCCACCACCAGCCGGCCCGGTAGTACTGGTAGATCTGCTCCACGTCCATGCCCGCCTCGATCTCGCCGGGGCGGATCTGCCGGATGCCCCGGCCCATCTCGGCCTCGTAGGCCTGCCCACGGCCGGAGGCGGCCTTCCCATCGCCTGGGTGGATCAGCACCTTCCCTCACCTCCCGCGGATCAGCAGCGCGCCCAGGGCGACCTGCTCCCGCCGCTCCGGCCGGAGGGCGGTGGCGACCGGCAGCGCCAGCATGGCCACCTGGGCGTGGATCTCGGGGGAGAGGATCAGCCGCGCCAGCACCTCCGACTCCTCCGGCGTGGGCGCCAGCAGGGCGCGGGCGGGCAGAGCAAAGGCGACCGGGTCCTGCCGGTAGAGCGGGGTCAGCTCCAGGGCGGTCTGCCGCGCCAGGGCGATGCTGGTCAGCTGCCCCAGGCGGCTCTCCTCGGCGGGGCCGGCCGTGCGCAGCTCGGCCGCGATCGCCGCGACCCGCGCCGGGCCCAGCCGGCCCAGATCGCCCAGGGTGGTGACCGCCAGCTCCCCCAGCTCGGCGATCACCGGTTCGCTCAGTCCATCGAACCAGCTGAGGGAGAGCGCCTCGGCCGGGGCGTAGACCGAGGAGGCCGCCACCTTCAGCGGCTTGTTTCGGACGGTCAGCTCGCCGCCGATCCGGAGGATCCGCCCGCCCTCCAGCGCCGCCGGGCTCAGCCGGAACTGGCAGGAGGCGGTCAGGGGGATCTCCCACTGCCGGTGGTTCTCCGGGTTCTCCCGGATCAGGGTCACCTCGCCCACCTCCCAGGCGGTCCAGGCCAGGGAGGCCTTGCGGGCGGCGTGGGCGGCGGTGGCGGCCCCGGCGGGCCGCGCCCCGATCTCCAGCTCAACCAGGGGGAGCACCGGGCCGTCGGCGGCGGGGCCGGGCTGCTCCTTCAGCAGCGCCAGCAGGGTGAGGGCGGCCACATCCACCCGGTGAAGCTCGCTGCCGGGCGGGGTCACCTCCAGGCTGCCCCCGGGGTAGGGGCCCGCCTGGCCCAGGAGCCGGAGGGCGACCAGGGCCTTCAGGTGGAGCCATCCCCCGTCCGGGGCGGGGCGGGGGCCCAGGTCCCGGTCCTCCGGCTGGGGCCTGAGCGACTGGACCTGAACCAGGGCGGCCACCTCGGTCGCCCCCAGGGGCGGCCCCGGCGGCAAGGTGAGCTGCCCGGGCACCGCCCGCACGTGGCCGAAGAGGTCGCTCTCGGCCGAGAGCGCCTGGATCTGCCGCTGGGCCCAGGCTGCCAGATGGGCCTCCATGGCCAGAATCATGACGCGACCAGCTCCCCGTGGATGGCGATGCTGAAGGAGAGTTTGTTGACCAGGTCGCTCCCCCGGAAGAAGAGCAGGTCGACGTACTCAGCCCGGCGGTGGAGCACCTGGGGGATCAGCGGCGGCTGCGCCTCCTCCTCCTCGAAGAGGTAGTCGGGGGTGATGCTGACGGTGTACGAGGTGTCGGTGTAGGGGGTGGCGAAGCGCACCCGGACGAACTCCCGCCCCCGGTGGCGCATCCGGATCACCGACCGGATGTTCCGGCTGCCGCCGGTCCAGTAGCCGGCGGCCAGCAGGTGCGGGTTGTTGAGGAAGTCGTAGATCTTGGGGATCTTCAGCAGGTAGTCGGGATGGAGCCGCTCGTCGTTCTCGATGCCGAAGTGGTAGAGGATCCGGCTGAGGACCAGCAGCTCTTCCTTGCTGGGGTTCTTGTGGGGGCTGAAGGTGACCGGCTGGCCGCTGTCGCTGAAGACGGCGTTGCCGCCCACGCCGGGCTGGTAGAGGGCGGTCCCCTCCCGGGCGCCCTTCCAGCCGATGCTGGCCGGGTCGACCAGCATCCCGATCCGGTGCCGCTCCTGCAGGTCGTCCGACGGGTGGGGGTTCAGGAAGAGTGAAGGGTCGAAGGGCAGCCGGTGGATGGGGGTGGTGCCGATGGGCTCCAGGATGATGGGGGCGGTCCGGATCGGCTGCCTGCGGATGGGGGCCGTCCGGATCGGCTCGGCGTAGATGGGCGCCGTCCGGATGGGGGCGGCCCGCTCAAAGGCCCCGATCAGGTTGAAGCTCTCGGTGCGCAGGGGGTTGTTCAGACGGGTCAGGTCGGCCCCGGCTGCGCCCAGCCGGCCCAGCAGCTCCTTCATCTCGGCGTCGGCCAGGCTCAGCCGCTCCCCGGAGGCCAGGGTCACCCCCCAGTGGCTCCCCTCGGAGCGGACCTCGGCCACCGCCCCGCCCAGCACCTCCCGGACCACCGGCTCGTTCTGCTTGAAGAAGCCGGCCAGGGAGACGGCCATCTCGGCCCGGGTGGCCAGGTCCAGGTTGGGGATGATCGGCCGGACGGCGTCGGGCGGCAGGATGGAGCGGATCGGCTGCCAGCCGCCGTCATCCCGCAGGCGGCGGATGGGCAGGTCGTGGACCCGCACCGGCGCCGCCTCGTCCAGGAGCCAGTCGAACCAGGGCCGGTCCGGGGTGGGATAGGCGATCAGCCCGTCCAGCCAGGTGCAGTAGCCGTAGGTGGTCGCCCCCTCCCGGGGCGCGTTCAGCAGGGCGAGCACCTCGTCGGCCAGCTTGGCCAGGGTGACCGCCTTCTCCTTGATCTGGGGCGTCCCCACCGCTTCATCAACCAGATGATTGCTGCCGATGCACTTCTCCTGGATCTCGCTGGCGCCCACCGCCCCGTTGTGGATGTCCCCCTTGGCCACGGCGTTGGGGCTGATGTGCTGGCCCCGCACGGCGTTGGGGGCGAGCCCCTGCCAGTCGATGGGCACCCCCCGGGGCGAGGCCTGATCGTTGCCGGTGTGGTCATGGGTCAGGAGCAGCAGGAGCAGCTCCTTCTGCATGGCGTTCAGCTCTTCAGCGGTCAGTGGCTGTCCGGGTTTGAAGGTGACCGGGATCCTGGCCCCGCCCGGAAGATCGCTCATACCCCATCCTCCTTCTTCGCCTCGGGAGGCTGTGCTACGCCCCCTGCGGGGCGAAGGCAAGCGTCCAGGTCAGGGTCAGGACCTCCTTGGCCCGCACGGTCTGGTGCGGCTTGACCAGGGCGCGGTTGTAGAGGGTGGTCACCTGGCTCTCGCCCAGGGTGCAGGTCAGCATCAGCCCGGCCTCCTTGATCAGCCGCTCCCGCTCAGCGGGGGGGAAGGAGGCCCGGAGGGTGACCACGCCCTCCTTCACCCTCACCTCCGTGACCGGGACCGGCTCCAGGCCGTCGGGGTCGTAGAGCTTGGTCAGGTCGGGGACGGTCGGCTCGGCAGAGACCCCGGCGGCGATGGCGAAGCTGGGGCCGGTGGCCGCCCCGCTGAGCAGCTGGGCCACCATCTGCCGCCCCCCGTCGACCACCGTGTTCCTCCCCTCCGACCGCACCACCGTGCCGTCGGATCGGGTCACCTCCAGCCGGACAACTCCGTGGATGGCCAGCGATTCATGCCCCATGGGCTACTCCTCCTCTGCGGTTACGGTGATGGCGACCGAATCGGTCAGCAGGGTGGCCTCGGCGAAGGCCTCCTTCCGGTGGACGGTCCGGACCTCCGCCGCCAGGTCGGCGGTGGCGGGGGAGACCTCCCAGAGGGAGAGCTCCGGCTGCCCGCCCTCCCCCTCCTCCGGCTCCTCCATCAGGGCGGTGGCGGAGGGGTCCAGGTAGAGGACGCCCGCCAGCTTCAGCCGGTGGATCTGCTCCCGGAGCCAGTCGGCCCGGTGCTTCATCTTGCCGGATGGGACCGGGCCGTCGCAGAGCTGCTCCTCCGGCACCAGCACGGTGAAGGTGGCCAGCCGGCGGCCGATCCAGTGGAAGCGGATGGAGGCCGGGCCGGTCTGCACCGTGGCGGGCAGGGGGCGAAGGTCGCTCAGCTCCAGCGCCTCGTCGAGGGCGGGGAGCAGTCCCTGGGGGTTGGCCCCCACCAGCAGCCGCCAGCGGGAGGTGCCGAGCCCCAGCAGCGGGGGCCAGGGGATATTGGCGATGGGCACCGGGTCGGCGGAGCCGGGGGGGCCGGGCACCTCCGGGATGTCGGGCCCGGTGCGGATCTGCTTGCTCCACCGGACCAGGTGGAAGGGGCGGGCGGCGCTCTGCCGGGGCGGCGGGTCGGTCAGCCGCCAGGCCCGGTTGTCGCCGGCGAGGCCGCCGGTGCCGTAGAGCAGGTCGGGGGCGGGAGCGCCCCCCATGGTGACCGGCCCCTGCAGGGTGGCCGGGCCGTCCAGGTCTTGGATCTGATGGTGCTGCAGGTCGACCCGGAGCGTGGCGCCGGGCGGGATGAACCGGTTGACCAGCACCAGCCGGCGCAGGTCGCGCTGCAGCAGGATCGGCAGGGTGACCGGGCGCTCCCCGGCGGTGATCTCCACCACCGGCTCCGGGTAGGTGGGCGGGGTGAAGAAGTCGCCGGGGTCGGCGTAGGTGGCGTTCTCCACCTCCCACTTGTAGTCCGAGGCGGGGGTGATCACCACCTCCTGCCGGACGGGCGGCAGCTCCACCAGCCGGGCCTCGAAGCGCTGGGCCGGATCGGCCCGGCGGGCGTAGTGGCCGGATGTGGTAAACCGGTCGTTCAGAGGACCACCTCCCTGCGGCGCTCGCTCCGGCAGGACGATCTCGTCCAGCCGCGCGTCGGTGGCGGCGGCCACCACCTCCAGCAGGCGGGGGGCGGTGGCGGCTCCGGCGAGGTAGATGCGGGCCATCTGCCCCACCCGGTGGCGAAACTCGCCCAGGTCCTCCTCGGGCCAGGGGACCAGGGCGAAGAGCGCCGCCAGCCGCTCGGCATCGTCGAGGTCGGCCAGGTGGTCGATAAACCGGGACTGCAGCAGCTGTCTGCCGTGCCGGTCCAGCACGGCAAGGGCGTCTCCCAGCGCCCCGGTCAGGCTGCGGATCACCGTCTGGGAGCCGGCCCGCCGGTAGGCGTCGGGGAGGAAGCGGAAGACCCGGTCGGCGCTCATGGCAGCTCCCCCCAGACCGGTCCGTCGGGATGGGGTTCCAGCCGGTCGGATGGACCGAGGTTGTAGGTCGGGAAGGCGGGGCTGAGGAAGGCCTCGCCGCCGCCCAGCAGGTCGATCACCTGGACCGCCACGGTGGCGCCCTCCAGGATGGCGCCGCCCGGCGCCCCCTTCGCAGCGGCCACCACCTCGGCAAAGGAGATGGCGGCAGGGCCGGCAAGATCGTTCTTGCCAGCCAGCACCTCCTCCACCGCCCGGGCGATGGCCGCCCGCGTGGTCGGGTCGGGCTCGACGGAGGCCCAGAGCCGGAGCTGGACGGTGGCCTCGCCGTCGAAGAGGATGGTGACGGCGGGGCCGTCCTCGGGCACCGTCAGCCGCTCCAGGGGCGACAGCGGGCCGGAGGGGATCTCCCGGGTGAGGCTCATCGGGCTGCCGTCCAGGGTGGCGGTCCCCTCGAGGATGTCCCGGACGCCGTCCAGGGAGAGCACCTTGGCCTGGACCGGGTTCCAGAGCAGCTTCTCGCCCACCTTGAGGCCGACGATCGCTCCCTGGACCGTCTGCTCGATGGCGCGGCGGAGCGCCTGTTTCTTGCCGGCGGAGAGGTTGGGGGTGCTGGGGAGCACCCTCAGCTGGATGGTGACGGTCCGGGTGGTGATCCCCCGGATGGAGACGAGGATGCCGGGCCCCTTGGTCCGGTTGATGGCGTCCCGGATCTCGCTGTAGGCGTTGGGGGCGGCCAGGTCGCCGTCCACCACCACCTCCAGCTGGCCGGGCTGCAGCCTGGGCAGCCCGTCCGAGTCGGCGTCCCGGAAGACCACCCCGGCGGCGTGGCCGGTGGCCAGGATCGCACGCTCCATCGCCTTGAGGGTGCCGCCGCCGGCGGCGTCGATCAGCCCCTTCACCCGCCTGCGCAGGTCGTCGTCGCTCTCCCGGTAGCCACGCTGGACGGTGGGCCGGGGGATGTCGACCCCGCCGATGCCCGCCAGCGGCACATCCTGCACCACCTGCCAGTCCAGCTCATCGGGCAGCAGGTGGGCGGTGGGCTCCTCCCCCTCGGCGGGGTCGGCCACCACGGGGACGGTGACGCTGTTCTGCCCCGGCTCCAGCTCCGCCTCGCGGCTGGTCCGGTAGTAGGCCAGGCCGCTGGGCTGCAGCTGGACCTTCAGCCGGGTCCCCTCGGGGATCACCACCCGGCCGGCCACCCGGGAGTCGCGGGTGAAGACCGCGTCGCCCACCACCTGCAGCCCGTCGATGCGGCGCTGTCCCAGGAGGGCGACCAGGAAGTCCAGCGACTCGCCGGTCGCGGTGTCGATGTAGCCCATCTCGTAGATGTGGGAGAGGCGGGCGTGCGCCTCGGCCAGCTCCCGCCCGAAGGCCTCCACCAGGGTGCGGACGACGCTGCCGGGGTTGACATCGGTCAGCCGCCCCTCTTCCCGGAGCTGGGTCAGCATGCGGGTCACGATCTCTTCGTACCGGTACTTGCCTCCCGGTGGCTGCATAGGTCAGTCCGCCTCCACCTGCCCCGGTTCCAGGGCAAAGCTCAGGGTCACATCGATCGGATCGGCCTTGCCGACCGGCTGCACGCTCAGCTGGATCAGGAGGGTGCCGGGAAGGGTCGGGTCCGGGGAGACCTCCAGGCTGGTGACGGCGGCGATCCGGGGCTCCCGGCGCAGCGCCTCCCGCACGTAGGCCCGGGCCAGGGCCAGCACCTCCGGGCTGACCAGCCGGCCGATCAGCAGGTGGAGCCGGCTCCCGAAGTCGGGGTGGCCCAGGTGGGCCAGGTCGCCCTGGTAGACGCCCAGCCGGAGCCAGATCGCCTGCTCCAGGTTGGCCCACCCCGAGACGGTGGCCAGGTCGCCCCCCAGGGAGACCAGCCGCAGGGCGCTCCCCATGGTCCGCCCGTGCTGGAGGGCCAGGTCGGTGCCCAGGTCGGGCCGCTCCATCCTCCTCACCCCCCGATGATGACGGTGCCCGTCCCCATCACCGTGCCCACCGGCAGGTCTGCCGGGTCGTTGCAGGTGGTGGCGGTGTCGCCCGTGCGGGCGGCGGGCTGGCCGTTGATCAGGACGCTGCTGCTGCCCAGGAGCACCTGCCCCTGGTTGGCGGGCGGCCGCTGGAAGGGGCCGCCCTGCGGGATGTGGGGCGGGCTGTTGTCGGCGGTGGAGCCGAGGATCGCCGCCGGCATTCCGCCGATGTTGACGTCACCGGAGAGGCCGCCGGAGAGGATGCCGGCGAAGGGATGGGGGAGCGGGGTCGGCGTGCTGTAGGGCGGCAGGAGCACGATGTGGGTGTCGGTAGCCAGGATCTGATCGCCCTGCTTCGCTGCGGGCATGCCCATCGGCAGCACCTCCTTCAGTTGATGTTGACCACCGAGCCCTTCAGCTCGGCGGTGGCGCCGGCGTTCAGCTTCAGGTTGGCCCCCGCCTTGATCTCCAGGCTCCCCTGGGCCTCGATGGTCAGGTTGCCGTTCCCCTGCAGGGCGATGTCCCCCCCGTCCTTGAGGGTGAGGCTGGAGCCGGAGGTGGTGAGGGTCGCCTCGCCGGCCTCGGCGTCGATGGTCAGGGTCAGACTCCCCACCGCCGCCTCCACCCGCTTGTCGGTCACCGTCAGGGTGAGGTCGGAGGGGAGCTTCAGGGTGAAGGAGCGGCTGCCGTTCCGGCCGCCCTTCAGCGCCAGCTCCAGCCGGTCCGACTCGCCGGCGTCCGGCGGGAGGTGGGTGACGATCTCGCCCGGGCCGTAGGGGGGTGGGCGGAGCTGGTCGCTGTAGAACCGACCGGCGATCACCGGCTGGTCAGGGTCGCCGCCCACGAAGTGGACCAGGACCAGGTCGCCCTTGGCCGGCGGGGCGGCTGTGCCCAGGTGATCGGTGGCGAGGGGCACACCGGTCAGGAGCAGGTCCCGGCCCCGGAGGCGCACATCGCAGCCGTAGTTCTCGTTGTCAGAGGGGTCGGAATGGGCCGCTGCCGCCTCCACCACCCCGATCTGGCTGGGGATGTGGTGGGCCAGCTCGGCCCGGATCAGCTCCCGGAGCAGGGCGACGATGTCGGACACGCACTCACACCCCGATTCGGTTCAGCTCCAGGCGGGTGACGAGCCCGGCCTGGGCGTCCCAGACGATGGTGATCCCGGCCAGCCGCACCGGCTCGGGGGCCGGGCTGAAACCGGTCAGCAGGAGCGCCTCGCCCAGGTCGGCCGGCGGGAGGCCCGCCAGCACCAGGTGCCGGCGGTGGCTGCTCTCCTTGGCCCGCAGGGCCAGGGTGGCGGCGGCTCTGGTCACATCCGCCGCCGTCTTCAGGCCGGGCATGTGGCGGCTGTGGCTGCCGTCGCCGGCGGCGACGGCCTCCAGGGACTGGAGCAGCCAGCTCTCCGCCCCCGGACCCCTGGCGCCCATGGCGCCATCCCCCGTCAGCCGGGTTCCGGGGGGATCGTCGGGCCCATCCTCGGCCTGGTAGTCGATCACCGGATCCTCCCGGCGGAGGGTGGCCACCGGGGTGGGGAGCGGACTCTCCACCCGGAGCTGGCCCGCCGTGTCGGTGCGGACCAGCAGGCCGGAGATGGCGGCCAGCCGGAGGATGTGGTCCATGCCGCTGGGGCCGAAGTGGAGGGCGTAGGCGGGCAGGGTGGCGCCGGGGGGCTCCACCACCGCCGGGACCCCGGCCTCCTGGCAGAGCTCGCTGATCAGCTTGGCCGCCGTGGTGGAGCGGACCGCCCTGTCGGTGTGGAGCCGGGCCAGGGGGCCGGTGGCCTCCTCGATCAGCAGGCGGGTTCCCCAGGAGCCCACCTGCCGCCGGAGCAGCCGGCCGGTGAAGAGCGGCCGGGCCTGGCCGGAGCCGGAAGCGCCGCTGATCTGCAGCTTCGCCCCCGCCTCCGGGGGCTCCACCGCCGGGGAGAGCACCACCTCGGCCTGCCCCACCGGCCACGCCAGCGAGCGGCGCAGCCGGAGGGCGGCCAGCGGGATCGGGCCGGCGGCCGGGGGCGCCCCGACCGGCCGGAGGTGAATGGTGGGTCGCATGGCACCCCCTCCTCCCGGCCCAGGGTTATGCGGTCACGGTCAGCGCCTCACCCAGCAGGTCGATGCAGCCGGAGGCGTAGGCGACGAAGTCGGCGATGGCGGCCCCGGCCTGCGCCACGTTGACGATGTCGTTCAGCGGCCCCATGATCGCCTCGGTGTCGAAGCTGGAGCCGGCCGCCTCGTTGATCACCCCGGCGATGGCCGGGAAGAGGCCGTACTTGCCGTCAACGGGCTGGTAGTTGTAGCCGGGGCTGGTGGCGTGGGGCGAGTTGAGGGCGACGAAGGCCTGGTACCGGGTCCCCACCTCATCGCCCAGCTCGTTGGCGGTGTTCTCGATCTCCTTGACCACATCCTGGAGCCCCTTGGTCATCGCCTCGATGGCGGAGTTGATGGCCGAACTGCCGGGCAGGCCGCCCAGGAGCTCGTTGATCTTGGTCTTCAGGCCGGGGTCGGTGGTGAGCGACTCCATATAGTCGGTGATGGAGTCCTCGGCGCTCTCGCCCCAGATCTTGTCGGGGTCGAAGGCGCCGCCGGTGATCACCTCGCAGAGCTCGCGCAGGGCCGCATCCACATCCTTCAGCTTCTGGGGCAGGGCGTTGTACTTGGCCGTCCGGTTCGTCGCCACGGAATACTCCTCCTTTGCATTAGCCGCCCCAGGCGGTGATCGCCCGGCCGGCCTTGGACAGGATCTCCTCGATCACACCCAACCCTTCCACCGCCTCCATCACCGTCTCCACCATCTCCACGGCGTCCTCGGCGGCGGCGAGCGCCTCGTCCAGGGCAGCCTTGGCGGCGGCGGCCTCGGCCAGGGCGCCGGCGGCGGCATCCACCGCGGCGCCTGCGGCCTCATCGACGGCGGAGGCGATCTCGCCGAGAACGCCGGCGTCGAAGCCGCCGGCGGTGGGCGGGGGCGGCGGCACATAGCGGACCAGTTCCATCTGGTACTCGTAGTAGTCAAGCCGGCCGGGCGGCTGGTAGACCTGAAGGCGGGCCACCATCACCTGCTCGATATTGGCGGCGACGGCGGCGCTGGCGGCGAAGTCCAGGGGCTCGCCCCGCTGCATCGCCTGCCGCAGCGCCTCCAGGCGGTTGCCCGCCTCGCTGCCCAGGGCCACCCCCGCCAGCCAGATGCGGGCGCCGGCCTGGCCCAGGTCCTGGACCAGGTCCCCCTCCGCACCGGGCCACGGGTGGATCGCCAGCCGGCGGGACTCATCGATCGCCAGCCCGGTCACCCGGTCCAGCTCCAGATCGCCGAGGATCACCGCTTCTGCCACCGAATTACCCCCCCTTCAGGTCCAGGCCGTGCCGGAGGGCGTCCTCCCGCAGGATCCGGGCCAGCTGCTCCCGGAGCTGCTCCCGGGCGGCGAGGCTGGGGGCCGGGCCCGGGGCCCGGCTGGCCGGGCGGAGATCGGTGGGAGGGTCTGGTGGGAGTTGCCCCAGGCTCCATGCGGGCCCCATCGCGGCGGCCACCTGTCTCAGCGCCGGGATCTCGACCCCCGGGGGCAGGGCAATGCCGGGAGGAGCGCTCCCGCCGCCGGTGGCTGGGGCCTCGGCGCGGGGGTCATGGCGAGAGGGCGCCGGCGCGGGGGTCGGGGGGCGTGGGGCGGTCAGCCGGGCCGCCAGGGCGGTGCGCCGCTGCTCCCGGGCGGCGAGGGCGGCCCTGAGGGCACTCCCTTCCACGGGTGTGGAAGGCTCATGCAAGGGATGCGTCAGGGGCGTGCCAGGATCATGCTGCCCCTCCGTTCCCCCGGTCGAGTCCCGCATCTGCCGCCCGGATGCTTCATGCGGTGATATGGCGGGCGTATGCATTGGCTGTGCGGAATCATCCGCTGGCCGTGCGGGCTGCTCGAGGGATGGGTTCATGGCTCGTGTCCGCCTCATGGCAGGCCTCATGGCAGGCCGATCTGGCGAGGCCGGAGGCCGGTTGGAGGCCATTCCTTCCCCGTTGCCGGCGGGGGTCCCCCGCGCCGGTGGGTCGGCCCCATCGCGTGACCCGGGTGTTCCAGGCCGGTGCCAGGGTTGTGGCAGCCCCATTTCAGGCGCATGCCAGGGTGATACCAGTCCCATTTCAGGCGCATGCCAGGCTTGGGCAAGCCCCATTCCAGGCAGGTCCGAGGGTGACGCCAGGCCTGTTCCGGACACCTGCCGGGGATGTGACAGGCGGGTTCCGCCTGCCTGCCAGGGGGGCGGGGGCCTCCCCGCGGGCGCATGGGGGCCTCCCGCCAGACCCAGCGCCCGGCAGACCCGCTCCCGCCGACCCCCCCGTGCCGAAGAGCGGGCCAGTACCAGGGCCAGAAAGCCCAGCAGACCCGGGCTGAAGCTGGGGAAGCGGCTAGTCATCCTCCACAATGATCCGGTTCACCCCCTCCCCCTGCTGGGCAGCGGCTGCCTGCGCCGGCCCCCGGTCGACCAGCCGAAGGGCTGCCAGCAGCCGCTCGGCCAGGCGGGCGTCCATCCGCTCCACCTGCTCGGGCCGCCAGCCAAAGTGCTGGCAGAGGTAGAGCAGCGCCAGATCCGGGTGGTCATACCCCTGGCGGACCGAGGCCTCCAGGATCGCCGCCTGCTCCTCCGCCACCCCGTTGAGCCGGTCCAGCGCCTGGATCACCACCTCGCCCAGCGCCACCGGCCACTCGGCGATGGCCTGGGGGCCGATGTGCTCCCCCTCCTCGGTGGTGACGCAGGACTGGAGCATCTGCATCTCGTAGGCCGCCAGGTCGACGGAGACCCGCCCGTCCACCAGCCGGAGCGACCGGCGGAGCGCCTCGTTCCGCTCGCCGAAGGTCCACGGGTGGAGGCGAAGCTCGACTCCCGTCCCCCTGACCCGCCATACCTCCAGCCCTTCGAGCACCTCAAGCCGCAGGGCGAGCCGCTCCTCCTCCACCGCCCGCAGGGCGGCGGCCATCAGCTGATCGCCCACCCCCACCGGGAGGGCCCGGATCGTCTCCCGGCTCTCTCCCTCCAGGCAGGCCAGCAGACACTCCTCCAGCAGGCGAGCGCTGTCGCCCGCCCCCCGCTCCAGCGCCTGGGTCCAGCGCCACCAGCGGGGGGCTTGCACCGTGTACTGCCGGTCTCCGATCGACAAGGTCCGGGCGCCCATGGGCTAGCGCTCCCGGGTGGCCGAGAAGTGGTAGATCACCTCGACCACCCCGCCCGCCGCCAGCCCGAAGGACTTGCCGTGCAGCTGGCACTCGTCCAGGGTGACCTCCTTGGCCACCTCGCCCTCCGCCGTGACGTGCTTGAGCGAGGCGAAGATCTGGAAGCTCTCCTTGGACTGGAGCAGCCGCTCCAGCTCGTCGCTGGCAGAGCGGATCCGGAGCGTCCCGGTGATCCGGGTCATGCCGTAGACCACCCCCACCCGCTCATCCGTCCCGATGGCGGCGATCTCGGTCTGGGGCTTCACCGTCTGGTAGGTGATCTCCTGAAGCCCGGCCAGCGCCGTGCCGTTGACCAGCACGTTCGACCGGTTCGCCGAAAGAATCGTGGCCACGCGACTGCCTCCTTCCGGTTAGAACGCCTGGACCTTGATGGTGGCGTAGATGTAGTCGATCGCCCGGACCGGCCGCACCGCTGTGTCGATCCGGACCACCCCCGCCGCGAAGTCATCGGGGGTCGACTCCACCGAAACGGCGAAGGCCGGGGACTGCCCGTCGGTGCTGGGCACGATCGCCCCCTCCCGCTCCATCCGGGTGAAGGCCTCGGTGATCCGCTGCTTCAGGGCGAGCCGGTGCGCCTCGGTGTTCAACAGCCCGATGAAGTCCTGGGCGATGTTCTGCACGTGCCGGACCGCCCGGTCGGCCACCCGGGTGACGTTGATCTGCCCGGTGTCGGTGGTGATCCCCTTGACCACCGAGATCCCCTTGCGGGGCACCTCATCGACGGCGCAGACCCCGGCCTTGATCAGCGCCTCCAGCTGCGGGTCGGTGAAGTCGAAGGAGAGGCTGGAGACCCCCGGGAGGCTCTTGAAGGTGGGCGACTCGAAGTAGCGTTGCCCGGCGATCATGCCGATCACGGCGCCCATGTACCCGTGGGGGGCGACCAGGACAAACCGCTCGCTCACCAGCCGGGAGGCCATCCGGGTGGTGACCTCCATGTTGGGCCGGCCGTCCTCGGTGGGGATGGTCTGGCCGAAGCCCATCCGGTTCCGGGCGATCCGCGACATGCGCTCGCAGTGGCTGATGATCTCGGCGCAGATCTGGGTGGCGTTGGCCTCGCCGTACCGGTGGCTGGCGGCCACCATGTCCACGTCCGGGAAGGTCTCCAGCCGGGCGAGCGCCGCCGCAAAGGCCTCGGGCATGGCGTCCTGCCCGCCGGTCAGCGGCTTGGGCAGGGCGTCGGGGTTGGTGTTGTCGGGCAGCACCTGCGCATCCGGTGCGGCAGCCGTCTTCAGCGTCGCCCGCACGAAGGAGGACTCGGCGCTGACGGCGGCCACGAAGTAGCGGGCGTGGTCCCGCCTGCTGGAGAGGTTCCGGATCGTCTCCACCGGCTGGTCCGTCCCCTTCCGGAAGACCTGGACCTCCACCGCCTCCTGACCGGCAGCGACGCCGGTCCGGGTGACCAGCCGGACCGAGAGGTCGTTGCCCCAGGCCCCGCCGGCCTTCGCCCGGAACTCCAGCTTCGCGGGGGAGCCGTTCACCTGCACGCTCTCCTCCACCGCGGCGGCGGTCATCAGGTCGGGCGGGATGTTGACCACCACCACCTGGTTCAACCCCGCCGCGAAGGCCTGCCGAACCTCTGGCAGTGACATGACCGAGGCCGGCCCATAGGTCTCCCGGAACTCCTGCAACGACCCGAGGGCCTGGAGCGGCTTGGACGAGCGGTCCACCTCGGTGGGGCCGACAATCCCCAGCACCCCGGTCGCGCCCAGCGGTCTGGGCACCAGTTCACGAATCACGCGGATCTCCACGCCCGGAATGATCAGACCCATACCCACACTCCTTTGCCCCCGAAATCATCCGCCACGCGGATAAGTAGTATGACTAAAAATAATATTCGGTCTATTAAGAGCATAGGTGGAGCCCTGTACAGTGTCAATACGCCCCACCCTTGTCCGGCAAAAGTTTAATGATTTAGTGGCGGACGTTATCCGGGACGGATGGTCCGAGAAACGAGAAAGAGCCCCGGAAAGGGCTCTGGATATAAAGACCGGACCAAACCCCCTACCCCGGGCGCTCCATCGTAAAGCGGTCGGTGCAGCGGACGTAGTCGTTGCCGGAGAGCCGGCCGATGGGCTGGAGCAGGTCGAGGTTGATCCGGCCGGCCTCGTAGATCTCGTCGGCTACGTGGATGCGCTGGACGGTGCCCAGCACCACCGCACCGGAGCCGGGGCGGTCGCCGCCTACCTCCACCACCTGGAGCAGGGTGCACTCGTAGCTGACCAGGCTCTCGGCCACCCTCGGCACCCGGACAAGGGCGGAACCGGCCGGGGTCAGGCCCGAGGCGGCGAACTCATCCACCTCGGGCGGGAAGGACTGGCTGGTGGCGTTCATCTGGGCGGCGAAGCGCTCGCTGACGATGTTGATCACGAACTCGCCGGTGGCCTCGATGTTGACCAGGGTGTCCTTCTTCCGGCCGTCGACGCCCCGGCGCATGGGGCTGAAGCAGAGGACCATCGGGTCGGCGCTGACGGCGGTGAAGAAGCTGAAGGGGGCCAGGTTGGGTACTCCCTCCGGGCTCACGGTGGAGACCAGGGCGATGGGGCGGGGCACGATCGCCCCGATCATCAGCTTGTAGGCCTCCCGCCAGGGGAGGGTGGACGGGTCGATGATCACGCTGCATACCTCCAGGCTACTGCCGCTTCTCCAGCCACGAGTACATGTAGTTCTCGTCCTCGGGAACCGGCACCTGCCGGGCCACCCGCAGGGGGTGGAAGGTGTCGATCATCACCGCCAGCTCGTCGGTCCGGCTCTTGCCGATCGCCCCCTCCACCGCCCCCGGGTGCGGCCCGTGGGGGATGCCGGAGGGGTGCAGGGTGACGGAGCCCACCTCGATCCCCCGGCGGCTCATGAAGTTACCCTCCACGTAGTAGAGTACCTCGTCGGAATCGACGTTGGAGTGGTTGTAGGGGACGGCGATCGCCTCGGGGTGGTAGTCGAAGAGGCGGGGCACGAAGGAGCAGACCACGAAGTCGGGGCCGGCGAAGGTCTGGTGGACCGGAGGTGGCTGGTGGATCGAGCCGGTGATCGGCTCGAAGTCGTGGATCGAGAGCGCCCAGGGGTAGAGGAAGCCGTCCCAGCCCACCACATCCAGCGGGTGGTGGTCGAAGCGGCAGGCGGTGATCCGCCCCTGCGCCCGGACCCGCACCTCGAACTCGCCCTGCTCGTCGAAGCTCTCCAGCTCCTCCGGCACCCGGATGTCCCGCTCGCAGTAGGGGCTGTGCTCCAGCAGCTGGCCGTACTCGTTCCGGTACCGCTTCGGCGGCTCGATGGCGCCCTGCGCCTCGAAGATCAGCACCCGGTGCGGGGTGTCGGGCTCGGGCAGCATCCGCCAGGTGGTCCCGATGGGGATCACCAGGTAATCCCCCGGCTGGTAGGGCAGGGAGCCGTAGATCGTCTGGAGCCGCCCCCGCCCCTCGTGGATGAAGAGCAGCTCATCCCCCTCGCCGTTCCGGTAGAAATAGTCCATGGGCTGGTTCGGCCGGGCGATGGAGATGGTGACGTTCTGGTTGCCCATCAGCAGGCGGCGCCCGGTCAGGATATCCCCCCCGGGCTCCAGTCCGCCGGTCCGGAAGTGTCGGTGGCGCAGCGCCCCCGGCTCCTCGTACTCCCGCACCACCGGGCCCAGGTCGGTGACCCGGCGGACCGCCGTGGGCGGGTGGATGTGGTAGAGGATCGACTGGATGCCCGAGAAGCCCCGGGTGCCCATCACCTGCTCCTTGTACAGCTGCCCGTCGGGGCGCCGGAACTGGGTGTGCCGCTTGTGCGGCACGCTCCCCCGTGAAACGTAAAACGGCATGCTCTCTCCCCTTTCACCCGATCTGGTTTCGCAGGAGCCCCAGCCCCTCCACCTCCAGCTCCACCACATCGCCGGGCTCCAGCCAGCGGTGGGCCTCGGTCTCCAGCAGGCAGCCGGTCCCCACGGTGCCCGAGCCGATGATCTCGCCGGGGTAGAGGGTGCAGTCCTGACTGGCCCGCTCGATCAGCTGGGCAAAGGGGAAGTGCATCTCGGCCAGGTTCCCCCGGCTCACCTCCTGCCCGTTGATCCGGGCGACCATGGTCAGGTCGAGCCGCCCGTCGGGCCGCCGCCGGTCGGCCAGCTCGTCGGGCGTCACCAGCCAGGGGCCGAAGGAGGTGGCGAAGTCCTTGCCCTTGGCGGGGCCGAGCCCCACCCGCATCTCCCGGGCCTGGATGTCCCGGGCCGACCAGTCGTTCATGATCATGTAGCCGGCGATGTAGGACTCCGCCTCCGCCGCCGGGATATCCCGCCCGGTGCGCCCGATCACCGCCGCCACCTCCAGCTCGAAGTCGAGCATGGCGGTCCGGCGGGGCTTGGGCACCACCTCCTCCGGCCCGTAGACGGCGTTGGGATTGCTGAAGTAGAAGACCGGGGCCTCGTACCAGGCCTCCAGCATGGGCAGGCCCCGCCGGGCCCGGGCGTTCCGCACGTGGGCCTCGAAGGCGTAGAAGTCCCGGATGGTCCGGGGCCGGGGGATGGGGGCCAGCAGCCGGAGCTCGGCCAGCGGGAAGGTGGCGACGGCGGGTCGCCACGGCCCGAGGGCGGCCCGCAGCTCGTCCAGGGGCTGACCAAGGAGCTCCTCCAGCGCGGCGCCGGGAACGGGGTAGAAGTCGAACCAGCGGGCCGCCTCGGCCGCCCCGATCAGGTGCTCTCCCTCGATCCACCCGGTGACCGTCCGCTCGCCGTCCACCAGCGCCGTGGCCAGCCGCATCACAGATTCCCCCTGAGCGCCTGCTCCCGCTCAATCGCCTCGAAGAGCGCCTTGAAGTTCCCCTTCCCGAAGCCCCGGCTGCCCTTCCGCTGGATGATCTCGTAGAAGAGCGTCGGGCGGTCGCCCACCGGCTTGCTGAAGACCTGGAGCAGGTAGCCCTCCTCATCCCGGTCCACCAGGATCTTCAGCCGCCGCAGCTCCTCCATCGGCTCGGGGATCTGCCCCACCCGCTCGCTCAGCACCTCGTAGTAGGAGTCCGGCGTGTTGAGGAACTCGACCCCGTTCTGCTGCAGGGCGTCCACCGTGGCGAGGATGTCGCCGGTGATCAGGGCGATGTGCTGTACCCCCGGCCCCTGGTAGAAGTCCAGGTACTCCTGGATCTGCGACTTCTTCTTCCCCTCGGCGGGCTCGTTGATCGGGAACTTGATCTTGCCGTTGCCCCCCGCCATCACCTTGGACATGAGCGCCGAGTAGTCGGTGGAGATGTCCTTGTCGTCGAAGGTCTGGAACTGGCTGAAGCCCAGCACCTCCTCGTAGAACCGGACCCAGTCCAGCATTTTGCCCAGCTCCACGTTGCCCACCATGTGATCGATGGCCACCACCCCAGTCGGCGTCGCCGGCGGCGCCGTGATGGGCTTGTAGCCCGGAGCGAAGACCCCCCGGTATTCCTTCCGCTCGATGAAGGAGTGGACGGTATCCCCATAGGTCTGAATCGTCGCCTTCTTGATCATCCCGTCGGCGTCGATCAGGTTGGTTGGCTCCATCACCACCTTGGCGCCCCGCTCCACCGCCTCCCCGAACGCCTTCTCGCAGCTCTCCACCCGGAGGGCGATGTCCTTTACCCCGTCCCCATGGGTGCGGACGTGCTCGGCAATGGGACTGTCGGGCGAGAGCGCCCCGGTCACCACAAACCGGATCTCCCCCTGCTCGAGCATGTAGGAGGCCCGGTCCCGCACCCCTGTTTCCAGGCCGGCGTAGGCCTTCACGGTGAAGCCGAAGGCCGTCCGGTAGTAGTGCGCCGCCTGTTTGGCGTTCCCCACGTAGAACTCCACATAGTCGATGGCCTGGATCGGCAGAAAGTCGGTCATCCTTCCCCACACTCCCCTGCTGTTTTTGGCCTGGATAGAGTCTAGTGCGGAATCCATCGGCATAGACCTGGCATGGTCAGGCTCTCGCCACTATGTTATCATAACTTCTACGGATTGGAATCACTGGAATTGTTTCGGCTACCGATAGTTAGGAGGGACGAAGATGTCGCTCTTCCCCGTCCGGCCTGAAGTGCTCCGCCTCTCGCCGTACATCCCGGGAAAGCCGGTCTCGGAGGTGCAGCGGGAACTCGGGCTTACCGACGTGGTGAAGCTGGCCTCCAACGAGAATGCCCTGGGCCCCTCGCCCCTGGCGCAGCAGGCGCTGCGGGCGGCGGCAGCCCAGGCGCACATCTATCCGGAGCCCACCGCCCCCGCCCTGCGCCAGGCCCTGGCCGGCCTGACCGGCCTGCCGGCGGACTGGATTTACATCGGCAACGGCTCCGATGAGATCCTGCGGCTGCTGGCGGCCAGCTACCTCCGGGCGGGCGACCGAACGGTGGTGCCCGACTGCTCCTTCCCCAACTACCGGGCGGTCTCCCACCTCTTCGGGGCGGAGGTGATCACCGTTCCGCTGGCGGGGGAGACGATGGACCTGGAGGCGACCGCCCGGGCCGCTGCCGGGGCCCGGATCCTCTTCCTCTGCCGCCCCAACAACCCCACGGGGGCGGTCTTCAGCGAGGAGGCCTTCCGCCGCTTCATGGCGCAGGTCCCGCCCGAGACGCTGGTGCTGGTGGACCAGGCCTACCATGAGTACGACTCCTCCCCCTTCGACGGGCTGGGGCTGCTGGCGGCGTACCCGAACCTGATCCTGACCCGGACCTTCTCCAAGGCCTACGGGCTGGCCGGGCTGCGGATCGGGTACGGGCTGGCCCGGCCGGAGATCTGGGCCCCGCTGCTGACGGTGCGGGAGCCCTTCTCGGTCAACGCCGCCGCCCAGGCGGCCGCCCTGGCCGCCCTGCAGGACGAGGCGCACCTGGCCGAGAGCCTGGCGGTGGCCCGGGAGGGGAAGCGGTTTCTGGCCGAGCGCTGCCAGGAGCTGGGACTGGGCGTCGTGCCCTCGGAGGCCAACTTCCTGCTGATCGACCTGGGCCGCCCCGCCCAGCCGGTCTTCGAGGCGCTGCTGCGGCGGGGGGTGATCGTCCGGCCCTGCGGCGGCTTCGGGCGGCCCCAGGCGATCCGGGTCACGGTGGGCCGCCCCTGGGAGAACCAGCGCTTCGCCGAGGCGCTGAGCCTCTCGCTGCGCCGGTAGGGCGGGGCAAAGCAAGACCCGGCCAGGGGCTCCCTGGCCGGGTTCGGTGCGCTCTCAGCCCCGGAAGACGGGGGTGGAGAGGTACTTGAGGCCGGTGTCGCACTGGAGGGTGACCACCGTCTTCCCCGGGCCCAGCCGCTCCGCCAGCCGGATGGCGGCCACCACGTTGCAGCCGGTGGAGACGCCGCCGAAGATCCCCTCCTCCCGGGCGAGACGGCGGGCCATCGCCCGGGCCTCCTCGGTGGAGACGGTGACAATCTCGTTCACCAGATCGGGCTCAAAGAGGGGGACGATGAAGCCCAGCCCCATCCCCTCGATGTAGTGGGCGCCCGACCTCCCCTGGGAGATGATGGGCGACTCAGCCGGCTCGATGCCGACGATCCGGATCTGCCGGTTGTGCCGCCAGAGCGCCTGGGTGGTGCCGTGGATCGAGTGGGCGGTGCCGATGGCGTGAACGAAGGCGTCCACCTGCCCCTCGGTCTGCTCCCAGATCTCCTCGCCCATGGCGTGGTAGCCCTCGTGGGCGTCGGCGTTGTTCAGCTGGTCGGTCCAGAAGTGGTTGGGCTGCCGGCTGAGGCGCCGGGCGGTCTCGATCATCTCCTGGATCAGGGCGGCGGTGATCCGCTGGTTGTCGCTGGGCACCAGGGTGAGCTGCGCCCCGAAGGCGGCCATGGAGTCCCGCTTCTCCTGGCTGAAGGCGTCGGAGGTGACCATGTGGGCCCGGAAGCCGAGGGTGGTGGCGACGAAGGAGAGGGAGGTGCCCATGGAGCCCCCGGTGTACTCCACCACGGTGCCGCCGGCGGGCAGCCGCCCATCCGCGGCGGCCTTCCGGATCATCGCCAGCGCCCCCCGGTCCTTCATGCTGCCGGTCGGGTTCAGCCCCTCCAGCTTGATCAGGACCCGGGCGGCCCCCTCCGGTACGATGCGGCGCAGGGGGATCAGTGGGGTCTGGCCGATGGCCTCGATGGGGCTGCTCAACAGTCGCACGGGTACCATCCTTTCTAAAGCTGCCTTGGGCGCTCCCGCCGGTTTGTCAGTCTCGCTCTCTCAAAGATTCTCGCCCTCCTCCTGCTCTCCTGTCGGGGCGCCGTCCTTCCCGGGCGTGCAGTGGTACGGCGGGACGAGATGGTCTATACTGGAGGGCAGAGGTGAAGTCCGTTGAAGCTTGGCTGCCACATCAGCATCAGCAAGGGGTTTGCCCAGTCGGTGGAGAACGCCTACCGCCTGGGCTGCGAGTCCTTCCAGTTCTTCACGAAGAACCCGCGGGCCTTCAAGGGGAAGGCCGCCGACCCGGGCGAGGCCGAGAGGGGCCGGGCGCTGATGGCGCAGTACGGCCTGGTGGCGGTGGCTCACGCCCCCTACATCACCAACCTCTCCACCCCCGACCCGGCGCTGCAGGCCACCTCCATCGCCTCGCTCAAGCAGGATCTGGAGAACGCCGAGGCTTACGGAGCCGTGGGCTGTGTCTGCCATATGGGCAAGCACGTCGAGATGGGCGAGGAGTACGGCATCAGGCGGATGGTGGAGACGCTGGACATGCTCCTGGAGGAGTACACCGGCCCCTGCCTGCTGCTGCTGGAGAACACGGCGGGGCAGGGCTCGGAGCTGGGCACCACCCTGGAGCAGTGCGTGCAGGTCCGGAGTATGGTCCGGCAGCCGGAGCGGATCGGCTTCTGCTTCGACACCTGCCACGGCTTTGCCGCCGGGGCCTACCGGCCCGAGGACTGGGAGGCCTTCGTGGAGCACGCCCGGGCCATCGGCTACTGGGAGCACCTGAAGGCGATCCACCTGAACGACTCCAAGTTCGAGTTCGGCAGCCGGAAGGACCGGCACGCCAACCTGGGCCAGGGCTTCATCGGGGAGGAGGGGCTGGCCCGCATCCTCCGCTCCAGCGCCCTGCAGGGGCTGCCGGTGCTCCTGGAGACGCCGGTGGAGACCGAGGAGGACTACCGTCCCGAGATGGAGTACGCCCGGAGCCTGATCTCGGCCAAGTAAAGGCGGGCGGGGGCCAGATGCGCCCCCGCCCTCTCGCGCCTCCCTCCGCGACCCGCCCTTGTATACCACCCGGGGTATGGTATAATGAAGCCAATCGCTTCCGAGGAGGAGAACGGCGTGTTCAAACGGATACTTACCCTGCCCAGCAGGCACCTGGCGCTCAGCATCCCCCTGGCGCTGGCCCTGGGGCTGATCATCGGCCTCCTGGTCCGGATCCCGCAGAGCCCGGCCCTCACCATGCCCGCCGTCCTGCTGCTGGTCTACCCGATCATGATCGGGGTGCCCTGGCGGGAGGTGCTCAAGCTGGAGCCCTGGCGGCTGATGCTGATCTCCACCCTGCTCAACTTCCTGGTGATCCCGGCGGTGGCCCTGGGGCTGGGCCGCTGGCTGCTGGCGGACCACCCCGCCCTGATGGCGGGGCTGATGATCGCCTCCCTGCTGCCCACCAGCGGCATGACCATCTCCTGGACGGTGATCAGCGGCGGCAACGTCCCGGCGGCGGTCCGCATCACCGTGATCAGCCTGCTGGCCGGCTCGCTGCTGATGCCCTTCTACCTGCTGGGGATGCTGGGGCAGGCGGTCCCCGTGGAGACCGGCCCCATGCTGGCCCGGGTGGGCATGACGGTGATCCTCCCCATGATCCTGGGCACCATCACCTACCGGCTGCTGCTGAAGCGGTACACCCCCCAGCAGTTCCAGAACCAGATCAAGCCGCTGCTCTCGCCGATCAGCGTCTGGGCGATGCTCTATATCATCTTCATGTCCACCGCCTCCCGGGCGCAGCACCTGCTGGCCGACCCGAAGGCGCTGGCCTCCGGGGCAGCCACCCTGCTGCTGCTCTACGGGGTCAACTTCACCCTCTCGACCCTGGCGGGCCGCTGGTTCCTGGACCGGGCCGACGCCTACACCCTTGTCTACACCACGGTGCTGCGCAACCTCTCCATCGCCCTGGGGATGGCGCTGGCCATCTTTGGGGCGCAGGCCGCCTTCATTATTACGTTGGCCTTCATCCTCCAGGTCCAGGCAGCTGCCTGGTATGACAAGGCAGCCAAGCACTTCGGCTTCTTTGAGCGGGCGGTGCCGCAGCCCAAGGCCGTCGGCGGGAACGATTGAGCAAGGCGGAGGGGTGCATCCCCTCCGCCCGTAGGATTTTGGGGGCGAAACGTCCAATATGCGAAGGGACTACTTCGTGGAGGAGTGACCCCATTGTCCGCCCCCTCGTCCTCGTTTCTCCTGCCCCCTGCCACCTTTCGGGCGGGCTTCAAGGCGGCGAGCCCCATCGTGCTGGGCTACCTGCCCATCGGTTTCGCCTTCGGGGTGCTGGCCCGCACCGCCGGCCTCTCCGTCGCCGAGGTCGCCCTCATGTCGCTGACCGTCTACGCCGGCTCCTCCCAGTTCATCGGGGTGAACATGCTGGCGGCGGGCGCTGCGGCGCCGGCCATCATCTCCACCACCTTCCTGGTCAACCTGCGGCACCTGCTTCTCAGCACAGCGCTCCTGCCCTCCTTCAAGGAGAACAGGCCCTGGCAGAACGCCCTGCTCTCCTACGGCATCACCGACGAGACCTTCGCCATCAACGCCTCGGTGCTGCAGGGGCGGCCCATCGGCCCGAGCTTCGTCGCCGGGCTGCACGTCACCGCCCAGTCCTCCTGGGTACTCGCCTCCGCCATGGGCGCCCTGGTAGGGCAGATGGCCGGCAACCACGAAGCGCTGGGGCTGGATTTCGCCCTCTCGGCCATGTTCATCGGGCTCCTGATGCCCCACCTGCGGGGCGATGGCGCCTCCCGGCGGCGGGTCGCTGCCGTGGTGGCGGCGGTGGTCGCCGTGGTGATGGCGCTGTTCGGCCTCGCCAACTGGGGGATCATCATCGCCACGGTGCTGGCGGCCACGGTGGGGGTGATGCTGCGGTGATGACGGTGCGGCTGGAGATCCTCCTGCTCTTTGGCGGCATGGCCCTGGTCACCTACCTGCCCCGGATGCTGCCGATCGTGGTGCTCAGCCGGTTCCGGCTGCCGCCGCTCCTGCTCCGCTGGCTGGAGTTCGTCCCGGTGGCGGTGCTCTCGGCCCTGCTGGCCAGCGGCCTCCTGGTGAAGGAGAGCGCCCTGGCCCTGCCGCCGGCCCACCCCGAGCTGCTGGCGGCACTGCCGGCCTTTGCGGTGGCCATCTGGACCCGCAGCCTGATGGGCACCGTGCTGACAGGCATCCTGGCGATGGCGCTCCTGCGCTTCCTGATGTAGACGAGGCCCCACCCGGTCGAGGCCGGGTGGGGCTTTTCATGCCGGGGGCTAGACGGTGAGATAGGGGCGGAGCCGCTTCAGGGTCTTGGGCCCGATGCCGGAGACGGCGGTCAGATCCTCCACCCGCCGGAAGGGGCCGTGCTTGGTCCGGTGCTGGACGATGGCGCGGGCGGTGGCGGGCCCGATGCCCGGCACCCGCTCCAGCTCCGCCGCCGTGGCGGTGTTCAGGTTGACCACCAGCCGCTGCGCCTCGACTGTCGAAGGTGGTTCGCTGGCCTTGACCGGCTTGTAGGTCGCCTCCCGGGCCTCCGGGGGCGGTTGGGCGGCGGGCTGCAGCTCCGCCCGGGTGTGGACGTAGATCTTGGCCCCGTCGGTGACCCGGGCGGCCAGGTTGAGCGCCCCGGGCACGCCCTCCGGCAGGGCGCCCCCGGCGGCGGCGATCGCCTCGTGGACCCGGGCGCCCTCCTCCAGGGTGTAGACGCCGGGACGCTGAACGGCCCCCTCCACATGCACCTGGATCTGCTGCTTCGGCGGGGGCGGGACCGGGGCTGGCACCGTGACGGAAGCCGGCAGCGCTTCGCCCCCATCGCTGCTCAGCGCCGGGGAGGGCGCTTCGCTGGCCAGCGCTGCCAGCTGGGCCCGCCGGTCGGCATGGTAGGCCTTCACGGAGCCCCAGGCCAGACCGACCAGGAACAGGACGAGCAGTGCGAAGGCCGCAAAGCGCGCGGCTGGACTGAACTCCATCCCCCTCACCCCCAATGAGGGGGGTTCGACGTTATTCCATATTTTTCCTGCTAGTGGACCCGATCCTCCTCCAGCATCTGATCCGCGGGAATCAGAAGCGCCTCCAGCTTATCGACGCCGGGGATCTTGTGCATGGCGGTCTTGATCCGGCTCTTGTCCTCCCGGGTGGGAACCAGCCCCTTGACGAAGAGCACACCGGCATCGCAGTAGACCTCGAAGAGCTGGTGGTCATAGCCCATCTGGTCCAGGAGCCGCTCGGCGGCCCGGGAGACGTCGGCATCATCCTCCTTCTCCCCCTCGCCGACCTTCACCCGCAGGACCTTGACCTCCTTGACGCCGGGCACCTGCTCGGCGATCCGAACCGCCTCCCGGACATCGCCGTGGCTGCCGGCGTGGCCGACCAGCGTGACCACCCCCTTGTGGACCCGGGCGCCGATGTTCCGGTACTCCGGGAACTTGGTGATCCGCTCGGTGACCGCCGCCACCAGCTCCTTGTCGCTGAAGACCTCCTCGTTGGCCACGGTGATATCGTTCTCGATGCGGCGGACGCCCGGGATCTTCCGGACGATCTCCTCGGCCGCGGTCTTGTGGGAGAGGGCATCCACCACACCGTGGAGCCGGACCCAGCCGTCCTCCGCCGAGACCTTGATATCGATGCCCGCCGATTCGGTCTGGGTCAGAAGGGCGTCCTTGACCTCCTTCATCAGGTGGAGGTCGTGGTTGAACGGCTCCGGACGGTCCTGGTTCACACTCTGGTGCTCAGCCATCTGCATCCGCCTCCTGCTGGATTTGCTCGGCGCTAGTCTCCCCCATTTTGCCCGGACGGAGTCGAAGGGCGCGCCCATGCAGGAAAAGACCGCCCTGTCGGGGGCGGTCCTCTGCCTCTGGCAGCGGATGGCTACGGGGCGGGGGCAGCGCCGCCTTGAACGGCGGCCCGGGCGGCCTGGAACTCCTCCAGCGTGGCAGTCTGCACCGGTGCGGCCGGCCTGCCCGGCGACTTCAGCTGGGCGAGCAGCCCCGCCCGCTGCTCCGGGCTCAGCTGGGAGGGACCCTTCTGGATCAGCTTCTTCGTAAAGGAGTCGGAGCGGTTGGCGAAGTTCTCAGCCACAGCGGCGACCGGCCCGATCCCCCGGGCGAAGGTGAAGGTGAGCAGCTCCCGGCGGTTGAGCACGGTCAGGTTCCAGCAGTCGGCGCTCTCGCCGCCGGGGAGCGGGCAGGGCTCTGCCCGCCGGGCGAGGTGAAACCAGACGGTCTCGGCGCCGCTCTGCTGCTTCCAGACCGCCCCGTCGGTCAGGGTCGGGGGCAGGTAGCGGAGCATGACGCCGCCGCCCCTGGGGTCCAGCCGCCAGAGCCCCTCCGCGTTCCACTCCCACCGCACGTAGGGGACGCCCGCATAAGTGGCGATCAGCGCCTGCTCTGCCTCCTCCCGCAGCCACTCCTCCGCGATCTGGACCGGCTGGGCGCCGTGGTCCTGCACCTCCATCAGCAGGTGCAGATCCTGCTGCGGCAGGAGCACCAGGAAGGGGTCGGGGGCGGGCAGCTCCAGCGGCGGGGGGCTCGGCGCCGGCGGCTCCGGCTCCTTGGCCTTCCAGAAGGGCAGGCTGCAGCCGGCCAGCAGGGCGGCGCAAAGCAGCCCGATCCAGAGCGGATGGCGGCGGAACATGGGCATCCCTCCCCCGGTGAACCTCCCTTGTTGGACGATTCCGACCGCTCAGCCGTTGCGCCCGCGGGGCGGCAGGAAGCGGATCTCCGCCCGGGGCTCCCGCCCCGGCTCCAGGTGGAGCAGCCCGTAGGAGTGGCCCGGGGACCAGCGGCGCAGGTCGGTGGGGGAGCCGGGGTTGACCGCCAGGGTCCGGCCGTGCCGCTGGTTGTAGGCGCTGTGGCTGTGGCCGAAGACCACCACATCGCAGGCAGGGAACTGGGAGAGGGCCCGGGCCACCGTGTTGGCCCCCCTCCCCTCGTGGCCGTGGACCAGCCCGACGCGGAACCCCTCCAGTTCCAGCACCCGCTGCCAGCCCCAGCGCTCCGCCACCGCCGGCGGGTCGTTGTTGCCCGCCACCGCCACCAGCGGGGCGATCCGCTCCAGGGGCTCCAACACCTGCGGGACCACCAGATCCCCGGCGTGCAGGATCAGGTCGACCCCGGCGAAGGCCTCCAGCACCTCCCGGGGGATCGCCTTTGCCCGCGCCGGGATATGGGTGTCGCTGATCAGTCCGATGCGCACCGAAGCCACCTCCCGCAGAAGCCACCGGGACCGCCGCACCTTTGCGTGTGGCGGTCCCGGCCGTGATAGGCCTCTTAGCCCTTCACCACGATGTTGACCAGCTTGCCCGGAACCGGGATCACCTTGACCACCTGCTTGCCCTCGATCAGGGCCTTCACCTTGTCGGAGGCCATGGCCACCTGCTCCATCTCGGCAGCGGTGATGCCGGCGGGCACATCCAGCCGGTCCCGCACCTTGCCGTTGATCTGCAGCACGATCTCCACCGTCTCGGCCTTGGCGACCTCCTCGTCGTACTTCGGCCAGGGGTGCAGGTGGATCGACTCCTGGTGGCCCAACCGGGACCAGAGCTCATCCGCCAGGTGCGGGCAGAAGGGGGCGATAATCAGGATCGCCTTCTGGATCGCCTCGGCCAGGACCAGGGTCCGCAGGCTCCAGTCCTCGGCGTCCAGCTTCTCCCGGTAGGCGTAGATGGCGTTGGTCATCTCCATCAGGCCGGAGATGGCGGTGTTGAAGGCGAACCGGTCGTGCAGGTCGGTGGTGATCCGCTTGACCGTGCTGTGGATCACCCGGCGGAGTTCCTTGTCCTCCGGGGTCAGGTTGGGCGCCGCCTTGGCCAGCCCCTCGGCGATCTCCTCCTCGGTCAGCGCCCCCATCAGGCCGGCCAGGTTGCCGGGGTGGACCGGCAGCAGCGACCGGGCGTGCTGGTAGGCGGGGAGGGCGGAGGTGACCATCCGGTAGAAGCGGTTGACGAAGCGGTAGGCGCCCTCGATGCCGGCATCGGACCAGTCAAGATCCCGCTCGGGCGGGGCGGCGAACATGATGAAGAGGCGGCAGGCGTCGGCGCCGTACTTGGCGATCATATCCTCGGGGGAGACGGTGTTCCCCTTCGACTTGGACATCTTGGAGCCGTCCTTCAGCACCATGCCCTGGGTCAACAGGGCGGCGAAGGGCTCATCGACCTTCAGGTGGCCCATGTCCCGCAGCGCCTTGGTGAAGAAGCGGGAGTAGAGCAGGTGGAGCACGGCGTGCTCGATGCCGCCCACGTACTGGTCGACCGGCATCCAGTAGTTGACGTCCTCCTGGCTCCAGGGCTGCTCGGCGTTGTTAGCGTCGGTGAAGCGGAGGAAGTACCAGGAGGAGCAGACGAAGGTGTCCATGGTGTCGGTCTCCCGCCTGGCGTGGCCACCGCAGCGGGGACAGGTGGCGTTGACGAAGCCCTGGTGCCGGGCCAGGGGCGAGCCGCCCTCGCCGGTGAAGTCCAGGTCGTCGGGCAGCCGGACCGGCAGCTGCTCCTCGGGCACCGGCTGGGTGCCGCACTGCTCGCAGTAGACGATGGGGATCGGGGCGCCCCAGGCCCGCTGGCGGCTGATCAGCCAGTCCCGCAGCCGGTAGGTGATCGTCTTTTCACCGAAGCCCTTCTCCTGGGCGTAGGCGGCCACCTTGCCGATCCCCTCCAGATTGGGGGTGCCGTCGAAGGGGCCGGAGTTGACCATCAGGCCCGGCTCTACGTAGGCCTCGGTCATCTCCTCGGCCCTCAGGCTGCCCTCGGCGTTCTGGATCACCACCTTGATCGGCAACCCGTACTTCTTGGCGAACTCGAAGTCGCGCTGGTCGTGGGCCGGCACGCCCATGACAGCGCCTGTGCCGTACTCCATCAGCACGTAGTTGGCGATCCATAGCTGCGCCTTCTCGCCGTTGAACGGGTTGATCACGTCGACCCCCAGGTAGAGGCCTTCCTTCTCGGCCTCGTTGGAGGTGCGGGTGATCTCGTTCAGGGTCTTCATCTTCTCCTGGAAGGCGCGGATGGCGGCGGCCCGCTCCCCGTCCACCAGCCCCTGGGCGACGATCTTCTCCACGATCGGGTGCTCGGGGGCGACCACCATGAAGGTGACGCCGTAGATGGTGTCGGGGCGGGTGGTGAAGACCGGGATCTTGTCGCCGGTGGCCTCCAGGGTGAACTCCACCCGGGCGCCCTCGGAGCGGCCGATCCAGTTCTCCTGCATGATCCGGACCCGCTCGGGCCACCCCTTCTCCAGCAGCTTCAGGTCCTCCAGCAGCTCATCGGCGTACTGGGTGATCTTGAGGAACCACTGGGAGAGGTTGTTCTTGGTCACGACGGAGTCGCAGCGCCAGCACCGGCCGTCCACCACCTGCTCGTTGGCCAGCACCGTCTGGCAGGAGGGGCACCAGTTGACCGGGGCGGTCTTCTTGTAGGCCAGCCCCTGCTTGTAGAGCTGCAGGAAGATCCACTGGGTCCACTTGTAGTAGTCCTCGCGGTAGGTGTAGACCGCCCGGCTCCAGTCGTAGGAGTAGCCCAGCTGCTTCAGCTGCTCGGTCATCTCCGCGATGTTGGACTTGGTCCAGACCGCCGGATTGGCCCCCTTCTGGATGGCAGCGTTCTCCGCCGGCATGCCGAAGGAGTCGAAGCCCATCGGGTGCAGCACGTTGTAGCCTGCCATGCGGCGGAAGCGGGCGATCACGTCCACGATGGAGTAATTGCGGACGTGGCCCATGTGGAGCTTGCCCGAGGGATAGGGGAACATGGCGAGGGCGTAGTACTTGGGCTTGCTGGGGTCGCGCTCCACCTTGTAGATGCCCTTCTCATCCCAGGTCTTCTGCCAGCGGGGTTCGGCCTCTCGGTAATCAAACCGTTCCTCTGCCATCTGTTGCGGAACCTCCTCTGTGAATAAACCGTAGCAAATAAAAACGGCCCTCGCCCCAAGTGAGGGACGAGAGCCCGGTTGCTCCCGCGGTACCACCCTGCTTGGCCCCGCGCGGGGGCCCTGCTCGTGAGGCTGTAACGGGCCAGACCCGGTGCGGACTACTGGTGAGTTCACCCGCACGGCTCAGGGGCGAGAATCGATCAGGACCCGCTGCCGCCTTGCACCCACCGGCGGCTCTCTGAAAGGGGTGGCTGATCGATGGGTCCCCATCCACGCCATTATGCCGTCTTCGCATGGAGAATAACGACTAACATTATCCCCCATGATGGTGTGAAAGTCAAGGCCAGAGCCTACCTGTCGATGCGTTGACGGACCCGCTCCGGCGCCTTCGCCCCGTCTGCCCCCAGCAGGTCGAGGTAGCGCTGGTAGTGAACCTTTGCCTCCTCCTTCCTTCCCAGCTCCCACGCCACGTCGGCGAGGTTGAGATAGGCGACCGCCCGGTCGGGGGCAAGGGCAACCACCTGCTGGAGGATGGGCAGCGCTTCGGCCGGCCTGCCGTTCTCGGCCAGGAAGAAGGCCAGGTCATTGGCGATGGGAATCCGCTCCGCCACGGGGATCAGGTTCTCCACCGGCTGGCCCATCCCGGGCTGGGTCGGCTCCAGTAGCCCGCCGTAGACGGCGTTGTACTGGCTGACGCCATACTGGAGCGTCTTGAGCGCCAGCGCCGGGTCCCCGGCCCTGTAGCGCTCCAGGGAGGTGGCGTAGGCCAGGAGCAGGATCTGCCTGGGCTGGGACCAGTACCCTGGATTCCCCTGCGGGTAGACCAGATCCTTGACGCCGCCCAGGGCCATCAATCCGTCCATGTCCCGGGCGTCAATCAGCGCCTGCCTCTTGGCGAAGTACTCCGCCGCCGGATTCTCTGCCTGGCTGCTCCGCCTGGTCAGGCTCTTGCCGTCCCAGCCCAGCTCGACCACCATGGTATCGCCCAGCTGGTTGACGCTCTGCACCGTGATCCGGTCGGTTGTCGAGGCGATCTGGACCTGGACCGGGTGGACCATCACGTCATCGATTTGCGTAAGCAGCGTCGCCTCCCCCAGGTCATTGACGGCGACGAGGAAGAGTTTCATGTCCACCACCGCCGCCCAGAGGCGGGTATAGCCCTCGGGAACCCGACCCAGAGCCAGTGGGTAGAGGCCGGGGCGCCCCGGCTCCACCCGGAGACCCTTCTCCTTGAGCCGTGCGGCCACGGTTTGCCTCAGCCTCTCCTCATCGAAGGACGGCTCCGGATTCTGCTCCACGGGCCGGTCCCGCTCGATCGGAGGGCTCGCCTCGCCGACCGGGGGTCGGGTCGGTTTCGCACAACCTGCGAGGAGCAGGAGGGTGACTAGGCAGACAGCCAGGTGGCGGCGCACCGGAATCGACCCCTTTCTGCCACAAGCCGGGGTGACCGCCCTACATCTTGGGCTGGTACCCAATCCGGATCGCTCCCCACTGCCGCCCGCGCACATAGAGCGGCATCGCCATGGCCAGCACCACGTCCCCCGAGTCCAGGGCGTAGGTCTGGAGCAGGAAGGGGCGCTCGGCGGGCTGTCCGGGAAGACCGGCCAGGTCCTGCCGGGTGATCAGCAGCTTATCGATCAAGGCTGGGGGGAGTCCCACCCGGGCGGCCTTGCGGGGGCTGGGATCGGTGTTGAAGAGCCGCTTGATCCGGTTGGTTCGCAGGTCCTGCTCATGGTTGCCGGTCCAGTCGGCGGCCATGTTCCGCCCATGAGCGACCGTAAAGGCATTGAGATCCAGCACGGTGCTGAACTGAAGCCCGCCCTCGGCAATGGTACGGTCCATCACATCGATCAGGGGCCGGTCAATCAGATGGTCGTAACCGGTTCTGTACTTGGGCGGGGTAAAGCCCTGCGGCGGAACCCTGTCTACCCGGAAGAGCCGCCCCAGCGAGGCGATGGCGCTGCCCTTGATCTCCTGGTACTGGTAGTCCCAGAGGTCCTCCAGGCGAACCTCGCGGCCGGCCACCGCCCGCTCCAGAATCGCTTCCGCCTCTTCGACTGCGCCCTTGAGCAGCATGCGCATGCGATCTGCCTGACTGCCAATGTAAAACCGGCCCAGGGCCGCCTGCGCCTGCTCAGTGATCTCGGAAACCGCCAGGTTCCGAGTCAGGTTCATCGACTCGGAAGCCTCCTGAATGCGCCCGTTGAGATCCTGGGCGGTGGCTGCCATCTCCTCGGTGGCGGCCGCCTGCTCTTCTGCCACCGCTGCGATGGACTCGACCGCCCCGGAGACCTCATTGAGCAGCACCTGGACCTGGTTCAGCCCACCGGTGGCCTCCCGGGCCTGCGAACCTGTCCGGGCAGCGGTTTCAGCCATGGCCGCCGTGGCATCGCTCATGGTGGCGATGGCCGTCTCCATCGAGGCCACCTGTTGCTCAATCTGCTTGACCAGTTGCTCGGTGCGGTCCGCCAGACGCCGCATCTCCTGCGCGACGACCGCAAAGGACCGGTCGTTGGCGTGAGCGGCCTGTATCGCCGCGTTGAGCGCCAGCAGACGGCTGGTGCCGGCGACGCCCTGAACCGCCTTCAGCCCGGCGGCAGCCTGGCGGGTCTGCTCGACCAGATGGGCAAAAGAGTCCTGGACCGCCTTGGCCTGACCCTCGACCTGGTCGATGGCGCCCAGGATCAAGGTGACGGCTTCCAGGCTCCGCTCCCCCGCCTCTCGCATGCGGCCGGCCGCCTCTGCAGCCTGGTGCGTGTCCTCCGCCACCTTGGTGACGCCCCGGGCCAGCTCCTCGGTGCCCTCGCTCAGCCGCTTCACATCGCTGTTCTGGCCCTCCATGATCGCGGTGAGCCGCCGCAACTGCAGCACGTGGAGCGCTTCCTTTACACCCATGGTGGTCACGGCCCGATCCAGGGTGGTCAGTGTGGCGACCACCTGGCCCAGGAAGGCGTTCACCTCATCCGCGGCGACCTGCCATTCTGCCCCCGCTTGATCGAGGGGGAGGGGTCTCTGAAGGTCAGCATGTTCCCGGTTCAGTTCATGAAAGAGATTCTGGATCAGCTCATGCGCCTGCATGGGGTATTCCTCCGTGGCGCGCGTGCTTGGGCGGGGGGAATGCGGATGGCAGCCCAGCCGACTCCTTGAGTCCTGTGGCTTTGCGTCCCCGCCTCACGACGGGTTTGCCCTGATACACGCCGCTATAGTCTTGACTACTAGATTCCGTTCCCCAATGGTCTCTCCTGCACCGTTTCTCCTATGTAGGCGAACATTGATACGCAAGGACTAAGTAAGAGCCATCCACAACGAATGCCGCTCGCAGTTCGCTGCCAAAGCCGACCTGCGGCCATATCCCCCGATACCGGCGGCTCGGGGCAGGGTTTGCCCCGGTTTCCTGCACCAGGAGGCTCCGGGCGCTCGGATCCCAGCGAAACGCTTCGTCACTGGCTCACCTCGCTGTTTACATGATGCTTACGAAAGATCCTGGCAACCTGGGATGGGAAGGGCGCCGCTTGCATTCTAACATAAAATCCAACAACCGCAACCAATAGGTTGCGACAAGGAGGAACCCCGTACAGCAGCATCAGGGGGACTCGCGGCATGGCGCCGGCGAGTCCCCCTGGTCTGCTCCAATCTCCTGGACGACTCTCCCTGCTAGTGCTCAGGCTGGTAGGCGATGCGAACCGTTGCCCAGCGCCGGCCCTGAACGAACAGGGGCATGTTCAGCGACAGCACCACGGCCCCCGAGTCCTGGGCATACGCCTGCAGGAGGAAGGGGCGAATCCGCTCCGGACCGGGCAACCGGGCATGTTCGGCGGGACCGATGAGCGGCTTGTCCTGGAGCGCCGGCGGGAGACCGACCCGGGCGCCGTACCGGTTGTTGGCGTCCTGGGTAAAGATCCGCTTGATCCGATTGCCTCGCAGGTCCTGCTCATAGTTGCCGGTCCAGTCCTGCGCCGAGTTGCGGCCGTGTGCAATCACAAAGGCGTTGAGATCAACCAGCGCACAGAAGTGGAGGTTGCCCTCATGAATGTACCGGTCGGCGATCTCCATCAGCGGAAGGTCGATTTTCTGGTCATAGGAGGTGCGGTACTTGGGCGGGTTGAAGCCCTCGGGAGGCACCCGGTCGACCCGGAAGAGGCGGGCGAGACCCGCGATCTCCGCGCCCTTGATCTCCTTGTAACGCACATCCCACAGGTCGGAAAGAGGCACCGCCCCCTGGGCCACCAGCCGCTCCACCGTCGCCTCTATCTCCGAAGCAGCTCGGTCAAGCAGGGCGCGCATGCGGTCGGACTGGCTTCCAATATTGAAGCGGCCCAGGGCGGCCTGCGCCTGCTCCGTCACGTCGGAGACCGAGAGGTTGCGGGTCAGTTCCATCGAGGCGCTCGCCGCTCCGATCCGCCCCTCCAGGTCGCGGGCCGTGCCGGTCATCTCCTCGGTGGCCGCCGCCTGCTCCTCCGCCACAGCGGCAATGGACTGGACCGCTGCGGAGACCTCGCCGAGCATCCCATGAACCGCCGCCAACCCCTCGGAGGCGGTGCGGGCCTGATTTCCCGCGCGGGAGGCGGTGGCAGACATCGTCTGGATCGCCTCGCCGGCCGCCGTGATCGCCCCTTCCATCCCGGAGACCTGCTCCTCGATCTCCCGCACCAACTGATCGGTCCGGTCTGAAAGGCGGCGCATCTCCTGGGCCACCACGGCAAAGGAGCGGTCGCTGGCATGGGCCGCCTGAATGGCGGCGTTGAGCGCCAGCAGCCGGCTGGTACCCGCCACGGTGCGAATCGCCTTCAGCCGGTCGCCGGCGGCGTCGGTCTGCCGGACCAGCAGGGCGACCGCCTCCTGGACCTTCAGAACGTCGCCCTCCATGGCGTAGACCGCCTCCAGGACCCCGCCCATCACCTGCAGGCTCTCCGCGCCCGTCGTCCGCATCCGCTCCGCCGCTTCTGCCGCCTGGTGGGTATCCTCGGCAACCCGGGTAACGCCGGCCGCGACCTCCGAGAGGCTGCTGGTCAGGCGTCCCACATCACCAGTCTGCTCCTGCAGGATCTGCGAGAGGCGCCGGATCTGCAGGACGTGGAGCGCCTCCTTCACCCCCATCTTGCCGACCGCCTTGTCCAGCGTGGTCAGGACCTCCGTCACCCGGGCAAGGAAGGCCTGGAGCTCACCAGCCGCGGCCCTGTCGGAATCCGGCCCCCCGAGGTCAACCGGAGCACGCAGGTCCGCATGCTCCTGGTTCAGACGTTGAAGTGTCTCGCGAAGATGATCGAGCAACTGCACCCTCTCCTACTCCTCCGGCAGCGCAGGGGGCGCCGGGGGTCAGATCAAAATTCAGGGAACTAAGATTCACTTGTCATTATCATTTCCCTTTCAAATCCCAATCATTTGATCCGAAGTCTATCCGGAAGTGCTACGGGCGCCCGAAAAAGGAGGAGCCCCGACTCACGCGTGGAGTTCGGGGCTCGCACCTATGGATTGGCACCGTCTGGGGCGGCCGGCTTGTCCGGATCCTTGCCGGAATCGGTCCTCCCTGGCTGCTTCTTGGCAGGCTCCTTCTTCTCGGGCTCCCGCTCGCCGCTGTCCGGCCCCTACAGCCAGTCCCAGAGACCGGTCCGCTGGCAGGTGACGGTGGGCAGCTCGTTGGCCGCATCGGCCGGCACATATTTCGGATTCCAGGGATCGGTCGGATGGGTGACACGGGGCTGGGGCCGCCTGATAAAGACCCGATCCACCGGCTTGCCCGGACAGCCCATCTGCCAGAGCTGCCACTGCGGATAGGTCGACTTGCCGTCCGGGCTCTTGGCCTGCACCAGGACCGCCCTGGCCTTCACCAGCAGGTTGCCCGCTCCCTTCGGCTCGGTCCCCCTCACGAAGAGTTCCTGACCCACCTGATCCTTCGGGCAGAGCTCGTTGGGCAGCATGCCGGTGGACCGGCATACGGACAGACTCACCACATCCGCCGGGCGGGGCCAGTCGGCGGGCCGCTCCGTCACCGCCCCGGTCATGATCCGGTTCCAGATCTTCACCGGCTCGAAGGCGCCCGTCCAGGGCAGGTGATTATCGGGGTTGTCGTAGCCGTTCCAGACCGTCACCACCAGGTCCGGGGTGAAGCCGGTGAACCAGGCGTCCCGGTTGTTCTCGGTGGTGCCGGTCTTGCCGGCGGCCGGCCAGCCCCGGAAACCGCCGGTGAAGCCGTAGGCCGTCCCCTTCCTGACCACATCCTTCAACATGTCGATCATCAGGTAGGCCGAGGCGGGCTTCACCACCCGCTCCTTCTCCGGATGGGCCTCGAAGAGCACCTGCCCGTTCCGGTCGACGATCCTGGTCACGACGGTGGGCTCCACCTTGACGCCCATGTTGGCGATGGCGCTGTAGCCGGTGGCGATCTCCAGGACCGTGGTGCCCTTGGAGATGCCGCCCAGGGCCAGGGCCAGGTTCTCATCCTCCCGGGTGATGGTGGTCAGGCCGAAGCGGCGGGCGTAGTCGGCCGCCTTGGCAGGACCACCGGCGGCCTGCATCGCCCGGACCGCCATGGGGTTGATCGACTGCTCCACCCCGAAGCGCATCGGCTTGAGGCCAAGGTAGCGGAAGTCGTAGTTCTGCGGCCAGACGCCCTTGCCGTCGTTGGACCGCATCACCGGGGCGTCGTCGAGAATGGTGGCGGGGGAGAGCCCGGCCTCCAGGGCCGGCAGGTAGGCCACCAGGGGCTTGATCACCGAGCCCGGCTGGCGCAGGGCATCGGTGGCCCGGTTGAACTCCAGCATCCCCGCCCGCTCACGCCCGCCCACGATGGCCAGCACCTGTCCGCTCTTCGGGTCCATGGCGACGACCGCCGCCTCCGGCTTCGGCCCCTTGCCGGAGATCCCGTACTCCCGCTCCGCGGCGGCCATCTGGTCGGCGACCGCCTGCTCCGCCAGCGCCTGCAGCTCCGGGTCCAGGGTGGTGTAGACCTTCAGGCCCGCCCGGGCCAGCGAGTCAACCTCGCCCAGGTTCACCCCGTACCGCTCCGCGAGGCCCGGCTTGGTCCCCTGGAGGATCGTGATCACGTAATCGACGAAGTCGTTGCCCTCCGCCTGCGCCTTTCGCTCCTTGGAGCCAAGCACCGGCTCGAACGCCTTCGCCTCCGCGTACTGCTCCTGCGTGATCAGCCGCTCCTTGAGCATGGCGCTCAGCACCAGGTTCCGCCGCTCGATGGAGTCCTCCCCATGCTCATAGGGGTCAAAGTAGCTGGGACCGTTGATCATGCCGGCCAGCTGGGCCCCCTCCGCCAGGTTCAGCTCCCCGACCTCCTTGCCAAAGAAGGTCAGCGCCGCGGCTTCGATGCCATAGGCGCCGCGGCCGAAGTAGATCTGGTTCAGGTACATCTCCAGGATCTGATCCTTGGTGTATGTCCGCTCCAACTGGATGGCGATCCAGGCCTCCTGCAGCTTCCGCTTGATGGAGACCTCGTGGGTGAGCCAGCCGTCCCGCGCCAGCTGCTGGGTGATCGTCGAACCGCCCTCCAGCCGCCCGCCGGGAAGGCCGAGCATGTGCAGTGTTGAGCGCCAGGCCGCCCGGGCGATGCCCCGGGGGTTGATCCCCTGGTGCGACTCGAACCGAGGGTCCTCTATGGCGATGAAGGCGTTCCGCACATGGGCCGGGATCGCCTTCAGCTTTACCGGTGTGCGGTTCTCGCCCCCGTGGAGCCGGTAGGCCTCCTCGCCGTGCCGATCGTAGATCACCGTGCTGGTGGACCAGTCCAGTTGGGTGAGATCCGGGGCGGTCGCGATGACGCTGCAGCCCGCCAGGAACAGCCCGACCAGGGCCAGAAGGATGGCTGTCAGCCCCATCGCCCAGAACGGGCGCCTGCTCCGTTTGCCGGGACGCCGGCGCGCCGCCTGCTGATCCTGCATCGGAACCTTCCCCCTCTCTCGCGCAGTCCGCGCGGCAGCCCAAGTATATGTTATGTAAACTGTTCAGTCAATCTGCTTCTGTTTCCGCTGGTGGCAGCGGCTGGCAGGGGGGCAAAAAGGGCACCCCCGGCGCCAGCAGGCGCCAGGGGTGGGTCTTTACAGCTATCCGTTTCCTTCGATCAGCCGGCGGCGGGAACCTTCAGATCGACCTCCACCGCATCGCCCCAGAGGCGCTCCAGGTTGTAGAAGGAGCGCTCCTCCTCCTGCATGACGTGGATCACCAGGTCACCAAAGTCCAGCAGAATCCATTTGCCGTTCTGGTACCCTTCCATGTGGTGCAGCCGGAGACCCTTCCTTTCCAGCTGCTCCTCCACGTTGTCAGCGATCGCACGCACGTGGGTGCTGCTGGTGGCGGAGCAGATGATGAAGTAGTCAGCGACCGTGCTGATGGAGCGGATATCCAGAATGCGGACCTCCTTGGCCTTCTTCTCATCGGCGGCGTAAGCGGCCAACTGGGCCATTTCGGCGGATTCTACCAACCTGGCATTCCCCTTTCCAACGAACAGTCTTCCGTCTACTGTACCGTATTCCATCTGCATGCGCAGGTTCCTCCTGAATATTCGTTAGTCTTTGGGAAAACCTTGCCCGAGGCGGGGCCCCTACCGGACCGACTGCGGGGCGCCCAGGATCACCCGCACCGCCCCGTTGGCGCTGGGGCTGGGCTCCTCCACCATCTCGACCTCCAGCCCCTGGGCGATCAGCGAGCGGGCGATCAGCAGGCTGCGGCTCTTCTCCCGGGTGGTGGGGATGATCCGGGTCTTCGCCGGGGGCTCGCCCGCAGGCGGGGCCACCAGCGAGGCGACGAAGCCCTGCTCGGCCAACCGGGCGACCACCTCAGCCGCCCGCCCATCACCGGGGGCCGCGGCCACCTCCACCGCCACCTGCGATGCCTCGGCCGGATCAATGCCGTGGACCAGCCTGTCCACCAGCTTCCGGGTCTCAACCGGATCGTGGATGTAGTAGCTCACGGGCTGCTCCAGCTCGGGGTCGTAGACCGAGGCCCCGGTTCCCGGCAGCGTGACCATCTCAATGGAGGACTTGTCCAGGGAGGCCGCCAGCATGGCCATCGAGGCCAGGCGGGCCGGCTCCACCGTCGACTCCACATACCGGGCCAGCTTGGTGATCAGGCTCGGCAGGGAAGCCAGGTTCCCCGGCTTCATCACCTGGTCGATCACCGTCCGGATGAACTGCTGCTGGGCTCGAATGCGGCCCAGATCCTCATCGGGATACCCCGTTCCATCATTGTTATGGCGCCAGCGCACAAATTCAAGCGCCTTCTGGCCGTTAAGTTTTTGCCGCCCTGGCTCGAAGTGGATGTGCAGGTCCTGGATGGGGTCGTCGTACTCCATCTTGAAGGGGATGTCGACCCAGACGCCCCCGATCTCATCGATGGCGCGGGTGAAGGCCTGCATATCGACCACCACGGTGTAGTGGATCCGTACATCCAGCAGGTCCTCCACCGTCTTCAGCGCCCGCAGGTTGGCGGGGAACTTCTCGTCGCCCACCCCGTAGGCGTAGGCGTGGTTGATCTTCTCGATCTTCCCCTTGCCCGCAAGGAAGGCGCGGGTATCCCGGGGGATCGAGATCACCCCGACCCGCTTCTCCTCCATGTCCACCGAGACCAGCATCATCACGTCGGAGCGCAGTTGCTCCTCGTCCAGGGCCATCAGGAGGATGTTGACCCGCTCCCCCTCCCGCACCGGGGCGGCCCGGACCTCGGGGGCGACCTCCGGGGAGACGGGGACGTAGCTCTCGCCCACGGCCATGCCCACCGAGGAGACGACGTAGATCACCCCGCCGGTGAGCAGGGCCGCGACCACCAGGACAGCGGCACGCCAGCCGCTGAGGCGGCCCCGCCTGGGGCGCCGGTCCCCGCCGCGGCCGCCCGGCCCGCCGGTCCCGCGGGTCGAGCGACCCAACAGGCTCGCATAGGATCCCTCCACCCCCGGCACCTCCTTGCTGTAGATCGGCTAAAGCTCCTGCAGCAGCCAGTTGCGCGCCTCCACCGAGTACCGGTGAAGCGCCCACCCCCGCTGGATCACGTAGATGATGGAGTTGTCGAGGGCGTGGAGCAGGGCGCGGTTCAGGTCCGCTTCCGCCTCCGCCCGAATCGCCTCGACACCCGGAAAGCGACGGCCCGGCTCGATGTAGTCCGCCAGCCAGATCACCTTCTCCAGGAGGCTCATGCCCGCCCGGCCGGTGGTGTGGTAGCGGATGGCGTCCAGCACAGCCGGGTCGGTCACCAGCCCCTGCTCCGCCAGGAGGGCGGCTGCCACCGGCCCGTGGAGCAGCTCTGGCTGCGCCTCCTCCGCCGGATCGACGATCAGCCCCCGCTGCCGCCCGTGGGCCAGCAGCTGGTCGGGCTTCATCCCTTTGCCATAATCATGCATCAGGGCGGCGACCGAGACCTGCTGGGCATCGGCTCCGTATCGACTGCCCAGCGCTCGCGCCGTCTCCAGCACCCGGTAGGTGTGGGCCAGCCGCTCCCCACTGATCTGATTCGCGAGGGCTCGCTCCAACTCCCGCCAGTCGGCCAACTTTTCTCTCCCCCCGTTCGCTCCTTAGACGTTTCAGGAGCAATTCGAGTTCCGGCAATCTCTGGTCTCAAAATGCCGGGGAGCTACCCATCCGGGCAGCTCCCCTTCGATATTCACTTGCTCGGCGGACGGCTACTTGCTGCTGGTATCGAAGAAGAAGCTGCCCGAGCCGCTGTAGCTGTATACACGGATCGTATAGGTGCCGGTGCTGCTGGGCTGGTAGAGGATCGTCTCCTGCCGCTTCGTTCCCTCAGCTCGGGCCACCAGGCTGCCGGCAGGGTTGTAGAGGTAGAGGTCAAAGTCCGGGCTTCCGCCAAAGAGGCCGGCCTTCCAGTCGGGGATGATCAGGGTGATGGCGATGGGCTTGCTGGCGTCGGTGATGCTCAGGCTGTAATACTTGGACTCGCCGGTTCCGCCCAAAGAGCCGGAGGCGTAGCCGTGGTTCAGGCCATCGTCGAAGCTGCCGGTGCCACCGGCCGCGGCCTTGACGGCGTTGTAGGCCAGCAGCATGCCGTAGCCGTAGTCCACGTCCTTGCCGGACGGGCCCCAGTCCTCCACGTTGGCGTACAGGATGCTCTTCACGCCCGAGTCGGTCAGGGTGTAGTCCGCATCCAGCATCAACGCCACCACACCTGCGGCGAAGGGGGTCGCCATCGAGGTGCCGCTGTAGACCACGTAGCCGTTGCCGGAGTTGGCCCGGGCAGCGTTGATGTACCGGCCCGGGGTGACAATGTCCGGCTTGATCCGGCCGTCGGCGGTGGGACCGCGGCTCGAGAACTCAGCCAGCGCCCAGCCCTTCTCGCCGGGGTCGTAGGAGGCGCCCACTGTGATCGCCTTGGCCGCTGCCCCGGGAGCGCCGATGGTGCACTTGGCGGGCCCCGAGTTGCCGGCGGCCACGAGCATGATGATCCCGTTGTCGACGGCGTTGTTGACCGCTGTCGAGAGCGAGTCGGTTCCGTCGGAGCAGCCGGAGGAGCCCAGGGACATGTTGGCCGCTCGGATCCCGTAGGTGTTCTTGTTGCTGATCATCCAGTTGATCCCGCTGATGATGCCGCTGGTAGATCCAGACCCGTTCTTGTCCAGGACCTTGATGCCCACCAGGGCCGCCCCCGGTGCGACACCCCGGCTGACGCCGTCGCCCTCGCCGGTACCGGCCACAATGGAGGCCACGTGGGTACCGTGCCCGTGGTCATCATAGGCACTGGCCTTGCCGTTGATCACATCGTACCAGCCGATCACCTTCCCGCCGTCCAGATCCACATGGGCGGCGTCCACGCCGGTGTCAAGGACGGCCACCACCACATCCGTCTTGCTGTACGAGGCGGCGTTGCCGTCCCGATCACCATCGACCCCGTAGTCGGTCCGGGCGGCGTTGACGCCCGTCCAGTGGGTGGCGGTGGAGAGGAGCGCCTGGACCTCACGGTCGGGCTCGACGCTGGCGACGAAGGGCAGGCGGGCGGCAGCGAGGATCTGACCCCTGGTCAGGGAGGCCGCAAAGCCGTGGATCGCCACGTCCCAGCGATGGGTGGTGGTGAAGGGGCCGATCTGATCAGCCATGGCCGCGTAGGTGCTGGCATCGGCCTTGCCCGTGAAGCGGACGACCACGTCGAAGCGGGCCTCCTGTGAGGCACCCGTGAGCATGGACTCCAGATCATCGAACAGACGGTTGCCGTCCCTGTCGGTGATGCTGGGCAGGGCGGGCTCGGGGGCGGGCCTCTCCTTCTCTGCCAAGGCGGTGCCGGACAGGCTGGTGACAACGAGCAGGGCAGCGAACAGCAGGCTCAGAAACCGGAAACTCCTTCTCACTTGTCTGTCCCTCCTGTGGTTAGACGTGCCTAATACTTTATGCTAGTAATATTAGAATTCCCTCTCGATTTGTTATAAAAATACATTTAATTGCGCATATTTAGGCATCGAGAGATTTAATGGATTCTTCCAGAAGGACAGATTTTGGGTAGGCCTACTATTCGACTGGGGAAGGGTTGGGGGGCAGAAGTAAAACGGACCGGGCCGAAGCCCGGTCAGTTCCCGGTATAGAGTCGATGCGCTGCGATGTACCGTTCCACAGGTTCGGGGACCAGGTACCGGAGCGGGTAGCCCTCGGCCGCCAGCCGGCGCAGGTCGCGGGCAGCCACCGCCACCCCGGGGATCTGCAGCAGGCGGATGCGCCGGCTCAGCTCCGGCCCCAGGGCAGCCAGCATCGCCTCGCCCTCGGCCGTGGGGAAGCCGGGCCGGTTGACCACCAGCAGGTCGACCAGGGAGAGCAAGGTGGTGTACTCCCGCCAGGTGGTGATCTCCAGCAGCGAGTCCATCCCCACCAGGAAGGCCAGCCGCCAGTCGGGGTGGAGCGCCTGCAGCGCCCGCACCGTGTCGATGGTGTAGGAGGGGCCCTCCCGGGAGAGCTCCAGGTCGGAGTAGGCGAAGCGCGGGTTGGAGGCGATGGCAAGCTGCACCATGGCGGCCCGGTGGGCCGCATCGCTGACCGGGCGCCCCGCCTTGTGGGGCGGCTGCCGGTTGGGCAGGAAGAGCACCTGGTCCAGCCCGGCCAGGTGCATCGCCCCCTCAGCCAGGGCCAGGTGGCCCAGGTGGATCGGGTCAAAGGTTCCGCCGAGAACGCCGATGTAGGGCAACGCCCGCACCTCCTCGGACCCGGTTCTCTGCGCCGCTAGTCGGGCAGGACGATCTTCGGCTCCTTCGGGTTCCGCCGGTAGAGCAGGAAGTTGCGGCCCACCACCTGCACCAGCGCCGCCCGGGTCCGCTCTGCGATCTCGGCGGCGATGGCTGCCGGCTCCTCCGGCGCCGTCTGGAGCACCCGTCCCTTGATCAGCTCCCGGGCCAACAGCGCCCCGTCGGCCTGCACGATGGTGTTCTCCGAGACGCCGTCCTTGCCGATGGTCAAAATCGGATCCATGGTGACCCCCATGGCCCTCAGGAACCGCTTCTGCTTGCCGCGCAACTCCACGCTTACTCTCTCCTTGGATGGGATCAGATGGGATCGCTGGTCAGTTCAAACTCGATGTCCGAGACGCGGATCGTGTCGCCATCCTCGGCGCCGTAGTCCCGCAGCGCCTGCTCGATCCCCTTCTTCTTGAGGATGTGCAGGAACCGCTTGACCGCCTCGTCGTTCTCCCACATGGTCATGGCCACCAGCCGGTCGATCTCCTTGCCACCCACATGCCAGATCCCGTCCCGCTTGAAGATGTGCCAGTCCTCCTCGCGGGGCCGGTAGACCTTCTCCGCCTCGGGCCGTTCGGGCTCGGGGGGCACCCAGGCAGCGATCAGGTCCGCCGTGGCCTGCAGCAGCGGCCGGAACCCCTCCCCGGTCGCCCCGGAGATGGGGAAGAGCCGGTAGCCCTCCTTCTCCAGCGCCTCCCGCACCCGGGGCAGGTGCTCCTGCGCCTCGGGCAGGTCCATCTTGTTGAAGGCGACCAGGGTCGGGCGGCCGGCCAGCGCCTCGTTGTACTCCCGCAGCTCCCGCTGGATCACGTAGAAGTCGTCCAGGGGGTCCCGCCCCTCGGTGCCGGCGCCGTCCAGCACATGGATCAGCACCTTGGTCCGCTCCACATGGCGCAGGAACTCGTGCCCCAGCCCCACCCCCTGGTGGGCGCCCTCGATCAGCCCCGGGATGTCGGCCAGCACGAAGGAGCGGCCGTCGCCCGTCTCCACCACCCCGAGCACCGGGTTGAGCGTGGTGAAGGGGTAGTTGGCGATCTTCGGCCGGGCGGCGGAGACGGTGGCGAGGAAGGTGGACTTGCCGGCGTTGGGGAAGCCCACCAGCCCGGCATCGGCCACCACCTTCAGCTCCAGGATCAGCCACCGCTCCTGACCCGGCTCCCCCTTCTCGTAGAAGGTGGGACACTTGTTGGTGGGGGTGGCGAAGCGCATGTTGCCCCGCCCGCCCCGGCCCCCGTGGGCGACGATCACCCGCTGGCCCGGCTCGGTCAGGTCGAAGAGGATCTCGCCGGTGTCGTCGTCCTTGACGGTGGTTCCCGGGGGCACCTTCACCACCAGGTCCTCGCCCTTGCGACCGTGCATCCCCTTGGTGCCGCCGATCTCGCCCTTCTCCGCCTTGAAGTGCTTCTGGTACTTGAAGTCCACCAGGGTGTTCAGGCCGGGGTCCACCACGAAGATGACGTTGCCGCCCCGGCCGCCGTCGCCGCCCCAGGGGCCCCCTTCGGGAACGAACTTCTCCCGGCGGATGGCGTTGGAGCCGCGGCCCCCGTCGCCGCCCTTCACGTAGATTCGAGTGATGTCTACGAACACGGAATCACATCCCAACCGCTTACTTCGTCGCTATCCTTCGCCTGTGGCGAGGGGCCTATGTACCGTGACGCTCTCACCCAGATGAATCATGAGCCTGCGCTGCGGCTCGGGAAGGCGGGCCGCCTCCTCCAGGGCCTGGACAATCCGGGGGCGCGCCTCGTCCAGCCCGCCCGGATTGCCCCCCCCGGTCAGCCGCCACTCCAGGGCGACCCCGTAGGGCTCCGCCAGCAGCGAGACCTCCAGGATGAAGAGGCCGGCTTCAACCGAGTCCACCCGCCGCAGCACCTGTCCCTCCGCCTCCAGTTGGGCGGCCACCCGACGGATGTACTGGGCGGCCCGGTCGGACCGCTCCAGCTGGAGCCAGCCGCTGATCACCTGCAGGTGGTTGAGGAAGCTGTGCCGCTGCGCCCGCAGGAGTTCCAACTCGCGGAACCCGTCGCTCCCCATGACCGCACCCCCTTGAGAAAAAGCCCCAGCACCGCGGGGTGCTGGGGCGTGTGGCTCACAGCCTTAGGCCTCGGCGACGATCTCGATGGGCAGGACAGAGACCTGCTTCTTGTCGGCGCCCTTGCGGCCGAACTTCACAACACCGTCCACCAGAGCGAACAGGGTGTCGTCCTTGCCGATGCCAACGTTCTCACCCGGATGGATCTTGGTGCCACGCTGCCGGACGATGATGTTGCCGGTGGTGACGACCTCGCCGTCATACTTCTTCACGCCAAGAAACTTGGGGTTCGAGTCACGACCGTTCTTCGTCGAGCCGACGCCCTTCTTGCTTGCAAAAAGCTGCAACAGCATTGCTGTTAGCCTCCCTCCGTCACGCGGATAAAATCTTTGTAATCCTTCTCAATATCCCGGAGACCGAGAACCGTCGTTTCCAGGATCGCCTGGGCCTTGATGGCCGACTCCGCCGTGCCGCCGGGCAGGAGCTTGCAGTAAGCCTTGCCGCTGCTCGCCTTCCCCTCATGCGGATGCCGAGCGACCCGTTTCAGCCCGATCAGGGCGGTGACCACCAGGGCGGTGACGGCGGCGCAGACGATGTCCTGCCCGTACTCCGCAAAGGCGGCGTGCCCCTCGGTCCGCACCTCGGCGATGGAGCCGTCAGGCGCCCGGCGCACCTGGACCGTGATCACCGGATTAGCCCTCGATCGACTCGATGGTCACCGCGGTGAACGGCTGGCGATGACCGGTCTTGCGCCGGTAGTTGGTCTTGTTGTGGTACTTGAAGATGATGATCTTCGGGGCCTTGCCCTGCTTGGCGACCTTGGCGGTCACCTTGGCGCCTTCGACATAGGGGGCGCCCAGGGTGATCTGGCCGTCCTTGCCGAGAGCCAGAACCTTGTCGAAGACGACCGAATCGCCCTCGCCCGCGTTCAGCTTCTCGATCCGAACGGTCTCACCGGCCTGAACCCGATACTGCTTGCCGCCCGTCTCCACGATCGCGTAAGTCAAAAAGGAACACCTCCGAGATGTAGACTCGCCGAGCCCAGGTACACTTCTGAAAGGACTTTTCAAAAGTGGTTTTCAAACCTGCCCCGTGCGGTTGCCACCCCGCCACTTGTCCATTGGTATATAGACGCGCGCAGGCGACAAGTAAGTCTATCACGCGCGCTGCAGGGATGTCAATGCGTGGATCGATTGCCTCGTACCTCGCCGCACCCGCTCAGGTCAGGCGCGCCGCCTCGATCAGCGGTTCGGCCAGCCGCCAGGCCAGCCAGCCGAGCCCCGCTCCCACCACCCCGCCGGCGAGCACGTCGAACGGGTAGTGGTGGCCCACGTGGATCCGGCTCCAGCCGATGCCCGCAGCCAGCACAAGCACCGCCGGACCGGTCCAGCCGGGGGCGCCCAGCCGCTGGAAGGCCAGCGCCAGGAAGAGGGCGGTGGCGACGGAGGAGAGGGTGTGGCCGGAGAGGAAGCTGTAGGAGCCGGGCAGGGGGAGCAGCAGCCGGGCATCGGGCAGGGAGAAGGGCGGCCGGAGCCGCTGGAAGAGCAGCTTGATCGCCGTGTCCAGGCCGCCCATCAGGGCGAGCAGCGCCATGGCGGCGATCGCGGCCAGCCGCCAGGCCGGGAGGTCCCAGCCCAGGCCCAGCATCAGCAGGGCGATCAGGATCCAGATGATCCCGCCCCAGCCGGCCAGGGTCAGCCCCTTGGCCAGCCGGTCCACCCAGACCGAGCGCTCTGCCAATCCGTTGATCATCCGAAATAGAAACATGTCTAGGTTATTCATAAGTAAATCCTACCCGAGAGTGCGCAGGGGAGCAATGGGGTTCTGCGGGCTGGCAGAAAGAGAGCCAGGGCAGGGCGCCCTGGCCTCATCTACACCGGTATGCAGAGCCGCTGCCCGATCAGCAGGGCCCTGGGGTTGACTCCCGGATTCGCCCGGATCAGTGCCTGCACGGGCAGGTTCAGGCGGCGGGCGATGGAGGCGAAGGTGTCGCCCCGCCTCACCACATAGGTCCGGGCTCCCGGGGGGCAGGCGACCGGCGGGGTGGCCAGTGGGATGCAGATCACCTGGCCCACCGCCAGGCGGTTCGGGTCGATGCCGGGGTTGGCCTCCAGCAGGTCATCCAGCGAGACCCGGAAGGTGGCGGCGATCCGCCAGAGGGTCTCCCCCGGGCGGATCCGGTAGTAGTTCCCCTCGGGACAGGGAGGGTAGATCACCTGCCGGGGAACGCAGAGCACCTGTCCCACCCGCAGGGCGTTCGGATCGGCGAAGGGGTTGGCCGACATGATGGCCGGCACGCTGGTGTTGTACCGGGCCGCCAACCGGTAGAAGGTCTCACCGGGCTGGATCCTGTGGGGTACGGTCCCTGGTGGACATCCCATGGGGGTCATGCGCTCATCTCCTCGGATGGAGGGATCCCTCCCATCCTATGCAGAGCGCCGGCACCGGGTCATCCCCCATCCTCAGGCCGCCAGCTGGAGCGCCGCCAGGATCTCCTCCCGCAGCCGCACGAACCGGGCATCGGTCCGGCTCCGGGGCCGGGGCAGGTCCAGCAGGATCTCCCGGATCACCCGGCCCGGCCGGTGGCTCATGACGAAGACCCGGTCGGCCAGGTAGAGCGCTTCCTCGATGTCGTGGGTGATCAGCAGCACCGTCTTGCCCGACCCCTGCCAGAGCCGGAGCAGCTCGTCCTGCATGGTCAGCCGGGTCATGGCATCCAGGGCGCCGTAGGGCTCATCCAGCAGCAGCACCTCGGGGTCGACCACCAGCGCCCGGGCGATGGCGGCCCGCTGGCGCATGCCGCCCGAGAGCTGGTGCGGGTAGTAGCGCTCGAACCCCGCGAGGCCGACCCGCTTCAGCACATCCGCCACCCGCTCGGCCCGCTCGGCGCGGCTGGTGCCGGAGAGCTCCAGGCCAAAGCCCACGTTCTCCGCCACCGTCCGCCAGGGGTAGAGGGCGTGCTCCTGGAAGATCATCATGCGGGAGGGGTCGGGCCCCTCCACCGGCCTGCCCTGGTGCAGGACCAGCCCCGTGTCGGGCTGCTCCAGCCCCGCCGCCATCCGCAGCAGGGTGGACTTGCCGCAGCCGGAGGGGCCGACGATGGCGGCGAACTCCCCCCGCCCCACCCCCAGGTGGATGGCGTTCAGCACCGGCAGATCGCCGAACCGCTTGCTGACCCCTTCGAAGCGAATGCCGCCGCTCATGCCGCCTCACCTCCCACCGTGTTCCGCCACCGCAGCAGGTAGCGCTTGATCTGCTCCAGGACGAAGTGGTCGATCAGGGCGGCCGAGCCGCCCACCACGATGATCCCCACCAGCACCCCCGCCATGTCGGCGGTCTCGCCGGCGAGGCTGATCGACCAACCGAGACCGCTGCTGGCGCCGCCCACCATCTCCGCGGCGATCAGGGAGCGCCAGGCGTTGCCGAAGGCGACCTGCGCCCCGGTGATCACCGAGGGCATCGTCTCCGGCAGGTAGACCTTCTGCAGCAGCTGCCGGCGGGAGGCGCCCATCACCCGGGCCACCTCCACGTGGGTCCGGCTGATCCCCTCGGTCCCGTTCATCACCGAGAGCGCCATGGGGAAGAAGGAGGCCAGGGTGATCACCGAGATGATCGGGATGTCCCCGAAGCCGAAGAGGATCGCCAGGAAGGGGACCCAGGTGATCGGGGGGACCGACTGGAGGATCGAGATCAGCCCCCGCAGGTAGAGCGCAAAGGACCGGAAGAGGCCGGCCAGCAGGCCGAGCGCCGCCCCCAGCAGGCAGGCCAGCGGGTAGCCCACCCCCAGCCGGTAGAAGCTGGAGCGGAGCCCGCCCAGGAAGTCCGGGGTGCCCACCAACTCCCCCCACCGCACCACGGTGGCCGGAATTCCCGGCAGCAGGTAGGGGGGCAGGAAGAGGGTGGCCACCGTCCAGATCAACCCCAGGGTGGCGATGGCCGCCAGGTAGGCCAGGGCCGTCCGCCACCGGCGGATGGTGAAGAGCCCCCGCCCCGGCGCCCCGGCGGCCGCCTGCTGCTTAATGACCGCCATGGCTGGAGGCCACCTTCTGCTGCCAGGTCAGGTCCAGCAGGGCCTTCACATCCACCTGCTGCTTCAACACACCCTGCTCCAGCATGATCTGGACCACCTCTTCCATCCGCCCGATCTCCTCGGGGGTGATCTCCCAGTGGAACATCTGGGTCTCGATCGCCTTCTGGATCACGTCGACCGCCTTCACCTTGGCGCCGGAGGGGCCGGCCAGCTCATCGGCCTGGATGAAGCGCTTGGTCAGCAGCTTGGCGGCCTCCGCCGGCTGCTCCTGCATCATGATGATCGCCTCCCGCTGGGCGGTCAGCACCTGGTCGATGGCGGCCCGGTCCTCCGCCAGCACCTTCCCGGTGGTGATCACCACCATGCAGGGGAAGGGCCAGACCTTGCCGATCTCGTAGATCGCCTCGACATCGGAGGTCGCCCTTGCGATCTGCTCGTAGGGCTCGAAGACGAAGGCGGCATCTACCTGGCCGGCGGCCAGCGCCTGGATCGCCACATCCGGCTCGACGTAGACGAAGTTGACATCCTTCCGGGTCAGGCCTGCCTGCTTGAAGGTGACGCCGTTGAGCACCACATCCGCCGTGGAGCCCTGCTTCTGGGAGGCCAGCTTCTTGCCCTTCAGGTCGGCCACCGTCTTGATCCCGCTGCCCTTCCGGACCAGGATCGAGTGGTAGCCCATCTGGGCGCCGCCCACGATCTTCAGGTCGGCCCCCTTCTCCGCCCAGGTGAGGGCGTTGGTGAAGCCGAGCACCCCCGCCTGCAGGTGGCCGCCCACCAGCGCCTTGATCAGGTCGGTGCCGCTGCCGAAGAGGACTAGCTCCACATCCAGCCCGTGCTTCTCGTAGAAGCCGGCGTCCTTGGCCAGCATCGCCTGGGCGTCATCCATCACGTTCAGGTAGCCCACCTTGATCTTCTTCAGGCTCTTGGGCGCCTCGGCCGCCGGCTGGGCGGGCTGCTGGGCGGGGGACTCCTTCGAGGCCTTGGGGCTGCCGCAGGCGGCCAGCAGGAGCGCAAGGGAGACCAGGGAGGCCAGGATCTTCACCGGAAATGCCCGCACCATCATCTGCACCACTCCCAATTCCGATAAAACCAATCGGAAATATTATCTTTGGTATGGACTTCATTCTAGAGCCACCCACCACTCCTTGTCAATAAGGTTTTGGTTACTCCGATCGGTTCACTCGGATTTAATCTCCCGGCGCAGACTTGATCGTTGACAGCAGCCCCGAGCCCCTGTATCCTTTGCATATAAATTCGATCGGAATAAGAGCGATTAACTCCGACTGTATGAGGGGGCCGTGCCATGCGCTATCTCTCCGTGCTCGATATGATTGGCAACACGCCGGTGGTTCGCCTGAACCGGCTGCCCGACCCGGCGGGCGCCGAGGTCTGGGTCAAGCTGGAGGGGCGGAACCCCGGCGGCAGCGTGAAGGACCGGCCGGCGCTGAACATGATCCGGGCGGCGGAGGCGGCCGGGCTGATTCGCCCGGGGGAGAGCACGATCATCGAGCCCACCTCGGGCAACACCGGCATCGGGCTGGCCCTAGTCTGCGCCGTGCGGGGCTACCGGTGCATCATCACCATGCCGGACAACGCCACCGCCGAGCGGGTCAAGATCCTGCGGGCCTACGGGGCGGAGGTCCACCTCACCCCCGCCGCCCAGCGGATGCAGGGGGCGATCGACCTGGCCCACCAGCTGGCGGCTGGGATCCCGGGCTCCTTCATCCCCCAGCAGTTCGAGAACCCGAACAACCCCGAGGTCCACCGGAAGACCACCGCCCTGGAGATCCTGGAGCAGATGGAGGGGCGGCTGGACCTCTTCGTCCTGACCGCCGGCACCGGCGGCACGGTGACCGGGACGGGCGAGGTGCTGAAGCAGCACCTGCCGGCGCTGCAGATCTACGTGGTGGAGCCCGCCTCCTCCCCGGTGCTGGCCGGCGGCCAGCCGGGCCCGCACAAGATCCCCGGCACCGGGCCGGGCTTCATTCCGGCGATCCTGAACCGGCAGATCTACGACCGGATCTGCCACGTGAAGGATGAGGAGGCGCAGGGGATGGCCCGCCGTCTGGCCACCACCGAGGGCCTCCTGCTCGGCGCCTCGGCAGCGGCAGCGGTCCACGTGGCGCTGGAGGCCGCCCGCCAGATGAAGCCGGGCCAGCGTGTCCTGACCATCGCCCCCGACGGCGGGGAGCGCTACCTGTCGTCCGATCTCTATGAATAGGAACGTGAAAACGCACCATCCTCCGGGGTGGTGCGTTTCGGTATGAGCGTCCCGT
>JBMONC010000064.1:0-7446 GCA_049324875.1 Bacillota bacterium
TTTAATCGGTGGTGATGGTGCGAAGCACCGCACCAGGGTGGTTACAAGCAGATGGAAAGAAATAAATAAAAATAATGTTTGTCTGTTTAATCTGTGTAATCCGTGTAATCCGTGGCAAAGATAAACGCCCGACTCCTTCCTCAACCACAAAATATACAGCCGCCAGGTTGCCCTGGCGGCTGCTCTGCTTACCGCATGACGTTACGGATGTTCAGCTTCTCGATGATCTTCAGGTAGCGCTCCTTGGAGACGCCGTTCAGGTAGACCAGCAGCGCACGGCGCTGACCGACCATCTTCAGCAGGCCCCGGCGGGAGTGATGATCCTTCTTGTGAATCCGCAGGTGATCGGTCAGCTCGTTGATCCGGTGGGTGAGCAGGGCGATCTGGACCTCCGGCGAACCGGTGTCGCCCTCGTGGGTCTTGTGCTCGTTGATGATCGCGAGCTTCTGTTCAGCGGAAAGCGGCATGGAAACAACCTCCTTGTATTCGGCAATCGCCGGCAACCCAGTAAACCGCCGGAGTCAGCAGCAAACCGCGTCGCCGGTTAACGGACATCGCCTAGTTTACCACAACCAAGGGAACCGGGCAAGCCCTGCCGCTCACGGTCTCGGCAGCCCTGCTGAATCGTAGAGCGCCGCCACCTCGGCAGCGGTGAGCGGACGGGCCTGGCCGTAGGGCAGGTCGCCCAGGGTGAGCGGTCCCATCGAGAGCCGCTTCAGGTAGAGCACCCGGCGGCCCCGGGCCTCGAACATCCGCTTCACCTGGTGGTACTTGCCCTCGTGGATCGTGACGATCCCCTCCTGGGGCCCGGTGATCTCCAGGCGGCCGGGCATGGTGACGTAGCCGTCCTCCAACTCCACCCCCGCGGCAAAGGCCTCGGCATCGGCCGGGCTGAGGGGTCCGTCCACCCGGGCCAGGTAGCGCTTCGGCACGTGCCAGCGGGGCGAGAGGAGCCGGTGGCCCAGCTCGCCGTCGGTGGTCAGCAGGAGCAGCCCCTCGGTATCCTTGTCCAGCCGGCCCACCGGGAAGAGCTCCCGGTGCTTCAGCTCCGGGGGGAGCACATCCAGCACCGTCCGCTGGCGGGGGTCGTCGGTGGCGGTGATCACCCCGCCCGGCTTGTGCAGCAGGACCCAGAAGTGCTTCTGGTAGGCCAGCACCTGCCCGTCCACGGCGATCTGCACCGCCGCCGGATCGACGGAGATGCCGGGATCCCGGGCCACCTGGCCGTCCACCAGGACCCGCCCGGCCTTGATCATCCCCTTCAGCTCCTTGCGGCTGCCGACGCCCATGTGGCCGAGCACTTTGTCCAGCCGCTCCTTAGCCATGGGCCCTCAGGTACTCCCGGGAGGCCTGCTCATCAGCCGCCAGCTGGGCCTTGAGCGCCTCCAGCGAGGGGAAGGGGCGCTCCGACCGGAGGTGGTGCAGAAACGCCACCTGCAGCTCCTGGCCGTAGAGGTCGCCCTGAAAGTCGAAGAGATGGACCTCGCACCGGAGTTCTGTCCCGCCCACGGTGGGGCGCCGGCCCAGGTTGAGCATCGCCCCGTAGGCCGGTCCGCTCCGGGGGGTGATCCTCCGGGGGAGGGTCAGCTCCTCCGGCCTGCCCAGGAGGGTGACCCTGGCGGCGTAGACCCCGTTGGCCGGGAGCAGCCGCCCCTCCTCCAGCCGGATGTTGGCGGTGGGGAAGCCGATCTGCCGGCCCCGCTTGTCGCCGTGGATCACCTCGCCCCGGATCGAGAAGGGGCGCCCCAGCAGGCGGGCGGCCGCCTCCATCTTCCCCTCGGCCACGTTGAAGCGGACCTCGGTAGAGGAGACGTTCTCGCCGTCCACCCGGACCGGGTCGAAGATCCGGACGGGGATGGCGTGGGCCTCGCAGAGGTGGCGGAGCGTCTCCGCCGTCCCCTGGCCGCCCCGGCCGAAGGTGAAGTTGAAGCCGACCATGACCTGGCGGGCCCGCAACTGCCCTACCAGCACCTCCCGGACGAAATCCTCCGGGGTGAGGGCGGCGAAGGCCGGGTCGAAGGGGAGGGCGAGGTGGAGATCCACCCCCATGGCCGCCATCACCTCGGCCCGTTCGGCCAGGGTCTGGAGCATGGGGGGCGCCACCTCGGGCCGGAGCACCGCCATGGGCAGCGGGTGGAAGCCCACCGCCACCGACTGGCCGCCGGTCCGGCGCGCCTCGGCCACCAGCTCCGCCAGGATCTGCTGGTGGGCCAGGTGGACGCCATCCCACTTGCCGATCGCCACAAGGTTGCCGGGGCCTCGAACCGGGACCTGTCGCGTGCTTGTCACCAGTTCCATGTACTGCCCTCTCACGAAAAGACTTTCAGGAGCTTCAGCCCCCCGCCCGCCGCCTCGGCCAGCGCCAGCAACTCCCCGTGGGGGTCCAGCAGCGCCAGCGTAGTGCCGTCGGGCTGCCCCACCTGCATCCGGGGGGCGACGCCGTGCTTCAGCCGCTCTGCAGCGGGGCCGGTCACCGTCAGCCGGGCCATCTCCCCGATGGCCGCCGCCGGCGGCAGCAGGGGCGCCTGGCCGGCCAGGAGCTCCTCCAGAGTCGAGGCCTCCTCCAGCCGGAAGGGGCCGGAGCGGGTCCGGACCAGATAGGACATGTGGGCGCCCACCTGCAGCATCTGCCCCAGATCGTGGGCCAGGGTCCGTATGTAGGTGCCCTTGGAGCAGACCACGTCCACGAAGGCCCTGGGATGGGGCCCGGGCCGGAAGTCGAGCAGCTGGATCCGGTGGATGAAGACCCGGCGGGCTTCCCGCTCCACCTCCACCCCCTGGCGGGCCAGCTCGTAGAGCCGCTTCCCGCCCACCTTGACGGCGCTGACCATGGGCGGCACCTGCAGGATCGGCCCGTGGAAGCGGGCCAGGGAGTAGGCCAGATCGCCCCGGGTCAGGTGGGATGCATCCTGCTGCGAGCGCACCTCGCCGAAGGAGTCCTGGGTGTCGGTGGTGATGCCGAAGGTGATCTCGGCCCGGTAGGCCTTCTCCTCCCCGGCAATGTACTCGGCCAGGCGGGTGGCCCGGCCCACGCAGATCGGCAGGACCCCCGCCACCCCCGGGTCGAGGGTGCCGGTATGGCCCACCTTCTTGACGCCCAGCGCCCGGCGGACCACGCTCACCACATCGTGGGAGGTCATACCCGGCGGCTTGAGCAGGTTCAGAACCCCGTCCATCGGCTGATCCCTCACTGCAGGGCCGCCCGGACCGCTGCGAGCAGCTGCCGGACCGCCTCGTCCATCGGCTCGGAACGGGTGCAGCCGGCGGCGCGGGCGTGCCCGCCACCGCCGAAGGAGAGGGCGATGGCCCCCACGTCCACCTGGCGGCGGGAGCGCAGCCCCACCCGGATCCGGCCGTCCACCGTCTCCTTGAAGAGCATCCCCACCTCCACCCCGGCCACAGCCCGGGCGTAGTTGACGATCCCCTCGATCTCGTCGTCGGTGGCCCCGGTCTCCGCCAGCATCGCCCGGGGGATGGTGATCCAGGCGATCTTGCCCGACTCGTCCACCTGCAGCGTCTGCAGCGCCCGGGAGAGCAGCCGGAGCCGGCTCGGGGTCTCGCTTTCGTAGATCGCCGTGGCCACCTCGTAGGGCTTGACTCCCAGCTCGATCAGGTCCGCCGCCACCCGGTGGGTCGACGGCCCCGTCGAGTCGTACTTGAAGCTCCCGGTGTCGGTCACCAGGGAGGTGTAAAGGCAGAGCGCCGTCTCGGTGTCGATGGGCGCCCCGATCTCCCGGAGCAGCCGGTAGGCCAGCTCCCCCACCGCCGCGGCGGAGAAGTCCAGGTAGTTGTAGGCGGCATAGACGGTGTTGGTGGTGTGGTGGTCAATGTTCAGCGTGCTCTTCCCCCGCTGCACCACCGGCAGGGCCTCGCCCACCCGCTGCAGATCCCCGCAGTCGAGGAAGCAGGAGAGATCCCATTCCCCCTCCACCTGCTGCCACGGAACATAGAGCGTGTCCCACCCGGGCAGGAAGCGATAAAGGAGCGGGATCGGGTCGACCCCGACCATGATCGCCTCCTTGCCCATCTGGCGAAGCGCCCGGATCATGCCCAGGCTGGAGCCGATCGAGTCGCCGTCGGGCTGCACATGCATGAAGAAGAGGATCCGCTGGGCGTCGCCGATCATGCGGGCCGCCGTGGAGAGATCAATAAGCAGGTCTACTCACCCTTTTCCTGCCGCGCTTTTTCCTTCTGCTCCCGCTGCACATCGACCAGGAGCTGGGCGATGCGCTGACCATGTTCGATCGACTCATCCAGCACGAAGTGCAGCTCCGGGGTGTACCGCAGCTGGAGCACCTGGGCGATCTCGCTCCGCAGGAAGCCGGCAGCGCTGGAGAGCCCCTTCAGCGAATCCTTCTTCTGCTGGTCGTTCCCCAGCACCGAGACATAGACCTTGGCATGGCGGATATCGCCGGAGACCTCCACCTTCACGATGGAGACAAAGCCAATGCGCGGGTCCTTCACCTCGTCCCGCAACAGCCGGGCCAGGATCTCCCGCATCTCTTCGCCCACACGGGCAGCCCGTTGATTCGAAGCCATCCCCAAACACTCCTCTCTACAACCGGCGCTGTCGACCACCGAGGGCCGTCCAGGACCGGTCTCCCTCATAAGATCTCCACATCTATGGTGCAGACCTCACCCTCCCAGTGGGACTCCACAAACCCGATCACCCGGTCGGCCATCTCCCGCACATGGGTACTCTCCCCCGAGACCAGGGCGATGCCGACCACGGCCCGCTGCCACAGCTCCTGCTCCGCCACCTCGGCCACCGCGGCGCCGAACCGGTGGCGGACCTTGTCCATCAGGCTGTTCAAGAGCATCCGCTTCGTCTTGAGCGAATGGGCATGGGGAATGGAAAGCTCCAAGCGGACCGAGGCGATAAACACGGCGTTCCCTCCCGGATTGGCAAGGGCCGGTGGCAGCCCCATGCCACCACCGGCCACACCAGGTTGGGTCCCTTTCCGGCCGGCTAGCCGACCGCCTTGACTTCCTTCAGCTCGTAGGCCTCCAGGATGTCGCCGTTCTTGAAGTCCTGGTAGTTCTCCAGGGTGATGCCGCACTCGTAGCCCTCGGCCACTTCCTTGACCTCGTCCTTGAAGCGGCGCAGGGCGTTGATGTCGCCGTGCCAGACGACCACGCCGTCCCGGATCAGCCGGTACTTGGCGTTGCGGGTCACCTTGCCGCTGATGACGCGGCAGCCTGCGGCGACGCCCACCTTGGGCACCTTGAAGGTCTCCCGCACCTCGGCCCGACCGAGGATGACCTCCTCGATCTTCGGCTTCAGCATGCCGGTCATGGCCGCCTTGATATCATCCACGATGTCGTAGATGACGTTGTAGGAGCGGAGGTCGATGCCCTGGTCGCTGGCCGCACGCGCCGCACGGTCATCCGGCCGCACGTTGAAGCCGATGATGATCGCCTTGGAGGCGGAAGCCAGCATCACATCGGTCTCGGTAATCGCACCGACGCCGGTGTGGATGATCTTGACCTGCACCTCTTCGTTGCGCAGCTTCTCCAGCTGGCCCCGAATCGCCTCGGCAGAGCCCTGCACGTCGGCCTTGACGATCAGGTTCAGGTCCTTCAGCTCGCCCTGGGCCACCTGGGACATGAAGTCGTCCAGGGAGATGGCCTTGGAGGCCTGCCGCTCGGCCTGGGCCTTGGCGATCCGCTTCTCGGAGATCGCCTTGGCGGTCTTCTCGTCCGGGGTGACCCGGAAGACGTCGCCGGCGGCGGGGACGCTGTCGAAGCCGAGCACCTGGACCGGGGTGGACGGGCCGGCGGACTTGAGCCGCTTGCCCCGGTGGTCGAACATGGCCCGGACACGGCCCCAGGCGGTGCCGGCCACGAAGGTGTCGCCCAGGTTCAGGGTGCCCCCCTGGACCAGCACGGTGGCCACCGGACCCCGGTTCTTGTCGAGTTCCGCCTCGATGACGGTGCCGGCGGCCGGCTTGTCGGGGTTGGCCTTCAGATCCTGCACCTCAGCGAGGATCAGGATGTTCTCCAGCAGCAGGTCGAGGTTGGTCTTGTTCTTGGCGGAGACAGGGACCATGATCGTCTCGCCGCCCCACTCCTCGGAGACGAGGCCGTAGGCGGTCAGGTCCTGCATCACCCGGTTGGGATTGGCGTTCTCCTTGTCGATCTTGTTGATCGCCACCAGGATCGGCACGTTGGCCGCCTTGGCGTGGTTGATCGACTCGATGGTCTGCGGCATCACCGAGTCGTCCGCCGCCACCACCAGGATGGCGATGTCGGTGACGTTGGCGCCGCGGGCGCGCATGGCGGTGAAGGCCTCGTGGCCGGGGGTGTCCAGGAAGGTGATCTTCCGGCCGTTCAGCTCCACCTCGTAGGCGCCGATGTGCTGGGTGATGCCGCCCGCCTCGCCGGCCGCGACCTTGGCGGAGCGGATGGCGTCCAGCAGCGAGGTCTTGCCGTGGTCGACGTGGCCCATGATGGTGACCACCGGATGGCGGGGCTGCTTCAGCGCCGGATCCTCGTCGGGATCCTCCACCCGGTCGTAGACCTCGATGATATCCTCCTGCTGCTCCACGGTGACGTCGATGCCGAACTCGGAGCCGACCAGCACGCAGGTGTCGGTGTCCAGCTCCTGGTTGATGGTGGCCATGATGCCGAAGCCGGTCAGCAGCTTCTTGATCACCTCGGCCGCCGTCACGCCCATCTCGTGGGCCAGGTCCTTGACGGTCATCGAGCCGGTGATGGTGATCGGCTTCAGGCTGCGGCGCTCGACCACGGAGGTCTGGCGCAGCGGCCGCCGGCCGAACAGCTTCTCCTCAGACGGCCGGGAGGCAGCGGTCTCCCGCTTGGTGAAGGCGTCGCCCTTCTTGCGGTCGCCGCCCTGGCCGATGCGGGGCTTGCCGTCGGCAGGCTTGGCCTGCTCGGCCACCTTCGGGTCGACCTTGGGGATGTTCAGCACGCCGCCGCGGCGCGGGCCGCGGGTGGGGGCGCCGAGAGCAGCGCCGCCGCCGGGACGGGGAGCGCCGACACCGCCGGGGCGCGGGCCCCGCTCGGGCAGGCCGAGGCCGCCGGGACGGGGGCCGCGGTCGCCCATCTGGCGCGGGGCGCCGGGGGCCGGCTTGACGGGCAGGCCCAGACCCGAAGCGCCCGCGGGGCGGGGAGGCTGGCCGGGACCGCCCGGCACAGGCTTGGAGGGCAGGCCGAGGGCAGGGTTGGCGCCGCCGGCCGGGGCCGGGGCGGGCTTGGTGGGCAGGCCGAGGCCCGAGGCGGCAGGACGGGCGGGCTGGCCGGGGCCGCCCGGAACCGGGCGGGACGGACCAGCAGCAGGGCCACTGGATCGGGCCGGGCCGGGGAGGGACTTGCCGGGAGCCGTCTGCTCCGGAGCGGCCTCGGCCTCCCGCGGGGCCTCCGCGGGCGCCTCGGCCCGGGGGGCCTCCTGCGCCGGCGCTTCCGCCTTCGGCGCCTCCGCCACCG
>JBMONC010000065.1:0-6987 GCA_049324875.1 Bacillota bacterium
CAAAGCCCACCCCTGCGCAGGGTGGGCTTCGTGCTTCCTTAGAGGCTGGCCTTCGCCTTCTCCACCAGGGCGGTGAAGCCGGCGGCGTCGTTGATGGCGATGTCGGCCAGGACCTTGCGGTTCAGCTGGATGCCGGCCTTGTGCAGGCCGTTGATGAACTGGCTGTAGGAGAGGCCGTTCAGGCGGGTCGCGGCGTTGATCCGGGCGATCCAGAGGCGGCGGAAGTTGCGCTTCTTCTGCCGGCGGTCACGGCGGGCGTAGAAGAGCGCCTTCATCACGGTCTCGTTGGCGGGACGGAACAGGCGGTGCTTGCCGCCCCAGTAGCCCTTGGCAAGCTTCAGGATCTTCTTATGGCGAGCGCGGGTGGTCTTCCCGGCCTTGATGCGAGCCATCGTAGTCTCCTCCTTAACGGGTCCGGAGCCCTGCCCCGGAGTGATCTAGTGCTGATGAAACCCTAGTGCGGCAGGATCTCGCGGATGTTCTTCTGGAAGGCCTTGGAGAGGACGAGCGACCGCTTCAGGTTCCGGATGCGGTTCTCCCGCTTGTGGGTGTTCTTGTGGTGCTTGTTGGTCGGGTAGTGCTTCACGAGGCCGCTGCCGGTCAGCTTGAACCGCTTGGCGGCGCCGCGATGAGACTTCATCTTCGGCATGGTGAGGTACTCCTCCTTACTATTCGTTGCCCTGCTGGGCCGTCCGCGGGCCGTCGCTGATGGCGGCCTTGGGAGCGAGGATCATGATCATATTCTTGCCCTCGAGCTTGGCGGCCCGCTCCACGATGCAGAGGTCCTTGACCGCATCGAGGAGCCGGTCCAGCACCGCCTTGCCCAGTTCGGCGTGAACGACCTCACGGCCCCGGAACATGATCGTGGCCTTGACCTTATCCCCGTCTTTGAGGAAGGATTCGGCCTGGCGCCGGCGGACATCGAAGTCGTGATCCTCGATGTTCGGCCGCATCTTGACCTCTTTGATGGTGACGACCTTCTGCTTCTTGCGCGCTTCCCGATCACGCTTGGACTGCTCGTACTTGTAGCGGCCGAAGTCCATGATGCGGCAGACGGGAGGCTTTGCAGTAGGCGCCACTTCCACGAGGTCGTACCCGCGCTCCTGCGCGATGCGCAGGGCATCACGGGCCGAGAAGACGCCAAGCTGTTCGCCCGTCTCAGAGACGACGCGAACCTCGCGAGCCCTGATCTGTTCGTTCACCCGGAGCTGTTCCTTAATACCCGTACACCTCCTAATGTGGTACAGAAGGCCGTGCGTCCGCTGGAGTACAAAGACGGGTGGCCAGAAGGCCACCCGCGCAAAGCTGAGCAGACTGCACCGCTCCAGTGGCGGTGCCTTCACGACTCAACCTCCATACCGTACTGACAACCGGCCGTACGGTGAGAAGCGGGGGCTTCTACTTCTGAGGCTGTTGGATCCATATGCTTGACTAACTTACCACGCGCCCACTGGTTTGTCAAGCGCTCTCCGCTCTGCCAGCGAGGCTACCCGATCGCCGTCTTCGGCAACTGGGGCGCCGCACCCAGCTCCCGGGAGCGCTCGGTCGCCCGGGCGATGGCCCGGACCAGCGCCTGGCTGAAGCCGGCCTCGTTCAGCACCTGGAGCCCGGCGTAGGTGGTGCCGTTGGGCGAGGTGACCCGCTCCCGCAGGATCGCCGGGTCCTCCCCCGTCTCCTCCAGCATCTTGGCGGCGCCCTTCAGGGTCTGAATCGAGAGCGCCCGGGCCACGTCGAAGGGCAGCCCCACCTGCTGACCCGCCTGGACCATCGCCTCGATGATCAGGTAGACATAGGCCGGGCCGCTCCCCGACAGGCCGGTGACGGCGTCCATCTGCTCCTCGGGCACCTCATAGACCTGGCCCACGCTGCCCAGGATGGCGGTGATCAGCCTCATCGCCTCCTCGTTGGCGCCCGGGCCCCGGCAGATGGCGGTGGCCGACTCGCCCACCTGGCAGGAGGTGTTGGGCATGGAGCGGACCACCTGCACCCCTTCGTGCACCCGCTCCGCGATGAACCGGGTGGTGACGCCCGCCGCCAGCGAGAGCAGGATCTGCCCGGGGTAGGTCTTCTCGCCCACCTCCGCCAGCAGCTCGCCCACATCCTTCGGCTTGCAGGCCAGGATGATGATGTCGCAGGCGCTGACCAGCTTCCGCTTGCTGGTGGCCACCCCGACCCCGTAGCGCCGGGAGAGATCGTGGAGCCGCTCCCGGTCGGAGCGGTTGCTCACCAGGATCTGCTCAGGTCGGACGACCTCCGCATCAAGCATGCCCCGCACCAGGGATTCCGTGATCGAACCCGCACCCAGGAAGCCAATCCGCTTTCCCGTCAGCAACGCCGCTCCCTCCTTTACTTCGCCAGCCCTCTGAAATGAAAAAACCCTTCGCGCCTCCCCAATGGGAAGGGCGAAGGGTTGATCCTCCGTGGTACCACCTTCATTGGCCTCTCTGCCTGCGGCAGAGCGACCCGCTCAATGCCGGGTCTGACAACCCGGGGCCGTGGGTAACGGATGGCCAATCCGGAGCGGCTCCTCGCCGCCGGCTCGGGGGCGGGTTCAAGCGGCTTCAACCGGTCCGGGCTTGCAGCACCGCCTCGCAGCGGGCCCGGGCTCTCTGTCGGTGACCGACCGCTCTACTCTTCCCCGTCGTCGCCTTTTGGATATTGGTTGCATTTTATCAGGGGGCCCCTTCCACGTCAAGGGGGAACCATCGAGTTTCAGCGCGGAGGAGATCCGGTCCGCCCCTCCTTGAGCGCCCGCAGCGCCCGGCTCAGCGCGATGAACTCCCGGGTCAGCCGCTCCGCCTCCCCCTCCGGCGGGTTTGCCAGCTGGGCGGAGAGCTGGGCCAGCCGGGTCTCCAGGAGCAGCCGCTCCTCGGCCGCCGCCTGTCCGGGCCTGGCCCGGTCCCGCTCCAGGAGCTCGCCGTAGCTCCCGTTGAAGGGGGTCAGCCGCCCCCGGTCGATCTCGATCACCCGGGTGGCGAGCCGCTGCAGCAGGTAGCGGTCGTGGGAGGCGATCAGCAGCGTGCCGGGGTAGTCCAGCAGCGCCTCCTCCACCCGCTCACGGGAGGCCAGGTCCAGCCCGTTGGTCGGCTCGTCCAGCACCAGCATCTCCGGCTCGGCGAGCAGGATCTTGGCCAGCGCCAGCCGGAGCCTCTCGCCGCCCGAGAGCACGGCCACCCGCTTGAAGATCGCCTCCCCGGTGAAGAGCAGGCAGGCCAGCAGGGTGCGGACCCGGGCCTGGTCCGGGGCCGCATTGCCGCCGCTCGCCTCCTGCAGCACCGTGTTGGCCGGGGTGAGGCCCTCCATCTCCTGGGCCAGGTAGGCCAGCCGCAGGGGGGTGACCCGCAGGCTCCCCTCGGTGGGGGCCAGCTGGCCCAGCAGCAGCCGGATCAGAGTCGTCTTGCCGGAGCCGTTGGGCCCGACGATCGCCACCCGGTCGCCCCGCTGGACGTAAAAGTCCGCCCCGCGAAAGAGCCAGCGGGCGCCGTCGTAGCTGAAGCCCAGCCCCCGGGCCAGGATCTGGTTCCGGGCCGTGGCGCTGCCGCCCTCCAGCGCCAGGTGGATCTGGGCCGGGTCCCGGGGCCGCTCCACCCGAATCCGCTCCAGCTTCTTCTCCATGGATTTGGCGATCCGCATATGGGCGAAGGACTGGTTCTCGCTGTGCCCCTTCTGGAACTTGTGATCGGTCCTGTCCACCTTGGCCCGGTGGGTCCGCATCGCCCACTCCCGCTCCCGGGCGATCGCCTCCTCCAGGTGGCGCTTCTGCTTCAGGTAGGCCCGGTAGTCGGCGTCGGCCTTCTCCCGCTCCGCCCGCTTCTGCCGGGCGTAGGCGCTGTAGTTGCCCGGGTACTCCTTCACCTGCCCGTCCTGCAGCTCCAGGATCCGGGTGACCACCCGGTCCAGGAACCAGCGGTCGTGGCTGACCAGCAGCACGGTGCCGCGATAGCTCTGCAGCACCGACTCCAGCCAGTCGATCCCCTGGGTGTCCAGATGGTTGGTCGGCTCATCCAGCAGGAGCAGCTCGGGCGGCCGGCCGCCCCCCGCCAGCACCCGGGCCAGGCCGGCCCGGGTCTTCTGCCCGCCGGAGAGGGTGGCAGCCGGCCGGGCCAGCATCCCCCGGCTGAGGCCGCAGCGGCTCAGCAGCTCATCGGGGACGGGTCCCAGCTGCTCGCCCAGGGGCCGGGCGGGGTCGAAGAGCTCCATCTGGCTCAGGTAGCCCCGCCGCAGCTCCGGGTGGACCCAGTGGACCGCCCCGGCGTCCGGCTGCAGCTCCCCGGCCAGGATCCGCAGCAGGGTAGACTTGCCACAGCCGTTGAGGCCCACCAGCCCCACCCGCTCCCCCTGGGCCAGGTGGAAGGTGACCCCGGTCAGGATCGGGGTCGATTCATACTCCTTCTTCAGTCCAAAGACACGCAATGCCATGGTCATACTGGCGCCGCCTCCTCCTTTGATCTGGGGGGCGGCCCCGCACGGGCACAGAAAAAGACCACGGGCGTACCCGTGGTCCTGGTCTCCCTGGGGCATACCAAGTGCAAAGCAGGTAGTAACTACTCCAGTAGTTACTACACCTCTGCAGACGCCAGGCCGGCGCCACCGTGACGGGACCGCTCTAACTTGCGCGCCCGCAGCAGAACCAGACCGGCTGAGATCGAGCCGGTGACGGCGAGCGCTTCTATGCAGTTAGCGAGCGGTCTTGTCCAACACGCTGACGTACCTCCGCCTGTGGCAGTAGATTTCGCATTGAGTGTAGGGGCAGGGACTGCCCGTGTCAAGATCTTTCTGACGGTGCTTAGCCCCAGTAGGGCGCCCGCCGCAGGTGGTCCTCCGCCTTCGGGTGGCCGGAGAGCACCTGGGCGCCGTTGCGGCTCAGGTCGGCCACCAGGAAGGTGGCGTCGGAGCCGGCCCACTGGAAGGCGCCCTCCATCGCCCGGGCGACGGGCTCGGCATCATCCTCCACAAAGGCGATGACGCTGGGGCCGGCGCCCGAGAGCGCCACCCCCTTGGCCCCGGCCTCCAGGGCGGCCTGGAAGACCGCCCGGAGCCCCGGGACCAGCGAGGCCCGGTAGGGCTGGTGGAGCCGGTCCTGGGTGGCAACGGAGAGCAGGTCGGTCCGCCCCTGGGCCAGCGCCGCCACCAGCAGGGCGGTCCGGTTCAGGTTGTAGACGGCGTCCTTCAGCGTCACCTCGGTGGGCAGCACCCCCCGGGACTTCTCGGTCTTCTTGCCGGAGATGGGCACCTCGGGCATCACGATCACCGCCTGCAGCCCCCGGGGCGGGTCGAAGCGGACATGGAGCGGGCCCCGCTCCTCATCCATGCAGGAGACGGTGAAGCCCCCCACCATCGCCGGGGTGACGTTGTCCGGGTGGCCCTCGATCGCCACTGCCATCCGGAGCAGCTCCTCCCGGTCGAGGCCGGGGCGACCGGTCATCCGCTCCACCAGGGCGTTGGCCCCCAGGAGCCCGCCGACGATGGCGGCGGCGGAGGAGCCCATCCCCCGGGCGACCGGGATGTTGACCTGCTCCCGGATGTGGAGGCCGTTGGGCCGGTAGCCCAGCCGCTGAAAGACCTTGAGCGCCGCCTGGTAGACCATGTTGTGCTCGGGGTTCTCCAGCGACCCGCCGCCGGTCCCCTCCACCTCGATCACCACGTCGAGGATGCCGGTCTCATCCATCTCGATGATGTTGCGGATATCCAGCGCCACGCCCAGGGTGTCGAAGCCCGGGCCGAGGTTGGCGCTGGTGGCCGGAACGCTGACTTTGATCATACGCCCCTCCTACGCCCCGCTCCCGCCGAGGATATGCCGCTCCAGGCGGCCGTAATCGGCAGGGAGTTTGGTGGGGGGTTCGGAGACCTTGATCGCCGTGTCGGGATCCTTCAGCCCGTGGCCGGTCAGCACCGCCACCACCTTGGGCCGGTAGCCCCGCCCGGTGAAGGCCCGGTGGATGGGCGCCGGGGCGGGCTGCCCGTCGATGGAGCCGGCCGCCTTCCCCTCGAAGTAGCCGGAGCGGGCGATCTTGATCAGCCCGGCGATGGAGGCGCAGGAGGCGGGCTCGGCGAAGAGGCCCTCGCTGGCCGCCAGCAGCCGGTAGGCCTCCAGCATCTCCTCATCGGTGACCGACCAGAAGCCGCCGCCCGACTCCCGGGCCGCCTCGATGGCGCCCTGCCGGGTGGCAGGCCGCCCGATCTTGATGGCGGTGCCCACGGTCTTCGGGTCGTCCACCTCGCCGCCGTTGACCAGCGGCGCCGCCCCCGCCGCCTGGATGCCCAGCATCCGGGGCAGGTAGGGGCCGGCCCCGCCGCAGCCGCAGGACTCCACCACGCCGACGCCGGCGGCCACGTACTCCTTGAAGCCCATCCAGTAGGCGGTGATGTTGCCGGCGTTCCCCACCGGGATCGCCAGGAAGTCCGGGTAGGAGCCCAGGGCGTCCACCACCTCGAAGGCAGCGGTCTTCTGCCCCTGGAGCCGGTAGGGGTTGACCGAGTTGACCAGGGCGATCTCCGGGTGCTCCTCGGAGAGCTGCCGCACCAGCCGCAGCCCGTCGTCGAAGTTCCCCTCGATCTGGATCGTCTGCGCCCCGTACATCAGCGCCTGGGCCAGTTTGCCCATGGCCACCGCCCCGTCCGGGATTACCACATAGCAGGGCAGCCCCGCCCGGGCCGCATAGGCCGCTGCCGCCGCGCTGGTGTTGCCGGTGGAGGCGCAGATCACCGCCTTCGCCCCCGCCTCGACCGCCTTGGACATCGCCATGGTCATCCCCCGGTCCTTGAAGGAGCCGGTGGGGTTGAGCCCCTCGAACTTCAGGTAGAGGTCCAGCCCCAACCGCTCCCCCAGCCGCGGGGCCGGGATCAGCGGCGTGTTGCCCTCCAGCAGCGTCACCACCGGGGTCTGGTCGGTCACAGGCAGGAAGCGGCGATAATTCCGGATGACACCTTGCCAGGGGGCCATGGTTAAGCACCTCTCTCGTTGGGGGAATATCTTTGCCACGGATT
>JBMONC010000066.1:0-3125 GCA_049324875.1 Bacillota bacterium
GAGGTGATGCTGGGGGTGAAGCGGGAGGATGTGATCGGGAGGCACGTCACCGAGGTGATTCCCAACTCCCGGATGCACATCGTCGCCTCCACCGGCATCCCCGAGGTGGGCCGCCCCTTCAAGGTGGCCGGGCAGGAGGTGCTGGTGGAGCGCCACCCGATCTTCGATAAAGATGTAGTGGTCGGTGCGATCGGCCGGATCATGTTCCGCTCGGTCAGCGACCTGAAGGTGATGGTGGAGCGGCTGGAGCTGCTGCAGAAGCAGGTCGATTACTACGAGCGGCAGCTGACCCGGGAGGCGAGGGCCCGCTACACCTTCGACGACCTGGTGGGCAGCGGCCCGGCCATGACCCACCTGAAGAGCCTGGCGAAGCGGGCCTCCCAGTCCAACTCGACGGTGCTGATCCTCGGCGAGAGCGGCACCGGCAAGGAGCTGCTGGCCCACGCCATCCACAACGCCAGCCGGCGGGCCGCCCACCCCTTCGTCAAGGTCAACTGCGCCGCCATCCCGAAGGACCTGCTGGAGAGCGAGCTCTTCGGCTACGAGGCCGGCGCCTTCAGCGGCGCCTCCAAGACCGGCAAACCGGGCAAGTTCGAGCAGGCGAACAAAGGGACGATCTTCCTCGATGAGATCGCCGACATGTCCCTGGAGATGCAGGCCAAGGTGCTTCGGGCGATCCAGGAGCGGGAGATCCAGAAGGTGGGCGGCACCCGGGAGATCCACGTCGATGTGCGGATCATCGCCGCTACCAATAAGGACCTGCTGCGGATGGTGGAGCGGGGCGAGTTCCGGGAGGACCTCTACTACCGGCTGGCGGTGATCGAGCTGGAGATGCCCGCCCTGCGGGAGCGGCCCGAGGACCTGCCGCTGCTGGTGCGGAGCCTGATGGCCCGGATCTGCCTGGAGGCGGGGATCGAGCCGAAGGCGGTCACCCCCGGGGCGATGGAGGCGCTGCAGGCCTACCCCTGGCCGGGCAACGTCCGGGAGCTGGTCCACACCCTGGAGCGGCTGGTCAACACGGTCGACCACGACCTGATCGACCGGCTGGACCTGCCGCCCTACGTCCTGCGGAAGAGCCGCTCCATCCGGCGTCCCGACGAGGATCCGATCCCCGGCGGACCGTGGAGCGCGACGCCGGATCCATCGGTCACCCCGCCCCCGGAGGTCAAGCCGCTGAAGGGCAAGCTCCATGAGGCGGGGCGGGATCTGATCCTGGGGGCGATCCAGCAGGCGGGGGGGAACAAGATGCGGGCGGCGGAGCTGCTGGGCATCCACCGCTCGGTGCTCTACCGGAAGCTGAAGCAGTACGGGATCACCATCTAGCGAGCCATTGGCACGGTTCCTGCTAGAACTCCGTGGTGAAGAAGGCCACAGGAGGTAACTTGGCATGAACAAGGTCATGACCGTGGAGCAGGCCATTGCAATGATCCCGGATGGAGCCACCGTCGCAGTTGAGGGATTCGTTGGCGCCGGGCACCCCGAGGAGCTTACTGTCGCGCTGGAGAAGCGCTTCCTGGAGACCGGGCACCCCCGGAACCTGACCCTTGTCTACGCCGCCGGTCAGGGCGACGGCAAGGAGCGGGGCCTGAACCACCTGGGCCATGAGGGCCTGCTGAAGCGGGTGGTCGGCGGCCACTGGAACCTGGCCCCCAAGGTGGGCAAGCTGGCGGTGGAGAACAAGATCGAGGCGTACAACCTGCCGCAGGGCGTCATCTCCCACCTCTTCCGTGACATCGCCGCCGGCAAGCCGGGCACCATCCACCACGTGGGGCTGCGCACCTTCGTCGATCCGCGGCTGCAGGGCGGCAAGCTGAACAGCGCCACCACCGAGGATATCGTGAAGCTGATCGAGATCGAGGGCCGGGAGTACCTCTTCTACAAGGCCTTCCCGATCCACGTCGCCCTGATCCGGGCCACCTCGGCCGACGAGTTCGGCAACCTGTCGATCGAGAAGGAGGCGCTCAACCTCGAGATCCTCTCCATCGCCCAGGCGGCCAAGAACTCCGGCGGCATCGTGCTGGCCCAGGTGGAGCGGGTGGTGGCCCGCGGCACCCTGCATCCCCGGATGGTCCGGGTGCCGGGCATCCTGGTGGACGCCGTGGTGATCTCCAAGCCCGAGAACCACTGGCAGACCTTCGGCGAGCAGTACAACCCCGCCTACACCGGCCAGGTCCGGGTCCCGCTGAAGGCGGTGCCGCCCATGGAGCTGGACGAGCGGAAGATCGTCGCCCGCCGGGCGGCCATGGAGCTGGTGGCCGGCGCCCGGGTCAACCTGGGCATCGGCATGCCCGAGGGCGTGGCGATGGTGGCCAACGAGGAGGGCGTGGGCGATCAGATGTACCTGACGGTCGAGGCGGGCCCCGTGGGCGGCGTGCCGGCCGGCGGCCTCTCCTTCGGCGCCGCCTTCAACCCGGAGGCGATCGTCGACCAGCCCTACCAGTTCGACTTCTATGACGGCGGCGGCCTCCATGTGGCCTTCCTGGGGATGGCCCAGGCCGACATCAAGGGGAACGTCAACGTCTCCAAGTTCGGCCCCCGGATCGCCGGCGCCGGCGGCTTCATCAACATCACCCAGACGGCCCGGAAGCTGGTCTACTGCGGCACCTTCACCGCCGGCGGCAACGCCTTCGAGGTGCGGGACGGCAAGCTGGTGATCCTGCAGGAGGGCAAGGCGAAGAAGTTCGTCCAGGCGGTGGAGCAGGTCACCTTCTCGGGCGAGTATGCCCTGATGAAGGGCCAGCCGGTGATCTACGTGACCGAGCGGGCGGTCTTCGAGCTGCGGCCCGAGGGCCTCACCCTGATCGAGATCGCCCCGGGTGTCGACCTGCAGCGGGATATCCTGGACCAGATGGAGTTCAAGCCGATCATCGCCTCCAACCTGCGGGAGATGCCGGCGGAGATCTTCCGGCCCGAGAAGATGGGCCTGACCCTGGGCGAGAACACGGCGGCGGATTAACAGGAAACAGTTCGGGCCGGCTGCGACTTGCAGCCGGCCTGGTTTTTTCTTTGCCACGGATTACACGGATATACACGGATTTACTATCCGGGTGTGATGCAGTGAAGGGTACTGCCGGGAGGTGGGGTTTTCCTTTGTTGGTAAAGGCGGCTCATCTGGTTGTAAAGGT
>JBMONC010000066.1:3225-39477 GCA_049324875.1 Bacillota bacterium
TTTTTTCTTTGCCACGGATTACACGGATATACACGGATTTACTATCCGGGTGTGATGCAGTGAAGGGTACTGCCGGGAGGTGGGGTTTTCCTTTGTTGGTAAAGGCGGCTCATCTGGTTGTAAAGGTTGCTCATCTGGTTGTAAAGGTTACTCATCTGCTTGTAAAGGCTACTCATGGGGATTTCATGGGCCCTGTGTCCGGAAACCCGCACGGGACAGGCCTTTCCCGTAGGGGGGCACCTCCTGGGTTCCCCGGCGGTTCTCCCCTTCACCGCTGCCGGTTGCCCCATGGTCTGGTGCTGGGTCGGTGAACGCGGCATGACGGACGGTGACCGGAATCCGGGAACCCTTGCCGCACTTGGGATCCCTCGGATACCATTCCCGGTGGGATCACCGATTGGCAAAGGTTGTTCATGGGCTGTTCATGGGTTACTCATGGGCTGTTCATGGGTTACTCATGGGCTGTTCATGGGTTACTCATGGGCTGTTCATGGGTTGCTCGCGGGAAAGGACCAGATGGTGCCAGCGCGGCACCCCGTCCCCCCTACACCCTCACCCGGAGCAGCCGGAACTCACCCCGCAGCCGGTAGCTCCCCAGGGCGGCGGGGATCAGCAGGGTCATGCCGGCGGTCAGCCGCTCCTCGCCGCCGGGCCAGGCGATGACCCCCTCGCCCTCCAGCAGCATCAGCGCCTCGAAGGAATCGGGGGTGGTCTGCTGGAGCCAGTCGCCGGCGCAGCGGGCCCGGGCAGTCTCGAAGAACGGGGAGGTGACGATCACCTGCCACTGGTTGGGGTCGGGCTCGGGCGGGTGGGAGGGCTGGGGCGGGGGGCCGTAGGTGGCGACGGCCAGCGCCTGCTCCACGTGCAGCTCCCGGGGCTTGCCGTCCAGGCCGGGGCGGTCGTAGTCGTAGAGCCGGTAGGTGGTGTCGGAGGACTGCTGGATCTCCGCCACCAGCAGGCCGGTGCCCAGGGCATGTACGGTGCCGGCGGGGACGTAGAGCACATCGCCCGGCCTGACCTCCAGCTGCCGCATCACATCCATGGTGCGGCCCTGGGCGACGGCGGCGGCGAAGGAGTCGGGGGTGACCCCCTCCTTCAGGCCGTAGACCACCTTGGCCCCGGGCTCGGCCTCCAGCACCACCCACATCTCGCTCTTGCCCAACTCACCCGGCGGCAGGCCGGGGGAGTCGTCGCTGGGGTGGACCTGGATTGAGAGGTCGTCCTGGCAGTCCAGGAGTTTGAAGAGGAGGGGGAACTCTCCGGTCCTGGGGTGGAGCCCCCGGCGGCCCAACAGGTTGGTGCCGAAGCGGGCCTTGAGCGACTGGATCGTCTCCCCCCGGAGCGGGCCGTTGGCCACCGGAGTCCGGCCCTGGGGGTGGTCGCTCAGCACCCAGGCCTCGCCGACGGGGCCATCCGGCAGGGTGGGGAACCAGCGGGTCAGCCGCCGGCCGCCCCAGACCCGCTCCTTGAAGAGCGGGGTGAAGATCAGGGGATAGAGCTGCGTCATCTGGTCGATCATCCCTTCGCTGGGACTGCTCCCTCTATCATACCATAGGCCGGAGCTGTGCCGGAACCGCCCCGAGCCAGGCCGAAGCCAGGCCGGAGCCAAGCCGGAGCCAGGCCGGAGCCAAGCCGGAGCCAGGCCGGAGCCAAGCCGGAGCCCGGCCGGAGCCAGGCCAGAGCCAGGCCGGAGCCAAGCCCCGCGGATCCCGCGCCCCTGATGAACAGGGATCTGTGAGATTTTTCCCGGACCGCCGGAGCTTCCTGAAGGTAAAATCTCACGGATCCAGGGTCAATCAGCCCCTTTGGGCCTTCTTTAGCCCTCAATACCCCTACCGGGGGCCGAAATCCAGGTGTTTCACACGAGAACTGTGAGCTTTTGCCTACTAAGAGAAGTCATCGGACGGGAAAAAACTCACAGATCGCAGTGAACCACCGTGCTCCCGCTGAGGACAGACGCGGGGCCGGGTCTTGCGGCAGGGCATTGCGAACGGTCAGGCTTTTCACCAGGACCGACCGATCTGGTCGGAAGAACCGGGCAAAGCCTGACCGCTCGCGCTCAACCTTCCTGACTCCTGACAGCGAGGGAGACCCGTACGCTCCTGGATAATGGCTGGAGGCCCCCGGCCTCTGCGATCCCAGGACCCGGGTCAACTCCGGCCGAACCGGGCTATCGGTGAGAGCCAGAAGCCCCGCGAAGGGATCCCCTCAGCGCACCTCCTGGTAAGGGTTGACCAGCAGCTCTCCCCGGGTGTCCAGCCAGGCGGCGAAGACCTGACGGGGCTCCACCCGCTGCCTGGCCAGCTCCGCCAGCAGCCATTCCGCGGTCAGGCCGGCCTGCCGGAGGCCATGCTCAATCGGCCGGCCCTCCTGCATCACCTGGATCAGTAGCCCCTCATACTGGGTGGGGAGCCTCAGGTCCCGGGGGCGGACCGGCCGGTACTGGGACTTGGGCAGGACGCTGAGCACGCCGTTGGGCTCCAGCAGGGCGAACTCGATCTCCTCCGGGGAGAAGTAGCCGGTCTGGCGGAGCAGGCTCATCAGCTCCTGCACGTTCAACTGATTCCGGCGCAGCTCCTGCACCTGGACCTGCCCGTGGCGGATCATGATGGAGGGGCGATCGTCCAGGAGGCGGTGAATGCTCCGCCCCCTCGTATCCAGGAAGTGAAAGAGGAGGGCCAGCGCCACCCAGCCCGTCATGCCGGCGAGCGGCACCAGGTACTCCGGCTCGGTGATCAGGCCGGCCGCCAGGGAGCCCAGGGTGATGCCGGTCATGTAGTCGAAGAGGGTCAGCTGGCCGATCTGCTTCTTGCCCAGCAGGCGGGCGAGCGCCCAGAGTGAGCCGAAGGAGAGGGCGGTCTTGAGCAGTGTGATGATCATGCTCCCGGTCTGCCCGGCTCAGTGCAGCGTGCTCCGGTCGGGCAGATCGCCCGGCCGCTGCGGGCTCTGCAGCCTGTCCCGGTGAACGTCCACGTAGAGCCGGCCCCGGGTGTCGAGGGTGGCCAGCATCACCTCGGACGGGCTGTCGATCCCCCTCAGCGCCAGCTCCGCCCGGAGCCAGTCCTCGGTCAGCTTCACCTGGGCGAGGTTCTGGCGGATCACCTGCCCGTCGACGATCAGCTCGGTGGAGAGGCCGGTGTAGGGGGTGGGCAGGTTCAGGTCGGCCGGGGTGACCCAGCGGGCCTGGGATTTGAAGATGACGGACAGGTTGCCGTTCACCTCCAGGAGGGCGAACTCCACATCGGAGAGGGAGGCGACCTGCTTCTGCCGGAGTTCGGCCACCAGCCGGTCCATGTCGTAGCGGTTACGGGCGGCCTGCTCCTCCAGGATCTTGCCGTTCTGGATGATCACCGTCGGCTTCCCCTCCAGGATCGAGCGGAGTGACCGGTTCTTCAGGGCGATATAGCTGACGGTGAAGGTCAGGAAGCCCCAGGTGATGATGGCGACCGCCAGGGGGGCGAGCCCCTCAATCCCCGTCGTCGCCATGGTGGCGCCCAGGCTGCCGAGGACGATGGCGGAGACGAAGTTCCAGATCCGGCCCTGAGAGACCTCCATCTTCCCCAGGAGCCGGACCACGACGAAGATGACGAGAAAGCTGAGGGCGGCCTGGCCGATCGCCCGGAGGATGAGCACTGGTATGACCCCCTGCTGTTGCGGCCAACCACTGGTACCGCAGTGATGGGGCTAGTCTGCCCCCCCGGAGGTCCCATCATGTGGAGAGAGCCCCGCCGCGGGGCGGGGCTCCTGGGCTTAATAGACGTCGATCCGGCCCATGCCGGTGATGCCGGGGGTCATCATCTGGCGCATGCCATGCGTGCCGTACATGCCATGCATGCCGTGGATTCCGGCCTGGGTCACGCCGGTGATGGGGATCGACTGCATGGTGGGCAGGTGCATCCGGGTGGGGATGGTCATGCCGGCGCCCTCCCAGGCCATGACGGTGTGGAAGGCATCGGCGGGGCTCATGCCCCGGGCGACCAGGGCGCCGGCCATGGCGGCGTGGGTGCAGGCCTGCTGGCAGAGGGCGTCGACCGCATGGGCGACCTCCTTCCCATGCAGTTGACCGAGCGGCTGCATCAAGCTGTAGAGACGGTGAGGCAAGGCAGGATCGCTCCCTTCGTGGTGATAAAGGGTCCCACGGGTAGCCTATGTGTTATGTCGCCAGGGGGTGACTTGGCTTGGCGAAAGATGCAGCCGGAGCCAGGCGGTGCCGGCGCCGTACCGGGGGCCCAGGTCGACCAGCCGGAGCTCACCGGCCCGCTGCCGGAGGAGCGCCAGCGCCCGCAGGGCATCCTGCCGGGGGTCGCCCTGCAGCCCGAGGTTGGCCCGGCCGTCGGTCAGCAGGACCGCCTGGACGGCGGCGGGGTCGTGGGGGGCGGCCAGCCGGGCGGCCAGCAGCAGGCCGGAGGCCAGCGGGGTGCCGCCGCCGGTGGGCAGGGCGCGGAGGCAGGAGCGGGCTCGCTCCACCGAGCGGGTGGGCCAGAGCCCCACCGAGGCGGCAGCGCCCCGGATCAGCACGATGGCCACCCGGTGCCGGTGCTGGTAGGCCTCCCGGAGCAGGGCGACCGCCGCCCCCTTGGCCAGCCGGATCGCCCGCTGCGCCATGGAGCCGGAGGCGTCCACCAGCAGGATGGTCAGCCGGCCGGAGCGGCGGCGGCGCCGGGCGAAGCGCAGGTCGGCGGGGCGGATGCGCAGCCTGCGGTCGCCGGCGGGGGCCCGCAGCCGCTGCCAGGGGGCGGCCGCCATCAGGGTGGGCAGGAGGGCGAGGTCCGCCCGGCCCCGGTCGGGGGTGGTCCGGTAGAGGCGGCCCCGGTGGGGGTGGGGGGCGACCGGCCCACGGCGCCCCTCCGCCGGGCGGCGGGCCCGGGGGCGGGAGGGATCGGGCGGGGACGGAGGCGGGGGTGGTCCCGGTTCAGGGGGTTCGGGGGGCTGGGGCGGTTGTGTCGAATCCGGCGGTTCGGGGGCAATCGGGCCGGGGTTGGCGTCACCCCGGCGCGGCGGGGGCGGTGGCTGACCGGCCGGCGGGGGCGGGGCCTGGCCGCGGGGGGCCAGGAGGTACCGCTCCAGGCAGGGCCGGACCGGGCCGCCGGTCTCGGCCAGGGCCCCGGCCAGCTGGGCGGCCAGCAGCTCCAGCCGGTGGCCGCAGAGGCTGGCGCCGTCGAACCAGGCCACCAGCGCGGCGGGGTCGGGGGCGGGCTCCGGCCCGCCGGCCGGGGGATGGTCGGGCAGGGATAGAACGGCCGCCAGCCGCTCCCGCAGGGCCGGGTGCAGGTCGGCCAGGGAGGGGGCGGCGGCCAGCAGCCGCGGGGCCCGGGCGGCGGCGACCGCCACCGCCGGCTCCAGCAGGTGGGCGGCGGGGATGACCAGCAGCCCCTCCCGCTCCAGGAGGCCGGGGCGCCGGGCGGGCCCGCCCTGCAGGGCGGAGAGCGGGTCGGGATGGCCGCACAGCGCCGCCAGGGGGGCGTGCCGGGGGAGGATTGCGACGGGGTAACGCTCCCGGAGGGCGTCAAGCACTTGCCCCAGGAGCTGCTCCTGCAGCAGCGGGTCGCCGGTCAGGAGCAGGCCGGGGCTCGGGTCGTGCAGGAAGGCCCGGATCAGCGGGTGGTTCATCCCGCCAGCACCTCCCGCACCGCCCGGCTCAGCCGCTCATCCAGCGACTCCGGCGTGTCGAAGGGCTCCCGGGGGATGCGGTGGCGCAGGGCGGGGAGGGCGACCCGCTCCAGGTCGCTCCCCTCCACCCGTGCCGCCCCCCGCAGGGCGGCGTGGGCGCGGGCGGCCCGGGCCAGCACCAGCTCGGCCCGGTGGCCCACCGCCCCGGCGGCGAGGCAGAGCCGGACCGCCGCCTCCAGCAACTCCTCGGCCAGATCGGTCTGCGGGACCGACTGCCGGGCCTGCAGCAGCCGGTGGGCCAGCGCCTCCTCGGCGGGGGCGCAGGCGGCGCAGAAGCCGGCCGGGTCGGCCTGGTAGGCCAGCCGGCGGCGGATGATCTCCACCCGGTGGGCGGGCTCGGTCAGGGTGCGGACGAAGGTGGCCAACCCGAACCGGTCCTCCAGCTGGGGGCGGAGCTCCCCCTCCTCGGGGTTGCCGGAGCCCACCAGCACGAAGCGGGCCGGGTGGCTGTGGCTGATCCCCTCCCGCTCCACCTGGTTCACCCCGCTGGCGGCCACATCCAGCAGCAGGTCGACCAGGTAGTCGTCCAGCAGGTTGACCTCGTCGATGTAGAGGAAGCCGCCGTGGGCCTCGGCCAGCAGGCCGGGCTGGAAGCGGCGCTCCCCGGTCAGCAGCGCCGCCTCGATGTCGATGGAGCCCAGCAGCCGGTCCTCGGTGGCGCCCAGGGGCAGGGTGACCACCGGGGCGGGGTGGCCGGCGCGGGCCAGCAGCCCGCCCAGCGCCCGGACGGTGGTGGACTTGGCCGTCCCCCGGTCGCCCAGGGCCAGCAGCCCGCCGATCTCCGGGTCGACGGCGTTCAGCAGCAGGGCCAGCTTCATCTCCTCCTGGCCCAGGACGGCGGTGAAGGGGAAGGGGGCGCTCATAGGGCGACCCCCTCCGCCCGGCTGTCCAGCTCCCCGGCGATCGCCTCCAGCCGGTCCAGATCCTCCGGTGCCGCCGCCCAGAGCCCCCGCTGAGCCGCCTCCGCCAGCCGGTCGGCCATCCGGAGCAGCGCCCGGGGGTTGGCCTCCGCCATCCGGCGGCGCATCCCTTCATTGTAAAGAAAGGTTTCGGCGGCGGCGGTGAAAATCCAGCCATCCACCGCACCGGTGGTGGCCGCCCAGCCGAAGGTGTTCTCCAGCCGCTGGGCCACCTGGTGGACCCCGCTGTAGCCGTGGGCCAGCATCGCCTCGTGCCAGCGGGGGTTGAGCAGCCGGGTGCGGGACTCCAGCCGGAGCGCCTCCGCCAGGCTGCGGAGCTTGGGCCGGGCGGCGTAGCTGTCGGCCACCACCGCCCGTGGCTCCTCCCGCCGCACCGCCCGGACGGCGGCGGTCACCCCGCCCAGGTACTCGTAGTAGTGGTCCACATCGGCCAGGGAGATCTCGGTGGAGTCGATGTTCTGGAAGGTGAGGCTGACGGTGGAGAGGGCGGAGCGGAGCAGCGCCCGCTGGGTCTCGGGGGGGAGGCTCCGGCCGTGGGCCTGGCCCATCCGGGCCAGAAAGGTCTCCGCCAGCTCCTCCGGCGCCTCCCAGGCCGATCCCTCCACCACCCGGTTCACCCCGGCGCCGTACTGACCGGCGGGGGTGGTGAAGAGCCGGGCGGCGGCGTCGGCCAGATCCAGGCCCAGCTCCGCCGCCTGCTTCAGGGCGTGGGCCCGCAGGAGGTTGTCCGCCGGCTCCTCATCCAGCTGGGCGACCGCCCGGATCGCCTGGTCCAGCAGCGCCATGGCGGTGGGGAAGAGGTCCCGGAAGATGCCGGAGGCGGTGATCACCACGTCGATCCGGGGGCGGCCCAGCTCCGCCAGGGGGAGGATGCGGAAGCGGACCATCCGCCCCGTCGCGTCCAACTCCGGCTCCACCCCCAGCAGGGCGAAGGCCTGGGCGATCCCCTCCCCGCCGGTCTTGATGTTGTCGATCCCCCAGAGGACCAGGGCGACCGACTCGGGCAGGGGGCCGGAGGCCAGCAGCCGCTCCGCCAGCTCCCGCCCCCGCCGCAGGGCGATGGGGGTGGGCAGCTTGTAGGGGTTGACGGCGTGCAAGTTCCGGCCGGTGGGCAGGGTGGCCGGCTCCCGCACCGGGTCGCCGCCGGGGCCGGGGGGGATGTAGCCCCCATCCAGGGCGTGGAGGATGGCGCCCAGCTCGTCGTTCTCCTTCAGCCGGGCCTCCAGCTCCCGCAGGTAGGCAGCCCAGCCGGCCTTGGCCACCGGCTCCAGCCCCAGGGCGGCCAGCCGGGCCGGGTCGTGCAGCGCCTCCAGCAGCTGATCCGCCAGCTCGGGGGGCGGGGCGGTCAGCCCCCGCTCCGGGCGGTCGTGCTCCAGGGCGGCCCGCAGGATCGGCCGGGCCTCCTCGGGCCGGATTCCCTTGCCCGCCACGTGCAGCCCCAGGGGGATCAGCGAGCCGGATACCTCGGCCAGCGCCTCCGCCAGCCGGTCCAGGACGGCCTCCGGTTCCAGGGCTTTCTCCGGGGCGAAGCCCGCCCTCGGATCAAAGCCTGCCTCCGCGGCCAGCGCCCGGACCGCCTCCAGCCGGGCGGCCCGGCGCTCCGGCTCCGGCTCGCTCCGGCAGAGGTGCAGCTCCTCCCGCAGCTGGGCCAGGGTGCCGTAGAGCCCCGCCTGACCCAGCGGGGGCGAGAGGTAGGAGAGGAGGGCGGCGGCCGAGCGGCGCCGGGCGATCGCCCCCTCCGCCGGGTTGTTGATGCAGTAGAAGTAGAGATGGGGCAGGTCGCCGATCAGCCGGTCCGGGTAGTCCCGGGGGGCCAGCCCCACCTGCTTGCCCGGCATGAACTCCAGCGAACCGTGGGTGCCGAAGTGGAGCAGGGCGTGGGGCTGCAGCTCCTCCCGGAGCCAGGTGTAGTAGGCGGCGAAGGCGTGGCTCGGGCTGGCCTCGGGGTGGAAGAGCAGCGCCATCGGGTCGCCCTCGTAGCCGAAGGGGGGCTGAATCCCGATAAACACGTTCTCCAGCCGGCAGCCCTGGATCAGGAAGTGGGTGCCGTCGTTCAGGACCTCTCCCGGCGGGCGGCCCCAGCAGCGGCTGACCCGCTCCACCTCGGGGAAGGCGGCGGCGTAGCGGGCGGCGGGGTACCGGGCAGCTACCCCATCGGATACCAGCCGCTGCAGCGCCTCGGGCGAGTCGGGCACCGCCACCGTGTAGCCCGCCTCCCGCATCCGGAGCAGGAGCTGGTGGAGGGAGGCGAAGACGTCCAGGTAGGCGGCGGTGCCCACCGCCCCCTGGTCGGGCGGGAAGCTGAAGAGGGTGATGGCCACCCGCTTCTCCCGGTTGGGGGTCCGGCGGAGCGCCACGTAGCGGCGGGCCAGCCGGGCGATCCGGCCCACCTGCTCGGGCACCGGGAGGCAGGCCTCGCCGGCCGGGTCCCGCCCGGCGAAGAGCACCGGGGCGATCGCCCCCTCCAGCTCGGGGATGGACACCTGCATCGCCACCTGCATGGGGCCCAGCCCCAGCCGGCTCGCCTCCCAGTCGGGGAGCGGCTGGCCGAAGAGCGGGACCGGGGCGAGGCAGGGGGTGTCCAGCTCCCGGAGCAGGGCGATGTCCCCCTCGATGTCCGGCCGGGCGTGGGAGCCCATCAGGGTGAAGCCGGAGGCGTTGATCCAGAGGTCCAAACCGGGGATGGCGGGCCGCTCGGGGAGGGCGTCCAGGGTGCCGCACCAGGGGATCACCTCCAGCCCCTCCCCCTCCAGGGCGGCGATCAGGGCCCGCAGGTGGGCGTCATCCCCGGCCACCACCTGGGGGCGGAAGGCGACCAGCCCCACCCGGCCGGTGGCCCCCGCCGGCGCCGGGAGCCGCCACTCCGGGAGAAAGCCGTGATCCGGATGCCAGAAGCCGCCCCTGGGATAGCGCTCGGGCAGCGGGGGCTCCGGCTCTCCGCAGAGGGCCCAGAGCAGCGTCGCCAGGGCGATCCGGCCGTTGGCGGGGGAGAGGTTCTGCAGCGCCTGGAGCAGCCGCCCCAGCACCTCCCGCTCCCGGGCCGGGTCGGGCAGGCCGAGCCGGGCGGTGGCCATCAGCTCCGGGGCGTTGGGGGGCGCCGGGATCACGGCCAGCCAGGGGCGGCCCTGCAGCAGGGGCAGGAGCGCCGCCGCCTGCTCCGGGTCCAGCAGGGTGGTGAAGAGCAGCCCATCCGCCCCGTCCAGCGCCTGAACCAGCGGGTCGGGCTGCCGGAGGGCCGAGGCGGGGAGCGAGCGCCAGGCGACCCGCTCCGGGCCCAGGGCCCGGGCGGCCTCCAGGAGCGGGCGGGCCCCCGGCGAGTCAAAGCCGATGGCCAGCAGGCGAAGCGGTCGATGCATAGAGATCCTCCTTCTGGTCGGGCTCGGGGGGAGCCACTTCACCCGCCCCGGCCCCGACCCCTGCAGGGCGCCGGGCTTTTCGCTGCGGGTGGTACTCTCATGCTTGACCAGTTGACAGAGCGCCATACCTGCGGGGTGGCAGAAGAGAGCCCCCGCTGCCTCTCGGGGAGGCGGCGGGGGCTGACCTGCTAGGCGCCCGTCTTGCTGAGGATCACCTGGACCAGCTGGACCTGCTGCCGGCTGTACCGCTCGGGGAGCGGCCCTCCCTCCTGGAGCGCCGTGCGGATCGCCCGGTACTCCTCCGGCGAGAGCAGCGCCCGGACGGCGGCGCGCCAGGCCTCGCTCTGATCGGTGGCCAGCCAGAGCAGGAAGCAGCGCCAGACCGCCCGCTCCGGCTGGCCCAAGGCCGCAGCCACCGCCGCCGGGCCCTCGCCCCGGGCGAAGCGGGCGCTGGCCCGGGCCAGCAGCTCGAAGCGGCGGATGCGGGGCGGGGCCGCCGCCGGCTTCGGGGGCGGAGCCTCGGGGGCGGGCTCCTCGGGGCCGCCCCCCGCCCCGGTCCCGGACTCGGCCCCGGTCCCGGCCTCGGCCTCGGCGGAGAGCACCGCCTGGATCTCCGCCAGCAGGGCGGCCCCGTACATGGCCAGCTTGCGGGAGCCGATCCCCCGGCAGGCGGCCAGCTGGTCCAGGGTCTGGGGGGCGGCGTTGGCGATCCCCTCCAGGTCCCGGTCGCCGAAGACCACGTAGGCCGGGACCTTCAGGGCGCCGGCCTGGGCCCGGCGCCACAGCTTCAGCCGCTCCAGCAGCCGGGCGGCCAGCGGGTGCGGGGCCGGGGCCTCCTCCGGGAGCGCCGCCGCCCGCTCCCTGCGGGAGCGCTCCGGGCGGGGGGCGACCGCCACGGCGGGCAGCGGGCGGGGATGGCAGGTGGAGCAGCAGTCCGCCCCCAGCGGGCGGGGCGGCTCGCCGAAGTACCGCAGCAGCAGCTGCCGCCGGCACTCCTCCGCCCGGTAGACGAAGCGCTTCATTGCCCGGAACCGCTCCTGCCGCTGCTGCTCGTACTCCTGCAGCCGCCGCTGCAGCTCCTCCCGGTCCGCCGGGCGCAGGGGCCGGGCCAGCCCCACCTCCAGGCCGCCCTCCCCGCTGTGGATCACCTCCACGCAGCCCATCGCCTGCAGGTGAGAGACCACCAGCAGGGCGAGGGGGTCCGGCTCCGACCAGGGCTGCAGCCAGCCCGGGTCCAGGGCGGCGATCCGGTCGAAGAGCGCATCCACCGCCGCGCCGTCCACCTGCTCCCGCTGGAGCAGGAACTCTCGCACCTTCACATCCATCCCCGGCAGGATCACCATGGTGCAGGCGGAGGGAAGGCCGTCCCGCCCGGCCCGCCCCACCTCCTGGAAGTAGGCCTCCAGGGAGTCGGGCACCCCGGCGTGGATCACCGCCCGGATGTCGGGCTTGTCGATCCCCATGCCGAAGGCGTTGGTCGCCACCACCACCCGGCAGAGGCCGGCCATGAACCGGTTCTGCACCGCGGTCCGGTCGGGGGCGGCCAGCCCGGCGTGGTAGGCGGCCACCGGCTCCCCCAGCTCCGCCTCCAGCAGCTCGGCCAGCGACTCCGCATCCTTCCGGCTGCTGACGTAGAGGATGGTGGCCCCGCCGCTCTCCCGCGCCAGGTGGACCAGCTTCGCCCGCTTCTCCGCCACCGTCTGGCAGGGCTCGATCCCCAGCCAGAGGTTGGGCCGGTCGGCGCTGCCCCGGAAGACCGGCGCCCCCTCGATCCCCAGGTGGAGCATCACATCCCGCTGGACCTGGGGGCGGGCGGTGGCGGTCAGCGCCAGCACCGGCGGTGCCCCGACGGAGAGCCGGAAGTCCTTGATGTAGCGGTAGTCGGGCCGGAAGTCATGCCCCCACTGGGAGACGCAGTGGGCCTCATCCACCGCCAGCAGGCTGATCTTCGCCCGCTGGCAGGCGGCCAGAAAGGAGCTGCTCTTCAGCCGCTCGGGAGCGACGAAGACGAGCCGCAGCTCCCCCCGGGCGAGTTGTTCCAGCTTCTGCCGCCCCTCGGGGCCGGTATCCTGGGAGTTGATGGCCACGGCGGCCATCCCCCGCTCCACCAGGGAGTCCACCTGGTCCTTCATCAGGGAGATCAGCGGGGAGATGACCAGGGTCAGACCCGGCAGCAGCAGCGCCGGCAGCTGGTAGCAGAGCGACTTGCCCCCGCCCGTCGGCAGGATCGCCATCGCCGAGCCGCCCTCCAGCACCGTGCGGATGATCTCCGCCTGCAGCGGGCGGAAGGCGGGAAGGCCAAAGTGGGTGCGCAGGGCGCCCACCAGATCGTGAGCCAATGAAGATACCCCCCTCCCCGAAAGAGTTCGACAGGGAGGGGGGTGTTTCCCGCTTCCAGCATCAGGAATTGATCGGCGGTGCGGAGCCGACCGGCCCCCGGGTCAGCCGGACCAGCCGGGAGGCCACCCCCGGCAGGAGGCGGCCCAGCAGGAGCAGCCCGTCGCAGAGGCCAGGGCGCACCAGCCAGGACTGCACCTGCCGGGCCAGCCCGATCCGCCGGGCGAACTCCGCCTGGTAGGCCCGCCGGTAGCGCTCCCCCCACGCCTCCCGGCTCAGCTCCCCCAGCAGGTAGGACTCCAGCAGCGGCAGGGTCAGCTCGGCGCTCCGGAGCGCCATCGCCATCCCATCGCCCACCAGCGGGGGGATCATGGCGGCAGCGTCCCCCAGGTGGGGCCAGCCGCCCCCGTTCCAGGGGAGGGGGGGCCGGCCGGTCTCCACCCCCGAGATGGTCGCCTCGCTCTCCGCCACCGGCCGGGCGCCGGCCAGCCGGGCGGCCAGGGCGGGGTTCTGCTGGCAGGCGGCCGCCAGGAAGGGCTCCAGCCCACCCCCCGCCGCCAGGAAGGCGGGCTGGCTGACCAGGGCGGAGCAGTTGAGCCGGCCGCCCTCCACCGGGGCCAGCCCCACGTAGCCGCCCTCCACGAAGTAGAGCTCCACCGACCGGGAGGGGGAGGCGCCGGTGTAGTGCCGCTTCACCCCCACCCAGGAGCGGACGGGGGGCGGGGGCCGGTGGGTGCGCAGCGCCGGGAGGGTCTGCCGCCCCCAGGCGGCCACCACCGCCCGGCTCCGGAGCCAGGCGCCGTCCACCGCCACCCGGTGGGAGCGGGGCTCCGGCAGGATGTGGGAGGCGCAGGCGCCCAGCTTCACCTCCGCCCCCGCCAGCCGGGCGGCGGACAGCAGGGCGGTGTCCAGGGCGTAGCGGCTCAGGCCCCAGGCCTCGCCGGGCAGGGGGAGGTGGAGGGAGGCGCCCCGCCGCCCCACCAGCCGGACGGAGTCCATCGGGCAGGGGTCCAGTCGGGCCACCGCCGGGTAGAGCCCCAGGGCGTGGAGCGACTGGAGCGACTCGGGGGAGAGGAACTCGCCGCAGACCTTGTGCCGGGGCGGCTGCCGCCGCTCCACCAGCAGCACATCCCAGCCCCGGCGGGCCATGGCCGCCGCCAGGCTGGAGCCGGCCAGCCCCGCCCCGATGACGATCAGATCCCGCATCGCTCACCCTCCCCGGGCAGCGTGATCAGGTAGCGGAAGAAGGGGCGCCAGCGCCAGCGCAGCCCCTCCAGCCCCGGGGTGGACCGGAGCGCCTCCAGCTCCGCCGCCCGGAAGCCCCGCCGGACCGAGAGCGGGGCGTCGTGGCGGATCATCGGGTTGCGGGAGAGGAGCCGGGTGGCGATGCCGATGAGGCCGGCGGCCAGGGGGTGGCGGTGCAGGTCGTTGACCACCACCCCCAGCCGGGCCGCCCGCCGCAGGCTCAGCAGGGCGGAGGGCAGCTCCGGCGTCGCCAGATGGTGCAGCACCAGGGAGGCGGTGACGATATCCGCCCGGCCGGGGGGCAGGTGGAAGAGGTCGCCCTGCTCCACCTGCACCCGGGGCTCATCCCGGTACCGCCGGGCGGCGTGGGCGCAGGTCTCAGGGTGGATGTCCAGCAGCGTCACCCGCAGGTCGACCCCCCGCAGGCGGCCCCAGCGCAGGAGCAGCCGGTTCAGGTCGCCTGCCCCGGCGCCCACATCCAGCAGGTGGAGCCGGGCCGGCCGGCCCGCCCCCCGCCAGAGCCGGACCACCCCCTCCAGCGTCACCCAGGCGGCGCCCAACAGCCGGTTGATCAAGCCCAGCTGGAGCAGCGCCTCCTCCAACTCCCGCCCCCCGATGCTCCGGTCATCCATCCGCTCTGGCTCTTCCGCCCGGCTTTCCAGGTACAGCACGGCCATCCTCCTCCCGGCTTAGCCTGCCCGCAAAGCGGGGGTGGAAAACCCAGAGAATGGACAGCCTAGGGGGGAAAAGCTGCGGCGGAAGGGGCGGGATCAGCGGATGGGGTATGCGGCGCTCCTGATCGGAATCGGGCTGGTGGGCGGCTTCGTGGCCGGGCTGCTGGGGCTGGGCGGGTCGGTTCTGATGGTCCCGCTGCTGCTGGGCATCCCGCCGGCGCTGGGCTATGCGCCGCTGACGATGCGTGCGACGGCCGCCATCTCGCTGGTCCACGTCGCCTTCGCCGCGGGGGCGGCGCTCCTGGTCCGGGCCGACGGGCTTCACCGGCGGCCGCTCCGCTGGATGGGGGCGGCGGGCGGGGCGGCGGCGCTGGCCGGCGGGCTGCTCTCCGCCCGGGCCACATCGGGGGCGCTCCTGCTCCTCTTCGCCGCCACCGCCACCGTGGCGACGGTGCTGCTGCTCATCCCCAGGCGGGAGGTGCCGGCCCAGCCGGTGGAGCGGGCCGGGGGAGCCGTCCTGATCGCCGGGCTGACCGGCCTGGTCACCGGCCTGGTGGGGGCTGCGGGTGGCTTCCTGCTGGTCCTCTTCATCCAGTACGTCCTCCGGCTCCCGGCCCCGATGGCGCAGGGCTCCGCCCTCCGGATCGTCCTGATCAGCGCTCTGGCGGGGCTGGCCGGCAAGCTGGCCACCGGCCAGGTCCCGCCGGCGCTGGCCGCCGCCCTGGTGCTCGGGGCGCTGCCCGGCACCTGGTGGGGCGGGGAGGTCTCCGCCCGGCTGGACCCCCGCCGCCTCCGCTGGGCGGCGCTGGCCGCAGCGGCGGTGGCCACCGTCTGGGTCTGGGGCGAGGCGCTCCCCCAGCTCTCCCGCCGGATCCAGCCCGGCCACCTCTATTTGGCCGCCCTGGCCGCCGGGTTCGGCGTGCCGATCCTGATCTTCGCCCGCACCTACCGGGCCGCCCGTGCCACCGGCCCCTGCCTGCGCCCCGCAGGCCGGGGGGAGGGTGAGCCTGACGAGTCTGGGGGTTGATAATCCGTGGCCGTCATATTTGATCCCCCACCTGCCTCCCCGGGGTAGGTCCTTTGCGCGCCCCTGGGGAGGATTCACACATTCAAGCGTGAATTACTAGAATATAAAGATCTGAATGCATACTGAACCGAGCCTGGCCCCGTAATGGAGGGACGCACCGATGCCCGAGCTGAACGCTTCCGGGGATATCTTTACGCTGGGTGCCAGTGCCGGATTCGATGAAGGGATCGTCCGCGGCAAGGTGGGGGCGGGGGCTCGGCTCTCCTTCGAGGGGGAGTTCGCCCTCTGCCACGGCCTGAACGCCGCCCTGACGGCGGAGGCGGTGGCGGAGGTGGAGGGGGCGCTCACCCTGCTCTGGGTCCTCGCCGGGCGGGCGAGGGGGCAGGCGTCGGCGGCGGCGGGGATCAAGGTGGACGGGCGGATCACCGTCGACCTCTTCGATGAGTTCGGCCTCTCCGCCGAGGCGGCCGCCTTTGCCGAGGCGTCGCTGGCGGGGCGGCTGGCGGTGGGGCTCGACCTGCAGGAGATCGCCGCCCTGGCCCGCCAGCAGCTGCCCGACCTGGCCTACGAGATCCTGGTCGCCTTCCTCAACGAGGTGGTGATTGAGGCCGGGGTCTGGGGCAAGGTCAGCTTTGCCGCCATGGCCAAGGCGCACCTGAACATCCGGGGCAGCCTGAAGGATGACGCCAACGCCGGCTTCCTGGTCGAGATGGGCACCGAGGTGGGCTGGGGCGGCGGGGCCGGCTACGAGTTCTTCGGCGGCATCCGCTTCACCAATCCGAAGCGCTTCTTCCTCACCGCCTCCGAGCGGATCACCCGGGAGCTGGCCCGGGAGGCCCGGCGGCGGCTGCCCCCCGAGTTCCGGCCGGGGATCGCCATGCTGGAGCTGGTGCTGCCCATCACGCTGAACGGCGCCTATGAGCTGGGACAGCTGGTCGCCCTCCAGAGCCTCTCGCCCAGCGGCGACCTGGTCAGGCCGTTCAACGCCAACTTCGCCGCCCAGCTGCAGCGCTTTCTGCTGGACAGGCTGGCCGAGGCGGGGATCCAGCTGCTGGGCGGGGCGATCGAGGAGGCGGTCCACCGGGCGGTGCGCGGCCACCTCACCGAGAGCCAGCGGCAGCAGCTGATCACCCGCATCGAGGCGCTGATCGCCGAGCTGGACAGGGCCGAGCTGACCGCTGCGACCCTCACCAGCACCCTCACCCAGCTGGTCGAGATCCTGACGGTCCTCCTGCCCGGAGAGGCCGCCGAGTGGCGCCGCCCCCTGACCATCGCCTGGCTCGCCCTGGTCAGCGCCGAGCGGCTCCGCCATGCCACCGGCAGCCTGACCGGCTCAGCCTCCGCCGGGATGGTGGGGCTGGGCACGGTCACCAGCAGCGGCAGCGTGCTTCACCTGCCGGAGCCCCCCCAGGTGATCCGGGAGGAGCTGGAGGAGTTCTTCGAGGGCGCCCCGCAGCGGATCGAGTTCCGCCATGCCGTCGACTACCTGATCGGGACCGGGGCCGCCCCGCTGCTGCACATGCTCCTCCCCGACCTGGCGCTCCTGCTGGAGAAGCTCTCCCGGAGTCTCGACCTCACCCCCGGCGCCCTGGTGGAGGCGGCGCTCCACGGCGCCGTCGGGGGCGACCTGACCGAGACCCAGCTCTACACCGTCCTGCGCGGCTTCGCCAAGGAGGCGATCGACGGCTCTATCATGGCCGACATCCTCCCGGAGCTGCGGGCGCGGATGGGGGAGAGCGACGAGGCCCGGCTCTGGCTGGATGAGGTGGCCCGGCCCAGCCTGCTGATGACCAGCGGCTTCCTCTTCGATCAGCTGGACCGGCTGGTCGCCGGCGGGATCCTCCGGGATGACTACTCCGCCTTCCTCAACACCCTGCGCACCGGGCTGAGCGTGCTGGCCGGCAAGATCTTCGTCCGCAACGTGATCGTGGTCGGCGACATCCTCCTCAACCACGTGATCGGGGAACTGCACGGCGGCTTCCGCACCCTGGAGCAGGCGGTGCGGAGCAACCCGAACCACATCCTGACCACCGCCGGCCTGTCGCTGGTGCCCTCCCTGCTCCCGCCCCTGACGCCGCTGCCGCCGAACCTGGCGGAGCCGACACGGGAGCTGATCGCCGAGCTCTGCGGCGCCGGCGCCGACGCCTCAAGCCAGGCCATCTGGACGGGGCAGCGCAGGCGCCGCCTCCGGGAGCTGGCGATGCGGCTGCTGCTCTCCGTCGACGGCCAGGTGGACTACGCCGACCGCAACGCCGTGGAGGCCTTCCTGGTCCAGCTCTTCGAGTGTGCTTACATCCCCGACCCGGCCGGTCTGATGGATCTGCACGACCTGCACATGGAGCTCCTCCAGGCGCAGCTGGAGGTGACCTTCCCCCGGGTGAGCGACGCCCTCTCCGACTTCTTCCTCCGGCTGACCTACGAGTCGGTGGATGCGATGGACCGGGCGGCCCGGCAGCTGATCGACGACCTGGCGGCGGCGGTGCAGGCCGCCTGGGAGGAGTTCCAGCGCTGGCGGGCCGAGGTGGAGCGCCGGGTGGCCGAGGCGCAGGCAGCGGCCCGGGCGCTGGCCGATGCGCTGGAGGAGGCGGGTGCGCTCCTGCGGGATCCGGCCCGCCGCCGGGAGATCCTCGACCGGCTCCTGCTGGACGGGATCGCCGCCGCCGAGGAGGGGGCGCGCAAGACCCCTGGCTTCGACCTGCTGCCCCCCGATCAGCAGCGGCAGGCCATCGCTCTGGCGGTCTCCGGCTTCGTCCTCGCCTTCAACCTGGTCCGGCCGGCGCTGGAGGTCGGGCTGGCGGCCCTCGGCCTCCTGGCCGACGAGCTGGGAGAGCTGGTGGATGGTGCCGCCGACCTGCCGGACCTGATCAGCCGCCTCGGCACCGAGGCGGTGGAGAAGGTGCGCAAGGGGGTGGAGGATGCCCTCGGGGCCTTCGGCATCGCCCTGCCGCCGGAGCTGACGGTGGCCGATGTGGCGGAGACCGCCAAGGCGGCCCTGCAGGGGCTCACCCTCCTGCGCAGCGCTCTGGCGGAGGCGCTGGCCGCCCGGCAGGCGGAGCGGGAGGCGGAGCGGCGGGAGCGGGAGGCCCGGCAGCGCCGGGAGGCGGAGCGGGCCCGGTGGGAGGCGGAACGGGAGGCGCAGGCGGCGGCGCTGGGCGGCCCGATCGCCATCCAGATCCTCAGCCCCCTCCCGCTGGACGGCCGGCCGGAGAGCAGCTGGGCCTACGGCCCGGAGGTGCCTGTGCGGATCCGGATCCAGGGAGCGAGGCCCAGCTTCGTCCAGGCCGGATCGCCCCGGCGGGTCTTCCTGGCGCTCAACGGCCAGCCGCTGCCCCTCAGCCCATCCGCCTGGTCCTACGACGCCGAGGACCGCTCCCTCAACCTGACCACCTCCCTCCGGCTCAGCGGCATGCCCCTGAAGCCGGGGATCAACCTGCTGGAGTGCAGCGTGGCCAACGGCGCCGAGGCGGTGGTGCGCCAGCGGGTGATCTTCGCCGTCAACCCCACGGCGCCGCTCCGGGCGGCGCTGGCGGTGGAGCCCGCCCTCTCGCTCTTCGACACCCCCGGCGATGACCACGGGGAGACCCACCGGGAGCGGGTGACGCTCCGGAACACCGGGACGCTTCCGGTCAACCTCGGCGGCTGGCGGCTGGCCGACCGGGCGCGGCACCAGTTCCCCCTCCCCGAGCGGGAGCTGCTCCCCGGCGCCACCCTCTCGGTCTACACCGGCCGGGGGCGGAACAGCGAGACGGCGCTCTACTGGGGGCGGGCCCGGGCGGTCTGGAACAACCGGGGGGATGCGGTCTACCTGATCGACCCCGACCGGGTGGTGCGGGCGGAGTACGTCTATGAGGGTGCCAGGGGCGGATCGTAGCGCATACCGGAAAGGAAGGAACGCGGATGCAAGCACTTGTCCAGGCGCTCGTCGCGGCGCTCCAGGCGCTGATGGGTGCGGTCAGCATCGGCCCGGATGAGGGGCCGGAGGCCTACCTCCCGACCCAGGCGAAGCTGAAGGCCCGCCTCAACGACCCCGCCGTCCGGCAGAGCATGGTGACCGATTACCTGGCGGAGGTGCAGGGGCGCTGGCAGCGGGCCGATGCGGCCGGGCTGATCGCCAAGCTGGGCCGTGTCCGGACCGAACACGCCAAGATGAAGAGCGACCCCGGCACGGTCAAGCCGATCCCGCACCTGCCCCAGAATGATGTGGCCTTCTTCTTTGAGCACCTGGCCACCGACAACACCAACGAGTCGGGCGGACGGGCGAACAAGCTGGGGCGGGACCTGGTGCTGGGCACCAGGACGGTCGCCCAGGTGACCGGGACGGCGGACGAGGCGGTGCGGGCGATCATGAACCTGCGCCGGCTGGACGATCTGCTGACCCGCATCCTGAGCGCCAGCGCCGTCAGCCAGGCGACCATGACCCCCATCGCCGAGGTGCTGGCGCTCTACCGGGTGGAGGGCGACATGAACGCCCCGCCCTCCACCGCCTCGCTCACCAGGGGGATCCCCTCGGGGACGCAGGACGCCATCAGCATCGTCAATCCCGCCCCCAACCTGCGCCACCTGGTCTTCCTCGCCGGCCCCGGCGCCACGGTCGGGAGCCTGATCGACTTCAGCACCGCCACCGATGCCGAGATCCGGGAGTTTGCCCTGGCGATCTGGTGCCTGCAGATCGGCGGCCTGGATGTGGTGGCCCAGCTGCCCCGCCCCTGGCGGAACAACTTCGCCGCCTGGTCGGCGCAGAACTGGACGGCGGCGGGCTATCCGGTGGGGACGCCGGCCCAGGCGCGGCAGGCCGCTGAGCAGCGCTGGGACCAGCTGGTCAACAACATGGATGTGGCCCGCCCCCACTCCGGCGCCTCCCAGGCGGTCATGGTCACCCCCGCCAACCCGTCGGCGCTGGTGACGGGGATCCTGCAGGAGGCGGTGATGCTGCAGCGGGCGATGGGCAAGGCAGAGCGGCTGCTGGGCCCGGGGCTCCCCGCCCCCCTGGCGGGAACGGAGCTGACCCGCGGGATGGCCTACCTCTTCTACCACGCCGGCGACCAGCAGAGCCACCACCACGGGCAGACCCAGGCGCTGCTGACCCGGGCGATGCTGGCCGCCTTCGACGCCCCGGGCGTGCGCTACGGCCCGCTCCGCTCGGCGATCCTCAACGACATGACCGTAGCCTCCCACATCGCCCAGCTCCGACCGGTCAAGAAGATGTCCCACGCCGCCGCTCTCCCCGTCCTGCGCAGCGGCTGGCCGAAGGTCCAGCAGTGGCTCCGCCAGTCCAATCACCTGGACCTGCTGAGCGACTTCGTCGAGAGCGTGGACGGCAATGTCTGGTCCTCCTGGACCGAGCACCGGGGCAACCTCTCCCGGTACAACCTGCTGCTCGACTACTACCGGCGGGTCATGGCCTAGTCCGGCTGCGAAGGAGGGTTGGCGGATGGCGAGGGAGGTGGAGGTCCGTGCGGGGCTGGTCCTGTACGGGGGCTCCTCGCTGGCGGTCTACATGGGGGGTGTGGCGCTGGAGTTCCTGCAGGCGGTCAAGGCGAGCCGGGAGCGGCACCTGCCCTATGCCCCCCTGCTCCAGGCCATGGGCGCCGACTTCGTGGTCGACCTGATCTCCGGCACCTCCGCCGGCGGCTTGAACGGCGCCTTCCTGGCCCGCGCCCTGACCACCGGGGGCAGCCTGGAGCAGATCAGCCGCCTCTGGCGGGAGATGGGCGACTTCGCCGCCCTGGCCGACTGGAGCCGGGAGGAGGGGCCGCCCGAATCGCTGCTCAACGGCCGCTACTTCCACCGGCGGCTGGAGGAGGCGCTGGGCCGGATCAGCGGCCCGGGCCCGCTGGTGGAGATGCTCGACCTCTTCCTCACCGCCACCGATGTGGCCGGCCGGTACTGGCAGCGGACCGACTTCCTGGAGCACAAGGTCCTGGGCCGGCAGCACTTGAAGTACTTCCAGCTCAAGTACCGGCGGGGCCGGTCGGAGATGGAGCCGGGGCTGGAGTGGCTGGGCTACGACCAGGAGCGGAACGACTTCGCCGACCGGCAGGCCGAGCAGGATGCCCTCAAGGTGAAGCGGCTGGCGAAGCTGGCCCGGACCACCGCCGCCTTCCCGGCCGCTTTCGAGCCGGTGGAGTGGCGGCCGGAGGAGGTCTACGCGGGCGAGCCCGAGGAGGGCGCCAACCCCCGGAGAAAGGTCTGGATGGCCGACGGGGGGATGCTGGACAACGCCCCCTTCGCCCCGGCGCTGAAGGCGGTCCACAACCGGGCGGCCACCCGGGTGGTGGACCGGGTCCTCTTCTACGTGGAGCCCGACCCGGTGGATGCGATCGTCCCCACCGGCGCCCGGCGGGACGAGAAGCCCCACGCCCTGCGGATGGCCTGGGCCGCCCTGGACCTGCGTCTCTACCAGGGGATCAGCGAGCACCTGCGGGGGATCGGCGAGCAGAGCCAGATGGTGGATCACCTGCACCGGCTGGTGGAGCAGCTCTCCGCCCGGCTGGAGGGCGCCGCCGCCCAGCCGGAGCTGAACGGGAGCCCTGTCCACGAGGCCTACCTGCTCCTGCGCCGGACCCAGCTGGCCCGCGCCGTCCACCAGCTGGTGGGCCGGGCCTACCGGGGCTTCCGCCAGGCCCATCCGGAGGCCGCCGACCCGGCGGGCTGGCTCCCCGACCCCCTGGAGGAGGGCTACTGGGAGTCCTTCCGCCGGACCGGCGACACCCTGTACCGGACCCGGCTGCTCCACTTCCTGCTGGAGCAGGTCCGGCGGCTCCAGGCGGGGGCCCCGCTGGGGAGCGAGCGGCTGCGCCAGGTGCTGGCCCTGAAGGCCCAGCTCTGGCGGCTGGTCCGGGAGCTGCGCCGGCTGGAGTGGGAGTGGTGGAGCGGGCGCCGGGAGGTGGCGGTGGGCGGACTCACCTTTCGCCTGCCCGACCTCTTCCGGCCCGACCTCCGGGGCGACCGGAAGGAGCTGCTGCGGCAGGCGGTGGCGCAGCTGCTGCAGGAGCACGAGGCCGAGCTGCGGCGGGAGAGCCCCCGGGCCCGGCTGGCGGCGCTGGGCCTGGAGCAGCAGTGGCACCACTTCGAGGCCTTCGACCTGATCCTCTACCCCTTGGCCATCGGCTCCGACCTGGGGGAGCGGGACCCGATTGAGTGGGTGCGGATCAGCCCCTACGACGCCGACACCCTCCTCTTCCCGGAGCGGATGCGGGAGGGGTGGGAGGAGGGGGCCCGGGAGGAGCGCACCGTCTCCGATGCGGAGCGGGCGGCCTATGGCAAGGCGAAGATGGCCGGCGACACCCTCTTCCACTTCGGCGGCTTCCTCAGCCAGCGCTGGCGGGCAAATGACTTCCTGTGGGGCCGGCTGGACGCCGCCGACCAGATTATCGCCACCCTGGTCAGGGCGGCGGAGCGCTCCGGCCGGTACAGCGCCGAGCAACTGCGGGCGATCCGCCGGGCGGCCCGGGAGGCCCGGCTGGAGGCCTGCCGGCAGATCCTGCTCCAGGAGCTGGACGACCAGGGGCTGGAGCGGCTGGCGGCCCGAGTCCAGCCCCCGGCGGAGGAGCCCACCCCCGAGGCCGAAGCGCTGGAGCAGCTGCAGAGCAGACTCCGGCAGGTGGCCGCCGGTGCGCTGGCCGCCGAGCAGCTCCCCGCCACCATGGCCCCCGCCGCCGACCAGCCCACCCCCCGGCGGCAGAGCCTGGAGTGGCTGATCCGCCGCCACGCCCGCTGGGAGGAGCTGCAGGCCTACCTGCTCCAGGACCACCGCACCGGCCTGGAGAGCCCCGCCTCGCTCCCCCCCGCCGTCCTGGCCAACACCGCCGTCGACATCCTCCAGAATGCCAGGCAGGTGCTGGGCCAGATCGCCCGGGCGAGCCCGCTCAAACTCCCCGCCCCCATCCGCTGGGCCGCCCGCGGCCTCGGCCTCCTCTTCACCCTGACCCGCTGGGCCGTCAAGCGCTTCCTCCCCCGCCCCTGACCCACGAAAGGGCGCCGGCAGTGCCGGCGCCCTGAGTTTGGCGTTCCCATAGTCACGGATTACACGGATTCCCCTGAAAATGACGGCCACGGATTACACGGATTACACGGATAAAATACACGTCACAAAAATGTAGGTGGTGCCCTTTTCATCAGGGGTGCTGGTGCGAAGCACCGCACCGTATCATGTATTCATCCGTGTAATCCGTTAATTTCCGTGAAATCCGTGTTACAACCACCCCATGATCAAGGCCAGCAGCTCCCGGCCGGTCACCCAGAGGCCCAGGCCCAGGAAGAGCAGGAGGCCGAGGCCCTGAACCACCGGCTCCCAGGACGGGCGCCGGCCGCCGGTCAGCCGCTCGATCAGCAGGGAGAGGATCCGGCCGCCGTCCAGGCCCGGGAAGGGCAGGAGGTTGAAGAGGCCCAGGTTGAGGCTGAGCAGGGCGGTCAGCTGGAGCAGGTGGCGCCAGCCCAGGGCTGCCGCCTGGCCCACCGCCTCGCTCACCCCGATGGGGCCCAGCAGCTCCGGCGCCGGGCCGCTGCCCCCGCCGAAGAGGTCGGCCACCAGGCCGGCCATCAGGCCGGTCCAGAGGAGGCAGGCCCGCAGGGCGGTGGCCGGGCCCAGGAGCAGCACCACCAGCGCCAGGTTGGCCGCCGGCCCGGCGATCACCGTCAGCAGCCGGCGGCGGATCGAGATGGCCTCCCCGCCCGGCTCCGGCGCCAGATCCGGCAGCAGGACGTACCCGCCAATGGGGAAGAGGCGAAGGGAGTAGGCGGTCTCCCCCCGGGTCCAGCCCAGCAGCCGGGGGCCGAAGCCCACCGAGAACTCGGGAACCGGGAGCCCCATCCGCCGGGCGGCGAAGAAATGTCCCCACTCGTGCAGGATGATCAGGCCGTTCAAGACCAGCAGTCCCAGACCGAGCGTCTTCAGATCCATCGCGGAACCTCCCCGGTCGCTCCACCTCGGTGAAACCCCATCATCTCACGATTACCACGCGGGCGGGCGGAAACCCTTTCCGGCCCACGGCGGACTTCCAGCTGTGTCACCGCGTACAAAAAATTTTTTTCTAAGACTGGTTCAAGGGCAAAAAATTTGCTACTCTACGAGTGGGAACAGCCTTCATTCGCCGAGAACGGCGGGAGTCGGCGGGTGAAGGGACCGATACTCACATGGGGGGTTTCAAGAATGAAGCGGTTTCAGCGCACCCTTGCTCTGGGCGTGGCCGTCCTCACCACGGCTGCCATCGTTCTGAGCGGCTGCGGCGGCAGCAAGACCGAGGCGCCGAAGAACGACGCTGCCCAGCCCGCCCCGGCCCAGAAGAAGCCGTTCGAGGGGGTCACCATTCGCTTCCTGGCGGCGCAGCACCCCTGGACCGACACGATCAAGAAGGAGATCCCCGCCTTCGAAGCGGCCACCGGCATGAAGGTGAACATGGAGGCGATCGCCGAGAACCAGCTGACCCAGAAGCTGACGGTGGAGCTGACCTCCGGCGCCGGCACGGTGGACGTCTTCGCCCAGCGGCCGCTGCAGGAGGCGAAGCTCTTCGCCAAGAACGGCTGGTACGCCGACCTGAACACCTTCATCAAGGACCCGAAGAAGACCCCCGCCGACTACGACATTAACGACTTCTTCAAGGGCCCCATGGAGGTCGAGACGGTGGGCGGCAAGCTGGTCGGCATCCCCCTGGTGACCGAGCAGCAGATCATCTACTACCGCAAGGACCTCTTCGAGCAGAAGGGCGTTAAGGTCCCCACCAACATGGCCGAGCTTGAGGCGGCCGCCAAGGCGCTGCACGACCCCGACAAGGGGATCGTCGGCATCGTGATGCGGGGCCAGGGCAACCCGGCGGTCACCCAGTTCTCCAGCTTCCTCTACAGCTTCGGCGGCGAGTTCATCAAGGACGGCAAGTTCGCCGTCGACTCCCCCGAGGCGATCGAGGCCTTCACCTTCTACGGCAACCTCCTGGGCAAGTACGGCCCGCAGGGCGTGCTGAACATGTCCTGGCCGCAGGCCGCCGGCATCTTCGCCCAGGGCAAGGCCGCCATGTGGCTGGATGCCAACTCGCTCTACCTGAACGTGACCGACCCCGCCAAGTCGCAGGTGGGTGACAAGGTCGGCTTCGCGATGTTCCCCGCCGGCAAGAAGGGCTCCCTGCCCTACTCGGTCACCTCCTGGGGCCTCTCCATCGCCGCCTCCTCCAAGAACCAGGATGCGGCCTGGGAGTTCGTCAAGTGGGCTACCTCCAAGGAGATGACCATCAAGACCCAGTCCGCCGGCAACCCCTCCGCCCGCGCCTCAGCCTGGAACAGCCCCGAGGGGACCAAGGCCTGGCCGAGGGAATGGGTCGAGGTGGCGAAGAAGTCCAGCGAGGTGGGCAAGTCCTCCGACCGGCCGCTGGTGATCAACGTCGGCAAGGCCCGTGACCTGGTGGGCGAGATCATCACCGCCGCCATCAACGGCAAGGATGTGGCCGCCGTCGCCAAGGAGAAGAACGAGGCGCTGAACGCCCTGCTGGCGGAAGAGAACAAGTAGCCCGACGGGCAAACCGCCGGGTCGGAGCGCCCGGGCCTCCCGCTGGCCCGGGCGCCTCCGCCTGGATGACAAGGGGTGGGGGCTGTGATTTCGCGCTGGATCGATCGCCATATCCAATGGGTCTTCCCGCTGCCTGCGGTCATCTTCATCGCCCTGATGATGGCCTTCCCGATCGCCTATACCCTCTGGGTATCCCTGACCGAGTGGTCGATGTCGGCGGTGGAGCCGCCCCGCTTTGTCGGGCTGGAGAACTACATCAAGATGCTGGGGGCCGACCAGCGCTTCTGGAAGTCGGTCTGGCGCACCTTCGCCTTCACCGGGCTGGCGCTGCTGGCGGAGACGCTGCTGGGCATCGGCCTGGCGCTGCTGCTCAATCGCGACTTCCCCGGCAAGAACCTGCTCAAGACCCTCTTCCTGCTGCCCATGGTCGCCACCCCGGTGGCGATCGGCATGGTCTGGCTGCTGATGTTCGAGCCGACCATCGGCTTCATGAACTACTTCCTCGGCCTCTTCGGGATCCCGCCCCAGCCCTGGCTCGCCTCGGAGGCCGCCGCCCTGCCCTCGCTGGTGCTGGTCGATGTCTGGCAGTGGACGCCGATGATCGCCCTGATCGTGCTGGCCGGCCTGGTCTCCCTCCCCAGCGACCCCTACGAGGCGGCGGAGGTGGACGGCGCCTCCCCGGCCCAGGTGCTCTGGCACATCACCCTGCCGCTGCTGCGGCCCACCATCGGCGTGGCGGTCATCCTCCGGGCGATCGACGCCCTGAAGACCTTCGACATCATCTACGCCATGACCCAGGGCGGCCCCAACTACGCCACCGAGACCCTCAACCTCTACGGCTACACCCTGGGCTTCTCCTACTTCCAGCTGGGCTCGGCCAGCTCGCTGCTGGTGATCTTCTTCGCCATCGTGATGGGCGTCGTGATCTTCCTGAACTGGGCCCGCAGGGGGGTGGCAGCATGAGACGGCGGAAGCAGCACCCGGTGATCAACCTCCTCTACGGCCTCAGCCTGGCCCTCCTCTTTGCCGTCTTCATGTTCCCCTTCGTCTGGATGATCCTCTCCTCGTTCAAGACCCAGGTGCAGATCATGGCGATCCCGCCCCAGTGGAGCTTTACGCCTACTTTCAGAAACTATGTCGAGGTCTTCGCCGACCAGGATTTTGGTAAGTTTATGGTTAACAGTTTTTACATCGCCACCGGTTCCACCCTGCTGGGCCTGCTGCTGGGGCTGCCGGCGGCGTACTCCATCGCCCGCTACAAGCAGGCGGGGCTGGGCTTCGCCATCCTGGTGGCCCGGATCGTGCCGGGCATCACCTTCCTGATCCCCTGGTTCATCCTCTTCTCCAAGCTGAAGATGGTGGACACCCCGCCGGCCCTGATCCTGGCCCACATGCTTGTCACCATGCCCTTCATCGTCTGGGTGATGATCGCCTTCTTCGAGGCGATCCCCGGTGAGCTGATCGAGGCGGCGCGGGTGGACGGCTGCACCGAGCAGTACGCCTTCCTGCGGATCGTCCTGCCCATCTCCGGTCCGGGGATCATCACCTCCTCGATCCTGGCCTTCCTCTTCAGCTGGAACAACTTCATGTTCTCGATCATCCTGACCGGTGCCCGGACCAAGACGCTGCCGGTGGCGATCTTCAACTTCCTGTCTTACTCCGAGATCAACTGGGGCGGCCTGATGGCGGCGGCGGTGATCATCACCCTGCCGGTGCTGATCCTGGCGCTGCTGACCCAGAAGTATATCGTGCGCGGGCTGACCGCCGGCGCTGTAAAGGGGTAGTCTTCCATGAGCGTGGAGGAGCGCAGCATCCGGTTGGGTCCAGCCCTGGAGGCGCGGCTGCAGGGGATTCGGGACCGGCTCTCCGACAAGGAGCAGGCGGTGGCCGCCTTCCTGCAGAGCGATCCGCAGGGCTTCGTCGCCCTCTCCATCTCCGCCCTGGCCGCCCGGTGCGGCGTCTCGGAGACCGTGATCATCCGGCTCTACCGGAAGCTGGGCTACGACGGCTTCCACCAGTTCAAGATCGACATCGCCCAGTCGCTGACCGAGGCGGTGCCGGACGGGCTGGGCTCGCTCAAGGTGGGCGACTCGATGGAGGCGGTGAAGCGGAAGGTCTTCGCCATCTCCCGGCAGGCGCTGGAGGATTCGATCGACTCGGTGGATAGCCGGGAGCTGGAGCGGGCGCTCACCGCCCTGATGAACAGCAGCCGGGTGGTGGTGGCCGCCTTCGGCGGCTCCGCCTCGGTGGGGCTCGACCTGGTCCACAAGCTGCTGAAGCTGGGGATCATCGCCACCCTCTGGACCGACTCCCACATGCAGGCGATGTCCGCCTCGGTGATGGCTCCGGGGGATGTGCTGGTGGCCATCTCCCACTCGGGCAACAGCCGGGACATCGTGGAGGCGCTGGAGATGGCCCGGCAGCGGGGGGCGGCGACGATCCTGCTGACCGGCTTCCCCCACTCGCCGGCGGCCAAGGTGGCCCAGATCTGCCTGGTGGCCGTCTCCCGGGAGACCGAGTACCAGACCGACTCCATGACCTCCCGCCTGGTGCAGCTGGCGGTGGTGGATACCCTGTACGTCGCCATGATCTTCGCCCGGAAGGAGCAGGCGCTGACCACCGTTCACGAGACCTCGGTGGCGGCCGCCCGGAAGAAGCTATGAGCCGGTACATCATCGCCCTCGACCTGGGGACCACCTCCTGCCGGGCGCTCCTCTTCGACCTGGAGGGCCGTCTCTGCGCCTCGGCCAGCCGGACCTACCCGCTGGCGACGCCCCGGCCCGGCTGGGTGGAGCAGGAGCCGGAGGTTCTGCTGACCGCCGCCGACCAGGTGGTGGCGGAGGTGGCCGCCCGGGCCGGCTCGCCCGGCTCGGTGCTGGCGCTCTCCCTCTGCACCTACATGCACTCCCTGGTGGCGCTGGACGGCGCCGGCAGGTACCTGACCCCGATCATCACCTGGGCCGACACCCGCTCCGCCGCCCAGGTGGACTGGATGCGGGAGCAGCCCGACTGGCATGCGCTCTACGGCCGGACCGGCTGCCCGCCCCACACCATGTACCCGCTCTACAAGTTTCTCTGGATGCAGCAGGAGCGGCCCGACCTGATGCGGGCGGCCCGCCGCTGGGCCTCGATCAAGGAGCTGCTGATCCACCGCTGGACCGGCCGCTGGGCGCTGGACTACAACCTGGCCACCGGCACCGGGATGCTGAACATGCACACCCTCCGGTGGGACGAGGCTGCGCTGGCCCTGGCGGGGGTGCGGGCGGAGCAGCTCTCGGAGGTGGTGCCCACCACCGCCACCTTCCCGCTGACCCACGACCGGCTCGGGCTGCTGCCCGGGACGCCGGTGGTGGCCGGGGCGGGCGACGGGGTGCTCTCCTCCCTGGGCTGCGGGGCGATCGAGCCCGGGGTGGTGGCCGCCATGGTGGGCACCTCCGGGGCGGTCCGCTCCTGTGTGCCGGAGCCCACCGTCGACCCGAAGGCCCGGGTCTTCTGCTACTACCTGGATGAGAAGCGCTGGATCCTGGGGGGCTCGCTCAACAACGGGGGAATCGCCCTCCGCTGGTTCCGGGACAACTTCTACCCCGGCGAGCGGGAGTACGATGCGGTGCTGGCCGATGCGGCCACGGCGCCCCTGGGCTCTGGCGCCCTGCTGATGCTCCCCTACCTGGCCGGCGAGCGCTCGCCGGGGTTCAACGCCCGGGCCCGGGCGGTCTGGTTCGGGCTGGGGCTGGAGCACACCCGGGCCCACATGGCCCGCTCGGTGCTGGAGGCGGTGGCCTACCGGCTCTACAGCGTGCTGGGGCCGATCGAGGAGCTGACCGGCCAGGTGACCGAGATCCGGGCCACCGGCGGCTTCGCCCGCTCCCCCTTCTGGCTGCAGATCTGCGCCGACCTCTTCGGGCGGGAGGTGGCGGTGCCGAGCCAGACCGAGGGCTCCGCCCTGGGCGCCTTCGTGCTGGCCGCCGTCGCCCTGGGGATCGCCCCGGACCTCTCCTGGGTCCACCGCTTTATCACCGTGGATCAGCGGCTCCAGCCCGATCCGGCCAACCATGCCGCGTACGGTGAGCTCTTTGCGATCTACCAGCGGGTCAGCGCCAACCTGCAGTCCGAGTTCCGGGCGCTGGCCGCCATCCGCGAGAGGGGGGTCTAGCCATGCAGCGCCGGATCGACCGGCACCCGCCCTACATGCGGGCGATCCTGAAGGGGCACCTGGTCTCCTGCGGCCACCCCCTGGAGGAGCTGAACAGCCGCCCGATCATCGCCGTGGTCAACTCCCACAACGAGATCGTGGCCGGCCACGTGCCGCTGCGGGGCGTGGGGGAGACGGTGAAGGAGGCGATCCGGGCGGCGGGCGGCCTGCCGATGGAGTTCAACACCATCGCCATGTGCGACGGCCTGGCCCAGGGGCACGCCGGCATGCGCTACTCGCTCCCCAGCCGGGACCTGATCGCCGACTCGGTGGAGACGATGGTGCGGGGGCACGACATCTTCGATGCGGTGGTCATGCTGGCCTCCTGCGACAAGATCGTCCCGGCGATGCTGATGGCCGCCGCCCGCATCGACCTGCCCACGGTGATCGTCACCGGCGGTCCCAGCGGCAACGCCATCACCCCGGCCGAATCGAAGGCGGCTCGCCAGCGCTTCCTGCAGGGCGAGATCAGCGAGGATGAGCTGGTGCTGGTGACCGCCCAGTATTACAACGGCCCCGGGATCTGCTCCTTCCTGGGCACCGCCAACACCATGTGCATGGTGACCGAGGTGCTGGGGCTGGGGTTGCCCCACATCGCCCTGACCCCGGCGGAGTCGCCGGAGCGGGCGGAGCTGGTGCGGGAGTCGGGCCGGCTGGCGGTGCGGCTGGCCCGGCACGGCGGCCCCCGCCCCCGGCAGCTGCTGACCCGGGAGGCCTTCGAGGATGCCATCGCCCTGGTGCTGGCCATCGGGGGTTCGCTCAACACGGTGCTCCACCTGCCGGCCATCGCCCACGAGGTGGGGATCGAGCTGGACCTGAACGACTGGGAGCGGGTGAGCCGGCGGACCCCCTTCATCGCCGCCGTGACGCCGAATCACAACGGGCGGACGGTCAACGACCTGCACCGGGCGGGGGGCACCCCGGCGATCATCCGGGAGCTGCTGCCGGTGCTCCACGGGGAGCGGCCGACTATCACGGGCCGGACCCTGGCGGAGAGCGTGGCGGGGGCGGCGGTGACCGACCGGGAGATCATCCGTCCGTTGGAACAGCCGCTCTCCCCCACCGGCGGGATCCAGATCCTGCGGGGGAACCTGGCGGCGGAGGGGGCGGTGATCAAGCGCTCCGCCGTGGACCGGACCTACTTTTCCGGCCCCGCCCGGGTCTTCGAGGCGGAGGAGGCGGCGGAGGAGGCGGCCACCCACGGGCGGATCCAGCCCGGCGATGTGGTGGTGGTCCGCTACGAGGGGCCGAAGGGCGGCCCCGGGATGCGGGAGCTGCACCGGCTCAGCGAGATCGTGAAGAAGATCGGCGACGTGGCGATCATCACCGATGGCCGCTTCTCCGGGGCCTCCTCGGGGATGTCGATCGGCTACCTGGCCCCCGAGGCGGCCGACGGCGGGACGATCGCCCTGGTGAAGGAGGGCGACCGGATCACCATCGACCTGGAGCGGGGCGAGGTGAACCTGGAGGTGGAGGCGGCGGAGCTGGAGGAGCGGCGCCGGAGCTGGGTGGCCCATGCGAAGGAGGCCAGCCTGATGCTCCGGCAGTACGCCCGCTCGGTGGGCCCCGCCGGCCGCGGCGCTGTCCGGTTCGAGCCGGGCTGCGGGGGGTAGGCGGAAAGGTCTGGAGGTGGAACCGATGGCCCTGCATGGCGTGATCCCGGCGGTGCTGACCCCCTTTGATCCGGCGGGGGAGGTGCAGGTGGAGCGGCTGCAGCGCTACGTGGACTGGCTGATCGGGCACGGGGTGCACGGGCTCTTCCCCTGCGGAACCAACGGGGAGGGGCCGGCCATGACCGCGGCCCAGCGGCAGCAAGTGGTGGAGGCGGTGCTGGAGGCCGCGGCCGGTCGGGTGCCGGTGGTGCCCATGACCGGGGCGATCTCCACCGCGGAGACGATCGCCCTGACCCTGCACGCCCGGAAGGTGGGGTGTGCGGGGGCGGCGCTGGTCACCCCCTGGTACTTCCCGCTGGATGAGCGGGCGCTGGAGGCCCACTTCGCCTCCGTGGCCGCGGCGGTGCCGGGGTTTGATCTCTACCTCTACAACATCCCGGAGAGCGCCCGGAACAGCATCAGCCCCTCGCTGGCGGCCCGGCTGGTCCGGCGCTTCCCGCAGATCGCGGGACTGAAGGACTCCGCCAAGTCGCTGGAGAGCCTGGCCGCCTTTGTGGAGGCGCTGCCGGGGCGGACGGTGATCGCCGGCTCCGACTCCCTCTTCCTGGACGGGCTGGCGGCCGGGGCCCGGGGGCTGGTCAGCGCCGTGGCCGATGTCTTCCCGGAGGCGATGGTGGCGATCTACGCCGCCTACACGGCGGGGCGGCTGGAGGAGGCCCGGGCGCTGCAGGCCAGGGCCGACCGGCTCCGGGCCGCCCTGAAGCGGGGGCCCTATATCCATCCCTACAAACTGGCGCTCTCCTGGCGGGGGGTGGAGTTCGGCGGGATGCGCCCGCCCCTCCGGCCCTGCACCGAGGAGGAGGCGCTCACCATCAGGGCGGCGCTGGCTGAACTGGAGGCACTCTAGATGGACTACGGACTCTTCATGCGGGGGGAGCTGCCCCGCTGGGCGCTGGTGGAGCACCGGCTGGATCCGACCGAGATCACCGATGTGGCGGCGGCGGTGGCAGAGGCCTTCGGTGCCGTGGAGGGTGCGATCCGGCCCGGAGACCGGGTCTGCCTGGCGGCCGGCAGCCGGGGGATCGACCGGATCGACGAGGTGGTCCGGGCGGCGGTGGCGGAGGTGCGGCGGCGGGGCGGCGAGCCCTTCATCATCCCGGCCATGGGCAGCCACGGCGGCGCCACCGCCGAGGGGCAGCGGGAGGTGCTGGCCTCGCTGGGGATCACCGCGGAGCGGATGGGCTGTGAGATCCGCTCCTCCATGGAGACGGTGCAGATCGGGGTGATCGAGGGGGATCTGCCGGTCTTCGTCGACCGGATCGCCTACGAGCAGGCGGACCTGATCATCCCGATCAACCGGGTGAAGCCGCACACCGACTTCCACGGCCCGGTGGAGTCGGGCCTGCTGAAGATGATCGCCATCGGCCTGGGCAAGCAGCGGGGGGCGGACACCTTCCACGCCCGGGGCTTCGCCCAGTTCCACCGGCTGATCCCCGCCGTGGGCCGGTTCACCCTGGGCCGGGTCCGGATCCCCTTCGGGCTGGCGCTGGTGGAGAACGGCTACGCCAGGCTCCTGCGGATTGAGGCGGTGGAGGCGGAGCGGATCTGGGAGCGGGAGCAGGAGCTCTGCACCCTGGCCCGGGCCGCCATGGCCCGGCTGCCCTTGCAGGCGATCGACGTGCTGGTGCTGGACTACATCGGCAAGGACATCTCCGGCCTGGGGATGGACTCCAACGTGGTGGGGCGGTACTACACCGGTCCCACCGGGACCGGGCCGGCGATCCAGCGGATCGTCGTGCGGGACCTGACCGCGACCACCGAGGGGAACGCCGTCGGCCTCGGCATGGCCGATGTGGTGCTGGAGCAGGCGGTGGCCAAGATGGACCGGGAGAAGACCTACATGAACTGCATCACCGCCAAGACGCCGGAGGGGGCCCGGGTGGCGCTGACCGTCCGGACCGACCGGGAGGCGCTGGCGGTGGCGCTGGCCTGCTGTCTGCAGGTGGAGCCGGAGCGGGCTCGCATCGTGCGGATGAGGGATACCAAACACCTGGACCGGTTCTACGTGAGCGAGCCGCTGCTGGAGGAGGCGCTGGCCAGCGGCCGGTGCACGGTGCTGGAGCCGCTGCACCCGATCGGTTTCGACCCGATGGGCATGTTCGAGCGTAAGGAAGTGTAAGCAAATGGACGGCAAGCGTTATGGGGTGATCGGTCTCGGCAGAATGGGCGGGAGCCTGGTGCGGAACCTGCGCCGGGCCGGGGGTCAGGCGGTGGTCTACGACCTGAACCCGGAGGCGGTGGCGGAGCTGGTCGCCGAGGGTGTGATCGGGGTGACGGCCCTCCGGGATGTGGCCCTCCAGGTGAACCGCCCCCGGGTGATCTGGATCATGGTTCCGGCGGGTGAACCGGTGGACCAGGTGATCGCGGAGCTCCGGCCCCACCTGGAGGCGGGGGATGTGCTGATCGACGGCGGCAACTCCCACTACCGGGACTCGGTCCGGCGGGCCCGGGCGCTGGCCGGGATGGGCGTTCACTACCTGGACTGCGGCTCCTCGGGCGGGATGGAGGGGGCGCTGAACGGCCTCTGCCTGATGATCGGGGGCGATCGGGAGGCCTTCCGGCTGGCGGAGCCGCTCTTCGCCGCCATCGCCCAGGAGGAGGGGTACGCCCATGTGGGCCCCAGCGGGGCGGGCCACTACGTGAAGATGGTCCACAACGCCATCGAGTACGGGATGCTCCAGGCGATCGGCGAGGGGTTTGAGCTGATCGAGGCCGCCCCCTACCCGCTGGACAAGGTGCAGATCGCGAACCTCTGGAACCGGGGCAGCGTGATCCGCTCCTGGCTGATCGAGCTGGCGGGCAGGGCCTTTGCCCAGGACCCGCACCTGGAGGGGATCACCGGGGCGGTGGGCGGCGGCTCCACCGGCTCCTGGGCGATCGAGGAGGCCTGGAAGCGGGGCGTCCCGCTGCCGACCATCGCCCTCTCCTACTCGCTCCGCCTCGCCTCCCGGCAGGAGGACACCTTCGCCGGCAAGGTGGTGGCGGCGCTGCGGCGGGAGTTCGGCGGTCACCCGGTGCAGGAGAGGGAAGGGTAGAACAGGCGCCGGTCGAGAGCGACCGGCGCCTCCGCATCTGTTCAGGTCAGCGGGGCAGGAGCTTGTAGTAGAAGAGACAGGCATCCAGCTGACCGCTGGCCGACCGGGCGTACTCCGGGACCCGCCCGTACTGCTGGAAGCCCAGCGACAGGTAGAGCCGGTTGGAGGGATCGCCCTCCCGCGTGTCGAGGACCAGCAGGGTGATGCCCGCCTCCCGGGCCGCTGCCTCGAGGACCTCCATCAGCCTGCGGCCGATGCCCCGCCGCCGGGCCCGGGGGTGGACGAGGAGTTTGGCCACCTCCGCCCGGTGCCGGGCGTTGGGCTTCTGGCAGAGATGGAGCTGCACCGTGCCCTGGATCTGCCCGTCCTCCTCGGCGACCCAGAGGAGGACGCCCGGCTTCAGCACCTGGTTCCAGAAGGCCCGGGCCTCCGCCTGCGACAGCGGCGGGAGAAAGCCCACCGAGCCGTCGTCGTCCACCACGGCGATGAGGAGGTCGGAGAGCTGGTCCAGGGTCTCAGGGGAGAGAGCTGACAGCTGGCGGATCTTCACAGAGGGCACCCCTTCCTTGATGGATGGATTCCGATGGCTTCCGAGACGTTCGTGAAGGCTCCGGTCTTCAGAGGCACAACCCCTCCGGCGAGGCGCCCCGCCGGCACTCGGTCCGGTAGGCGGCGGAGTCCACCAGCCAGGTCTCACCGTCGCGCTCCACCTCCACTAGGTACTCGATGCCGGCCAGGCTGTCGTCCCGCAGCCCCTCCAGGTGCACCCGGTAGGTCTGGCGCTCCTCCGTCCACCGGATCCCGGTCACGGTCAGCCGGGTGCAGCCGCACTCCCCGCCCCTGCCCAGCGCGAACTGCCGGGCCACCTCCGACGGTCGGCTCCCGCTGGCCGACCAGTCCCCCCGGTCCCGGGGAACCGGCACGAACCAGTCCGCCGGCCCCCGGGCCTCCGAGCGCTCGGGGAGGAGGGGTTGCCAGTTGTGCATCGTCTCGCTGCCCCACTCATAGAGCGGCTGACCGCTCTCCCCCAAAGCCACGGCCCGGGGGAACGCCTCGGCGTGGGGGGTTCGCCTCGCAAACAGGAAGTGCCGCCCTCCGGCCACCTGCTGCTGCTGATCGCCCCAGCGGATGGCTGCAATTTGCTCATCCCTCACCAGCCCGGCGAAGAGGCTGATTCCCCAGCCCTTCTCGCCATCGGCGCTCCAGTAGGCGGCCTCAGCCACCGGCCCCTCCTCGGTCCCCTCGATCGACGAGAGGCCGCAGGCGCGCCAGAGGAGGAGCGCCCAACGGCAGGCGCTGCCGGCGACATAGTCGCCGCCTTCCCTCAGCAAGACCGCCTCTCCACCGGGGAAGGGGACCCGCTGCACCACGCTCCCCCTGGCATGGAAGGAGATACGCACCGCCGACTCGGGCGTGGGGCGGATCCCCATCACCCAGAGCACGGCTCCCAGGAGCAGGGCGGGAATCATGAGCACCACCCATCTGCGCACCATGCGGTCATCCCTCCCCGCTTAGAAGAGCACCTCGCTCAGCATCGCCCGGGCCCGGCTGATCGCCTCCCGCGGCGACAGATCCCCCAGCCCCGGCACCTTTCGGACGAACATCGGCACCTCCTTGCCCCAGTG
>JBMONC010000066.1:39577-56014 GCA_049324875.1 Bacillota bacterium
CATCCCTCCCCGCTTAGAAGAGCACCTCGCTCAGCATCGCCCGGGCCCGGCTGATCGCCTCCCGCGGCGACAGATCCCCCAGCCCCGGCACCTTTCGGACGAACATCGGCACCTCCTTGCCCCAGTGGAAGGAGGTGAAGAGCTGCACCTTCCTCCCGCCGGCGCCGGGAAGCTCCACCTCGCCCCAGGCCCGGCCGTGGCCCTGGGTGGCGGAGAGCGGCTTCCCCGGCAGCCCCAGCGCCGCCCAGAGCCCCCAGCGGAGCACGTCGGCCCCGGTCAGCACCAGCCGCTCCACCCGGCTCTCCCGCAGGAGCGCCCAGATCAGCCGGACCGAGCGCGCAAAGATCGCCGGACCCCCCGGCCCCTTCATGGTGGCGATCACCAGCTCCTTCTCGGCCTGGTAGGGGGGCAGCTCCAGCGAGAGCCAGGGCTGACCCCCGCAGATGGCGCTGTAGTGGTTGAAGGGGATCCGGTTGGGGGTCACCCGCCGGTAGTAGTCGCAGTACGCCTCTGCCGAGGCCGGGTAGCGGGGCGGCTCCTCCTCCGGCACCAGCAGGGCGTGGGGGCCGATGAAGGCGATCCGGGCCTCCGGCGAGCCCCGGAAGTATTCAGGGAGCCGGAACCGCTCCCGCTCCACCCCCTGGGTCCGCACCAGCGGCGCCTCGGGCAGCTCCTCCCCCCGGTAGATGGCATCGATCCGCTCCCGCTCCTCTGCCAGATAGGCTTCGATCACCTGCTCAAACCCCATCGGCCCGTCCTCCCTCTGTGGCAAAGAACACCCCGGGGTTCATTACCCCGGCGGCGTGCAGCGCCCGCTCGATCCGGCCGCGGAAGCCGGGGACGGCCAGCCCCAGCCATTCCACTTCCGCACCTGCTCAGCCATCGCACACCGCCCCTTGAAGCCCCTTTTAGGCTTATTTCTACAGATAGGTTCTTTCCACCTACGAGGGGACCGCCCCCGGGCCGGAGAATCCTGAGGAGAGGTGATGTGCGGGTGCGCCGGTGGCATCGCAAGGTCGGAGTTCGCGTCTTCGTGCTGGATGAGCAGAACCGGATCCTGCTGGTGGAGACGCGGGACCCTCAAAGCGGGGGTTGCTACTGGATTCTGCCCGGCGGGGGAATCGAGGACGGCGAGCAGGCAGCGGAGGCCGCCGTCCGGGAGGTGGCGGAGGAGAGCGGGGTCCGGGTCTCCATCGACCGGTTGCTCTACGTGACCGACAGCGTGGAGCCGGCGGTGCCCCAACTCTGCTACACCTTCTACTTCCTGGCCCACCCGGTGCGGAACCAGGAGCCCTTCGTGGGGAGCGACCCGGAGCGGCCGCTGGAGGGACAGGTGCTGACCGGCGCACGCTTCTTCCGCCGGGAGGAGCTGGCCGCCCTGCCCCGGCTCTACCCGACGGTGCTGCGGGAGGAGTTCTGGCGGCTCCTGGAGCGGGGCTTCGGCCACCACCACCCTTACCGGCCGTGGCCGGTGGGCGAGTCCTTCTAGGGGGGTGGGACCGGTGCGGCTGGATCATGTGGTCCACGTGGTGGCTGACCGGGAGCGGGCGACAGAGGCGCTCCGCTCCCTGGGATTGAGGATGGTGACCGGCGGGGAGCACCCGGGCTGGGGGACCCACAACGCCCTGGCCTACTTCGAGGACCTCTCCTACATCGAGTTGGTCGCCGTCCACAACCGGGCCGAGGCGGCCGCCTCCGCCTTTGGCGCGGCGGTCCTGCGCTTCGCTGAGGCGGGCGACGGGGTGCTCACCTTTCCCCTGCGCACCGCCGAGATCGACGGCGATGTGGCCCGGCTCCGGGCTCGGGGGATCGCCATCGCCGACCCCACCCCCGGCTCCCGCCGCCTGCCGGACGGCAGCCTGCTCACCTGGCGGCTGGCGCTGGCCCCGTTCCCGCTTCCCTTCCTGATCCAGTGGGAGGCGCCGGATGAGGCCCGCCGGGCCGACCTGGCGGCCCGGGGCGCCCTCAACCCGCCCGGCCGGAGGGTGGCGGAGGGCTTCTGGGCGGTGACCGACCTGGAGGAGGCGGCCCGCCGGTTGGCGGAGGGCTACGGCTGGCCCCTCGGGGCGCCCTGTGACCACCCGCACCTGGCCGCCCGCTGCCTCCCCACCGGCTCGGGCATCACCCTCTGCGCTCCCACCGGCCCCGGGCCGGTACAGGAGCGGCTGGACCGCCGGGGCGAGGGGCCGGTGGGCTACAGCCTGAGCCGGCAGGGCGCCCCGGTTCAGATCCTGGGATCGACGATCCTGCTTTAGGCAAAGGGAGGAAGAGGGATGCGACTGCCACCGATCACCTCCGATCTGGTGCGGCGGCTGCAGGGGGTCTGGGTAAAGGAGCGCCGCACCCGGCACGGGGGCAGCATGGAGCAGCCAGGCAACCCATCGGGAATCGAGATGCGCACCTTCGGCGGGGCCCTGGCGGTGCGCTCCAGGCGGTTGCCGTCCAGCCCCTGGCTCAACCGGTGCATCAACCTGACCGCCGACGACCTGCCCCATGTGGAGGAGATCCTTAAGTTCTACCGGGAGGCGGGGCTGACCGGGTGGCTGGAGATCGCCCCCGGCACCAGTTCTCCGGAGCTCTTCGCAGCGCTGGCCCGGGGCGGGGCCCACCAGACCGGCTTCCACACCGTCACCTACGGCCTCCCCACCACCGAGGTCCCGCCCCCCGCTCCCGGGGTGGCGGTTCGCCCCGTGGAGCGGGAGGAGCTGGACCGCTTCCTGGAGGCGCACATGATCGGCTTCGGGGCCGGCCCGGAGATCGCCCCTGGCTTCCGCTTCTTCTTCGGCCTGCCCGACTGGCACCTCTACCTGGCCACGGTGGACGGGGTGCTGGCGGGGACCGCCATCCTCTGCACCTACGATGGGGTGGGTTACATGGCCGCCGCCTCCACCCTGCCCGAGTGGCGGGGGCGGGGGGTGCAGACGGCGCTGCTGCACCACCGGATCGCCGAGGCGGCCCGCATGGGCTGCGACCTGCTGATGGGCCAGTGCGATTTCGGCACCAGCAGCCACCGGAACCAGCAGGCCTGCGGCCTCTTTACCGCCTACACCAAGGCGGTCTGGGTGACCTCACCCGCCTGAAGGACCTACAAAGGAGCGAAGAGCAACGTGGACTGGCAGCAGCTGCGCTTTGGCGTCGAGATCGAGTTCACCGACCGGGAGCCCGCCGCTGTGGAGCGGCTCCCCGGCTGGAGTTGGCACCCGTCGGACCGGCAGTTCGACGACCGGGGGGCCGAGTCCGGCGGCGAGTTCCAGAGCCCGCCGATCACCTGGGCGGAGCGGGGCCAGATCGGGCAGATGCTGGAGCGGCTCCGGGCGGCGGGCGCCACCGCCAACTGGAGCTGCGGACTGCACGTCCACGTCTCCATCGAGCCCTGGGGGCAGGGGATGGTGGATCGGCTGCTGGAGGCGGCCATCAGCTGCCAGGAGGGGCTCCGCACCCTGCTGCAGACCCCGCCCCACCGGATGCTCTTCTGCCCGCCGGTCACCCCGGCGATGCGGGAGCGCTTCCGGGAGCGGCCCGAGCGGCGCTCCCTGGTATACCGGGGCCGGCCCCAGTCCCACCGCTGCGGGATCAACGCCGCCGCCTGGTTCGACAACGGGACGGTGGAGATCCGCTATGCCAACGCCTCGCTGGAGGCGGAGCCGGTGCTCCGGACGGTGGAGCTCTGCCTCCGCTTCGTGGCGGCGGTGGGGGAGGGAAGGGCGCTCCCGGCGGAGCCGGCGGCCCTGGCCGAAGCCCTGGGCGCCCCGGCCGGTGGATACCCGCCCCCCTCGCCCCCGCCGCTCTGGCACCGGGAGCGGCTCTGGCTGGAGGAGGCGCTGCTCCCGGCGCTCACCCCCCGGGTGGAGGAGCGGGTGCCGGGTGGGGAGATCCTCTTCATCCGGCCGGCGCCGGGTGGGATGCTGGTCGCCGTGGAGAGCGAGGGGAGCCGCCTGACCTACTTCCGCCTGCAGGCCGGCCCTGAGGGGTTCCGGTTCGGTCAGACCGCCGCCGGGGAGGTGCTCTCGGTCCGGCGGGCGGTGCCGGAGGAGGCCCCCACCATGCAGGCGCTGCTCCACGCCGCCTACGCCCCGAACCTGGCCGCCGGCTTCAACTTCACCGCCGCCACCGTCGGGCTGGAGGAGCTGCGGGAGCTGATCCGGGAGCAGGAGTGCTACCTGCTGTGGGCCGGCCCTGCGCTGGTGGGCACCATCACCCTCTGGGATGACGGGTCGATTGGCCGGTTCGGGATCGAGCCGGGGCGGAAGGGGCAGGGGCTGGGCCGGTGGCTGCTGGCCTTCGCCGAGGACCTGGCCCGGATGAAGGGCTGGGCGAGGGTGGAGCTGGACACCCCCGTCAGCCACCCCTGGCTGCCCGACTTCTACCGGCGCTGCGGCTATGAGCCGGTCCGGACCGTCCACTGGGAGGGGAAGCGCTACGACTCGGTGGTGATGGAGAAGGAGCTGTAGACCGGCCGAGAGGGCCGGGGCGGAGGTCCGGGCGATGCGGTGATGCGAACCGCCTCCGCTTTGGGGGGCAGGCCTCCGATGGCGCGGAAAAGCCGGGGATACCCGGCTTTGTCTGTTTCGGCCCTCGCCGTTGGACCATCAGCGCCAGCTTTCGAGTCCTCTAGGCGGAGATCTGTGAGATTTTCCGCCGGCGGGAGACAGGAGATCGGGCAAAATCTCACAGTTCAAGGTGAGACGAGCCCAGTTCAGGCCCAACACAGGCCGAATCAGGCCTCTGCAGGCGATGGGGAAGCTCTGTACCCGGCATTTCACCCATGAACGATGAGATTTTACCGGGTGAAGGGGTCAACTTGGCAGGAAAAACCTCACAGGTTGGTCTGCGGAGGGGTAACGACCCCCGTCTGGACCGGAAGGGCGAGGCCAGAGCAAGTGCCACAGCCCCGGCCTGGCCTGCGGAAGCGCAACCAACCCGGCCTGGCCTCCGGAAGGGCCACAACCCCAGCCCAAGCCTGGTGGCTAGCCCTACTCCGGCCCCCTGCAGGTGCAGGCCGGCTGAGCACCGAGCGGTCCAGCTGCCGGATGCTGCTCCGGCCGGCGATGGCCATCTGCAGCTCCACCTGGGCGGCCAGGTGGTCGATCACCGCCTTGACCCCCTTCTCCCCGGCGACGGCCAGGGCGTAGGCGTAGGGGCGCCCGAGCAGCACCGCCGAGGCGCCCAGGGCCAGCGCCTTGATCACATCCGCCCCGCGCCGGATGCCGCTGTCCAGCAGCACCGGCACCCGCCCCCGCACCGTGGCGCAGACCGCCGGCAGGGCGTCCAGGGTGGCGACGGCGCCGTCCAGCTGCCGTCCTCCGTGGTTGGAGACGATGATCCCATCCACCCCGTGCTCCAGGGCGAGGGCGGCGTCCTCGGGGTGGGTGATCCCCTTCAGCAGAAGGGGCAGCTTTGTCTGCTCCCGGATGAACCTGATCTGCTCCCAGGTGAGGCAGGTGTTGTTCCCCTCGTCCAGCGCCCTCTGGACGGCGGCCTCCAGCTTCTCCTCCGGCGGATGGCCCAGCTTGGCACGGAAGACCGGGTCGGTGAAGTAGCTGCCCATCCCCTGTCCCGAGAGGAAGGGCAGGTAGGCGTTGCGCAGGTCCTGCTCCCGCCAGCCCAACAGGGTGGAGTCCAGGGTGACCACGATCGCCGCGTAGCCGGCAGCCTCCGCCCGCTGCAGAAAGCTGGTGGTCAGCTCCCGGTCCTTCGGCGGGTAGAGTTGGAACCAGCGCTCGGCATCGCCCATCGCCCGGGCGGCGGGGAGTTCGGCCTGGGGGTGGAGGATCGAGAGCACCCCGATGGGCGCCAGCAGGAACGGGAGCGGGTGGCGGCGGCCGAACAGCTCAACGCCCAGCTCCCGCTTGGAGATGTCGTGGCAGACCCGGGGGAGGAGGCTCCACCGCTGAAAGGCCTGCAGGTTGGCCCTCATGGTATCCCCGGCGCCGGCGCCCCCGGCCACGTAGCCAAACGGACCTGCGGCGAGCCGCTCCCGGGCCGCCTGCTCCCACTCCTCCACGGCGATGGGCAGCATCCGGGCGGCCTCATCGCCCTGGCGGTAGTACTCTAACTGAATCCGGGTTCCGTTCTGCGGCATGAGCAGCCTCCCTCTCCGTCAGAGTTTCACCCCCTCAGGATGGCTCGGCAGGCGGCAATTCATGTCCGGGGGATCAGAAAGGGCGCCCGTCTCTGCGGGCGCCCTGCGAAGGGGCTAGAGCAGGTTGGCGGCCAACTGGGCCAGGTGGGAGCGCTCGCCCTTCACCAGGGTGACGTGGCCGGCGATGGGCTGGCCGTGGAAGCGCTCCATGGCGTAGACCAGGCCGTTGGTGTGCCGGTCCAGGTAGGCGTGGTCGATCTGGTCGGGGTCGCCCACCAGCACCACCTTGGTCCCCTCGCCCGCCCGGGTGATCACCGTCTTCACCTCGTGCCGGGTCAGGTTCTGCGCCTCGTCCACGATCAGGAACTGCTGGGGGAGGGAGCGGCCCCGGATATAGGTGAGCGCCTCCACCACGATCTCCTTCATCCCCGCCATGATCGAGTCCAGCTTCAGGTCGTCCCGCTCCCGGTCGGCCAGGCCGAAGAGGTGCTCCAGGTTGTCGTAGATCGGCTGCATCCACGGGTGGAGCTTCTCCTCCTGGGTGCCGGGCAGGTAGCCCAGGTCCCGTCCCATCGGCACCACGGGGCGGCTGACCACCAGCCGGCGGTAGGTCCGCTCCTCCTCGACCTTCTGCAGCCCGGCCGCCAGGGCCAGGAGCGTCTTGCCGGTGCCGGCCCGGCCCGCCAGGGTGACCAGCTGGACCCGGTCGTCCATCAGCAGCTCCAGCGCCATCCGCTGCTGGACGTTCCGGGGCGCCACCCCCCAGACCGGCCCCTCGATCATCGCCCGCTGCAGCACGCCGGGGGCGACGCACCGGGCCAGGGCGGAGGCGGAGCCGCCCGCCTGGTCCTTCAAGATGGCGAACTGGTTGACCGCCATCTCCAGGTTGGGCAACTGGACCCGCTTCTCCCGGTACAGCTGGTCGATCACCGCCTTCTCGACGAAGAGGTCGACGTGGTTCGATTCGGGGAGGCTGCCGGGGCTCATCTCGGCGTAGTCGGTGACCGCCAGGCCGAGGGCGTCGGCCTTGATCCGCAGGATCACATCCCGGCTGACCAGCGTGACGTCGCCGCCGTGCTCCTTCCGCAGGTTGTAGGCCACCGCCAGGATCCGGTTGTCGGCGGTGTCCTCGTGGAAGAGGCGGTTCAGGTCCTCTGCGGCCCTGTGGTTCAGCTCCACCCGGATGATCGAGTCCCCCGGGGCGGGAACCCCCTCGGCCAGCCGGCCGCTCCCCCGGAGTTCGTCCAGGAGGCGGGCGGCCGCACGGGACTTGGTGCCCAGCTCGTCGGGGTTGTGCTTCTTGGCATCCAGCTCCTCCACCACCGCCGCCGGAATCACCACGATGGCGCCGGGGAAGGAGAGCGGAGCCCGGGGGTCGTGAAGCAGGACCGAGGTATCCAGCACGTACACGCTCTGCATGGTGCGATCCCCTCCGCTGGGTGACAGGTTAGGGCCCGAGGACCGTCTGGTTCATGTTATTCTGCTTTGTTCACCTTCGGTTTTCGCTCCCTGCGCCGCTCTTGGCCGTAGCGGCTCAACAGCACCTCCCGTGACATGAAGATCTCCTTGGGAACCAGCGCCTCCTCCCGCTGGTGGAGCCGGTCGTCGCCATCCGGGTGGTAGGCGGCCAGGATCCACTTCAGGTAGAGGGTGGAGAGCCAGCGGGTGAGGCCGCCGGGCAGGTCGATGACGGTGAAGCCGAGGAGGTCGACCCCCCGGTGGATCAGGGTGAGCGCCCAGAGCCCCCTCACATCCTCCAGGGCGGGGTCGGCGCTCAGCAGGCGGGCGTAGGCCTGCAGGCCGGCGATCATCTCCCGCCGCAGGTAGAGCGAGCGCTGGTGGGCGGTCAGGCCGGCGGTCCGCTCCTCCAGCAGGCGGCTGTCGATGTGGACCTCCAGAACCCTCTCCCCCCGGCGGATGCGGCTCCCGTCGGCGCCGGTGAGCGACCGGCCGGGGTAGCGGCGGATGGAGTAGCCGGCGATGGAGCCGGGGGCGGTGGGCCGGATCCCCATCAGCTTACGGGCGATGGGATCCCACAGGTGGATCAGGCGTCGCATGGGAACCGCCTCCCTCCAGCGGGGTGAGGAGCTCGGAGAGGCTGACCAGGGCATAGCCCTTCCGGCGCAGGCCGGCGATCAGCGGGGGGAGCGCCCGGGCCACCAGCTGGGGGGCGTCCTCCCGGGAGCCGGGGCCGGCGGCGTCGTGCAGCAGCAGGACACAGCCGGGGTGGGCGTTGGTCAGCGCCTCGGCGCAGATTCGGGCGGGGGTGGTGGAGTGGGACCACTCGGAGAGGTAGAGCGACCAGACCACCGGCACCAGGCCGTGGCGGCGGGCCGCCATGGCGGTCCAGAGGTTGAAGATCCCCCAGGGCGGGCGGTAGAAGCGGGGGCGCTGCCCGGTGATCTCGGTCAGCAGCCGGACCGTCTCGCCCACATCCCGCAGGGTGGCCCGGAGCCCCAGGAGGGCGGGGAGCCGGTGACGGTAGCCGTGGACGCCGATCTCGTGGCCGGCGGCATGGATCTGCCGGACCAGCTCGGGGTGGGCGGCGGCGTGGTCGCCCAGGATGAAGAAGCAGGCCTTGACGCCGTGCCGGTCCAGGATCTGCAGGATGCGTGGGGTCCAGACCGGGTCGGGGCCGTCGTCAAAGGTGAGCGCCACCAGCCGGCGGCGGGGCTGGGCCCGCTTCAGGGTGCGGGCGAAGCCCAGCCGGGCCAGGAGGGTGGGCAGCCCCACGTAGCCAAACAGGGTGAGCAGGAGCCAGGTCATCCAGTCGGACATCGGGATCCCCCCTGGGGTCGGGGTCGTTCGGTGGGCAGGGGTGCGATGCGGTAGTAGAGGCCGAGGAGGATCAGGGTGAGCGCCGCTGCCGCCAGCATGGCGGCGGGGGCCAGCGACCAGAGGGAGCCGCCGATCACCGGGCCGAGGGCGAGGCCCGCCCCCTCCAGGGTGGAGATCAGCCCCCAGCCGGTGCCGACGGCGTCGGCGGGGACCGCCCGGCCGACGGTGCTGGTCCAGGCGGGGAGGAGGAGGGCGTAGGTCAGACCGCCGGCGGCGGCCAGGGCGATGGGGACGAGGGGGGAGGCGCCGGCGGCGGCCGGGCCGACCCGCCCGGTGAGGAGCAGCCCGCCCAGCAGGCCCAGCATCGCCCCCAGGGCGACGAAGCCGCCCACCAGGATCCGCCGCCCGCCGATCCGGTCCACCAGCCAGCCGCCGGGCAGCATCCCCAGCAGGCAGGCGGCGCCGCCGGCGGTCAGCATGGCGCTGTACTGGGCGGGGCTGAGGCCGGCCATCTCCTGCGCCACCCGGGGCAGGACCGGGGCCATCATGCCGGCGATCAGGGTCTGGCCCACCAGGGCCGGGGCGAGGGGGGCCAGCTCCCGCCACTGGCCCCGCAGGGCGGCCAGGGGGCGGGTCAGATCCGACGGCCCCGCCGGGCGGGGGGCGGGCGGGAGGAGGGTGACGGCCAGGAAGGCCAGGCCCATGGCGGCGGTCAGCCCCAGCGCCACGGTGCGGCCCGGCAGGTACTCCATGGCCAGGCCGGTCAGCACCGGGCCGCCGCCCATGCCGGCCAGCCAGGCCAGCCAGATGGCGCCCATCTTGCCGCCGGAGGCCTCGCCGGGCGGGGCGACCGCCTGGATGACGGCGAGCCAGGCCGGAGCGGTGCAGAGGCCGAGGAGCACGGCGCCCCCGATCAGGGCGGCCGGGGAGGTGCGCAGGAAGGCGAGCAGGGCGGCGGCGCCGGTGGCCAGGGCCAGGGAGAGCGGCAGGACCCGGCGGGCGCCCAGCAGGTCGACCACCCAGCCTGCGGCCAGCTTGAGCAGGGTCTCGGTGGTGTAGTGGAGGGAGAGCGCCAGCCCCACCATGGCGGCCCGGGCGCCGGTCTCCCCCGCCCCCAGGGGGATCAGGGCCAGCCAGAGGCCGGCCCGGGCCAGCTCCATCAGCCCCAGGCTGAGCAGGGCGGCAAGCCGGTCAGGCGGGAACATGGGCCACCTCCAGCAGGGAGATGGCGGCCTCTGCCACCCGGTCGGCGGTCCGGTCCACCGACAGCTCGGCCACCCGCCGGCGCAGGGCGGCCAGCCGCTCCGGGGCCGCGCACAAGCGCTCGACCGCGGCGCCCACCCCGCCGGGTTCGGCGGCCAGAGCGGCCTCGGTCGAGACCAGGAAGTCCCGGTTTCGCTCCTCCTGCCCCGGCAGCGGGGGCAGCAGGGCCAGCGGCACCTGCTTGGCGATCGCCTCGGCCAGGGTGAGCCCCCCGGGCTTGGTGATCAGCAGGTCGATCGCGTCATAGTAGAGCCCCATCTGGTCGGTGAAGGGGATGATCCGCAGATGGGGGGAACCCAGACCCTCCAGCTCCTCGGCCAGCGACTCGTTCCGGCCGGTGAAGGCCAGGGTGAGGGGCGGCTCCGGCAGGGCAAGCAGTTCCTGCACCGCCTCGGCCACCGGCCCCATCCCCAGGCTGCCGCCCATGATCGCCACGGTGAGGGCGGCGGGGTCCAGCCCCAGCCGGGCCCGGGCCTCGGCCCGGTCCGCCCGCTGGTGGAGCGCCGGGTCCACCGGGATCCCGGTCACGAAGAGCCGCTCCGGGGGGACCCGGCGGCTGCGCATCTCCGGCAGGAGGGAGCTGTGGGGCAGGCAGTAGCCATCCACCTCGGGGAAGACCGAGAAGCCGTGGATGGTGTAGTCGGTGCTGATGGAGAGCAGCCGGTAGCGGCGGCCCCGCCGCTTCAGGTCCGCTGCCAGGGCCAGGGGCGCCGGGTGGGTGGTGGCCACCAGGTCGGGCCGGGTCTGGTCCAGCAGACGGGCGAGGGAGGGGCCCAGGAAGGAGCGGAGCGCCCAGGGGCTTCCCACCGGGTGCTCAGCCGGGGTGGCTGCGCCCTCGGTCCAGCGGTAGATGGCGCCGTAGGCCGAGGGGGCGACCTTCAGCAGGGAGGTCCAGGCCTCCGCCGCCAGCTTGGAGAGGGCGGGGCTGACCAGGGAGAAGAGGTCGGAGACGGCCACCTGCACCCCACGGGAGCGCAGGGCGGCTGCCGCTGCCTCGGCGGCTCGCTGGTGCCCGCTTCCGAACGGAGCAGAGAGGATCAGGATGCGCATGGCGATGCCTCCGGTCAGGAAACAAGTTGCGTAGTCAAGATACTCTCCTCTCTCCTCAGATTATCCGACGGGCGAAAAAATTCCTTGTGCATAGTTCCTAAAGGTTGGGCTCTTTGGCACAGGAGATTGGGCCGCCTCCGCCGAACTCCTTGACTGTTTCGCAGTTTTTGGGGGTGGGTTGATGCGTGGGGCGATCAAGGGGTTTCTGGTGACGGCTGTGATCTGGGTCTTCCTCCTGCTGGCCTACGTGGGGATCGAGGCGGTGCGGGGGAACGGGCTGAAGATGTTCACCTGGGAGCCGGGGGGCAAGTACGTGACCATCACCGTCGCCCTGGTGCTGGCGCTGGGCACCGCCGTGGGGCTGGCCTCCGACCGGATCCAGAAGAGCCGCCACCGGTAGCAACGGAACAACACCTCACCGCACAGGAGCGGTGAGGTGTTCTGCATCAGGGGGCGGATTCAGAAGCCATCCAGCCCCTGCCGCCGGGCCAGGGCCTCCAGCCTGGAGAAGACCGCCCACCCTCCGAGGGGGAGGAGCAGGCCCATGGCCGCCACCAGGGCCAGTTCCGTGGGCAGCGGCAGGAGGGTGCGGCTGCCCAGGAGGATGCCTCGGAGGGCATCGGCGCCATAGGTGAAGGGGAAGAGGTAGCTGAGGAGACGGAGCGGCTGCGGCAGCAGCAACACCGGGAAGATCACACCGCCGAGCAGGGGGGCGGCGTTGCCCAGCAGGGTCACCGCTGCCCCGTCATCCCGGAAGCGGAGGGAGAGCCCGGCCAGGAGAAAGGCGAATCCGTAAGCGGCCAGGACCGAGAGCACCAGCACCGCGACGGCGGGAATCCAGGGCAGGCGCGGGAGCCGCCAGCCCAGGGCCAGCAGCAGGCTGAAGGCGACGGCGGAGTGCAGGGTGATGCCCAACAGCCGCCCCAGGGACCAGCCGATAACCAGGGAGAGCCGGGAGGCCGGCGTTGCCCAGAGCGCCTCCAGGGTACCATTCACCATGCTCTGGCGGATGTAGAGGGCGACGCCCCAGACACCCTCGACATAATTCCAGTAGAGCGCCCCGAGAAAGAGGTAGAGGAGGGCCATCTCCGAGCTGAGCCCGGTCGCTTCCGCAAAGCTTTGCTCCAGGCCCAGCGCCCGGGCATGAACCACCATCATCCAGGTAGGAAGCACCCACAGCACGGGGCTGATGGCCCCGCCTACGTACTGAGCAGGGTAGCGGCTCATGCTCTGCATGGTCGCAAGCGCCAAGGCGAGTGCAGCGCGCATCAATACTCACCTGCCCCCCCTGTCAACCGCAGCCGCCGCTCCGCCCGGTCCAGGAGCAGGAGCCCAAGCGCCCCGAAGGCGGCTGCAAAGCCGAGGAGCACCAGAAATTCCCGCAGGGGGAGAGCGCTATCCAGGGCGCTTCGGGCGCCGGCGATGGCGTAGGTCAGGGGCAGGGCCCCACTCACCCACTGCACCGGTCGGGGCAGCACCGTGACCGGGGCGGTCATGCCGCCCAGCACGCCCATCGCTTCCTGGGTGATGTTGCCCAGGCCGGAGGCCTGCTTCACAAGCAGGAGGAGCGCTGCGTGGAGGAGGGCCAGGGCGGAGAAGGCCAGGGAGGCGCCAAGCAGCATCAGAGCGAACCCTCCGCTCCAGATCGGCAGGGTGACCCCCGCCACCACCCGGAGCAGGAGCAGGATCGACCCGGTGATGTAGAGGTTGACCAGCAGGTTGTCCAGCGCCTTGGCCAGCAGCAGGGTGGGCAGCGGCACCGGCGCAAGGAGCAGGCTCTCGAGGACTCCCTCCTCCATCTCGTCCCGCAGGCCGAAGCCCACCGACCAGAAGAAGGTGGAGAGCCAGTACCAGAGGATCAGGCCCACGGCCACCGTGGCGTGGAGGTCGGCCCGGGGGTAGATCTTGGCCGCAAAGAGGAAGGGGGCGATGATCAGGAAGGGACTGACCGCCAGGCTCAGCAGATCCATCGGATAGGCCCGGTGCTGGAGCAGTTCCTTGGTCCACAGGGCGATCAGGGCTCGCATCTGCTCTCCTCCAGTGGGGCGCCGGTCATGGTGAGGAAGGCATCGGCCAGACTCGGGTCCCGGCGCTCCACCCGGAGCGCCGGGGGCAGGCGGCGCAGGATCTCCGGGAGATCCAGGTCCGGGCGCCCGCTCCGGACCAGCACCCGGTACCCCCCTCGATTCGGGTCACGTCGTACCCGGCGGTCTCGGGAGGTGGTTCCGCTGTCTCGACGGTGATCCGGCTCTCCTTGCCGGCCTGCTGCTTCAGTTCGTGGGGGGTGCCGTCTGCGTGGAGTTGGCCCTCGTGGATCAGCAGCAGCCGCTCCGGGAGGGACTCGGCCTCCTCCATGTCATGGGTCGCGATCAGCACCGTCACCTGCTCGGCGGCGGTCAGATCCCGCAGCAGCGCCCATAGCTCCCGCTTGCCCTGGACGTCCAGGCCGGAGGTGGGCTCATCCAGGATCAGCACCGGCGGCCGGTGCAGGAGGGCTCGAGCAATCATCAGCCGCTTGCGCATCCCCGTGGAGTACTTCTCCACAGGCACGTGGGCAAAGCCGGTGAGGCCGACCCTCTCCAGCAGCTCTCCCCCGCGCCGGCGGACCTCGCCGGCGGGCAGGTTGTAGAGCCCGCCGAAGACCGACAGGTTCTCCGTCGCCGTCAGCTTCCAGTAGAGGCTGCGCTCGTTGGCCAGGACAGTCCCGATCCGCATCCGGGCCGCTCGCGGGTCGGCCACCGGGTCAACGCCGTCGATCCGGACGGCGCCGGCGTCGGGAATAAGCAGCGTGGCCAGGATCTTCAGGAGCGAGGTCTTACCGGCCCCGTTCGGCCCCAGCAGCCCTACCCGCTGCCCCTTGGGCACCGTGAGGCTGATACCCCGTAAGGCGGGGACCTCCCGGGCGCTGGGCCGGCCGAAGAGCCCGCGCCGCTCCACAATCCGGTAGGTCTTACGTACCGCTGTGCAGGCAATCATCACAGCGCCCATGATCGATCACCCCTCGCTTCCGTCTGGACAAACGTCCAGCAAGATGTCAGGAGTACGCAACTATACAATATCTTGATCGAATCATAACAGTGAAACAGCAATAGACCCAAGAGAAACTATGCATCATTTCTAGTCTATACAGACAGGTACATTTCGATTGCCATGCCAGGAACAACCCCGCGGCCGCGGGCCGCGGGGTGACTGTGCACGGATCCCGGTTGCTTCCACCGGTTCTGAGCGGTAGGATTAGGGAAAGAGGGGGCGGCCTGCCGCCAGCCAGACCAGGATGGCGGTGGTGCCCCCCACCAGGCCGGCGGCGCCGGTGAAGGTGGCGGCGGCCAGCAGCCGCCGGCGCAGGGCGACCGCCTGGCCCCGGCTGGCCAGCAGGTAGCTGGTGAGCGCCATCACGAAGCCCAGCAGCAGGAGCATTCCGCCGGCCAGAGCGCCCACGATCCCGGTGAAGAGCCCGAAGGGATTCCGGTAGACCGCCCGGTCCACCAGCGCCAGGAGCAGGACCAGACCCAGGCCGGCCAGGGAGCCGGTCCGCAGCAGCCGCATGGTCATGGGCATGACCTCCTTTACCCGGATGGACGTGCCCCGGCCGCCCCTGGTTCGGACCCTGCCAGCGAAGATAGGGAGGCCTCCATGAAGATGAAGCAGCAGACGATCCTGATCTACAGCACCACCCGGGCTGCCGAGTACCACGACCTGCTCACGCCCCTGCTCCCCGGCCACCGGCTGGTCCCCTGCGCCAGCCGGGAGGAGGCAGAGCGGGCGATCGCCGAGGCCGACATCCTCTTCAGCTGGAAGTTCCCCCCCGACCTCTTCGCTCGGGCGGCCCGGCTCCGCTGGGTCCAGGCGATGGGGGCCGGGGTGGAGGACCTGGTGGCCGCCCCCCTGCCGCCGGGCTGCCTGCTGACCCGGGTGGAGGGGCTCTTCGGCGCCTATATGAGCGAGTACGCCCTCGCCCACATGCTGGCCCACACCCAGCAGCTCCCCCGGGTCTACCGGGCCCAGGCGGAGCGGCGCTGGGAGCCCTTCTACGTGGGCAGGCTGGCCGGCCGGCGGCTGGGGGTGGCCGGCACCGGCTCCATCGGAGCGGCGGTGGCGGCCAGGGGGAAGGCCTTCGGCATGGAGGTCTGGGCGCTGGTGCGGAGCGCCCGTCCGCTGCCCGATGTGGACCGGCTCTTCACCCCGGCCGAGGCGGCGGAGTTCACCGCCGGGGTGGACTACCTGGTCAGCAGCCTGCCGCTCACCCCCGAGACGGTGGGGCTGATCGATCCGGAACAGATGAAGCCGGGCGCCCTGCTGATCAACATGGGCCGCGGGGCGACCATCCCGGAGGAGGGGCTGCTGCGGGCGGTGCGGGCCGGGCGGATCCGGGCGGTGCTGGACGTCTTTGCCCAGGAGCCGCTCCCGCCGGATCACCCCTTCTGGGGCGAGCCGGGGATCACGGTGACGCCGCACATCTCCGGCCCCAGCGTCCCGGCGGAGGTGGCGGAGTACTTCGCCCGGAACCTGGAGCGGCACCTGACCGGGCAGCCGCTGCAGGGCCTGGTCGACCGAGAGCGAGGCTACTGAGCCATGCTGGATGCGATCAGGGAGACCCTGGTGGAGGCGGTCCGGACCGGCGGGGCGGCCATGCGGGAGCAGGTGGGCCGGGTGACGGTCCAGTACAAGTCCTCCTGGTCCGACCTGGTGACCGAGGTGGACCAGGCGGTGGAGCGGTCGGTCTTCGCCCTGATCCGGGAGCGCTTCCCGGATCACGGGATGCTGGGGGAGGAGGGGGGCGGCTCCTTCCAGCGGGAGTACACCTGGATCCTGGATCCGCTGGACGGCACCACCAACTTCGCCCACACCCTGCCCAACTTCGTCTGCTCCCTGGCCTGCTGCCGGGGAGCGGAGCCGGTGGCCGGCGCCGTTTACGACCCCAGCCGGGAGGAGCTTTTCCTGGCGGTGAAGGGGGAGGGCGCCACGCTGAACGGCCGCCCGATCCGGGTGGACCAGGCCGCCACCCTGCAGGAGGCGCTGATCGCCACCAACCTGCTCTGGGACATGCGGGAGGAGCGCTTCCAGCGGCTCCCCGAGATCCAGCAGCTGGGCCGCCGGGTGCGGGGCATCCGCTCCCTGGGCGCCGCCGCCCTGGAGATGGCCTACGTGGCCTGCGGCCGGCTGACCGGCTTCGCCCAGTTCCGGCTGGCCCCCTGGGACTTCGCCGCCGGGGCCCTCCTGGTGGCCGAGGCGGGCGGGAGGGCCAGCCAGTTCGACGGCAGCCC
>JBMONC010000066.1:56114-65042 GCA_049324875.1 Bacillota bacterium
TGCTTGCCGCCGGGGTGCTCCTGGATCTCGGCGGCCTGGACGCCCCGGGAAAGGAGGGTGGAGCGGATCGCATCCAACTCCGGGTTGACGAAGCCCATGATCACGGAGGGGTTCTCCCCGGACCAGATCACCATCGACTGGTTGCCCGCCGCCAGGCTGATCCAGCCCTCCCCCTCGGCGGTCAGCTTCAGACCCAGCTTCTCCGTGTAGAACGCCTTGGCCCGGGCCAGGTCCTTCGTCTCGATCATCGTGTAACGCAGATCCCCCACCATTCTGCTCATCCTCCCCATCTGATTTCGGGACATGCTCCCATCATAGCCGATCGCGCCGACCGGGTCGAATCGGGTGGTCCTGACAGAGGCTGGCAGATCCCTGGCGGCCGTCGGGGAGGAAGGTGTGGAACCACCGGTCGCTGAAGGAGGCGGCCAGGTCGCTGTCCCGGAGGGTCAGGTTCACCTCGTGGCGGGCGCCGGGGGCGCAGGGGACCGGGCCGAAGCCGCCGTCGGCGAAGGCGGTGGCGATGTCGCCGGGGTAGCGCATCCGGCGGCGGCAGTACGCGGCCAGGATATAGAGCTCCCCGTCGGTGGCGGGGATGGTCAGGCTGTAGGGGCCGGGGGCGGGCAGGGCGGTCCAGGCGCGGGGGTAGGTGGTGGGGACCGGCTGGGGGAAGGCGCCGATGTAGATGATCGCCCCCTCCTGCCGCCCCTCGTAGCTCACCCGGCCCGTCACCCGGGTCTGGCGCTGCTCTGCCAGGTGGGGGAGCTGGGCGGCCAGCGCCGGCCAGCGGGCGGCGGGGGCCTGGATCCGGCGGGCCAGCCGGCGGAAGTCGCCGGGGGAGAGGCCCAGGTACCGGTGGAAGAGGCGGGTCAGCTGGGCCGGGGAGTAGCCGCTCTCCAGGGCCACCTCCAGCACATCCAGCTCCGTGGTGATCAGCAGCCCCTTGGCCCGCTCCAGCAGGCAGCGGGTCCGGAACTCCTGGAGGCTGAGGCCGGTGGCCCGCTTGAAGAGGGAGGCCAGGAAGGAGCGGGTCAGGTGGACCTCCCGCAGCAGCCCCTCCAGCCAGTCCGCCTCCCCGCCGGAGGCGGCAAGGTAGCGGAGGGCCCGTCCCACCACCTGCCGGTGGTGCTCGGGCAGGCCCGGCTGCAGCGGGGCGGGAAGGTAGGTCAGGTCCCGCCAGGCCGGGTGGATGTGGACCCGCAGGGCGGGGGTCTGCTGAGCCGGGTCAAACGGCTGGCCGTAGCCGTACGGGCCCCCGTAGCTCCCCATGGCGGTGGGGGAAGGGAAGGTGGGGGTGCCGGGGATCCAGTCCTCGCAGTGGATGGCGTGCAGGTACCAGGAGCCGCCCTCCGGCAGCCCCTCCAGGGCGAAGTGGCCGGCCCCGCCCAGCGAGGTCCAGGCCGCCGGCTCAGAGTGGATCCGGGGCTCGGAAAAGAGGCCGATGAAGACCGTGCCTGTCGGGGGCAGATCGCCCTCGATCTGACCGCTGAGTCGCGCCATCGCCGACAACCTCCGTCAGAGTCTACGGAAGAGTTCTCCACCTCGAACCTCCCTTCCCTTCTTGGTGAGGGCGCGGGAAAGGCCGGCCCCCTGGGCCGGCCCCGTGGAGATGATGGCCGCTACCGGCTCTCGCCGGGATGCTCCGGGTCGGTGGTCTTCTCCCAGACCGTCGACTTGCCCGTGGAGGGGCACTCCCGGAAGACGTCGCCCCGCACGTAGCTCCACTTGGTCTGGTTCTCGCACTGGTAGGTGCCGGCCTCCTCGACCTTCTGGCCGGTGTGGCCCCGCCGCCGGTGGTCCTGGCTCATCGCAATCACCTCCGGCGTTAGTCTGCCCCGCCGGACTCAGTCTGCCGCGGCCTCGTCCTGCCCCTCGGCAGCGAGGCCCCGTGCCACCAGGGCGGCCAGGTCCACCACCCGGCAGGAGTAGCCCCACTCGTTATCGTACCAGGCGATCACCTTGACCATGTTATCCGGCCCCACCATGGTGGAGGCGGCGTCGATGATGGCGGAGCGCTCGTCGCCGGTGAAGTCGGCGGAGACCAGCTCCTCCTCGCAGTAGCCGAGGATGCCCTGGAGCTTGCCCTCGGCCGCCTCCCGCAGGGCGGCGTTCACCTCGTCCCGGGTGACCGGGCGGGAGAGGCGGGCCACCAGGTCGACCACCGAGACATCGGGGGTCGGGACCCGCAGGGCGAAGCCGTTCAGCTTCCCCTTCAGCTCGGGCAGCACCTGGGCCACCGCCCGGGCGGCGCCGGTGGTGGTGGGGATGATGGAGGCGGTGGCCGACCGGGCCCGGCGCAGGTCCTTGTGCGGGTTGTCCAGCATGTTCTGGTCGTTGGTGTAGGCGTGGACGGTGGTCATCAGCCCGGACTCGATGCCGAAGGTCTCGTGCAGCACCTTGGCGAAGGGGGCCAGGCAGTTGGTGGTGCAGGAGGCGGCGGCGATCACCTCATGCCGGGCCGGGTCGTACTGGTCGTCGTTCACCCCGATGACGATGGTGACGTCCGCGTCCTTGGTGGCGGTGGTGATGATCACCTTGCGGGCGCCGGCGGCGATGTGCTGGGCCGCCTTCTCCCGCTCCTTGTACTTCCCGGTCGCCTCGACCACGATATCGACGCCCAGCTCCCGCCACGGGAGTTTGGCGGCCTCCCGCTGGGCCACCAGCTGAATCCGGTGGCCGTCGATGACGAGGGCGTCCTCCTCGGCCCTCACCTCGCCGGGGTACCTGCCATGGACGGTGTCATACTTGAGCAGGTGGGCCAGGGTCTTCGCATCATAGGATGCATTGATGGCGACAAGGTTCAGATGCGGATTGGAGAGAGCACGGCGGCACACCATGCGGCCGATGCGGCCGAAGCCGTTGATCGCCACGTTCGCCTTCACGTCTCGATTGACCTCCCGCTCCACCGGGCCGGAGGGCGGCCCGGCGTGCAATAAGATTGACTAATACCAACATAACATGGGCTTTCCGATTGCGCCAATCGATTCGGATGATGCCCTGAATCGAATTCCTCTATCGAACGAAGGGCCACAGGGAAGGCTGCGGTCAAGGCAGGAATTTGCCGAGCATCTGGACAATTTCAACGATAGGAGGTGAGCGGGATGGCCGAACTCCAGATCTCCCTTCTGGGCAGTTTTCAGGTCAGCTGGGATTTCCGCCACGTGCCGGCTTCCGCCTGGGGCGATCCTAAGGCGCCCCGCCTCCTCAAGCTGGTGCTGCTCCGCCGGCCCGACCCGGTGGCGCAGCAGGAGGCGGTCAGCCTGCTGGGGGTCAGGGAGCTCTCCCCCCTGGTGGCCGCCGTCAACCGGGTGATCCAGCCGGCGGCTGCCCTGCGGCTGCTGCCGGGAGGGGCGGTGGCCTTCGAGCCCTCGGCCCAGTGCTGGATCGACCTGGACGCCATGCTCCACCACTACCAGACCGGGGTGAGCGCCGCCCTGCGGGGGGAGATGCTGGCCGCCGTGCTCGCCTTCCAGGAGGCGGACGGCCTCTACCTGGGGGATCTGCTGGAGGAACTGCAGGAGCCCTGGGTGATCGAGCCCCGCCGCAAGCTGCAGGCGATCTACATCGAGATCCTCGACCGGCTGGCAGAGGGGCATGCGGTGCTCGCCCGGTACCAGGATGCGGTCGGCTTCTGCCACAAGGCGCTGGCCCACGACCCGCTCCGGGAGATCACCTATCAGCGGATGATGGTCTACTATTATTACCTCGGGGATATGGGCGGCGCCCGGGAGGCCTACCAGGCCTGCCGGCAGGCGCTGGCCGACAGCGGCCGGAGCCTGAGCGCCGAGACCGTCGCCCTCTGGGAGCGGCTCAACCGGAAGGATGTGGAGGGCGGATCCCCGGTCTCGCTGGCGGCCCCCGGACGGGAACCGCCGGAGCCGGAGGATCGCAGCTGACACTCTGCAGGTTTATTCCTGCAATAATGTGCAGAGGTATGCATGAGATTGCAAGGTAGGTCGCGCTGGATCCCGTCCCCGGAGACGGGCAGCACGGCCTCCTTGCGCCTAGTGGGCGCCCGTCGGGCGCTCCGGGCTTCTGTTTGGCACAAAAGTTGCATACCCTAGTAGATATTAAGGAGGTCCTCGGCATTCCGGTGGGGGCGCAGCTTGTCACTACTTCGATGAAAGGGAGTCTGCTCACACCATGTCCAACAACTTCGATGTCGTCGTGCTCGGAGGCGGTACCGGCGGATACGTGGCGGCCATTCGAGGGGCCCAGCTCGGTCTGAAGGTGGCACTGGTCGAGAAGGATAAGGTCGGCGGCACCTGCCTGCACCGGGGCTGCATTCCGACCAAGGCCTACCTCCGCAGCGCCGAGCTGCTCCACACCTTCCACCAATCCAAGGAGTACGGGATCAAGAGCCAGGGGGTGGAACTGGACTTCGGCGGCGTCTTCGCCCGCAAGGAGAAGATCGTCAGCAACCTGCACAAGGGGGTGCAGGGGCTGCTGAAGAAGAGCGGGGTGACCCTCTTCCAGGGGACCGGCGCCCTGGTGCCCCCCTCGATCTTCTCGCCCAACGGCCTGGTCTCGGTGATGGTGGAGGGGCAGCAGGAGCTGCTGGAGTTCAATAAGGTGATCATCGCCACCGGCTCCCGCCCCAAGACCATGGGGATCCCGGTGGACGGCCATTACGTGATGACCTCGGACGAGGCGCTGGCCCGGGAGAGCCTGCCCAAGTCGGTGATCATCATCGGCGGCGGCGTCATCGGGATGGAGTACGCCAGCCTCTACAACGACTTCGGCGTCCAGGTGACCGTGCTGGAGTTCCTGCCCCGGATCATCCCCACCGAGGATGAGGAGATCTCGGCGGAGCTGCACAAGCTGATGAGCCGCCGCAAGGTCCAGATCCAGACCGGGGCGGCGGTGATCCCCGAGTCGGTCAAGGTGGAGGGCGATCAGGTCTCCCTGCAGGCGAAGATCGGCGAGGAGGTCCGCACCTTCACCGCCGAGGCGGTGCTGATCTCGGTGGGCCGGGAGCCGGTCACCCGGGGCTTCGGCCTGGAGAACCGGGAGAAGCTGACCTACGGCAAGGGCGGCTTCATCGAGGTGGACGGCTTCGGTCAGACCGGCGACCCCGGGCTGTACGCCATCGGCGATGTGGTGGGCGGCGGGCTGGCCCATGTGGCCTCGCACCAGGGGATCATCGCCATGGAGCACATCAAGGGGATCGAGACCCACCCCTTTGAGATGCACAAGGTCTCCCGCTGCATCTACACCCGGCCCGAGGTGGCCAGCGTCGGCTACACCGAGGCGCAGGCCCGGGAGCTGGGCTACGAGGTGAAGGTCGGCAAGTTCCCCTGGCGGGGGATCGGCAAGGCGCTGGTCCACGGCTCCATCGACGGCTTCGCCAAGCTGGTGGTCGACGCCAGGACGGGCGATCTGCTGGGGGCGCACCTGATCGGTCCGGAGGTGACCAACCTGATTTCGGAGGCCGGCCTGGCGATGGTGCTGAACGCATCGGCCTGGGAGATCGGCCAGACGATCCACCCGCACCCGACCCTCTCCGAGATCCTGGGCGAGGCGGCCCTGGCGGTGGAGGGGCGAGCGATTCACTTCTAAGGACTCCGTGGGGGGGCGCCCGGGCTCGCGCCGGGCGCGCGGATATGCAAGAGGGAGGGGTATTCTGGTGGTAGCGACAAAGGCTCGGCACGAGGTGCTGGGGCTGACCCGTGAGCAGCTCCTGGAGATGTACTACTACATGCTCCTGACCCGCCGGATCGACGAGCGGATGTGGCTCCTGCAGCGTGGCGGCAAGATCCCGTTCGTCATCTCGCCGCAGGGGGCGGAGGCGGCCCAGGTGGGAGCGGCCTACGCCTTCCGGCGGAAGCACGACTGGTTTGCACCGTACTACCGTGACCTTGGCATCAACCTGGTGGCGGGGGTGACGCCCCGGGAGATCATGCTGGGCGCCTTCGCCCGCGGCAGCGACCCGGCCTCGGGCGGCAAGCAGATGCCCTCGCACTGGGGGAACCGGCCGCTCAACGTGCTCTCCGGCTCCAGCCCGGTCACCACCCAGCTGCTCCACGCCGTGGGCATCGCCCAGGCCTCCCGCATGCGGGGCGATGATGTGGTGGTCTACACCTGCTGCGGCGAGGGCTCCTCCAACCAGGGTGACTTCCACGAGGCGCTCAACTGGGCGGGGGTTCACAAGCTGCCGGTGATCTTTATGGTCCAGAACAACGAGTACGCCATCTCCGTCCCGCTGGAGAAGCAGGTGGCGGGCGGCTCGGTGGCGGCGCGCGGCCCGGGCTACGGCATGCCGGGCATCGAGGTGGACGGCACCGACCTGCTGGCGGTCTACGAGGCCTTCCGGGCGGCCCACGAGCGGGCCCGCAGCGGCGAGGGGCCCTCGCTGATCGAGGCGAAGTGCATCCGGATCACCTCCCACTCCTCGGACGACGATCAGCGGCGCTACCGGGATCCGGCGGAGATCGAGGCGCTGAAGGCGAAGGACCCGATCGTGAAGACCCGGAACTACCTCCGTGAGCACGGCCTCCTGGACGAGGCCGCCGAGGCGGCGCTGGAGCAGCGGGTGATGGCCGAGGTGGACGACGCCACCGAATGGGCCGAGGCCCAGCCCTACGCGGCCCCCGAAGAGGCACTTCGCCACGTCTACAAGGAGGACTGATCTCATGGCGGTGATGAACCTGGTGGAGGCCGTCCGGGAGACCCTCCGGGCGGAGATGCGGCGCGATCGTGATGTCTGGGTGGTGGGGGAGGACGTCGGCAAGAAGGGCGGCGTCTTCGGGGCCACCCTGGGCCTCTTTGATGAGTTTGGCGGCGACCGGGTGCAGGATTCGCCCCTGACCGAGTCGGCGATCGTCGGCGTGGGGATCGGGGCGGCGCTCTACGGCACCAAGCCGGTCTGCGAGATCCAGTTCGCCGACTTCATCTTCCCGGCGATGAACCAGATCATCTCGGAGGCGGCCAAGATGCGCTACCGGTCCAACGGCGCCTGGTCGGTGCCGATGGTGATCCGGGCGCCCTTCGGCGGCGGGGTGCATGGCGGCCTCTACCACTCCCAGTCGGTGGAGCAGTACTTCACCAACACGGCGGGGCTGAAGGTGGTGGTGCCGTCGACGCCCTACGACGCCAAGGGGCTGCTGACGGCGGCGATCCGGGATCCGGACCCGGTCCTCTTCTTCGAGCACAAGGGGCTCTACCGGGCCATCAAGGGCGAGGTGCCCGAGGGCGATTACGTCATCCCCATCGGCAAGGCCGATGTGAAGCGGGACGGCTCCGACATCACCGTGATCACCTACGGCAAGACGGTCCACTTCTGCCTGGAGGCGGCGGCCCAGCTCTCCAAGGAGGGCTACGAGGCGCTGGTCCTGGACCTGCGCACCCTGCTGCCGCTGGACCGGGAGGCGATCGTGACGGCGGCCCGCAAGACCGGCAAGGTGCTGATCGTCCACGAGGCGGGCAAGACCCACGGGGTGGGGGCGGAGGTCTCGGCGCTGATCGCCGAGGAGTGCCTCTTCGACCTGGATGCGCCGGTGCAGCGGCTCTGCGGCCCCGACGTGCCGGCGATGCCGTACGCCGGGCCGATGGAGAAGTTCTACATGCTGAGCACCGAGAAGTGCCTGGAGGCCATGCGGAAGCTGGCGCAATTCTGACCGCTCTCCGGAGGATGACAGAGGCGGTCGAAGCACCCCCGAAGGCGGCTATGCTGTCATGCCGCCACTGCCGCCTCAGCATCCGGAACTAGACAGAGGAGGCCGCCACAAGGAGATAAAGATGCCGCAGCTCGGTGAGTCGGTCACCGAGGGCACCATCGGCAAGTGGCTTGTCAAGCCCGGCGATGCGGTGAAGAAGTACCAGCCGATCGCCGAGGTGATCACGGATAAGGTGAATGCAGAGATCCCCGCCCCGGCGGACGGGAGGATCACCAGCCTGGAGATCCAGGAGGGGGTGACCGTCTCGGTGGGCACCCTGATCGCCACCATGCAGGCGGCGGGGGAGGAGGCCCCGGCCCCGGTCACCGTTGAGACCGGCGGGGGCGCCCCGGCGGGGGCGACCGCCAACGCACCGGCCCAGACCGCCGCGCAGGCGGCGGCCCGCCCGGCGACCGCCGTGGCGGAGAGGCCGGCCAACGGCGGCGCCCGCTACAGCCCGGCGGTGATGAAGCTGGCCCAGGAGCACGGCCTCGATCTGAGCCTGATCACGGGGACCGGTCTGGGAGGCCGGATCACCCGCAAGGATGTGGAGGCGGTGATCGCCGCCGGCGGCGCCGCTGCCCAGGCGAAGCCCGCTGCGGCACAGACGGCGGTGGAGCCGGCCCCGGCGCCGGCGCCCGCCGCACCGGCGGCCCGGATCGCCCCGGCCCCGGCCCCGGCGCCGCAGCCCCTGGCGGCCGACCAGGTGATCCCGGTGGACGCCGTCCGGCGCCGGATCGCCGAGAAGATGGTCCAGTCGAAGCACGAGGCGCCCCACGCCTGGACGATGATGCAGGTGGACGTCACCGGCCTGGTCCGGCTGAAGGAGCGCTCCGGCGAGGAGTTCAAGCGCCGGGAGGGGATCAGCCTCTCTTACGTCCCCTTCTTCATCAAGGCGGTGGTGGAGTCGCTCAAGGAGTTCCCGATCATCAACTCCCAGTGGGCCGGAGACTCGATCATCATCCGAAAGGATATCAACATCTCCATCGCCGTGGCCACCGATACCGCCCTGGCGGTGCCGGTGATCAAGAACGCCGACCGGCTCTCCATCGCCGGGCTGAACCACGCGGTGGCCGACCTGGCCGCCCGGGCCCGGGCGGGGAAGCTGACGCTGGAGGACATCTCCGGCGGCACCTTCACGGTCAACAACACCGGCTACTTCGGCTCCTTCATGTCCGCCCCGATCATCAACCACCCGCAGGCGGCGATCCTCTCCTTCGAGGCGATCACCAAGACCCCGGTGGTGCTGGAGAACGACGCCATCGCCATCCGGTCG
>JBMONC010000066.1:65142-70655 GCA_049324875.1 Bacillota bacterium
GGGCTCCTGCCGAAAGGAGTAACGGGGAACTCCATTCGTAGGGGGAGCTAAGATCGATGGGAGAGCTGGTGAAGGGCGTCACCCTTCGACGGGCCGCTGAATTCATCGAGAAGGCTGAGCTACGTCACTTCGGATGGTACCTCCTCGGATCGTGGGACGGCACCGAGGTGATCCGCCAGGAGGTTCCGGCAGGCAAGCGCTTCGGGCTGCGCCCTCAAGAGGGGTGGAGCGCCCTGGAGTGCTTTTATCTGTTGAAGGGCGAGGTGCTCTGGGAGGGCGGCGAGCCGCCGCTCACCCTGTCGCCGGGGGACTACCTGGTGGCCTCCCCGGCGCAGGAGCCCTGCATCCTCCGGGCGCTGACGGACGCATCGCTGCTCTATGTCTGCTCTCAGCCCTCCTTCCACATGGTGAGCGACCAGGTCGCCTACCTGCAGCGGCTCTCGGTCTCGGTGGAGACGAAGGATGGCTACACAGAGGACCACTGCCGGCGGATCCGGGACCTCTCCATGCGGATCGGGCAGCGGCTGAAGCTGGATCCGGTGGGGCAGTTCCACCTCTTTCACGGCTCCTACCTGCACGACCTGGGGAAGGTGGCGGTGCCGGATGGTATCCTGCAGAAGCCGGGCGGGCTGACGGCGGAGGAATGGCGGATCATGCGGGAACACCCGCTGACCGGGGGGCGGATGCTGGCCGGGACGGCGGTGGCCGGGGCTGCGGCGATCCTGGAACAGCACCACGAGCGGCTGGATGGGAGCGGCTATCCCCGGGGTCTGACCGGCGACCAGATCTGCCTGGAGGCGCAGATCGTGGCGGTGGTGGACAGCTTTGACGCCATGACCACCGACCGGGTCTACCGGAAGGCGGTGCCGGTGGAGGCTGCGCTGGAGGAGTTGAACCGGGAGGCAGGCCGGCTTTACAACCCTGCCGTGGTCAGCTTGTTGGGCGAAATTCTTGAAGAGGGAGTGGCGTAGGATGTTGCGAGTCACTGTCGGTCTTCTGCTGACATTGGTGCTGCTGACTGGGGTTGCGCTGGCTGACGCTGCGCCGGCCCGCTCCGACGGCGGCGGGGAGGTCTCGCCGCAGGTCGTCTGGATGGAGACCTGAAGATGAAGAGGGGCCCGGGCGGTACTGCCCGGGCCCTTGGCTATGGCGTGATCTGCTCCAGGAACTCCGCCTCTTCCACCACCGGGAAGGGGTCGCCGACCGCCGGAACCGGAACGGCCCGGCCGTTTCGCAGCGCAAACCGCCAGGGAAGGCCGGCGCCGGCTGAGAGGTCGGCGGAATCGGTGGGGGGGCGGAGGAAGAGGATCCACCGGCTTCCTACTTCGGGCTCGACGTAGTCGGTGTGGCGGCAGGCCCGCTCCTCTCCGGCCATCAGGGTGGACCGGGCCGGTCCGGGAACCTGCCTACTCACCGCCGGCCAGCAGGTCGCCGACCAGCGGGTACCGGTATACCTTCCCGCCGAAGGCGTGGACCGCCCCCAGGATCGCCAGGGTCAGCTTCACCCCGTTGATCACCAGCACCACCAGCCCCACCTGGATCGCCCGCCCGAGCAGCAGGCGGGGGCCCAGATGGCCAAAGCCCACGTGGAAGCTGGTCAGGAGGAGGTAGAGGCCGATCGCCCAGGCCAGGATGGCGCTGATCACCTGGAGCCCCAGCGCCTGCCGGAGGTGGCTGGCGGCGAAGGGGGAGCGGTGGCGGAAGCTGAGGAGCAGGGCGATGTTGACCACCAGCCCCAGGGCCGAGAAGAGGATGGCAATGTGGGCGATGCCGCTGACAAGGCGCTCTTCCTGTGTCGGCTCAGGTGGCTGCACGCTTCTCCCTCCTAACCGCTCGGGACCGGGTTGCTGGAAAGTTCGGTCCGGACCGGACCGAATCCTCTCCCTGAATCGTCGGATAAGGTGTTCACCCGTCCTGGTCCATCCGCCTTTCGGGGGGCGCTCCCGGCATCTCCGGTGGGTTGCCAGCCGGGAGGAAAGCGGGTAGACTTGAGACGGGATGGTGTGGCAGGCGTTGGGGTCCTGCCGCCCCGGCAAACAGGGGAATGCGATATACGTTTCGCATGGGAAGTGAACAGAGGTGGCTGATTTCAAGGTCGATCCGGAGCTCGAACTGCCCGTTATGCCCAGCCGGAGCCGCTCCGATGTGGGGCGCAAGCCGGAGTGGCTGAAGATCAACCTGCAGACGAATCCCGAGTTTGTCGAACTGAAGAAGCTGATGCGCAACAAGGGGCTGCACACCGTCTGCGAGGAGGCCCGGTGCCCGAACATCTTCGAGTGCTGGAACCGGCGGACGGCGACCTTCATGATCCTGGGCGATATCTGCACCCGCAACTGCGGCTTCTGCGCCGTCACCTCCGGCATGCCGACCGAGCTGGACCTGGCGGAGCCGGAGCGGGTCGCAGACGCATGCGTACAGATGAACCTGCGGCATGTGGTGGTGACAAGTGTCGCCCGCGATGATCTGAAGGATGGCGGCGCCATGATTTTTGCCGAGACGATTCGGGCGATCCGCCGGAAGAACCCCTTCACCGGGGTGGAGGTGCTGATCCCGGACTTCCAGGGCAACTGGGAGGCGCTCCAGCTGGTGATGGAGGCCGAGCCCGACGTGCTGAACCACAACATCGAGACGGTGCGCCGGCTCTCGGACCGGGTGCGCTCCCGGGCGAAGTACGACCGCTCGCTGGAACTGCTCCGCCGGGCCAAGGCGATGAAACCAATGATCAGCACCAAGTCGTCTATCATGGTAGGTCTGGGTGAGACGTTGGCGGAACTGTACGAGGCGATGGATGATCTTCGGGCTCAGGGGGTCGACATCGTCACCTTCGGCCAGTACCTCCGGCCGACCACCAAGCATCTGGCGGTGGAGAAGTTCTATTCGCCGGAGGAGTTCGCCCACCTGAAGGAGGAGGCCCTCAAGCGGGGTTTTGCCCACTGCGAATCGGGCCCGCTGGTGCGCTCCTCCTACCACGCGGACGAGCAGTCTGAGAGCGCCGTCGCCCGCCGGGCCGGGGCGGACGTGGCGAAGACGGGCGATTAGGCCTCCACTCGGTGGTGGGGAAAGGGGTGATCGGTCTGCTGCTAAAGGATTATTGGCTGCTGAACCTGGGCCGGCTCACCCTGCAGGAGGCCCGCCGCTGGCAGATGGAGATGGCTGCCCGCCGCCGTTTCAACGCCTCGCGGGACCTGCTGGCCTTCTGGCAGCCCCAGACGCAGGACGGGCTCTCGAATGTGGGCCAGCTGGTCGCCTTCGCCATCTTTCATCCCTACCGCCTCTCCGGCGAGCTGACGCTGGAGGAACTTCGGATCGGCCTGACCGAAGCGGTGCGGCAGACGCTGGCCGACTTCGGCCTGCAGGGCGGCATCGGCGGCAACCAGGTCTGGGTGAACGACCGGACCATGGCCCGGGTGGAGTGCATGCGGGACGATGGGGTGTTGCTGGGCGAGGTCTACATCGAGGCGCTGCTGATCAGCGAGTTCCTGATGAAGGGGATCCCCAGCGGCCAGCTCTCCAACGGCGTCGCCTTCCACATCGAGGAGATCTTCGGCTACGCCGCCTCGGCCCTGCACCCGGTGGCCTACGAGGAGCAGATGCGCCCCCAGGACAAGCTCCTGTGATGCTGACCGCCCCCTGGCCGGGGGCGGTTTTCCGTAGACGAATGGCAATGGAGGGGTTGCGCTGATACCCAAGGGCCAGCTGCGGCGGATTGCCCGCCGCATCGCAGACAGACTGGAGGCTCAGATCTCCCCGACCGAGGCGGCCGGTCCGGTGGATATCGCCGGCTACCTGCCGGCGGGCATCAAGCACCCGGAGGAGCTGGCGGTGATCCTGGAGCGGCTGGCCAAGTTCGGCTGGGCATGCTTCAGCTCCGCCCCGCTGGCCGGCGACCAGACGGCGGAGGCCGGCCGGGGCCGACAGCAGCGCCGGAAGCAGGCGAAGCAACGGGGGCACGACCGGCTGGGCGGGCAGATCGCCCTGGACCTGGTCTCGCCCCGGCGCCGCCGGGTGATCCTGCACATCGGCCCGACCAACTCGGGCAAGACCCACCATGCCCTGCAGCGGCTGGCGCAGGCCCGCAACGGGCTCTACCTGGCCCCGCTGCGGCTCCTGGCCTGGGAGGCGGCGGAGCGGCTGAACGAGGCCGGCTGCCCCACCAGCCTCCTGACGGGGGAGGAGCACCTGCCGGTGGAGGGGGCCCGGGTGGTGGCCGCCACCACCGAGATGTTCCCCCGGGATGTCTACGAGGTGGTGGTGATCGACGAAGCGCAGATGGTGGGCGACCCCGACCGGGGCTGGGCCTGGCTCCGGGCGCTGGTGCAGGCCAACGCTGATGAGCTGCACGTCTGCGCCGCCCCCCAGGCGGAGGGCTTCCTGCTGCAGCTCTTCGCCACCCAGGGCGACGAGGTCTCGGTCCAGCGATACCAGCGGCTGGTCCCATTGCGCCCCCATCCGGTCCCCATCCCGCTGGAGCGGCTCCCGGAGCGGTCGGCGGTGGTCGCCTTCTCCCGCCGGGCGGTGCTGCAGCTGAAGGCGGAGATCGAGGCGCTCCACAAGAAGCCCTGCGCCGTGATCTACGGGGCGCTGCCGCCCGACGTGAGGCGGGAGCAGGCCCGGCGGGTCCGGGAGGGCGAGTGCCCCTACGTGGTGGCCACCGATGCGATCGGGATGGGGATCAACTTCCCGGTGGACCACGTCTTCATCATGGAGGCGACCAAGTACGACGGGAAGACGGAGCGGCCCCTCCGGGCGGACGAGGTGCTGCAGATCATCGGGCGGGCCGGCCGCTTCGGCCTCTCGGAGGCGGGCTGGTTCGGCAGCACCAACCGGCTCAACCACGCCTATATCCTGGAGACGGCGGCGGAGACGCCCACGCCGGTGGTCTGCGCCTACCTGCAGCCGACGGTGGAGCAGCTCCAGCTGCTCTCGGGGCGGCTGCATAAGCGGCTGAAGCTCTGGCAGCAGCTGGCCGAGCCGGTGGTGCCGGCCTTCGTGAAGATCGCCCCCCTGGAGCAGATGGTCGAGCTGGCCAGGCTGCTCCCGCCCGGGCTGGAGCAGGATCTGGAGAGCGCCTACATGCTGGTGACCGCCCCGGTCGCCCGGGAGAGCCAGAGCTACTGGCAGGCGGTGGTCGCCGCCCTGGAGGCGGGACGGAAGGCACCCGCCCCCGACCTGCCCCCCAGGGAGATCCACAGCGATGGGGAGCTCCAGGCGGCAGAGGCCGCCCTCCGGCAGCACGAGCTCTGCCTCTGGCTGATCCGGCGGGGGGTGCCGTTCAAGGTCGGGGAGCAGCGGGTCCGGCGGAGCCGGGACGAGATCGCCGGGGCGATGAATGCCGCCCTGGCTCGGGGAATGAGCCTGGGCGGCTGCAGGGTCTGCGGCCGCAAGCTGCCGGTGGGGTACCGCTTCCGGATCTGCCAGTCGTGCTTTGAGGCCGGGGCTGGGCGGTTTCAGCGCCGCGGACTGCCCTGAACAGGGCCACGGATTCCCCTGAAAATGACGGCCACGGATTACAC
>JBMONC010000067.1:0-6703 GCA_049324875.1 Bacillota bacterium
CTCCGGCGGCCTACTGACCCAGCGTCTTGGTGATCTCCGCCTTCTCGTAGAGCCCCTGCACCCACTTGGGGAACCGGCGCTGCGCCTCGGCCTCGAGGTAGAGCTCCCTCACCTGCTCCTTCTGCGCCTCGAAGTCGGCGGCGCTCCCCCGGACCTCCAGCACCTGGGCGATGTGCCAGCCGAAGCTGGTCTTGATCGGAGCCGAGATCTCCCCCGGCTTCAGGGCGAAGACCGCCTGCTCAAACTCGGCCACCATCTGCCCCAGGCCGAAGAAGCCCAGGTCGCCGCCGTTGCTCTTGGCCGAGGGGTCCAGCGACCTCTCCCCGGCCAGGGCGGCGAAGTCGGCCCCCTTCTCCAGCTCGGCCTTGACCGCCAGCGCCTCCTCCTCGGTCTGAACCAGGATATGCCGGGCGTGCACCTCCCGGGTATCGAACAGCTTCTGGTTCTGGTCGAAGAAGAGCTTCAGGAACGGGTCGGCGGTGGGGATCTCGGCGCTCAGGATCTTGGTCGCCTTCAGCTGGAGCCTCACCTGGTGCAGGAGCTGCGCCAGGGTCATGTTGTTCTGGGCCAGGGCCTGCCGCAGGGCCTGCTCGCCGCCCAGCCGCTCCCGCAGCCGGGCGATCTGCTCATCCACCTCGGCGTCGGTCACCGTAACCCCGGCCTGCTCGGCCGCCTGGTCGATCAACCGCTCGCGGATCAGGCTCTCCAGGGTCTGGGCGCCGGCGGTGGCCGCCATCCGGTCGTAGAACTGATCCCGGGTGATCTTCTGCCCGTTGACCGTCGCCACCGATGCCTCGCTCAGGTAGACCGTGTTGCTCTCCCCGTCCCACCGGTCGATGCTCAGCCCCGTCAGCTCCGCCAGCCGGCGGAGCGGCAGCATCGTCCGCCCGTGGAAGTTGACGGCGGGCACATCGCTGGTCACCTCCTGCCCGTTCAGCATCACCTTGACCACCGTGAACCCGCCGAAGGTGTTGTCCGCCCAGCTGACGGCGGCGAAGCCCAGGATCCCCAGGACCAATCCGGCCAATACCCCAGCAACCTTTGCGCGCATGAAGGCCCTCCTGTCAGCTCGGTCTGCGTACGGCACGTCTGTGGCAGGTTTGACAGAGCCAGGGCGGTTTCCTTCCTCGGCCGGGGGAGTGGGCGCGACAAAAAGAGCCACCCCGTGCGGTTGCACGCGGTGGCTCCCTGTTGGTGTCGGAGGCGGGACTTGAACCCGCACGGTTGCCCATACGCCCCTCAAACGTACGCGTCTGCCAATTCCGCCACTCCGACGGCAGGTAGACTCGAGTCTATTTTTAGACTGGAGTCTACAATGATGCTGGTGGGCGGTACTGGGATCGAACCAGTGACCCCTTGCGTGTGAAGCAAGTGCTCTCCCGCTGAGCTAACCGCCCGGGATCTGGTGGGGAGAGGTGGATTCGAACCACCGAAGCGTTGCGCAACTGATTTACAGTCAGCCCCCTTTGGCCACTTGGGTATCTCCCCGGTTTTCAGTTGTGGGCCGCACCGATCCGCATAAGAACCGGTGGCAGGTTTTAATGATACAGGATGCGTCGGCTCCGTTCAAGACGCAAAGATTGTCCAGAACCGCATATTTTTTGGGCAGGGGCATGATTTTGGCTGCCAGGAGCGAATCAAAGCAGGTGGGGCTGCACAGGCCGCCAGGCCTTGGCCCTGTAGGGATGCAGCTCCAACCTTCGGGGAGGTGAGCCCACTGGCTCTGACAACTGAGTTCTTCTGCCGCACCGAGCGTCATCGGGAGCTGCTGCAGCGGGCGGCCGCCCTGGCCGACCGGTTCGCGCAGAGCGCCGCCGAGTACGACCGGTCCGGCCAGTTCCCCTTCGCCCACTTCGAGGCGCTGCGCGCCAGCGGCTACTTCGGCCTGACGGTGCCCGAAGCGCTCGGCGGGGAGGGCGGCGGCGTCTTCGAGATGGTCCTCTCCCAGGAGCGGCTGGCCCGGGGCGACGGGTCCACGGCGCTCTCGGTCGGCTGGCATCTCTACGTGATCGGCAAGCAGGCCGCCAGCCGGACCTGGCCCGCCCCGGTCCGGGAGCGGGTCTTCCGGGAGGCGGTGACCGACGGGGCGCTGATCAACGCCGCCGCCTCGGAGCCGGAGACCGGGAGCCCCAGCCGGGGCGGACTGCCCACCACCCGGGCCCGCCGCCTGCCCGACGGCGGGTGGGTGGTGACCGGCCACAAGAACTTCACCACCCTCTCCCCCATCCTCCGCTACTTCCTGGTCTCCGCCACCATCGAGGGGACGGAGGAGGCGGCCTGGTTCCTCATCCCCCGTGACACCCCGGGGCTCTCCATCGAGGAGACCTGGGACACCCTGGGGATGCGGGCGACGGGGAGCCACGACCTCTGGCTGCAGGAGGTGGAGCTGGGCCCGGAGGCCCTGGTGGAGAGCGCCGCCCGGCGGAGCGGCGCCCGCACCGACGGCTGGAACCTGCACATCCCCGCCGTCTACCTGGGGATCGCCCAGGCGGCCCGGGACTACGCCCTCCGGTACGCCCTGGAGCGGAGAACCCGGGGCAGCGCGGGCCCCATCGCCGAGATGCCCCACATCCAGCGGCTGATCGGCGAGATGGAGACGGCGCTGCTGCCCGCCCGCACCCTGCTGATGACCCTGGCGGAGCGCTGGGACAGCGAGCCCGACCGCCGGGCGGAGCTGGCCGGGCCCTGCGCCGCCTGCAAGCTCTTCGTGGTGGAGGCGGCGCTCTCGGTGGTGGACAAGGCGATGCGGATCGGCGGCGGGGCCAGCCTCTCCCGCCGGCTGCCGCTGGAGCGCTACTACCGGGATGTCCGGGCCGGGCTGCACAACCCGCCCATGGAGGATGTGGCGCTGGTCAACCTGGCGAAGGCCGCCCTGGCGGCGCTGCAGCCCGGTGGGGCCGGCCCCGCCGCCGAGCCGCCCGCCGCTCCCTGAGGGCAACGCAAAGCCCGGGCCACTGCGCCCGGGCCTGGTTCGTTTGCTACGGTGGGTTCGCTACGGTTGGAGGATCACCGTCCGCCGGTCCGGCTCGGTCACCATGAATCGCCGGCGGCGCAGCAGCTCGGAGAGCCGGGTCACCCGGATTCCGTTGGTGGCGTTGTTCCGCTCCAGGTTGCCGATCCAGATGGCGCCGTGGGGGCAGGCATCGACACAGTGCGGCAACTCCCCGCTCAGCAGCCGGTCCGCGCAGAAGGAGCAGGCCGCCGGGTGGGTCCGGCAGTCGATCTCGCAGAACCGGGCGGTCGGGTCAGGACAGAGTTGGCACTGACTCGCATCGGTGATCAGCACCCAGCCGGTTTCGGGGAGGCCCAGGGCGCTCCAGCCCTGGATCACGGCGGGTCCGCCCTCCACGGGCACAACGGACGCCGAGCGCGTCTTCTCCGGGAAAATCCACATGGCTCTCACCCCTGTGCGTGTTCCCTGTCCTTTTAGCATAGCAACCAGCGCTGCCATCGTTCAGACCCTATCCTGCCCATCTGCATAAGCATATCGTGCCATTATTCCAACAGTACATCAGGAAGGGCCCGCCCCCACATGTGCGGGGGCGGGCCGGCCTGGCTCAGTTGTTCAGCTCCTCCAGCTCACCGGTCAGCAGGTAGATCGTCCACTCGCCCAGGTTGGTGGCGTGGTCGCCGATCCGCTCCAGCGACATGGCCACATGCAGCAGGTAGGTGGCCTGCCGGACCACCGACGGATCCTTCTGCATCATCTCCACCAGCTCGTCGAAGATGGAGCGGTAGAGGGCGTCGATCTCGTGGTCCTTCTCGATCATCGCCCGTGCGCCCGCCTCGTCCCGCTGGACATAGGCCTCCAGGGCGTAGCGCACCATCTCCTGCGCCAGCACCGCCATCCGGGGGATGTCCACCAGCGGCTTGATCAGCGGCTCGCCCCCCAGCTTCAGCGTCACCTCGGCGATGTCGGTGGCATGGTCGGCCATCCGCTCCAGGTCGGTCACCAGCTTCAGGCCGGTGCCCAGGGTGCGCAGGTCCCGAGCCATCGGCTGCTGCAGCGCCATCAGCTGGAGCGACCGCATCTCGATCTCGATCAGGAGCCGGTCGATCTCATCATCCGCCTGGACCACCTGCGCGGCCAGGTCCATGTCCTGCCGGGCCAGAGACAGGGTGGCGTTGTCGATCATCTGCGCCACAAGCTGCCCCATGCGGAGGATCTCCCGCTGGAGATCATCCATCTGGGAATGAAATGCGTTCCGCACGCCGGTCCCCCCTCAGAAGTGAGGTAGCACCCAGGACTGCTTCGCCGACGACCCGGAGGAAGCAGGTTGGATGCCGGTATGGGAAAAAGGTTTCGGCATCTGTCATCCAGATACCTGCCCAGACTTGCCGCTCCAGCGCTGGCAGGTCATACTAGCAACGAGGTGAGCCAGGTGGACGAGGAACGGAAGGAGAAGCCGCGGCCCTTCTCAGCCGACCCCGGACGGCTCCGGCGGGAGACCCGGGCCGAGGCGCCGATCGGGAAGGCCATTGAGCAGGCCGCTGCCGAGGCGGAGAACCGGGTGATGCGGCAGCGGGGGTACCCGCCCCCCACCGAGGCGGAGCGGGAGCTGATCGCCGCCAGCCCGCGGGCGCCGGTCCAGCTCTTCACCACGGTGCTGCTGACCGACCTGGAGGGCGGGGAGCCGGAGCGATACCAGCTGGTGCCCGACGAGGCGGCCGACCCTGCGGCGGGCCGGATTAGCCTCGGCTCGCCGCTGGGCCGCGCCCTCTTTCAGGAGTACCCGGGGGCGGTGGTCGCCGTGAGGGCGCCGGCCGGCACCCGGCTCTGCCGGATCCTGCAGGTCCATCCGTAGGGGGGCAGATCGATGCGGCCGTTTGACAGGCCTGCCGTGCAGGGGCGGGTGGAGCGGTTCCGGGAGCGGTACCAGGTGCCGGGCATGGCGGTCGGGCTGGCGCGGGAGGGGCACCCTCTCCTGCTGGAGGGGTTCGGCTGGCGGAACCGGGAGGCCGGGCTGCCGGTCACCCCGGAGACGGTCTTCGGGGTCGCCTCGGTCACCAAATCGGTCACCGCCCTGGCGGTGATGCTGCTGCAGGAGGCGGGCCGGCTCTCGGTGGAGGATCCCGTCATCCGCTGGCTCCCGGAGTTCCGGGGCCCGAATCCGGACTGGGTCCGGGCGATGACCATCCACCACTTCCTGACCCATACCAGCGGCCTGCCCGGGATGCAGGCGCTCTTCCACGCCCGCGCCGCCTCCATCGCCCGGGACCCGAACCGGCACCGGCTCGGGGTGGTGGCCGACCCGGCGGCGATCCGGCAGATTCAGACCTACCAGGAACTGATGGCGCTGATGGCCGAGACCGAGTACGAACTGCTGGGGCCGCCCGGCGCCTGGTTCAACTACTCCAACGAGGCCTACGCCCTGCTCCAGGGGGTGATTGAGCGGGCGGCAGACAGGCCCTTCCTGGAGTATATGCAGGAGATGGTGCTCAAACCCCTGGGTATGGAGCGGAGCGCCTTCACCACCGCCGAACTGGAGCGGCTGGAGCCGGTCACCGAGCTCTACGCCCCCCGGGTGGTGGAGGGCCGGCTGGAGCCCTTCCACGCCCCCGGCTGGTGGGATGTGGGCGCCATCTACACCAACGGCTCGCTCAAGTCGACCGTCCCCGACCTGCTCCGCTACCTGGAGATCTACCGGACCGGCGGGCGCTTGGGGGAGGTCCGGCTCCTCTCGGAGGCCTCCATCCGCCGGATGCTGACCCCCCACGCCACCACCCCTACCGGCAGGCACTACGGCTACGGGCTGCAGGTGACCCCCGGCTACCACGGGGTGACCCTGGTGGGGCACAGCGGCAGCATCAAGGGGGTCTCGGCCCACATCCTCCTCGCCCCGGAGGCCGGGGTGACGGCGGCGGTCCTCTGCAACATGAACGGGCTGACCCTGGAGCCGCTGGCGATGGGGCTGGTCAACAGCGCCCTCGGCCTGGACTGGGAGGTGCCCCGCCGGGAGTACCCCCCGCACCCCGTGGAGCCGGAAGCGCTCCCGGCCTACGTGGGCGCCTACCGGAACCGGGAGGGCGAGAGCGCCCGGGTGGAGCTGGGCGAGCAGGGGCTGGTGATCTGGTCGGGCGGGCTGCCCTACACGGCGCGCCCCATCGGCCCGGACGGCTTCCTGCTGGAGGAGCCCGGCTCCCCGGTCCAGTTCCTGCGCGACGAGGCGGGGGCGGTCTTCGCCCTGTTCATCGGCTCCCGGCTCCTGCCCCGGGAACGCCCGTAGGGGGTGATCGCCATGCAGTTTCCCAGCCTGCGCGGCCCGTACGGCTCCTTCAGCGAATTCCTGGCCGGTCTCGAGGGGCTGCCCCGGCGCCGCCGGACCCTGCTGGTCGGCATCGACGGGTGCGGCGGCTCCGGCAAGTCCACCTGCGGTCGCCTGCTGGCGGAAGCCCGCCCCGACGTGACCCTGGTCCACATGGACGACTTCTACCGCCCCGCGGCGGAGCGGCCGGAGGGGACGGCCCGGACCAAGCCCATCGGCGCGGACTTCGACTGGGAGCGGGTCCGGCGGCAGGTGCTGGAGCCCCTGCTCCGGGACCAGCCGGGCCGCTATCAGGCCTACGACTGGGGGGCCGACCGGGTGGGCGGGCCCTGGCGGGTGGTGCCGGTGGGCGGCATCGTCGCCGTCGAGGGGGTGACCGCCACCCGGGCCGAGCTGCGGGAGCTCTACGACTTCCGGATCTGGGTCGAGTGCCCCTA
>JBMONC010000068.1:0-6464 GCA_049324875.1 Bacillota bacterium
CAGAATGTACATGGCGACGGGGATCTTGTAGGTGCTTGCGGCTGGAAAGACCAGATCGTCGCGTATGCCAACCCGCTCTCCCGAGGGGAGATCGATCAGGTGCACGCCGTAAGTGCCTCGCTGCCCGTTGAGGTACCGCTCCAGCTTGGATTTCAGTTGCGGGAGAGCCTGGTTGCGCGCTGTGCCGGACGAGTGAGACCTTCCGGCCCACGCCCCGAAAACCAGTGCTATCAGGATCCAGCCAATCCAAACGCGGTGAAGGCGCGGCCAGAGTCCGCTGATCCTCTCGCACCTCCTTCCTTACGCGCCGCTCTGCTGTCACGGAACAAAACAAGATTTTGCCGGTATTATGGTCCACCGGATGAGCGAAAACTACGGCGGTAACGGATCTGCCTTGGTGATGTCCAATCATCGCCCAGGCAAAGGGGTGACCAACCTGTGAACGAGATCTCCCGCCGGTTTACCGTCTTCTTTGCAGTCTTCCTCTCCACACTCTGCTGGCTGGCACCCCCGGCACAGGCCCGATTCGCCGCGGTGGCCGCTACGGTGGCCGCTTGTGGACCGGGGGCGAGTTCACCAGCTCTCAGCCAGGCCGGGGCTGCGACACAGAGAGCTCCTGCCCAGCCTGTGGAGATTGTGGTGGACACCCGGGCGATCCGGCTCACTCTTTACTCCGAGGGGCGTCCGTTCAAGAGCTATCCGGTTGCCGTCGGCCAGGGCGGCCTGAAATCAACCCCCGTGGGCGAGTGGACCATCATCAAGAAGGACAAGAACTGGGGCCGTGGTTTTGGCACCCGCTGGCTGGGGCTGAATGTGCCCTGGGGCATCTATGGCATCCACGGCACGAACAAGCCCTGGTCCATCGGGCAGCGCGCCAGCTCCGGGTGCATCCGGATGCACAACCGCGACGTGGAGGAACTGTACGACTGGGTCGCAGTCGGCACCCCGGTCCGGATCCTTGGGCCCGTCCCCGAGGTGCCGGTCCGTCTCCCCCTTCAGATTGGCAGTTCCGGTAAGGATGTTCTGCTGGTACAGGACAGGCTGCGGAGCCGGGGGCTGCATGTGGGAAAGATGGACGCCCGTTTCGGCAAGGAGATGGCCGATGCGATCCGTCAGCTCCAGCGATCCGCCGGCCTGCCGGAGACCGGTGTGGTAGATGAGAAGGTGCTGGATCTGCTCGGCCTCAAGCAGCGGCGACCGTAGTCACCTCACTCTCCTGGCAGAGATCGGCGCAAGCCCCGGAGCCACTTCCGAAAGAAGGCAGGGAGCATCAATGGGTCGGATCAGGGCATTTGTCTTCGTGCTGGCCTTGGTACTCATGTCCAGCGCCTTCAGGGTATCGGCCGCCGAGGAGGCCCCGCCCGGAAGCGTGGAGGCAATGAAGGAGATCTTCTCACGCCGGGCCCGATGGCTGTTGACCGGTGAAAACCCGGCTCCGCTGGAACCTGACTATCTGTCCGATTCGAGCACAGCCCAGTGGGCTCTCAACCATGAGCAGTCCAAGATCCGGTCCGTCCGGCAATGGGCAGAGCAGCGGGGCATGCGCATCGTGGAGGCGCAGCCCTCCCTCCAGGTCACCCTCCTGAAGGTGAGAGAGGACCGCGCTCGCTTCTACGTGGCGCAGAGCCTGGCGCTCGGTTATGTCTATGCGGGGGAGCAGCAGGTGAACCGGTTCGGCGTGGGCAGCAGGCACATTGTCGAGCTGCAGCGGGTGCAGGACCGCTGGGTGATTCGACTGGAGTGGTACTCTGATCCGTTGGGCGACGAGACCGAGGTGCCTGCGTCCGCCTCGGTTCAGAAGGTGCTGGAGCCGGCCGTCGCTGGAGTTGCCTGGCGCGGCTATGATCGGGAGAAGGCCGCAGCGTATGCCGATATGTACTGTGGACTCGCGGCTGGCTGCGGGAACAACCATCAGTACAACCGGCGCTACCGCGACTACAGCGGTGCAGGTGGCAACTGCTCCAACTTCGCATCCCAGGCCCTGCGGGCAGGGGGGCTTCAGATTCCGCTGATCATGCGCGCCGACAATCTGGTCCACCACCTGACACGAGCGGGCAGGGCCGGGGTCGTCTTCCGCGGGAGATTTCCGCCCCGTTGGAAGGCGGAGGTTCAGGCCGGGCGCATTCCCGTGAAACTGCAGAAGGGGGACCTGGTCGCCTATCAGGTGAAGGGGAAGATGGAGCACATCGCCATCGTGACCGGCTTTGACTCGCGGGGGTATCCACTGGTCAACTCGCACACCCTTGACCGCTTCCATGTGCCCTTTGATCTGGGCTGGGACCAGAAGACCGTCTTCTGGTTGCTGAAGGTCTGGTAGGAGAACCCACCCCCGTCCGGCACGGGGGTTTTCTTTTGCCCTTGCTGCCGCTGATCGGACCGGAGTCTCCTCCGTAGAATGGTAGAGGCGCCGCCCAGACCGGTCAGGTCTGACCGCCCGCCTACGGAAGGAGGTCACCCATGCCAGGCAGCGCAACCCGATCCACCACGAACCTTCCGCGCCGTCTCCGGGCTGAGGATCTGCTCCAGCTCCGGACGATCAGCGAGGCGCAAATCTCGCCGGATGGAGACCGCATCTGTTACGCCCAGACGGTGATCGATCGGGAGGAGAACAAGTACCGATCCCATCTGTGGATGCTCCATACAGAAGGGGGCGACCCGCAGCCCTTCACGACCGGAGAGCAGATGGACACCCGCCCGGCATGGTCGCCCGACGGCAGGCAGATCGCCTTTCTCTCCACCCGCAGCGGGACGACCGGTGGGGCACCGCGGGATGTCACCGCCTGCTTCGACCGCCCCTTGGGGGATCTTTCCCTTGGCGACCTGGGAGCCCAGGGAGAGTCGGTGCCCCGACCGACCAGGCCGTCAAGCGTCTCCAGGAGGTGGGCGGTGCCTTCGTGATCCAGCCCGGCCGTCGGCTCGTCCAGAATCAGGACCTGCGGCTGCATGGCCAGGGCGCCCGCAATGGCGCCCCGCTTCTTCTGGCCGAAGCTGATCAGGTGGGGTCTTTCCTTTTACCCTCCGACCGCGGTCGGAGGCACCTGATGCCCGAACGCTTTGCAGTTGGCGAAACAAAAAGCCGGCCTTACGGCCGGGACAGAAGGGACACGTGTGGCGTTCCCAGACTCACTCGTGCCCTTTTCCACGCAGGTTGGGTGCAAACCGAACAGGCAGGTTTCCTGACTCTCGGGTCATCGCCCATCCCCGGCCTTCCCGGCAGAACGCCAGTGGCACAAACCTGGGGAAATGGGCTATCCGATTACAGGGGCGGGACCGCTCCGGATTCGCACCGGATTCCCTTTTACCTCCCGGACCCCCGGGAGCACCTGTTCGCGTCACCATTATGCAGTTATCGCTTCCAAGTATATGGACGTCCGCACGCATTCAACAATAACCTGAGGGTGCCGGTATCGCCGGGCATTCGAACCGACCTGCCATGGACGAATGTGTCATTCTCTCCCTCGGCCTCCCCCGAACGCCAGGCGAGTTCATAAGAAGAACCCCGGGCGCCGGCAGGCGCCTCGGGGTTGAGCTTCTCTCTAGAACACCGCCAGACGGGCGATCCGCTGGGCGGCTTCCTGCAGCCGCTCCGGTGTTGTGGTCAGCGAGACCCGCACATAGCCCTCCCCTGCAGCGCCGAAGCCTGCGCCGGGTGCGACCACGACATGGCACTGCTTCAGGAGCAGATCGGCGAAGGAGAGACTGGTAAAGGACTTGGGCACCGGGCACCAGACGAAGAACGACCCGCTGGGCGGGGTGATCTGCCATCCGATCGCCTGCGCAGCGGCGACCCATGCATCGCGGCGCCGCTGGTACTCCGCGCACAGCTCCCGGACGCAGTCCTGCGGCCCGGTGAGCGCCGCCACGGCTGCAAGCTGGATGGCCGCCCACTGACTGCAGTTCAGGTGGTCCTGGATCAGGTTCAGCGTCCGGATGATCTCCCGGTTTCCGGCCACAAAGCCGATCCGCCACCCCGCCATGTTGTAAGACTTGGACAGGGTGCAGAACTCGACCCCCACCTCCTTGGCACCCGGGATCTGCAGAAAGCTGATCCGCTTCCGGCCGTCGAAGACCAGATCCCCATAGGCAAAGTCGTGGGCCACGGCAATCCGGTGCTCCCGGGCGAACTCCACCGCCTTCTGGAAGAACTCCGGACCGGCCACAGCCCCCGTGGGGTTGGTGGGGAAGTTCAGGAACATCAGCTTTGCGGCCTCCGCCACATCCTTCGGGATGGAGTCCAAGTCGGGCAGAAAACCGTTCTCGGGGAGCAGCTTCATGGGGTGCTGCCGCCCCCCGGCCAACGCCACCCCGGACCAATAGTCCGGGTAACCCGGATCGGGCATAAGGCAGATGTCGCCCTCATCCAGCAGGCAGAGGCTGATCTCCTGAAGGCCGAGCTTCGCCCCGATCAGGATGCAGACCTCCGCCTCCGGGTCAAGGGCGACGCCGTGCTCTCGGGCATACCACCCGGCAACGGCCTCCTTCAGCACGCTCAGTCCGCTGAACGGGGAGTACCTGTGGGTGGCAGGGTTGTCAGCCGCAGCCTTCACAGCCTCCACAATATGGGGCGGCGTGGGGAGGTCCGGGTTGCCCTGCCCCAGGTTGATCACGTCATGGCCGGACGCCTGGAGGGAGGCGGTGGCCGCGATCAGGCGAGCAAAGAGCTGGGGCGGGAGCTGACCGATGCGCTGTGCCGGCTGGATGAAACTCAAGGGCCACTACCTCCCTGCTGCTGATAGCGAATGAATTCGCCCTCATGCAGCGGTTTCCCTGTGGCGGGAGGAGAGCCTGTGGCCTGATCACGGGGTCTGGTGGGTCGCATGCTGCTCCGGTGGCTGTACCGCCCCCTCTTCTTCGGGACGGAAGGTCAGGAACTCCGCAGCCGGATCGAGCAGCTCTTCCACCACGGCCCACCGATAGGTGTCGCCATCGTAGATGCGGTACGCTCCAGCCTCGTCCGGCCCCTTGACCCGGCGCTGAAACTTGAGCCGGCCCAGGGTGGCACTGATGCGCTCGGCGGCCCCGGGGGGCAGCGCAGGATCCTGCAAGTCCGGCCGTATCCACCAGGTCCCGTCCTGTTTGCGGGTGATCCCGAGGAGATGGCAGCCGGCCATCACCTGGGCCTGCAGTTCCTCGGGGAGCGAAAACCGCTCCTCAGGGAGATCCAGGACCTCCTTGGCGACCCGGGGAATCCCCGGAGCGAAGAAGAACCAGTCTCCCTGATCGTGGCAATGGATCAGCTGGGCCAACCCCATCTTCATCAGCGACCGGACCAGCCTGCGGAACCACTGCCGCAGTGTCGGGTCCTTGAGCAGGATCCGCAGCGGCGCTTCACGCTGCACGATCCAGGCCCTGTCCACCTGAGAGGCCCTGCCTTTCACCCAGACGGCCGGCAGCGGCGCCTCCAACTCGTCGATCAGCGCGTGCATCGCCTCGGTGCGGCAGTTCGAAACCCAGCGGAGGCGTCGCCGGATGGCCGTATCGCGATAGGCAAGGGCCAGCTCCTCACCGGGTGCGGTAAGGGCGACCTCCTTCGTCTCACCGTCGTACACGATGTGGCCGGTGGCCAGCGCCATGTGGAACGCCATACCGCATTCACTGACCATGTTCGCCCAGGTGAGGGCGTTGCCTTCCCTCAGCGTCAACGCCACCGCCGTCGCCCAGGGAACATCTTCGACCCAGTTCAGACTGGGGAAGAAGCATGGATTCGCCCGACCGTTCCACACCAGCAGACCGGCCACCTTCAGCCCCCGGTACTGCTGCGCAGTGAGATTCCGGTAGGCCCGGTTGACGGCGGTGACGCTCTGGAGGCGGCACATGTCACGCAGGACTGCATACGGGATCTCTCGGAGAATCTTGGCAAACCGGTGGTGGGCGCGGGTGAAGAGCCGGTTGGCGCACCGGAAGGAGACGAAGTCTTTGTTCCGGCTGATGATGTAACTGTTCAAAGCGATTCGGTAGGGTCTGCGGTGTTGCACAACGATCCCGCGGCCAATCAGGCCGCGCAAGGCCTCGTCGAACCCGTTCTGGGCAAGTTCGGCATACCCCCGGAACGGGCTCTGCCAGCCGGTCCTGAGCATCTCGACCTTGCCACGGCAGGCCAACAGGGCCGCCAGGAGGCGGATCTCCTCGGCCGTCCCCTCCTTCGCCAGCTGATCGATGGCGGTAAGCAGCCGTTCCTCAACCTCCATCATCTACACCTCCATATGAACCCAGTCATATGGTATACGGCTGGATGAGTTCGAAGGTTCGAAGGGTGGTGGTTGGGGGATGGGCCCGGGTGAGTTGTGTGCTTTAGGTCAAGGTAGGCGGAGCGGATTCCTGACCGTTATCAGTCCGATGTCAGTCAGTCAACCCACATTGGCAAAAAGGGCTTGCGGCCCAAAAAGCTGCAAACCCTTGTCTTATTTGGTGCCCGAGGCCGGGCTCGAAACGGCACGGTGTCGCCACCGCAGGATTTTAAGTCC
>JBMONC010000069.1:0-6234 GCA_049324875.1 Bacillota bacterium
AAAAATTATAATGAGGTTCTCACCACTTTTCATCGCATGTGCTGGCGGGCGGCAGGCACCAGCACCAGGGGTGACCACCGGGGTTCACTGTACCATCTTCATGTTCCGGGCTCGTATCCTCATTCGTGTTGTCCGTGCAATCCACAGAGTGCGGCGCATCAGTACCAACGCGTAACCACGATGGTGCGGTGCTTCGCACCAGCACTACGGATGAAAAGGGTACGAACCCCATTGTTATATATTTTATGGATTCATCCGTGTAATCCGTGTAATCCGTGGCTAAATATGGAGCCATACCCTCTGCCCCCCGGCCCCTACCGGGGCTTTTCTTTTTCTTTTGCTGAAGGGTAGAACGTGACCGGGCCTTACTTCGTCCAATCTACCGTAGGCATTTTGTGTAGGAGGAGTGCGCGTGCGCAGACTGGGGTTCCTCGTCTTGCTGGGCACCATGCTCCTGAGCCTGGCGCTGCCCGCCTGGGCGGCACCGGCGGTGGAGATGACGGCGCAGGCGGCCAACGAAGGACGGGTCAAGCAGGGGGGCTGGGTCACCGTGCTGGTGGAGCTGGCCAACCAGGGCGGGGAGGTCAGCGGTGAGCTGGTGGTGGAGTTCGATGCGGAGTTCTCCCACCCGCAGTATGTGGTCCCCGTCACCCTGCCGGCGGGCGGGCGGAAGCGGATCCCTGTCAGCCTGGAGGCCTCGCAGGGGAGCTGGCCCGTCCTCGTCCGGTTCTACGTCGACCGGAAGGAGGTGGCCAGCCAGCGGCTGACCCTTACCTGGCTGCCGCCCCAGGGGCGGCTGGTGGGCGTCCTCTCCGGCGATGAGCTGGGCATCCCCGCCCTCAACCAGCTGCAGGGGGCGCAGAACCAGTCGTCGCAGGTGGTCCGGCTGAGCGCCGAGACCCTGCCCGATCGCGCCGCCCTGCTGGAGGATTTCGATGTGATCGCCCTCTCCCGGTTTGACAGCTCCGCCCTCTCCCCGGAGCAGCTCCGGGCGCTGGAGCTCTGGGTGGGCCGGGGCGGCACGCTGATGTTGGCCGGCGGGCCCGAGTGGAAGCGGACCCTCGGCGCCCTGCCGCCCTCGCTGGTGCCGGTGGAGGTGACCGAGGTGCGGGAGGTGGAGCTGCAGCCGCTCACCGATGTGGGGGGCCGCCCCGTGAGCGGCAAGGGGCCGGTCAGCGTGGCTCGCCTCCGCACCGGGCACGGGCTGGTCTTCTCCGAGGGGGTCCCGCTGGTGGCCAGCGCCCCCGCCGGGGCCGGTCGGGTCCTCTTCCTGGCCTTTGACCCCGGCCTCAACCCCATCGTCACCTGGCAGGGGCAGCCGCAGCTGTACAACCGGCTGCTGATGGCCGGCGCCCAGGCCAACCCGAGGTGGCCCAACGAGCGGGAGTGGATGCTCCAGCAGGCGCTTCAGCAGATCCCCGACTGGGGGCTGCCCGGCGTCTGGACCGTCGCCCTGCTGCTGGGGAGCTACCTGCTCCTGGTGGGCCCGGCCAACTACCTGGTGCTGAAGCGGCTCGACCGGCGCGAGTGGAGCTGGGTCAGCGTGCCTGCCCTCTCGCTGCTCTTCCTCGGCCTGGTCTACCTGATGGGCTTCGGCCGGTTCCAGCCGCTGGTCAGCCACCTGATCACCGTCACCGAGCTCCCGCCCGGCACCGGGGTGGGGACCATGACCTCCTACCTGGGGCTCTACTCCCCCAGCCGGTCCACCCTGAGCATCGCGGTGGAGGATGCCCGCCTGGTGCGCCCCTTCGTCCGCGGGGGGATCCGCATGGGGGAGGTCAGCGCCCGCGTGGTGGCCGGCGACAAGACCACCGTGGAGCTGCGGGGCATGAACAGCTACCAGATGAGCGGCTTCAGCATGGAGCATGACATCCCCCTGAAGGGCGGCGGCCTGGAGCTGATCGAGGCCCGGATGGAGGATGGCACCCTGACCGGACGGCTGGTCAACCGGCTGGACCGGGCGGTGGAGGGGCTGCTGCTGGTGGCCGGGAACGTGGCGCACCCGCTCCCGCCCCTGGAGCCCGGCGCCACCTCCGAGCCGTTCCAGATCAACGTGGGGCAGTGGGACCGGGTCGACCCCCGCGCCCCCATGGGGCGGGTGCCGGACGCCCTTCTCTCGCCGGAGAACGGGCCCGAGGAGGGCCGCCGGCGGATGATCCGCGACTATGTGCTGAACACCACCATCCACCACCGGAGCGGCGGCCTGCTGGTGACCGGCTGGACGGCGGAGCCGCTGGTCGCCCCGCGACTGCCCGACCTGGGCAAGCTGGCCCAGGGGGCCAACATGATCTTCGCCATGCTCCCCCTGCCGGTGGGTGAGGAGGGCAGCGACATCCCCCCGGGGCTGGTGACCGGCCAGCCGCTGGACCCGAATGGGGTTAACTGGATCGGAAACGGCTTCATGCTCCGACCGGGCACCCACAGCTTCACCCTGGTCCTGCCTCCCCTGGACCCGTCCCGGGTGGACTCGGTGACGCTCCATGCCCGCGCTCCCGCCACGCCCATGCTGCGGCTGGCGGTGCGGAACCAGCGGAGCGGTGAGTGGCTCCCCTTCTCCGACCCGTCCTACACGCTGCCCAACTGGCAGGAGTTCGTCTCCCCTGCCGGGCTGATCGAGCTGCGCTATGAGACGCAGGAGCACCTGGAGATCCAGTCGCCGACGGTGGCGGTGAAGGGGGTGAGCCGCTGATGCTGCGTGTAGAGGGGCTCCAGAAGAGCTACGGCAGCTTCCAGGCGGTCCGGGAGGTCTCCTTCCAGCTGGAGCCCGGCTCGATCTTCGGCTTTGTCGGACCCAACGGGGCGGGGAAGACCACCACCATGAAGGTGATCGCCACCCTGCTGCGCCCCACCGCCGGCCAGGTCTTCATCGGCGATGTGGATGTGCTCCGCCACCCGGCCGAGGCCCGGCGGAAGATTGGCTACATGCCCGACTTCTTCGGCGTCTACGACGACCTGAAGGTCTGGGAGTACATGGAGTTCTACGCCGACTGCTACGAGGTGCCGGCACAGGGCCGGCAGCGGCTGATCGGCGACCTGCTGGAGCTGGTCAACCTGAGCCAGAAGCGGGACGCCTATGTGGATGGGCTCTCCCGCGGCATGAAGCAGCGGCTCTGCCTGGCCCGCTGCCTGGTGCACGACCCCGATCTGCTGATCCTGGATGAGCCGGCCTCCGGCCTGGACCCCCGGGCCCGGGTAGAAATGCGGGAGATCCTGCTGGAGCTGAAGCGGATGGGCAAGACGATCCTGATCTCCTCCCACATCCTGGCCGAGCTCTCCGAGATGTGCAGCCACATCGGGATCATCCACGACGGGCGGATGGTGCTCTCGGGACCGGTGGACGAGGTGCAGCGGGAGGCGGGGGCGCGGCTGATCGAGGTCCGGGTGGCCGGCGACCCGGCGCCCGGGGCCATGCAGGCCCGAAGCCTCCCCGGCGTCCGGGACGTCCGGCTGGAGAGCGATGGCTTCCGGGTGGTGCTGGAGGGCGAGGAGGAGGCGGTGGTACACCTGCTGGCCGCCCTGGTCCAGGCGGGCGTGCCGGTGCTCCACTTCGCCGAGACCAAGTCCAAGTTGGAGGATCTCTTCATGGCGATCACGGGAGGTGAGGAGCGGTGACGGCTCTCAAGACGATCCTGCGCAACCCGGTGCTGATGCGGGAGGCCCGTGTCCGGATGCGAGGCTGGCGGGCCCCGGGCCTGATCGCCCTCTACGTGGGGCTGCTGGGCGCCATCGCGGTCTTCATCTTCGCCGTCTTCGTGGCGACCGAGGGGCCGTCCGCCTTTGCGCCCCAGCTGGGTTCGATCATCTACACGGTGCTGGCGGTGGTGCAGCTGGCGCTGCTGGTCCTGGCGGCGCCCGGCCTGACCGCCGGTGCCATCTCCGGCGAGCGGGAGCGGCAGACCCTGGACCTGCTGCTGGTCACCCGGATGAGCCCCTTCCAGGTGGTGGTCGGCAAGCTGCTGGCGGCGGTGGGCTTCGCCCTGCTGCTGATGTTCGCCAGCCTGCCGATCTACGGGATCCTCTTCCTCTTCGGCGGCTTCTCCCTCTACCGGCTGGCGCTGACCGCCCTGATCTACCTGGTGACGGTGCTGCTGCTGGGCTCGGTGGGGCTGTACTTCAGCGCCGTCTTCAAGCGGACCCAGGCGGCGGTGGTCACCTCCTACGGCCTGGCCCTGGGAACGATCGCCGTCACCCCCATCCTGGCCGCCTTCATTTACGAGGTCTTCCAGCGGGAGTTCCGCTGGGATCCGCCGGTGTGGGGGCTGATCCTGGCCTGGGTCAACCCGCTCTTCGGCCTGGCCGCGGCGGCGGGGGAGCCGCTCTCCGAGATGACACAGCTCTTCCGGTCGGTGCTGACCACCGAGGCCGCCCGGGAGGGGATCTGGTGGCAGTACTGCCTGACCGCCCTGGCGATCATGGCGCTGCTGATCTGGCGGACCACGGTCCGGATCAACCCCCTGCGGATGAGCAGGAAGGGGTAACGCTCCGGCAGAAGGAGGCGATGCGCGGTGGCCAACCGTGTGGTGGATGGAGGGCGTGGAGCCCCGGCGGTGGGGGAGGTGCTGATCCCCTGGCGGCGGCGATTGACGCTGCTGGCCCTGGTGCGGCAGCTGGTGACCGGCCTGACCGCCGGCGCCCTGGGGGCCGCCCTGGTCTGGACCTGGGCCCATATCTGGCTCCTGCCCCAGGCCCGTTGGATCGCCTGGGGGCTGGTGGGCGCCGGGCTGCTCGCAGCCGCCCTCTGGGCGCTCTGGAAGCGGCCCGACCTGCGGGCCACCGCCCGCCGGGTCGACCGGACCCTGGGGCTGGGCGACCGGCTCAGCACAGCGCTGGAGTTCAGCCGGCAGGCCGGGCCGCTGATCGAGCGGCAGCGGGCCGATGCCCTGGCCGCCCTGGCGGGGCGGGAGCCCGCAGCGGCCCTGCCGGTCCGGGTGGAGCGGAAGCGGCTCTTCCTGGCGGCGGCAGCGGTGGCGCTGGCGGTGGTCGCCGCGCTGGTCCCGCTGCCCGACCGGGTCCTGAAGCAGGCGGCGGTGCGGGCCGAGATCGCCCAGGCCGAAAAGGTGGCGGAGGAGGCCGGCAAGGAGCTGGCGAAGCAGCCGCTGGACGAGAGGCAGCGCAAGGAGCTGGACCAGGCGCTGAGCGACCTGCAGAGGGAGCTGGCCGCCGCCGGGCGGGAGTTCGACCCGGAGGAGGCGGCCCGGCGGCTCAAGGAGGCGCTGGCCAGGGCCGAGGAGCGGCTGGCCACCCTGCCGGGGCAGGGGGCGGAGGCCAAGTCCCGCGCTCTGGCAACCCTCGGCCGCCAGACGGCGGGTGACAGCCAGCTGGGTCAGGTGGGCCAGGCGGTCCAGTCGATGGACCCCGAGGCGGCGAAGAAGGCGCTGGAGGAGCTGGCGAAGCAGCTGGAGGAGATGAGGCTGGCCGACCGGACCGAGCTGGCCAAAAAGCTGCAGCAGGCGGGCCAGGCGGCCAAGGGCGACCCGGCCATGGCCCAGGCGCTCCAGCAGGCGGGCATGGACCTGGCGGTAGGCGACCTGGCCAGCGCCGCAGGCCAGCTGGGCCAGGCGGCCGAGGCGGTCGCCGGCGCCATCACCCAGGCGAACCTGAGCCAGGCGGTCACCGATGCCGCCGGCCAGATGAACGCGGCGGCCCAGCAGGTCGCCCGGGCAGCCCAGGGCCAGTTCGACCGGACCCAGGCCGCCCAGCTGGCCCGCGGGGAAGGCCAGGGTCAGGGCCAGGGTCAGGGTCAGGGTCAGGGCCAGGGTCAAGGCCAGGGCCAGGGCCAGGGCCAGGGTCAGGGTCAGGGCCAGGGCCAGGGTCAGGGCCAGGGTCAAGGCCAGGGCCAGGGTCAGGGCCAGGGTCAGGGTCAAGGCCAGGGCCAGGGCCAGGGCACCGGCGGCACCGGCATGTCCACCGGCGGTCGCGGCAGCAACTGGACCGGCGACCCCGCCGGCCTGACCACCGTCTTCACCCCCGGCCAGATCGGCGAGGGCTCCCAGGGCGAGATCCAGCAGGGCCCCCAGGGCATCAGCCTGGGCGGTCGCTCCCTCCCCTACCAGCAGGTGCTGGGCCAATACAGCCAGCAGGCCCGCGACCACCTCAGCGCCGCACAGGTACCCGAGGAGATGAAGGGGATCGTGCTCCAATACTTCTCGGAGTTAGAACAGTCCAGCGGGGAGTAGGGCGAATTGATCTTTGCCACGGATTACACGGATATACACGGATTTTGAGCGCTGTGTT
>JBMONC010000070.1:0-6193 GCA_049324875.1 Bacillota bacterium
TCCCGGCCTGCTGCGGCGGGCCGGGCGGCCCCTGCTCCTCGCCCTGGCCGTGGCCCTGGCCGCGGCGCTCTGGGCAGCCCCCGCCGTCAGCCGGCAGGAGCCCGGGCCGCTGGTGCTGATCGCCCTCATCGCCCTTTTGACGGTGGCATGGCTGATCTGGTTTCAGCCGGGGCGCCCGTGGCTGCTGGCAGCCGGGGTTGCCTGGGCGGCATCGCTGGCCCTGGCCCCCGGCTGGGGCTGGCTGTTGGGGCGGGCCACCGCCCTGCCCCTCTCCGAGGGCTCCTCCGTGGAGCGGCTGACCATGCTGCAGGACGGGTGGCGGCTGGTGACCAGCCACCCCTGGGGCGCCGGCTACCGGGGCTGGAACGCCCTCCACCTGCAGGCGGCCAGCTACGGCTACTACTCGGCGGAGGTGCACAGCGCCCCCCTCGACCTGACCCTGGCCTTCGGCTGGGCCGGCGGCCTCGGCTTCCTGCTGCTCCTGGGCCGGTTTCTCTTCCACCTGCGGCAGAGCCGGGGCTGGAGCGACCACCGGCTGGCGGTGCTGGCCGGGCTGGGGGCCCTGGCGGTCCACGCCCTCCTGGACTGGGATCTGAGCTACGGCTTCTTCGCTCTGCCCCTCTGGTTCGGCTTCGGCCTGGCCGCGGGGCCCCCCGGCCCTCTCCGCTGGCCGGCCTGGCTGACCGTGGGGCTGGCCGGCCTCACCCTGGCCGGTGCAGCGCTTCTGGGGGCGGGGGACCTGTTCACCGCCCAGGCCGGGCGGAGCCTTGCCCGTGGGGAGCCCGGCCAGGCCCGCCTCCACGCCCGGATGGCGGTGGCGGCCACCCCCTGGAACGACCTGAGCCACGCCTACCTGGGCCAGGCCAACGCCCGCCTGGGCCGGGCCGACCGGGCGATCGAGTCGCTGGTCCGGGCCCGCCGCCTCGGCCCCCGGGAGCCCTGGTACGCCCAGCTGCTGGCCCGGGAGCTGGCCGCCCGGGGCCGGTGGCTGGAGGCCGCCGCCGCCTGGCGGGAGGGAGCCGCCCTCTGGCCATGGCACCTCCCCGCCTACGAGGAGGCGCTCCAGGGTCACGTGGACCTGATCCGGCGGGCAGAGGCGGCCGGGCGGCCCGACCTGGTCCGGGAGCTGGCCCGCAGCGGGCGGGCGATCCTGGAGCAGCTGGTCCGGCAGAAGGGGCGGGAGCCGGAGCGGATGCCCCGCCGGCCGCTCCTGACGAGCACCCCGGCCATCGAAGAGGCGCGGCTCCTGTTCGCGCAGATCCTCGACCCGTGAGCAGCCCATAGGGAAAGGGCCGGCCTCCGCGGGGAGACCGGCCCTGAAGTAACCCAGCCTGCGCGCTAGCTCAGCCGACTGGCTGCGGCGGAGACCTCTCGGTGTTTCATGATTAACAGATCGATCGCCATCTCCAGGACGTCGGGCTTCACGCCGGCCCGGACGGCCTTTTTCATCAAGTGAATGTACGCCTCAAAGGTCTCCGGGGGAATGGACTGCGCCTGGTCGGTTCCAAGGTAACCCGAGCGGAACCAGTGGCGTGAGATGCCCGTCAGCCGGGAGAGGTCCTCCCCGATCCGTTGGATCAGCTCCGGCGGCAAGGGGCTTGACTCCCCCTGCTCCAGCAGGCTCTGCAGCACCTCCGGCTCCACCTCAATCGCCTCCGCCAGCCGGTCCATGGGGAACTCCTGCGGGTACTCGGCGATCAGGAACTGGAGCACCATCCGGGTCCGGCCCAGGGTGGAGGCGAAGTAGAGCCGGGTCCGCTCGTCGGCCGGGAGGCGGCGCAGGGATGCCTCGAAGTCCTGCTTGGGATCCCTCCCGGTCATCAGGTACTCCATGGTAACACCATAGCCCTCCGCAATCTTACGGAGGGTGCTGTGGAAACTGGTGGTGGCCTGTCCATTCTCGATGCGCGCGATCGTGGTGTGGCTTACTCCGGTCCGTGCTGCGGCCTGGCGCAAGGAGTCCCCGTGCGCGATGCGCAGCAAGGCGATTCTCTTGCCGATATGGATACGCCCTGTCATACTTCCCTCACGTCCTTAACGGGTCAAACCGTCTGCCGAACGCCTGTTAGATCTCTTCCATTTATTCTTCTGCGGCGAACTCTCTATGCGCAGCGGAGGGTCCCAGCTCGTGCTCTCCCTGTATCGCCAGTGAGCGCAGCCTCACAAGCACCGCTCGCACCTCATCCCTGTTCGACACCTGTAGCTGTCCCTTCTCCAGTGAGGCAAGCACATGATCGATGACCGAAACCAGACTCTCCATGCGCACCCCCCCACGTGCGGAATGGCTCGCCCTTTCCTCAACATCAGGTTACACAAAATCAAGGCACCGGTCAAGGCAAATCTAAAGATTTGCTATCTGTTAATTGACAGTTCGGACATATATCACGAGCGGGAGGTGGTCTGGACCATCTCCCGCTCTCTGCTCAGCGCCCGGTGGCACTGGGCCACTCACCGATCACGCCGGGCTCCGCACCGATCTCCTGCTGCCCCCAGTCACAGAGGCGGGCGAACTCCCCGCCGGGGAGCACCCGGGTCATGCCCTCCTCCAGGCGGCCGGACCGGATCGCCTCGAAGGCCCGGGGGGCGCTGCCGGGTCGCTGGTCGCCGTACTGGAGAATCCAGAGCTTCAGCGTCGCCTCCCGCTTGCCCAGCGCCCACTCCGTCTCCCGCAGAATCCCCTGCAGCGCATCCAGCGCAGCGCCCGTACTCCCCTCCAGCACGCAGGCATAGGCCGGCGGCTCGCCCGGGCTGAGCCTCAGGTCGACCACGTCGGAGCAGCGGTCGATCGCCGCCTCCCGTCCGTACGAGCGGAGCATCTGCACCCCGCGCACGAGATGGCCCAAGCGGTCGCCCTCCGTCGACCGCAGGCCCAAGCTAACCCTCTTCATCCCGCTCCCCCCATCCCGGATCTTGCGATGTGGCGGCCCCACCCACCCATACGATGCCCGCCCAGGGTGACTGGTAATCGCATTCAGCCAGAATCTCCCGGTATCACCCGATTCTGCACCTATCGTATGATAAAGTAACGTAACGATCGAAGTCATACGTAAAAAGGGTGGGCGGCATGAAGAAAGCGATGCGTTCCCTTGTAGTCCCGTCGTTGCTGGTGACCGCGGTCCTCTCCTTCGCCGCCTCGGGCTTCGCCGCGCAGCAGGAGCTGGCTGCGCCCAAGAGCATCAAGGGTCTTTCCCTCTCCAGCAGCGCCCGCGGCACGGTCTCGGTCCTGGTCGCCGTCAAGCCCGGCCAGTCCGCCGCCGTCTCCCGCCTGGTCAGCCGGCTGGGCGGTCAGGTGGTGCAGCGGATGACCGGCGCCGACCTGCTGGTCGCCCGGCTCCCGGCCGGTGCGATGCCCGAACTGGAGCGCTCCGCCCTGGTCCGGTCCGTGGGGCTCGACCGGATTGTCCACCTCGACCGGAACGCCATGCGCCCCCTGGAGGACCGTGCCACCAGCGGCCCACCCTCCGCCCGGAACCCCGAGCTCTCCCTCCGCATCACCCGGGGCGAGATCCGGGCGCCCCAGTTCACCCAGCTGACCGGCAACGACGGGCGGGGCACGGTGATCGCCGTGCTGGACACCGGCGTGGACCCCGCCCATCCGGCGCTGCTGAAGACCCCGGACGGCCAGACGAAGATCATCGACTGGCAGGACTTCACCGGCGAGGGCGATGTGGCCCTGACCGAAAGCCGGACCGAGCCGATCCCCGGCATCCCCACCAAGGGCGGCATCTACCGGACCGGTCTCTTCCGGGAGAGCCAGATCCCCAACGGGGAGATGGACCGGGACATCAACCGGAACGGCAAGGGGGACGACAGCTTCGGCGTCCTCGCCACCGATGCGGCGGCCAAGGGCGTCTACGACACCGTCTACGTCGACACCAACGCCAACGGCGACTACACCGATGAGAAGCCGCTCCGGGTCTACAGCCAATCCCAGGATGTCGGCCTCTTCGGCACCGGTACGGTGACCGACGGCGTCCAGCAGGGCGTCAACTTCGTGGTCACCCGGATCGACCCGAAGGGCCAGTCGGTCAACCTCGGGTACGACGGCGGCCAGCACGGCACCCACGTGGCCGGCATCGCCGCCGGCAGCGGCCCCATCACCGGCGTGGCGCCCGGGGCCAAGGTGATGGCGATCAAGGTGCTCACCTCGGGCGGCTCCGGCTCCTGGTCCGGCATCGCCCAGGGGATTCAGTACGCCGCCGCCAACGGGGCGGATGTGATCAACCTCTCCCTGGGCGGCCTGACCGACCTGAACGACGGCTCCGATCCGCTCTCCCTGATGGTTGACGACCTGGCGGCCAAGACCGGGGTGGTCTTCTCCATCGCCGGTGGCAACTCCGGCCCCGGCATGAACACCATGGGGCTGCCGGCGGTCTCCGCCGCCGCGATCAGTTCCGGCGCCTATATCTCCATCAACACCTGGCAGGCGGACTACGGGCTGACCGTTCCCCAGGACGGCCTCTGGTACTTCAGCTCGGCGGGCCCCCGGGATGACGGCGGCCTGAAGCCCAACGTGGTCGCCCCCGGCACCGCCAACGCCCCGATCCCCACCTGGGCCGGCCGGTACGCCGTCTTCCAGGGGACCAGCATGGCGGCGCCGCAGACCAGCGGTGCGGCGGCGCTGCTGCTGGGTGCGGCCAAGCATCAGGGGCTGCAGGTGAACGGCAGCCAGGTCCGGCACGCCCTGGAGCAGAGCGCCCGGCGGCTCCCCGGCTACGGCTGGTTTGAGCAGGGCTACGGCCTGATCCAGGTGGATGCCGCCTGGCAGAAGCTGCAGGAGGTGGCCCGCCAGGGCCGGATCGCGAGCCTGCTCTCCCTGGGCCGGGCGGCGGACGGCACCGTGCCCACCGGCCTCTACGCCCGGGAGTTCCGCATCACCCCGGGGGCGGTCCCCTGGACCCTGGGGAACCGCCAGGCCTCTCCCGTCGCCCTGGACTTCACCTACCGCCCCGGCACCGGCCTGACCCTCTCCGGCCCGAAGCAGCTGACCCTGCCGCCGCACAGGCTCGCCTCGGTCCCGATGGTCGCCTACCACCCCACCGCCCCCGGCGTCTACGACGGGCTGGTGGAGGGCAGGGCCCGGGGGCAGTCCGCCCCGGCGGTCCAGTACGCCGCCACGGTGGTGGTGCCCCACGAGTTCAACCCGGTCAAGGGCCACATCATCAACGGGCTGAAGGGTAGCCTCGGCCCGGCCCGCTACGGCCGCCACTTCGTCCGGGTGCCCGAGGGGACGACCGAGCTCTCGATCCAGCTGACGGTCCCCGGCAACCAGGGCCGGGTCCGGATCATGGCCTACACCCCCGACGGGATGCCCTACGGCAGCGGCAGCCCCTGGGCCGGCGCCCCCAGCGGCCCTGAGAGGCAGAGCCTGACCATCCCCCGGCCCAAGCCCGGCGTCTGGGAGATCGACGCCTACGCCTCCCACGGGGCGATGAACTGGGATCTGACCGAAAACCGCTACGAGATCGATGTGGCCGCCCGCGGCGTCTTTGCGGCGCCCAGCCGGCTCCAGTTGCCCGCCGCCCCGGGCAAGCGGCTGACCCAGATGATCAGCTTCACCAACTCCTTCGGCGAGATCACCGCCGTCACCACCGGCGCCGGCTTCGTGAAGCCCACCGCCGAGCGGGTGGAGGTGGAGGATGGCTCCGCCCTGGTCCAGACCTTCGAGGTGGCCGCCGGCACCGCCCTGATCCGTTCCGGCATTGAGAAGGTGGAGAGCGCCGGGGCGAGCGTCAGCCTCTCGCTCTACTACCACGACCAGGCCGCCGGCGGCTGGGTCAAGGTGGGCCGCCGGCTGGAGGGTCAGGAGTGGGAGGTGCTCAACCCCGCTCCCGGCACCTACGCCGTGGAGGTGACCGGCAACCGGGTGCCCAGCGGCAAGACCGGCCTGCAGCTGAACCGGACGGTGGTGACCGAGGGCGGCGAGGGCGTCCTGCCCCCCACCACCCAGGCGGTACGCGGCTTCGGCGCCGTCTGGAACGCCAAGGTCGAGCTCCGGACCCCCGCCGAGAGCGGCCGCTACACCGGCGCCGTCATCCTCAAGGATGGCAAGACCGGCAAGCCCCTGGCCGTTGTGCCGATCGACATCAAGTAAAGGGAGGGGGCAAGGGGAGGGGCAACCCTCCCCTTTGAGCTTGTTAACTTTGCCACAGATTCCCCTGAAAATGACGGCCACGGATTACACGGATTACAC
>JBMONC010000071.1:0-6091 GCA_049324875.1 Bacillota bacterium
CCCCCTCGCCACCTCCAGGAAGGCGGTGGCCGCCCGGGAGAGGTAGCGGTCCCGGCGCCAGGCCAGGGCCAGGGTGCGGGTCAGGGGCGGCCCCTCCAGCCGGATGAAGGCGGGGGCGGGGCGGCGGGCCTGCTCGGCGGCCATCCGGGGGACCAGGGTCACACCCAGACCGGCGGAGACCATCGCCTGGATGGTGTCGATCTGGGTCGACTCGAAGGCGACGCGGGGCTCGAAGCCGGCCGCCCGGCAGGCGGCCAGGCACTGGTCCCGGAAGGCGTAGCCGGGCTTCATGATCAGGAACGGCTCCTCCGCCACGGCGGTCAGGGGGAGGGAGGGGGAGCCGGCCAGCGGGTGACTGGGGGGCAGGGCCAGCAGGATCTCCTCGGTCAGCAGCGGCTCGGTGGCCAGCTCCGGGTGGCCCACCGGGAGGGTGGTCAGGGTCAGGTCGGTCTCCCCGGCCAGGGCCAGCTCGGTCAGCCGCTCGGTCGACTCCTCCCGCAGCACCACGGCCACCCCGGGGTAGCGCTCCCGGAAGGCGGCCACCGCCACCGGCAGCAGCCGGGAGCCGGTCTGGGGGAGGGTGCCCAGCAGCAGCCGGCCGGAGCGGAGCCCCAGCCGCTCCTCCACGGCGGCCCGGGCGGCGGCGGTCTGCTGCAGGATCGCCTCGGCATGGGGCAGCAGCGCCTCGCCGGCATCGGTCAGCCGGACCGGGCTGACGCTCCGGTCGAAGAGCGGGGCGCCCAGCTCCTCCTCCAGGCGCCGGATCTGCTGGCTGAGGGAGGGCTGGGCCACATGGTTCTCCTCCGCCGCACGGGTGAAGTTGCCATGCCGGGCCACCGAGACAAAGTAGCGGAGATGGTGCAGCTCCACGGCGAACCTCCTCATAGGTTAAACCTATCATCTCAATAGTTATCATATCTTGGAGTTCTGGCGCAAGGTAGAGGTATAAATGAGATAGAGGTGATTCTGAATGGCGCCGCGCACGCTCTTCGAGAAGATCTGGGACCGGCATCTGGTGGTGCAGGAGGAGGGGAAGCCCGCCCTGCTCTACATCGACCTGCACCTGGTGCACGAGGTGACCTCGCCCCAGGCGTTTGACGGCCTGCGGATGAACAACCGGAAGGTCCGGCGGCCGGACCTGACCGTCGCCACCATGGACCACAACGTCCCCACCTGGGACCGGTCGCTGCCCATGACCGACGAGGTCTCCATCCGGCAGGTGGAGGCCTTGCAGCGGAACTGCGAGGAGTTCGGCATCACCCTGTTCGACCTCTACAGCCCCCAGCAGGGGATCGTCCACGTGATCGGGCCGGAGCTGGGGCTGACCCAGCCGGGGATGACCATCGTCTGCGGCGACAGCCACACCGCCACCCACGGCGCCTTCGGGGCGCTGGCCTTCGGCATCGGCACCAGCGAGGTGGAGCACGTGCTGGCCACCCAGTGCCTGGTCCAGCACAGGCCGAAGACGATGGAGGTCCGGGTGAAGGGCGCCCTACCCCCCGGCACCACCGCCAAGGACCTGATCCTGGGCATCATCGGCCAGATCGGCACCGACGGCGGCACCGGCTACGTGATCGAGTACACCGGCGAGGCGATCCGCAACCTCTCCATGGAGGGGCGGATGACCGTCTGCAACATGTCGATCGAGGCGGGCGCCCGGGCGGGGATGATCGCCCCGGATGAGACCACCTTCGCCTACCTGAAGGGGCGGCTCCATGCCCCGAAGGGCGTGGAGTGGGAGGAGGCGGTGGCCGACTGGCGCACCCTGGCCACTGACCCCGGCGCCACCTACGATCGGGTGGTGGAGTTTGACGCTACCCAGCTGGTGCCCACCGTCTCCTGGGGGACCAACCCCGGGCAGGTGGTGCCGGTCACCGGGGCGGTGCCCGACCCGGCCTCCTTTGCCGACCCGACCCAGCGGAAGGCGGCGGAGGCGGCGCTGGCCTACATGGGCCTCACCCCCGGCACCCGGATCACCGACGTCCGGATCGACCGGGTCTTCATCGGCTCCTGCACCAACGGGCGGATCGAGGACCTGCGGGCCGCCGCTGCCGTGGCTCGGGGCCGGAAGGTCGCCCCGGGGGTCCACGCCATGGTGGTGCCCGGCTCTGGCCAGGTGAAGGCCCAGGCCGAGGCGGAGGGGCTGCACGAGATCTTCCTGGCCGCCGGCTTTGAGTGGCGGGAGGCGGGCTGCTCCATGTGCCTGGGCATGAACCCGGACATCCTGCAGCCCGGCGAGCGCTGCGCCTCCACCTCCAACCGGAACTTCGAGGGGCGGCAGGGCAAGGGGGGCCGGACCCACCTGGTCAGCCCCGCCATGGCGGCGGCGGCGGCCATCGCCGGCCACTTTGTGGACGTGCGGGAGTTCGCAGCAGAGGGGAGTGGCGTGCGGTGAGACCGTTTGTGAAAGAGACCGGGCTGGCGGTCCCCCTGGACCGGGCCAACGTGGATACCGACCAGATCATCCCCAAGCAGTTCCTGAAGCGGATCGAGCGGACCGGCTTCGGCCAGTTCCTCTTCTTCGACTGGCGCTTCCTGGCCGACGGCTCCCCCAACCCCGACTTCGTGCTCAACTGGCCCCAGTACCAGGGGGCGACGGTGCTGATCGCCGGACGGAACTTCGGCAGCGGCTCCTCCCGGGAGCACGCCCCCTGGGCGCTCTCCGACTACGGCTTCCGGGCGGTGATCGCCCCCTCCTTCGCCGATATCTTCTACAACAACTGCTTCCAGAACGGGCTCCTGCCGGTGGTGCTGCCGGAGGAGGCGGTCTTCGAACTCCTCAACCGGGCGGCCCAGCCGGGCTACCGGCTGACCGTCGACCTGGAACGCTGCGTGGTGGAGGATGAGCAGGGTTTCTCCGCCCCCTTCCAGGTGGATCCCTTCCGACGGCACCGGCTGCTGAACGGGCTGGACGAGATCGGCCTGACCCTTCAGCATGAGGCGGCCATCACCGCCTACGAGGCCACCCGCCCCCGGCGGATGCCCGCCGTCTCCCGCTAAGTTTCGAAAGGCGGAAGGTATTCGCCCTCCGGACACCGTATCCATCCAGGGAGTCGAAGCCTGGAAGGAGCGGACGATTTCGTGAGCACGCCCGAGACGCAGCAAGCTTACGCCCAGGGCTACCATGTGGGCTATCAGCACGGCCAGCAGGCCGGCGGTGGCTCCGGTGGCGGTTCGGACTACCCGGTGGACCTCCTGGCCCGGTACCCGGAGCGCTCCTCCCGGCTCCTCATGTTCTTTCTCTTCTTCAAGCCGGTCCTCCTGATTCCGCACCTGATCGTTCTCTGGGTCCTCTCCCTCGGCGTCAGCCTGGTGATGATCGTCGCCTGGTTCGCCGTGGTGATCACCGGGAACTACCCGCGCTCCCTGTGGGAGTTCATGGTCGGCTTCAGCCGGTGGAACATCCGGATCCAGGCCTGGATGTTGGGCCTGACCGATCAGTACCCGCCCGTCTCTTTCAAATAACGGTAGGACAGCCCTGCCTCGCCGAGCGAGGTAGGGCTGCTGCGGCCTTTCGGGGGGTGCCTCTGTGAGCGTGCATTGGCTTCACAACCCATCCGCCCAGGACAGATCGCTGGTGGGCTCCAAGGCGGCGACCCTGAGCGCCCTGGCCTCCCGGTTTCCGGTCCCCGCGGGGTTTGTGATCACCGCGACCAGGCCCTCGGCCGATGGGGCGATGCCCGACGAGGTGACCGCCGCCCTGGCGGCCGCCTACACCCTGCTGGCCCGGCGCCTGGGCAGCCCGGCCCCGCCGGTGGCGGTCCGCTCTTCGGGGGTGGAGGAGGACGGACGGGAGGGCTCCTTCGCCGGACAGTACGCCAGCTACCTCAACGTGGCGGGCCTGCCGGCGGTGACCGAGGCGGTGGGCCGCTGCCTCGCCTCCGCCTGGTCCGAGAAGGCCCGCGCCTATCGCGCCAGCCGCGGGCTGACCGGCGAGCCCCGGCTGGCGGTCCTGGTGCAGCAGTTTCTCCCCGCGGATGCGGCCGGCGTGGCCTTCAGCCTCCATCCGGTCACCGGGGAGCGCTCCGAGGTGCTGATCCACGCCGTCTGGGGGCTGGGCGAATCCCTGGCGGGGGGCAGCGCCGCCGCCGACGAGTACCGGGTGGCCAAGCGCCGCCTGGCGGTGCTGGAGAGCCGCGCCGCCGAGAAGCTGCGGATGGCGGTGGCGGTCCCCGGCGGCACCGCCGAGGTGATGGTGCCCCGCTTCCTCCGGCACGAGCCGGTGCTGACCGAGGAGCAGGCGACCGAGGTGGCGGGCCTGGCCATCGCCCTGGAGGAGGAGATGGGCTGCCCGGTGGACCTGGAGTTCGCCTACGCCGAGGGGCGGCTCTGGCTGCTCCAGTGCCGGCCCATCACCGGGCTGGAGGCCGCCGCGGAGCCGGCGCGGGCCGCCTCCATCCCGGTGGAGGTGCCGCCTGAGTTCCCGGTCACCTGGGCGGCGGCGGAGGATGCGGCCAAGTACTGGGCACACAACCCGGGGAGCTGGCCGGATCAGATCCTCCCCCTGTTCGGCTCCTTCTTCGGCCCCTGGTCGGTTGCCTTCATGCGGGAGAACCCGGCGCTCTTCTGCGAGTTCCGCCGGATCAACACCTACCTCTTCGAGCGGTTCGAGCCCAACCCCGACGCGCCGCCCGCCGCTGAGATCCCCTTCGTCACCGCCGCCCAGCTCCAGTCGCTCTGGGAGTGGGAGATCCTGCCCGAGATCCAGGTTCACTGTCTGCAGCTGGCCTCCACCGACCTGGCCTCCCTCCCGCAGCACGCCCTGCCGCCACAGCTGGACGAGGTGGTCAACCGCTACATCCAGATCTGGGAGCTGCACTGGCGGATCGTCAACCCGGTGCTGGCGGCGCTCCGGCAGTTCCAGGAGCTCTACCGGGAGCTCTTCCCCGCCGACGAGGCGCATGGCGGCCTGCGGCTTCTCCGGGGCTTCGAGAACAAGTCGCTGGAGTCGAACCGGGGCCTCTGGCAGCTGAGCCGGAAGGTCCTGGCAGACCCCCGCGTGCTGGCCATCTTCCAGGAGAGCCCGCCGGCGGAGATCCTGGTCCGGCTGCGGGCCGGCGAGGCCGGGGGGGAGTGGCTGGCGGAGCTGCAGGGCTGGCTGGAGCGGTACGGCCGGCGCTTCGAGCTGTGGGACTGGACCCGCCCCTCCTGGCTGGAGGAGCCGGTGCCGGCGGTCCAGGCGGTCCAGACCTTCCTGCGCCGGCCCGACCACAACCCCGATGCCGTGACCGGCGAGGTGGCGGCGGAGCGGCAGCAGCTGGCGGATGAGCTCCGCCGGCGGCTGGCCGGTTACCCGCTGCCGGTGCGGGAGCGGTTCGATCTGGCGCTGGAGGCTGCCCAGGTGGCCAACCTCCTGAAGGAGGAGCACCACTTCTGGATCGACCACCGCTGCATGTACGAGGTGCGCCGGGCGCTGCTGACCATGGGCCACCGGCTGGTGGGGGCGGGGCTGATGGACGAGGCGAGCGACCTCTGGTACCTGACCCTGGAAGAGATCCGGGAGGTGGCCGCCGGTTCGGCGCCCCCCCTGCGGCCGCTGATCGCCGAGCGCCGGCAGGAGATGGCCCGCTGGGCAGCGGCAGCGCCACCGCCCCGCCTGGGGAGGCGTCCCCTCAGGGAGGCGGCCGCGGGGCCGGAGGCGGAGCCGAACCTGCTGCGGGGCGAGCCCTGCTCCCCTGGCGTGGGCCGGGGCCGGGCCAGGGTGGTGCACAACCTGGCCGAGGCGGTCCTGCTCCAGCCGGGCGAGGTGCTGGTGGCCCCCACCCTGACCCCCTCCTGGACCCCCCTCTTCGCCATCGCAGCTGCCGTGGTGACCGAGGGCGGCGACCTCTTGAGCCACGGGGCGATCCTGGCCCGCGAGTACCGCCTCCCCGCCGTTCTGGGCGTAGCCGGGGCCACCCGCACCATCCGGGACGGTCAGTTCCTGCGCGTCGACGGCGGGACGGGTGTGGTGAAGTTGGTTTAGCGGCAATTTTGCCACGGATTACACGGATTACACGGATAAAACAAATACATTATAAAAATGTGGGTGGAGCCTTTTAGTGGTGCCAGGTGCGTAGCACCGCACCATGGTTTAACATGAAAAAATTAT
>JBMONC010000072.1:0-19660 GCA_049324875.1 Bacillota bacterium
CGGGGGAAGGAGTGCTTCACCGTACGGCACCGGGTACACCCTTTTCTGTGCGGACCCTGATCGACTTGATGATCCGCCAGAGTGACAACATCGCACGGAACATGCTGCTCCGCCGGTTCGGTGCACGGCAGGTATTCCACTACGCGGAGCGGTTGGGGGCCAGAACCCCCCCACTGGATCCCAGCACCCCGGCGACCACCCCCAAGGAGATGGCTCGGCTCCTCGAGCAGTTGTACAGCGGAGCCATACCCGATGAAGAGCTGTCGGCATGGCTCATCTGGCTGTTAGCGACCACCAGGTTCGATAACCGGATCGCCGCCGGGGTCCCCCGCGGGGTCAGAGTCGCCCATAAGATTGGCTCCCGACCCGCTGTCGTGCACGACGTCGGCCTGGTGTTTGTGCCGGGACGCCCCTTCGTGCTCGCCGTTTTCAGCAGCGGTGTGGACGAAAAGGCTGCCGAAAGGGTGATTCAACGGGTGGCGCGGGAAGCCTATCGGGAGTTTCGGCGCCTTGGGGGCCGCGGAGAATGAGGGCGGCTGCCGCAGGTAGGCTGCCACCACGCACCGATGGCGGTCGGACCGCCCTGTTCATCAAGATGCGCCCTCGTGGAAGGCGGCGGCCAAGTTCGCCACAGCCTCCGGCGTCAGGGCCCCGGCTATCTCCAGGGCCATGACCAGGGCGCCCGCCAGAGGCGGGAGCGCCGGCTGTTCCACCCGGGCGCCGGGCGCCATCTCCGCCAGTGCCGCCGTGAACGGCTTCAGCAGGAGATCTCCCACCCGGAAGACGCCGCCGGTCGGGAAGACGGGTGGATCGATCAGACCCAACTGCCGCACCACGGAGGCTGCAATCTCGGCCAGGCCCCGGGCGCCCTGCTCCAGGATCGCCAGGGCGGTCGGATCCCCGGCCCGGGCCGTCTCCGCGATCAGCGGCACCAGGGCGGCCACCTCGGGGCGCCCCGCCCGGCCGTTGTACAGGGTCATCCGCATCTCCCAGGGATCGCTCGCCCCAAAGTGCTGCAGCAGCACCGGGGTCAGGGCCGTGGGCGGCCTGCGCCCCTGATGGGCCTTCAGGACCGCGATCATCGCCTGCCGCCCCAACTCGTAGCCGCTGCCCTCATCATCCAGCAGGTAGCCGTGGCCCCCGGCCAGCACAGACCGCCCCTGCCCGTCATGCCCCCAGGCCGCCGAGCCGCCCCCGGCAATGACCACCACGCCGGGCCCGCCGCTGGGGTCGGCGCCGCGGAGGTTGGTCACGATGTCGCCTACCACCTGCAGGTGCTCGGGCTGCACCCGCTCCCGGAGCCAGCCCTCCAGGAACTCGACCCGGGTCCGGCCGCCGGTCAGGCCCAGGCAGGCGGAGACCAACCGCCCCCCCGGCGGGATGGCGGGCAGCAGGCTGTCCAGCACCCCGGTGATCGCCGCCCGGCACCGCTCCCGTCCTGCCTCGGTCCCCATCGAATCCCAGGCCCCCGCCGTCACCCGGGCGACCACCCGCCCGGTCAGATCTGCCAGCGCCGCCTTGGTGGCTGTCTGTCCGCCGTCGACACCCAGCACATAACCGTTCATGACGCTCACCTCATAACCGCCAGGAACCGGGCGGTAATCTCAACCGGGTTTGTGATCGCTGTGCCGACGACGACGGCATGAGCACCGGCGGCCAACGCCGCCCGGGCCTGCTCGGGGGTCCAGATCCGCCCCTCCGCCACCACCGGCTTCGGCTGGGCGCGGACCAGTGCCTCCACCAGGGCCAGATCGGGTCCGGCGGTCGGGAGCACCGCCGTCTCCGGGGTATAGCCCGAGAGGGTCGATGCGACCAGGTCGGCGCCCAGCCTTGCAGCCAGCACCCCCTCCTCCAGCGTGGCGCAGTCCGCCATCACCAGCACCTTCAACTCCAGCCGAATCCGCTGGATCAGCTCGCCCAGCGCCTCGGGGTCCGGGCGCTGGCAGGCGGCGCAGGAGAGGGCGACAATGTCGGCGCCCGCCTCCGCAACCCGCCGGGCGGAGGCGAAATCGGGGGTGATGATCTCGGCCCCGGTGCGGGGGTCGATCTGCTTCTCAATGCCGATGATCGGCAGCCTCACCCGGTGCCGGATCGCGGCGATATCGACAGCCCCATTCGCCCGGATCCCGGCGGCCCCCGCCTGTTCAGCCGCTGCCGCCATCGCTGCCATGAAGACGGGGCCGAAAAGGGGACTCTCCTCCCGCGCCTGGCAGGAGACGATCAGCTTCCCCTTCAAGCCCCCGATCAACGGTCGAACATCCACATCTACCTGCCCCTTACTGCCAGCAGTACCATCCAGGGTAACGGCGGCCGGTTCGCTGCGTCGTCAGTTCCTTCTCTGCGCTTCCATCAGTTCCTCTCTGATCTCTTGTTTTGTCCTTCATGATCATACGTCAAACAAGAGTCCCGACCGAAGAGCAGGAAAAGGCCAGGAGAGGGTGTGTGGGACCCCACACCACCCCACACAAGGAGCGAGCCCGGGCGGCAGCTGCCGTCCGGGCTCATCTGCGGACCGGACCCTTTACCACCCTCCCCTTCCAGGCGATCATGCCCCCGCTAGCCGGCAGGCCTGGGCCGAGCGGTTGCCGCTGCGGCAGGGGCCTCCCGCCTGGTTCAGGGGCGCTCACCGCCCCTCGGTCAGCCTTAAGACGTCCGCTTCGCACCTCTGTGACTGTAAGAAAAATGTTGTGGTTTTAGGAGGATTACCAGAAGGATTGTTGTGGACTTATGTGGAATTGTGTGGACAAAACCGGGTGAGCAAGATGCCAGACGGGGGGACGACCGTGAGCAACGTCATTGCGGCAGCACGCCGGCTACAGATCAGCCAGATCGTCGCGCAGGAGGGACAGGTGCGGGTGGCCGATCTCGTGGAGCGGTTTCAGGTCTCCGACGAGACGATCCGGCGGGACCTGGCGGAGCTGGAAGCGCAGGGGCTGGTGGAGCGGAACTACGGCGGGGCGGTGCTGAAGAGCCGCAACGGGGTGGGGCCGCTGCTCCCCCCGCTGGAGGAGCGCCAGACCACCCACCAGGCGGAGAAGGAGCAGATTGGCCGGCTGGGCGCAGGCCTGGTGAGACCGGGGAATGTGGTGATTCTGGACGCAGGCTCCACCACCCGGCAGGTGGCCCGCTTCCTGACGACGATTCCCCGCCTGACGGTGATCACCAACGACCTGGCCATCGCCGATGAGATGCGCACCGCGGAGGATATCCGGGTGCTGGTCACAGGCGGCTATCTCAAGCCCCGCAGCCGGTCGCTGATCGGGCCGGAGGCGGTCTCCTTCCTGCAGCGGTACCATGCCGACATCCTCTTCCTGGGCGCCAGCGGCATCTCGCTGGACCGGGGGTTAACCGCTTCCGACATGTTTGAGGCCGAGGTGAAGACCACCATGCTGCGGGCGGCGCGCCTCGCCGTCCTGGCGGTGGATCACTCCAAGTTCGGACGCACCCACCTGGCTTCCTTTGCACCCGTAAGCGGCGTCAACACCATCATCACCGACGGTGCGGCCCCCGCCGATATGGTGGCCGCCCTGCGGGGGATGGGGGTGGAGGTCCTGCTGGCAGCGGAGCCCAACGGTGACGTTTGATTCACATCAGAAGGGGGAGAGTTTCGTGAAGCGGACCCGTCTTTCCATGGTTCTGGCCCTCGCGCTCGCCTTCGCCCTGACAGCCCTTGCCGGCTGCGGCGGCACCAAGAGCACCACCGACCCGGCCAAGACGAATGAGACCAAGCCCGCCCAGCAGGAGACCAAGAAGGAGAAGCCCTCGTTCACCCTGCGCCTGGCGGAAAACCAGGCGGCCGACTACCCGACCACCATCGGCGACCTGGACTTCGCCAAGCGGGTCGCGGAGAAGACCAACGGCCGGATCAAGATCGACGTCTACCATGGCGCCCAGCTGGGCGATGAGAAGACGGTGATCGAGCAGATTCAGCTCGGCGCCATTGACTTCGCCCGGGTCAACGTGCAGCCGCTGGGCGAGTTCTCCAAGAAGATCGGCGTCCTCAACCTGCCCTACCTCTTCGACAGCGAGGAGCACCTGTGGAAGGTGCTGAACGGCCCCATCGGCCAGGAGATCCTGGACAGCCTGGCCGGCTCCAGGATGGTGGGCCTCACCTATTATGACTCGGGCGCCCGCAGCTTCTACAACTCCAAGCGGGAGGCGAAGGTCCCCGCCGATCTGAAGGGGCTGAAGATCCGGGTGCAGCAGTCCAACCTGATGGTCGACCTGGTCAACGCCCTGGGCGCCTCGGCCACCCCGATGGCCTACGGCGAGGTGTACAACGGCCTGAAGTCGGGCGTCATCGACGGCGCGGAGAACAACTGGCCCTCCTACTACTCCACCAGCCACTACGAGGTGGCGAAGTTCATCACCCTCGACTACCACACCCGCAGCCCTGAGGTGATCATCGCCTCCCAGGCGCTCTGGGACAAGCTGGACGCCGAGGACCGGCAGATCATCCTCGAGGCGGCCAAGGCCTCCACCGAGGTCCAGCGGAAGGCCTGGAAGGAGTACGAGCAGAAGTCGATCGACAAGGTGAAGGCCGCCGGCAACACCATCACCGAGGTGACCGACCTGAAGGCCTGGCAGGATGCGGTGGCGGGCCTCTACGACACCCACGGCGCCAGCTTCAAGGATCTGATCGCCAAGATCAAGGCCGCCAAGTAGCCAAGTGGCAAGTGGCAAGGGGCAGGGGATCCGGTCTTCCGGCCCTCTGCCCCTCTTCTCACAGCTCCGTTGAAGGAGGGTTGGGTTTGAAACAGGCCTACTTGCTCTTGCGCCGGCTCACCGAGTGGCTGGGCATGCTCTTGCTCTTCACCATGGTGGTGATCGTCTTCACCCAGGTGATCACCCGCTACTTCTTCAATTACACACCGCCCTGGTCGGAGGAGGTCGCCCTGCTCCTCATGGTCTGGTTCGGCTTCCTGGGCATGGCGATCGGTGTGGCCGAGCGGCTCCACCTGCGGATCGACGTGCTGACCGAGGGGCTGCCCGCCTGGATCAAGACCTTTCTGAACCGGCTCTCCCGGGCGATGGTGCTGCTGGTGGGGCTCTTCATGGTCTGGGAGGGGTGGAAGCTGGTCCAGGTGACCCACCTCTCCACCATGGCCGGTACCAAGCTGCCCTCCAGCGTGCTCTACCTGGTGATCCCGATCTCCGGCTTCCTGATCATTGTCCACACATTCCTGCAGGCGCTGGGCATCGACACGAACCGGGTGGGGGGTGAGAGCTGATGGAGACCACTGTCGCGATCTGGATCCTGATCGGCGGCTTCCTGCTGCTGCTGGTGCTGCGGGTGCCGGTCGCCTTTGCCATGATCGCCTCCTCTGTGGCCACCGCCTGGTACATGGACCTGCCCATCGCCGTGCTGGCCCAGCGGATGGTGAGCGGCATCAACAGCTTTTCGCTCCTGGCGATCCCGTTCTTCATCCTCGCCGGTGAGATCATGGGGGCCGGCGGCATATCCCGCCGGTTGATCGACCTCTCCAACGTGCTGGTGGGGCGGGTTCGGGGCGGTCTGGCCATCGTCAACGTGGCCGCCTCCATGTTCTTCGGCGGCATCTCGGGCTCCTCGGTGGCCGACACCTCCTCGATCGGCTCGGTGCTGATCCCGATGATGAAGGAGAAGGGGTACGACACCGACTACGCGGTGGGGGTCACCATCTCCAGCTCGGCCCAGGGGATCCTGGTCCCCCCTAGCCACAACATGATCATCTACTCGCTGGCGGCCGGCTCCACCGTCTCGGTGGCGGCCATGTTCGCCGGCGGTCTCCTGCCGGGGGTCTTCCTGGGCCTGGCGCTGATGGTCACCAGCTATGTGATCGCCGTGCGGCGGAACTACCCCCGGGAGGCGGCCGTGCCCTGGAGCCAGGCCTGGCGGACCATCCGGGAGGCGGTGGTGGGGCTGCTCACCGCTGTGATCATCATGGTGGGCGTGCTGACCGGCATCTTCACCGCCACCGAGTCCTCGGCCGTTGCCGTGGTCTACGCCCTGGCGATCGCCATCTTCTTCTACCGGGAGATGACCTGGGCCAAGTTTGTCCAGTCGCTGCTCAACAGCCTGCGCACCCTGGCGATCGTGGTGGCGCTGATCGCCGCCTCCAGCGCCTTCGGCTGGCTGCTGGCCCTGCTGAAGGTGCCCGCCCTGGTGACCGACACCCTGCTGGGCCTCTCCAGCAGCCCCTATGTGGTGATGCTGGTGGTCAACATCGTGCTCCTGCTGCTGGGCATGATCATGGACATGGCGCCCCTGATCCTGATCACCACCCCGATCCTGCTGCCGGTGGCCACCGGCATCGGCATGGACCCCGTCCACTTCGGCATTGTGATGATGCTCAACCTCTCCATCGGCCTGCTCACCCCGCCGGTGGGCTCGACCCTCTTCGTCGGCTCCGCCATCGGGAACATCTCCATTGAGCGGGCGGCCAAGGGGACGATTCCCTTCTACGTGACGATGTTTGTCGTGCTAATGATCATCACCTACTTCCCGGCTACGTTCATGTGGGTGCCGCGCCTGATGCTGGGCTACTAACTAGAGAAGGTGTTGCCATGAAGTCCCAATTTGTCACAGGGTGCTATCTGCCGGATCTTGTCTTCGACCGGGTGACCGACCTGCGGGTGGAGCGGCCGGAGTTGGTGGAGGCCGAAGCGGCGGCTCGCCGGCGGCGCTCCAGGCTGACCCGGGACGGGCGGCTGGTGATCCTGGCGGCCGACCACCCCGCCCGGAACGTGGTGCGGGCGGGGAGCGATCCGCTGGGCATGGGAGACCGCCGGGCCTATCTGGAGCGAATCGTGCGGGTGATCAGCCACCCCGAGGTGGATGGGGTGATGGCCACCCCGGACATCATCGATGACCTGCTGCTGATCAACTTCCTGGTGAAGGAGGCGGGCGGCGCCAGCTTCCTGGATGAGAAGGTGCTGATGGGCTGCCTCAACCGGGGGGGCCTGGCCGGCGCCGCCTGGGAGCTGGATGACTTCCAGACCGCCCACACCCCGGCCCGCATCGCCGCCATGGGGATCGATGCGGCCAAGATGATGTTCCGCCTCAACCTGAAGGAGCGGGACTCGGCCCGGGCGGTGGAGTACTGCGCCCGTTGGATCACGGAGCTGAACGGACTGGGGGTGCCCTCCTTCCTGGAGGCGCTGCCGGTGGTGCACGATGGGTCGGGTTGGCGGATGAAGCTGGAGCCGGATGACCTGATCCGGGTGGTGGGGGTGGCCAGCGCCCTGGGCGACCTGTCGGCCCGGATATGGCTGAAGCTGCCCTACACGCCGGAGTTCGAGCGGGTGGCCCGGGCGACCACCCTGCCGATCCTGATGCTCGGCGGCGAGAGCCACGGGCAGCCGGGGTTGGTATTGGAGCAGATCTACCGGGCGATGCGGGCGGGCTCCAACGTGCGGGGCGCCCTGGTGGGCCGGAACGTGATCTGGCCCGGCGAGCTGGACCCGCAGGCGGTGGCGGTGGGGGTCGCCCGGGTGGTGCGGGGCGGCACCCTGGAGGAGGGGCTGGCGGCGATGGAGGCGGCGATGGACCGCGACCTGGACGCCATGACCAGCCTGTTCCGCTGATATGGCGATGTTGACCTATGATCTGGGCACCACCGGGCTGAAGACGGCGCTCTTCGACCCGGCGGACGGCCGCCTGCTGGCGCTGGCGGAGCGGGAGATCCCGGTCCACCGGCCCCAGCCCGCCTGGGTGGAGCAGGAGCCGGAGGACTGGTGGCAGGCGGTGCTCGCCACCACCCGGGAGGTGCTGGCGGCGGCGCCGGGAGCGGTGGTGCAGGGAATCGGCCTCTCCACCCAGCGGGAGACCGTGGTGCCCGTTGCTGAGGATGGCTCGGTCCTCCGCAGCGCCCTGATGTGGCAGGACCGGCGGGCGCTGGCCGAGGCCCGGGAGCTGGGCGAGCGGCTGGGGGCCGACCGGATCCACCAGGTGACGGGGATGCGGGCGGAGCCGGTCTTCAGCGCTGCCAAGCTGCTCTGGCTGAAGCGCCACCAGCCGGAGATCTGGAAGCGGGCCCGCTGGCTGCTCCTGCCGAAGGACTTCCTTGCCCTGCGGCTGACGGGGGCGCCCTTCCTGGACCCCTCGATCGCCTCCCGCACCATGCTCTACGATGTCCGGCGCCGGGACTGGTGGCCGGAGGTGCTGGAACTGCTGGAACTCTCGCCCGACCGGCTGGCCCCGGTGGTGGGGTCGGGGGAGTGCGGCGGGCTGCTCTCCGCCCAGGCGGCGGCGACGCTGGGCCTGCCTGCGGGCATCCCGGTGGCCGCCGGCGGCGGCGACCGGCCCTGCGAGGCGCTGGGCGCCGGGGTGGGCGAGGGCCGGGTGATGGAGTCCACCGGCACGGCGACCAACCTCTCGGCGGCGGCCTCCCAGCTCGGGGAGCGGCTGCCCGACGGGATCATCGTCTCGGCCCACGTGCTGCCCGGCCAGTGGCTGCTGGAACAGGGGATCAGCACCGGCGGCTCGATCCTGAAGTGGCTGCGGGACCAGGTGACCGGCCTGCCCTACGAGGAGCTGAACCGGCTCGTCCTGGGCGTGAAGCCGGGCGCCGGGGGCCTGTTGCTTCTGCCCTTCTTCATGGGCGCCCAGGCGACCCGCTGGAACGCAGAGGCGCGGGGCGTGCTCTTCGGCCTCTCCCTCGGCCACGGCCAGGGGGAGCTGGCCCGGGCGGTGATGGAGGGCGTGGCCATGGAGGTCAGGGCCTGCCTGGCGGTGCTGGACCGGGAGGGGGTGGAGGCCCGCGAGCTGGTCACCCTGGGAGGCGGCGCCAAATCGCCGGTGTGGCGGCAGATCAAGGCCGACGTGGCGGGCCGCCCGGTGGCGGCGGTCCAGAACCCGCACAGCGCCTCGGTGGGCGCCATGCTGCTGGGCGCCACGGCGGCGGGCCTGCTCTCCGATCCGCTGGCGGCGGCCCGGCGGCTCAACCCGGTGACCGAAGTCCAGACCCCCCGGGCCTCCCATACCGCCTTCTACACCCAGTGGTTCCAGCTCTACAACGAACTGTACCGGTCTGTGGAGGGGCTCTACCGACGGCTGGACGAGCTGGCTGCCGCGGCCCCCGACGATCAGGAGGAGGTTTGAGCCATGCTGGATCTGTTCCGCCGACCGCCGAAGACCAAGGGGCGCATCGACATTGCCAACCCGGGCCAGGAGCTGCAGATGGTGGGTCTTTCCCTGCTCCGGCTCGATGAAGGCGAGAGCTACACGGGCGAGACGGGCGCCGAGGAGATCGTGCTGGTGATCCTGGGCGGCAGGGCCCGGATCTCCGCCGCCGGTCAGGATTTGGGCATCCTGGGGGAGAGGGCGAACGTCTTTGCGGGGCGGGCCCACGCCGTCTACGTGCCCTGCCACACCGGGTACAGCGTCACGGGGGCCTCCGCCGTGGAGATTGCCATCTGCCGGGCCCCCAGCGAGAAGCCGGGCCGCGTCCAGGTGGTGACGCCCGACCAGGTGGTGGTCCACCAGCGGGGCAAGGACCTCTTCCAGCGCCGGGTGGAGGATATCGTCGCCGACAACGTGGAGGCGGACCGCATCGTGGTGGGCGAGACCTTCAACGCGACGGGCCACTGGTCGAGCTATCCGCCGCACAAGCACGACGAGGAGAACCCGCCGGTGGAATCCAAGATGCAGGAGATTTATCTATTCAAGATAAATCCGCAGCATGGTTTTGGTGTGCAGGTCATGTATACCACCGACGGCGAAATCGACCAGGCGTATCGGATTCTCGACGGGGATGTGACCTTGCTGCCGAAGGGCTACCACCCGGTGGCGGCGGCGCCCGGCTACCAGATCTACTACCTGTGGGCCATCGCCGGGGAGCACCGCCAGATGCGGCCCAACGACGACCCCGCCCACGCCTGGGTGAAGGGGATGTAAGTCGATGACCATCGAGTTTCCGGAGAAGCTGGGCCGGGTCCGCAGCTTCATGCGGGAGCAGGGCCTGCGGGCCCTGGTACTGGGGCGGCAGGAGAACTTCGCCTGGCTGACCGGCGGGGCCCGGGGCTTCGTCAACAGCGCCACCGAGGCCAGCGTCGCCTGGGTGGTGCTGACCGAGGAGGGCGTCTGGGTGGTGACCAACGCCATCGAGGCGCCGCGCATGGAGCACGAGGAGCTGGGCCAGCCGGTGACGGTGGTGGCCCACCCCTGGCACGACGATGGCGCCCGGCTGGACCGGGTGCGGGAGCTGACGGGTGAGGGAGCGCTCGGGGCGGACATCCCCCTGAGCGGAGCGGCCCTGGTCAACCTGGCCCCCCTCCGCTGGACGCTCTCCCGCCTGGAGGTGGAGCGGCTGCGGTACGCCGCCCGGGCCGCTGCGGAGGCGCTGGAGGCGACCGCCCGGGCCATCCTCCCGGGGCAGACCGAGTTTGAGATCGCCGGCGAGCTGGCCCGGCGGGTTCTGGCCCTGGGGATGGAGCCGGTGGTCAACCTGATCGCGACCGATGACCGGGTCTACCAGTACCGGCACCCGCTCCCGACGGAGCGACGGCTGGAGCGGTACGCCATGCTGGTGATCGGCGCCCGCTACCGGGGGCTGGTGATCTCCGCCACCCGGCTGGTCCACTTCGGGCCGATCCCGTCGCACCTGGCGGAGCGGCTGCAGGCGGTGGCCCGGGTCGACGCGGCGATGATCGCCGCCACACAGCCCGGCAACCGGGTCGCTTCGGTCTGGGAGGAGGCCGTCGCCGCCTACGCCGCCGCCGGCTATGCCGGCGAGTGGCAGAAGCACCACCAGGGAGGGCTGGCGGGCTACCTCTCCCGGGAGTACCGGGCGACGCCCGGCGCCGCGCAGGTGATCGGGGCGAACCAGGCCTTTGCCTGGAACCCCAGCATCGCCGGGGTCAAATCGGAGGATACGATCCTGGCCGTGGAGGGCGGGCCGGAGATCCTCACCGCCACCGGCGACTGGCCGGTGGTGACGGTGGAGGCGGGCGGCCGCACCTGGCAGCGGCCGGCGATTTTGCAGCGCCAACGGCGCCTGTAGCCCCGTTGGTGCGTGATCTCATAAGTAAGGGGGATGGCGTTTTGCAGGGGAATCTCCAGTCCTATATGAAAGTTGGGCTCGTTCACTTCATGGCCTTTCCGGAGACGCTCAAGGGCGACGGCCCGATTCTCGAGACCCTGGCGACGGTTGCGGAGGACCCGTTTTTCGGCTCGGTGGAGGTGACCCGGATCAACGACCCGAAGGTGCGGCGGGAGGCGGCGGTCCTGCTGGCCAGCGCCGGCTTGGAGGTGGGCTTCGGCGCCCAGCCGATGATCCTGTCCACCAAGAGCGACCTGAACAGCCTCGATGAGGCGGCCCGGCAGGCGGCCCTCGCCACCTGCTACGAGGCGCTGGCCCAGGCAAAGGAGCTGGGAGCGAAGAAGCTGGGCATCCTCTCCGGCCCCGACCCCGGTCCGGAGAAGCGGGAGGCAGCCAAGGAGGCGCTGATCCGCTCGCTGGTTGAGCTGGGCCGCCGCTGCGAGGATGCGGGGATTCAGCTGGCGCTGGAGACCTTTGACTTCGACATCGATAAGAAGGCGCTGGTAGGACCGAACAAGGAGGCGGCGGAGATCGCCCGGACCATCCGGCGTGATGTCCCCTCCTTCGGGCTGATGATCGACCTGAGCCACCTGCCGCTCCAGTACGAGACGCCCCAGGATGCCCTGACCGCCGCGGCGGATGTGCTGATCCATGCCCACTGCGGCAACGCCATCATGCGGGACAAGTCCCACCCGCTCTATGGCGATCAGCACCCACGCTTCGGCCATCCCGACGGGGAGAACGGGGTGCCTGAGCTGCGTGAGTACCTGCGGGTACTGCTGGAGATCGGCTACCTGCGGCAGGGGGAACAGCGGACCCTGGCCTTTGAGGTGAAGCCTGCCCCGGGCGAGCGCAGCGGTGCTGTGATCGCCGGGTCGAAGCGGGCGCTCCTGGAGGCCTGGGCCACGCTTTAGATCATACAGCAACGGAGGTTCTATCCATGAGCAGACCGAAGGTGTTCATCTCGCGGAAGCTTCCCCAGGCAGCGGTCGATATCATCGCCGCCGCCTGTGACTATCGCATGTGGGAGAGCGAGGAGCAGCCGGTCCCCCGTGATCGGTTGATCCAGGAGGTCTCCGAGGCGGACGGCGCCCTGGTGCTGCTGACCGACCGGATCGATGCCGAACTGATGGACGCCGCCCCCCGCTGCAAGGTCTTCGCCAACCTGGCCGTGGGCGTGGACAATGTCCAGGTGCCGGAGGCGACGAAGCGGGGAGTGCTGATCACCAACACGCCGGGGGTGCTGACCGAGACCACCGCTGACCTGGCCTTCGCCCTGATGATGGCCTCCGCCCGACGGCTCTACGAGGGGCAGCGGCTGATCGTCGAGGGGAACTGGAAGACCTGGTCGCCCATGTTCATGACCGGGCAGGATGTCTACGGCGCTACCCTGGGGATCATCGGGGCGGGGCGGATCGGCAGCGCCCTGGCCCGGCGGGCGAAGGGCTTTGACATGCCGGTCCTCTACTACAACCGGCGCCCGAGCCCGGAGCTGGAGGCGGAGGTGGGGGCGGAATACTGCTCCCTGGACGACCTGCTGCGGCGGTCGGATTTCGTGGTGGTGCTCGTCCCGCTCACCCCGGAGACCCGGGGGATGATCGGGGCGCGCGAGCTCGGCCTGATGAAGTCGACGGCGGTCTTCGTCAACGCGGCCCGGGGCCCGGTGGTGGACGAGCAGGCGCTTTACAACGCCCTGGTGAACAGGCAGATCTGGGCCGCCGGCCTGGACGTCTTCGAGAAGGAGCCAATCGGCGCGGACCACCCGCTGCTGACCCTGCCCAACGTGACGGCGGTCCCGCACATCGGGTCGGCCAGCATCAAGACCCGCACCCGGATGTGCACCCTGGCTGCCGAGAACCTGGTGGCTGCGGTGACCGGCCGGCGTCCGCCCACCCCGGTCAACCCCGAGGTGTTGGAGCGCTGATCAGCCCATAAGCCAAAGAGGCGCCAGAAGCCATTTCGCTTCTGGCGCCTCCTGTACGGATGCGGGAACAACCAGCCCGACGACGCAGGCTCCCAGGCGTTCAGGGCGCCAAAGGCGCCGGCACCAGCGGTTCGGCCTCCCCCCGGGCCGCTGCGGTGAAGTTCTCGATCAAAGGGAGGTTGACGTTTTCGTGCCGGGGCAGATCCTCCCGGTGTTCAGCCCCCTCACCGTCGATCCAGATCAGCTCCGGGCGGTCGACATGGGGGCTCAGGATCCGCCCTGCCGTCCCGTTGATGGTCAGGCTGTGGCTGGCGGGGGCGTTGAAGTGGTAGGCCGCCAGGCCGTGGGCGGCGGCCATGTCGGTGTACCAGGCCGGTATCCCGTGCCGCTCGGCCGTGGCCCGGGTGCGGTCGGGGCTCCGGCCCACCAGGCAGACCAGCTCGCTCCCCTCCGCCTGGCGCAGGGCTGCAATCACCCGCTTGTTGGCCACATCCCCGCCGCCGATCAGGGCCCAGCGCATCGCTACTCCCTCCCCAGGGGTTCCAGGCCGGGCCTGACCGCCCGACCGGTCTGACTGGACTCATAGATGGCCAGCACCAGCGCCAGGGCGGCCAGCCCGTCCTCACCCGCCACCAGCGGCCGCCGGCGGTACCGCAGGGCGTCCAGGATCTCCTGCCACTGGGCCAGGTGTCCGGCGTTGCCGATCGCCCTCGGATCGCTCGCCCCGCCTGTCGCTGGCTCCGCCTTCGGGGGCGGCGGCAGGTCGGGCACCTCCCAGCGGAGCACCTGGCTGCCGGATAGCAGGACGGAGCCCCGCTCGAAGAAGAGGTTCAGCTCGGCGGGAAAGCCCGGGTGGGCGGCGGTGGTGGCGGCGATCAGCCCCAGCGCCCCGCTCTCAAAGCGGAGGGAGGCTGTGGCGGTGTCCTCCGCCTCCATCCGATGGGTCCGGGTGGCGGTGTGGGCGGAGACCGAGGTGACCGGGCCCATCAGCCAGAGCAGCAGGTCCACCAGGTGGATCCCCTGGTTCATCAGTGCCCCGCCGTCCAGCGCCAGTGTCCCTCGCCAGTCGGCGGAGTCGTAGTAGCTCTGGGGCCGGTACCAGCGGACCAGCGCCTCCCCTAGCACCGGGCGGCCGAGCCGGCCCGAGGCGATCGCCTCCTTCAGATAGCGATGCGGGGGCTCCATCCGCCGCTGGGAGATGACCGAGAGGAAGAGCCCCCGCCGCCGGGCGCAGCCGATGACCGCCCGCGCCTCATCAAGCCGGAGGGCCATCGGCTTCTCGATGACCACATGCTTGCCCGCCTCCAGCGCCTCGAGGGCCTGGGGGCCGTGCAGGCCGCTGGGGGTGCAGATCACCACCAGGTCAATATCGGGTCGCCGGAGCAGCTCCCGGTAGTCGGCATGCCAGTCGGCGGTGAGGCCCGGCGGTCGTGCCGCCGACCGCCCGGCGATGGCAGCCACGGTCACCCCCTCGCAATGGGAGAGGACCTCCTCGTGAACCTTGCCGATACTGCCATACCCGATGATTCCCACCCGCAAGGGCTGGCCCATCCTCCGCTCCCCCTTCACGTGGGTCCGGAGGAGATTTCGCTGCGCCCGGCACCTCTGCCTGCATTGTCATGAAATTGAAAACTAGCGTCCCCGGCCTGTGATCATCAGAAAAACAGGTCCCGCTCGCCCCGGCGGATCCGCTCCAGCCGGATGGCGGTCGCCTCCCGTGCCCTGGGGTTTGGGATCCGCGCGAGGTGCCCGGCCACGGTCTGCTCCCCCACCGCCCGGGTCTCGGGCGAGGCGTAGTCCTCCAGAAACTCCTGGAAGGTCATCAGGGCGTTGGCCTGGCAGAGGTTTGCGATCTGCCCGCTCTTGGCCAGCTGCATGAACCGGTCGCCGGTCCGCCCCTGCCGGTAGCAGGCGGTGCAGTAGGAGGGCAGGTAGCCTCCCTCGCAGAGCCAGCGCAGCACCTCATCCGGGCTCCGGTGGTCGCCGGTCTCGAACTGGGCGGGCACCTTGTTCTCGTGGTAGCCGCCCACCCCGGTGCAGGAGCCGGCGCTGATCTGGGAGATGCCCAGCCGGAGCACCTCTTCTCGCAGCTCGGGCCTCTCCCGGGTGGTCAGGATCATCCCGGTGTAGGGCACCGCCAGCCGGATGATCGCCACCAGCTTCTTGAACTCCTCATCGTTGACCAGGTAGGGGTAGTCGGCCAGGTCCATGCCGGCGGCGGGCTTGAGGCGGGGCACGGAGATGGTGTGCGGGCCGACGCCGAACCGCTCCTCCAGGTGCCGGGCGTGGAGCAGCAGCGCCAGCACCTCGTAGCGGTAGTCGTAGAGGCCGAAGAGCACCCCGGCGCCCACGTCGTCGATCCCGGCCTCCTGGGCCCGGCCCAGGGCGGTGGTGTGCCAGTCATAGTCGTGCTTGGGACCCCGTGGGTGGACCCGGGCATAGGTTGGGCGGTGGTAGGTCTCCTGGAAGAGGAGGTAGGTGCCGATCTCGGCCTCCTTCAGCTTCACGTACTCCTCCACCGAGGCGGCGGCGATGTTGACGTTGATCCGGCGGATGTCGCCGCTGGCGTAAATGGTGCGGATGCACTCCACGATGTAGTCGATGTCGGCGTTGACCGGGTCCTCGCCCGCCTCCAGCGCCAGCCGCTTGTGGCCCATCCCCTGGAGCACCCGGACCTCCTCGGCCAGCTCCTCCATGCTCAGCCGGCGGCGGGGGATCTGGTTCTGCACCCGGTAGCCGCAATAGGTACAGTCGTTGACACAGTGGTTGGAGACGTAGAGCGGGGCGAAGAGGACGATCCGGTCGCCGTAGATCTTCTGCTTGACGTGGAGGGCGGTCCGGAAGAGATCCTCCAGCATCGGCCGCTCCTCGATCATCAGCAGCGTGGCCACATCGGCGGGCTCCAGCCCCTTGGCCAGGGCGGCCCGCTCCAGGATCTCCCGGACCCGGATGGCCGACGGGCGGTGGGCCCGGGCCAGCAGGTCGCCGATGACCGCATCGTCGATGAAGTGCGCCTGTTCCTTGGTTCGCATGGCGATCCCTCCTAGTGGGCGAGCCGTGGGGTGTGGCCCGGCCCGGCCGCAAGATGGCGCCCCTCGGCGTAGATCAGGGCGGTGACGCAGGGGGCGCAGTGCTCGGGCTCCTCGGCGAGGCAGATCTTGCCGGGGTAGAGCTGGTAGTCCTGCCGGTAGCGCTGGGGGGTGACGTTGGGCATGATCACGTTGGCGCCGCAGTGCAGGGCCATCTGGCGGCCCCGGGGGTGGATGGAGCCCAGGGCGGTGGTGGCGGGCAGGTGGGCGTCGGGGATCGCCAGCCGGGTGCAGGCCACCGCCTTCAGCACCAGCTCCAGCGTCCCGCCGGACTCCCGCTCCAGCGGGGTGTTGGGCGCCGGGATGAACGGCCCGATCCCGGCCATCTCCACGTGCAGCTCCCGCAGCAGGAGGATGTCGCCGGCGATGGAGTCCAGGCTCTGGCCGGGCAGGCCGACCATGAAGCCGCTGCCCACCTGGTAGCCCAGCTCCCGCAGGGCGAGCAGGCAGTCGACCCGCTGCTTCAGCGTCCGCCAGGGGCGGATGCGGGCGAAGAGGGCGGGGTCGCTGGTCTCGTGCCGGAGCAGGAACCGGTCGGCCCCCGCCTCCCGCCATAGGGCGTACTCCTCCCGAGAGCGCTCCCCGACGCTCAGGGTGACGGCCAGCTTGGTCCGGGCCTTGATCTCCCGGACCGTCTGGGCCAGCTCCTCCGCCGGCAGGGCGTCCCCCTCGCCGGACTGGAGCACCACCGAGCCGTAGCCCAGCCGCTCCGTCTTCTCGGCGCAGGCGACGATCTCGTGCGGGGCCATCCGGTAGCGGCGGACCGCCCGGTTGGAGCGGCGGATGCCGCAGTAGTGGCAGTCCATCCGGCAGATGTTGGAGAACTCGATGATCCCCCGCAGGTGGACCCCGTCCCCCATCACCCGCTCCCGCACCCGGTCTGCGGCGGCGAAGAGCGCCTGCATCTCGTCGCCCTCCAGGGCGAGGAGTTGGGCGATCTCCTCCCGATCCAGCCGGGCGCCGGCTTCCGCTTTCTCCAGTAGCCTCATACGGCGGCCACCTCCAGTCCTCCGAAGGGAGAGAGTGCGCGGGGCAGGATTCCGTGCAGGTAGGCGATGCAGACCCCGTAGTTGACGATGGGCACCCCGGCCGCCTGGGCCTTGCGGAGCCGGCTCATCATCAACTGCCGGTTGATCATGCAGCCGCCGCAGTGGACGATCAGCTTGTAGGGGGAGAGGTCGGCGGGCATCTCCCGGCCGTTGGCCCACTCAAACTGGAGGTCGCCGCCCACGTAGTTCCGCATCCAGCGGGGGATCTTGACGGTGCCGATGTCGTCCGCCTGCTGGTGGTGGGTGCAGGTCTCGGCAATCAGCACCCGGTCGCCGGGCCGGAGCGACTCGATCGCCCGGGCGCCCCGCACCAGCTCCTCCAGGTCGCCCTTGTAGCGGGCCATCAGGATGGAGAAGGAGGTGAGGGGGATCTCCGGCGGCACGTCGGCGTCCGCCTTGAGGAAGACCTGGCTGTCGGTCACCACCAGGGCGGGCGGGCGGGAGAGGGAGTCCAGGGCGGAGCGCAGCTCCCGGTCCTTGACCACCAGGCAGAGCGCATCCTGGTCGAGGATGTCCCGGATCGCCTCCACCTGGGGCAGGATCAGCCTCCCCTTGGGGGCGCCCAGGTCGACCGGCACCACCAGGAGGATGATCTCGCCAGGCTTGACCAGGTCGGCCAGGAGGGGCGGCTGCTCCCGCCCGGCGGGGGCCTGGGCGATGATCGCCTGGCGCAGCGGCTGGACCCCCGGGCCGGCGGCGGCGCTCTCGGAGCAGGCCACGAAGGGGAAGCCGAAGCGCTGGGCCAGGGCGGCGGCCTGGAGGGCGGCGCCCGCCGGGTCGAGGTCGGCCTTGGAGACCGCCCCCACCGCCGGGATCTTCCGCTCCTGCAACTCGGCAACGATCTGCTCCTCGATCTCGCCGGGCTGACAGCCGCACTCCACCACCAGCACCGCCAGGTCGGTCCGGTCCAGGACCGATCGGGAGCGCTCCACCCGCTTGAGGCCAAGCTCCCCCTCATCGTCGAGGCCGGCGGTGTCGATCAGCACCACCGGGCCCAGGGGGAGCAGCTCCATGGGCCGCTGCACCGGGTCGGTGGTGGTGCCGGGAGTCGGCGAGACCAGGGCGACCTGCTGGCCGCTCAGGGCGTTGATCAGGCTGGACTTGCCGGCGTTCCGCCGGCCGAACAGGGCGATATGGAGCCGTTCACTGGTTGGGGTCATCGGAATTCCCCCCGCTCTGTAGTGCCCTCTGCGCTATTCGGGTCGCCGCTTCATAGCCAATCTGGGGGACGAGGGCAGTCACCCCGGCGGTGGAGCGGTCCAGCAGCTCGGCGCACCGCTCCGGGTCGGCCTCGATCCCCTCGATGCAACGGGTGCGGAGGAGCGTGGCGGCCTGGGTCAGCAACTCCGCAGCGCCCAGCAGGTGGTCGCCCATCAGCGGGAGGAAGGCGTTCAGCTCCAGCTGCCCCGCCTGGGCGGCCAGGGTGATCGCCTGGTCGGAGGCGATCACGGAAAAGCTGACCTGGGTCACCATTTCCGTCATCACCGGGTTGACCTTGCCCGGCATGATCGACGAGCCCGCCTGGAGCGCCGGCAGCCGGATCTCGCCCAGCCCGCCCCGCGGGCCGGAGGAGAGGAGCCGCAGGTCGCCGGCCAGCTTGGCCAGGTTGACGGCGCAGGCCTTCAGCAGCCCGCTCACCTCCACCAGCACGTCGCTGTTCTGGGTGGCCTCGATCAGGTTCTCCGCCCGGGCCAGCCCCAGGTGGGTAATCTGCCGCAGGTGCTGCACCGCCTTGGCGGCGTAGCCCCGCTCGGCGCCCACCCCGGTCCCGATGGCGGTCCCGCCCAGGTTGATCACCCGGAGCCGCTCCTCGGTCTTGTAGAGCCGCCAGCGGTCCCGGGCGATCGCCTCGGCCCAGGCGCCGAACTCCTGGCCCAGGGTGATCGGCACCGCATCCTGCATCTCGGTGCGGCCCAGCTTGGCGATTCCGCCGAACTCGGCCTCCTTCCGCTGGAGCGCCGCCTGCAGCGCCGCCAGCGCCTCGCTCAGCGCCCGCACCTGCCGGATCGCCGCCACCCGGAGGGCGGTGGGAACCGTGTCGTTGGTCGACTGGCACCGGTTCACATGGTCGATGGGGTGGATATGCTCATAGGCGCCGCGGGGCAGGCCCAACAGCTCCAGCGCCCGGTTGGCCAGCACCTCGTTCATGTTCATGTTCAGGGAGGTCCCCGCTCCGCCCTGGAGGGCATCGACGGGGAACTGGTCGGCCAGCGCCTCCTCCGCCACCTCGGCGGCGGCGGCCTGCAGGGCGGCGCCCACCTCGGGCGGGAGCAGCCCCAGCTCCGTGTTGGCCCGGGCAGCGGCCAGCTTCACCTCGGCCAGGGCCCGCACCCATGCCGGCCGGACGGGCCGGGCCGAGACGGGGAAGTTCTCCATCGCCCGGAGGGTGTGGATCCCCCAGTAGACCTGATCGGGTATCCAGCGCTCGCCCAGGGCGTCGTGCTCCAGCCGTGGCATTGGCGGCTCACCTCCGCTATCTCCATCTTATGATAAGGTCATTAACAAACCCAAGACCATGAAGGCCTAGCGCCCGCCGGAGGGATGGAGGATCTGCGGGTAGACCCACCTGATTGTGAA